>NZ_CP110128.1:112500-752500 GCF_028471945.1 Pseudomonas sp. WJP1
TGTAGAGATATGGGGCCATAGCTCAGCTGGGAGAGCGCCTGCCTTGCACGCAGGAGGTCAACGGTTCGATCCCGTTTGGCTCCACCACTACTGCTTCTGATTGTATAAAGCTTAGAAATGAGCATTCCATCGGTTCGATGGTGAATGTTGATTTCTAGTCTTTGACTAGTTCGTTCTTTAAAAATTTGGGTATGTGATAGAAAGATAGACTGAACGTTACTTTCACTGGTAACGGATCAGGCTAAGGTAAAATTTGTGAGTTCTCTTAGTTGAGAAATTCGAATTTTCGGCGAATGTCGTCTTCATAGTATAACCAGATTGCTTGGGGTTATATGGTCAAGTGAAGAAGCGCATACGGTGGATGCCTTGGCAGTCAGAGGCGATGAAAGACGTGGTAGCCTGCGAAAAGCTTCGGGGAGTCGGCAAACAGACTTTGATCCGGAGATGTCTGAATGGGGGAACCCAGCCATCATAAGATGGTTATCTTGTACTGAATACATAGGTGCAAGAGGCGAACCAGGGGAACTGAAACATCTAAGTACCCTGAGGAAAAGAAATCAACCGAGATTCCCTTAGTAGTGGCGAGCGAACGGGGACTAGCCCTTAAGTGGCTTTGAGATTAGCGGAACGCTCTGGAAAGTGCGGCCATAGTGGGTGATAGCCCTGTACGCGAAAATCTCTTAGTCATGAAATCGAGTAGGACGGAGCACGAGAAACTTTGTCTGAATATGGGGGGACCATCCTCCAAGGCTAAATACTACTGACTGACCGATAGTGAACTAGTACCGTGAGGGAAAGGCGAAAAGAACCCCGGAGAGGGGAGTGAAATAGATCCTGAAACCGTATGCGTACAAGCAGTGGGAGCCTACTTTGTTAGGTGACTGCGTACCTTTTGTATAATGGGTCAGCGACTTATTTTCAGTGGCGAGCTTAACCGAATAGGGGAGGCGTAGCGAAAGCGAGTCTTAATAGGGCGTCTAGTCGCTGGGAATAGACCCGAAACCGGGCGATCTATCCATGGGCAGGTTGAAGGTTAGGTAACACTGACTGGAGGACCGAACCGACTACCGTTGAAAAGTTAGCGGATGACCTGTGGATCGGAGTGAAAGGCTAATCAAGCTCGGAGATAGCTGGTTCTCCTCGAAAGCTATTTAGGTAGCGCCTCATGTATCACTGTAGGGGGTAGAGCACTGTTTCGGCTAGGGGGTCATCCCGACTTACCAAACCGATGCAAACTCCGAATACCTACAAGTGCCGAGCATGGGAGACACACGGCGGGTGCTAACGTCCGTCGTGAAAAGGGAAACAACCCAGACCGTCAGCTAAGGTCCCAAAGTTATGGTTAAGTGGGAAACGATGTGGGAAGGCTTAGACAGCTAGGAGGTTGGCTTAGAAGCAGCCACCCTTTAAAGAAAGCGTAATAGCTCACTAGTCGAGTCGGCCTGCGCGGAAGATGTAACGGGGCTCAAACCATACACCGAAGCTACGGGTATCACTTAGGTGATGCGGTAGAGGAGCGTTCTGTAAGCCTGTGAAGGTGAGTTGAGAAGCTTGCTGGAGGTATCAGAAGTGCGAATGCTGACATGAGTAACGACAATGGGTGTGAAAAACACCCACGCCGAAAGACCAAGGTTTCCTGCGCAACGTTAATCGACGCAGGGTTAGTCGGTCCCTAAGGCGAGGCTGAAAAGCGTAGTCGATGGAAAACAGGTTAATATTCCTGTACTTCTGGTTATTGCGATGGAGGGACGGAGAAGGCTAGGCCAGCTTGGCGTTGGTTGTCCAAGTTTAAGGTGGTAGGCTGGAATCTTAGGTAAATCCGGGATTCCAAGGCCGAGAGCTGATGACGAGTTACCTTTTAGGTGACGAAGTGGTTGATGCCATGCTTCCAAGAAAAGCTTCTAAGCTTCAGGTAACCAGGAACCGTACCCCAAACCGACACAGGTGGTTGGGTAGAGAATACCAAGGCGCTTGAGAGAACTCGGGTGAAGGAACTAGGCAAAATGGCACCGTAACTTCGGGAGAAGGTGCGCCGGTGAGGGTGAAGGACTTGCTCCGTAAGCCCACGCCGGTCGAAGATACCAGGCCGCTGCGACTGTTTATTAAAAACACAGCACTCTGCAAACACGAAAGTGGACGTATAGGGTGTGACGCCTGCCCGGTGCCGGAAGGTTAATTGATGGGGTTAGCTAACGCGAAGCTCTTGATCGAAGCCCCGGTAAACGGCGGCCGTAACTATAACGGTCCTAAGGTAGCGAAATTCCTTGTCGGGTAAGTTCCGACCTGCACGAATGGCGTAACGATGGCGGCGCTGTCTCCACCCGAGACTCAGTGAAATTGAAATCGCTGTGAAGATGCAGTGTATCCGCGGCTAGACGGAAAGACCCCGTGAACCTTTACTATAGCTTTGCACTGGACTTTGAATTTGCTTGTGTAGGATAGGTGGGAGGCTTTGAAGCGTGGACGCCAGTTCGCGTGGAGCCATCCTTGAAATACCACCCTGGCAACTTTGAGGTTCTAACTCAGGTCCGTTATCCGGATCGAGGACAGTGTATGGTGGGTAGTTTGACTGGGGCGGTCTCCTCCTAAAGAGTAACGGAGGAGTACGAAGGTGCGCTCAGACCGGTCGGAAATCGGTCGTAGAGTATAAAGGCAAAAGCGCGCTTGACTGCGAGACAGACACGTCGAGCAGGTACGAAAGTAGGTCTTAGTGATCCGGTGGTTCTGTATGGAAGGGCCATCGCTCAACGGATAAAAGGTACTCCGGGGATAACAGGCTGATACCGCCCAAGAGTTCATATCGACGGCGGTGTTTGGCACCTCGATGTCGGCTCATCACATCCTGGGGCTGAAGCCGGTCCCAAGGGTATGGCTGTTCGCCATTTAAAGTGGTACGCGAGCTGGGTTTAGAACGTCGTGAGACAGTTCGGTCCCTATCTGCCGTGGACGTTTGAGATTTGAGAGGGGCTGCTCCTAGTACGAGAGGACCGGAGTGGACGAACCTCTGGTGTTCCGGTTGTCACGCCAGTGGCATTGCCGGGTAGCTATGTTCGGAATAGATAACCGCTGAAAGCATCTAAGCGGGAAACTAGCCTCAAGATGAGATCTCACTGGGACCTTGAGTCCCCTGAAGGGCCGTCGAAGACTACGACGTTGATAGGTTGGGTGTGTAAGCGCTGTGAGGCGTTGAGCTAACCAATACTAATTGCCCGTGAGGCTTGACCATATAACACCCAAGCAATTTGACTACTCGAAAGAGCATCAGATTGCGGTGTGTGAAGACGCAATGAACCGAAAGTTCGAAATCTCACAAAACACCGAGCTATCACATACCCAATTTGCTGAAGCGAGGCCCTCTGGCCACGACTCAGTACCCGAATTTCTTGACGACCATAGAGCGTTGGAACCACCTGATCCCATCCCGAACTCAGAAGTGAAACGATGCATCGCCGATGGTAGTGTGGGGTTTCCCCATGTGAGAGTAGGTCATCGTCAAGATTAAATTCCAAAACCCCTATCTGCGCATGCAGGTAGGGGTTTTGTCTTTAAAGTAGAAACATCAAGAATTCGCTGACACGTCGTTACGGACGGACCGGCACACAGAATTTCTTGACGACCATAGAGCGTTGGAACCACCTGATCCCATCCCGAACTCAGAAGTGAAACGATGCATCGCCGATGGTAGTGTGGGGTTTCCCCATGTGAGAGTAGGTCATCGTCAAGATTCAATTCCGAAACCCCTGTCTGCTACCGCAGACAGGGGTTTTGTCGTTTTGGGCTGCCAAAAGCGTAGATGTAAAAACCAGTCTGAGTCATGTCAGTTGAGCCGCGTTATCGTTCTTCGCGCTGCCTTTACTACGAGATTATTCTGTTCTTGGCTTCTGGACTGTCGAGGTAACGGGTGATGACCTCAACTCCACGATTTAGATGGTTTACCAGCAACTTTACCGACCCTTCAACATCTCGCGCCTCGGCGGCCCGCCACATGGCCCGGTGATCTTCCTGGGACAACTTGCCAAGGCCCATGGCTTCGAGGTTGAAGCGCAGGAAGCGCTCCTCTTCGTTCAGTCCGTCCTCGACCAGCTTAAGCAAACGGCGATTGGGTGCCTTGCAATAGAGCGACATATGGAAGAGGCGATTGAGCCGGCCGATTTCGGTGTAGTCGTGTTCTGTCTCCAGCTGGTCGATATAACGCGCGGCCTGTTCGAGATCCGCCGCCTCAAGCAATGGCACCGACAGGCGCAAGGCTTCGGACTCCAGTAAAATCCGCAGGGCGTAGGTTTCCACTGCGTCGCCCTGGACCAGCGGAGCGACCACAGCACCTTTATGGGCGACCACGTTGAGCAAAGCCTGGGCTTCGAGTTGGCGCAACGCTTCGCGCACAGGCATGCGGCTGACACCGAAGAGATCGGCCAGGTCTTGCTGGCGCAGTGCGATGCCACACGGCAGGCGACCGTCCAGGATAGCCGCGCGCAAGGTTTGTTCGATGACCGAGCGCGCCAAGTGCGCCGCGATGGGACCGTTGACCTTGATGCTGCTGAGCGGGTTGGGTTTTTGTGTCACTACGACGCACCCTGATTGACTGAGTATTTTTTTGGATCCAACTGACACTAGTGACTGCCTGAAATCTTGTCAAACGGTCAGCACAGTGCCCTATTTGAAGTTTAGCGCGCCATCGATGATCTCACGGTGCCATTGTTTTTTGCCGTACTTACGTACACCATCAACCGACTCCAACTGCCTACCCTGGATGCCTCGCATTGGCGGCACGTTTTTTCCTGATTCCACGGATGCTGCGCTGGCTGTCCTGCGCATTGCTGCTGGCCGGCGTGATGCTTGGCGGGCTGCATGCCGATTGGGATTTTTCCCTGATCAGTCGTCGGGCGCAGGCATTGTACGGACCTTTGGGCGCAGGCCAGCAGCGCATAGATGATTGGCAGCATTTGCTGGCCAGCCAGAAGCAGCTCGGCGAGCTGGAACAGTTGAACGTGGTCAACCGCTTCGTCAACAAGCAGATGCGTTACGTCGAAGACATCGACTTGTGGCAGCAGGTCGATTATTGGGAAACGCCAATCGAAGCCCTGTGGAAAGGTGCCGGTGATTGCGAAGATTACGCTATCGCCAAATATTTCAGCCTGCGCCACCTTGGCGTCTCCAGTGACAAATTGCGCATTACCTACGTCAAGGCCCTGCGTCTGAACCGGGCGCACATGGTGTTGACTTACTATTCGAGTCCAGAGGCGATGCCGTTGGTCCTCGACAGCCTGATCGACACCATCCAGCCCGCCAGCCAACGAACGGATTTGCTTCCGGTCTACTCCTTCAATGCAGAAGGTCTGTACTTGCCCGGCGCCAAGGGTAACAAGAAGGTCGGTGATACCAAACGGCTGTCCCGTTGGCAGGATGTGCTGAAAAAAATGCAGGCCGAAGGTTTTCCGGTCGAGACGACTAACTAGGAGCTCACGCTCAGATGTCTTTGTTCAAACAGCTGTTGATCGCTATCTGTCTGTTCCTGGTGGTCGCCTTTACCGGCAGCTTCATGGTCAGCCTGGAAAGTTCGCGCACCCAGTACGTCAACCAGTTGCGTTCCCACGCCCAGGATGGCGCGACGGCATTGGCGGTGTCCCTGACGCCGAACATCGATGATCCGGCGATGATCGAGTTGCTGGTCAGCTCGCTTTTCGACAGCGGCTATTACGCGAGTATCCGCGTGGTCGACTTGAACGACAACAAAGTCATCGTTGAGCGCAGCGGTATTCCTGCGGTCAACAATGTGCCGGACTGGTTCATCAAGCTGATCGGCCTGGAAGCGGCCGGTGGCGATGCGATCGTCAGCCGTGGTTGGGAGCAGGCCGCGCGGGTCGAGGTGGTCAGCCACCCGATGTTTGCCTTGGCCAAGCTTTGGCAGAGTGCATTGGGCAGTCTCGGTTGGCTGCTGCTCTGCGGTGCGGTGAGCGCCGCATTGGGTGCGTTGCTGTTGCGTCGGCAATTGAAGCCCCTGGATTACATGGTCAAGCAATCCCATGCGATTGCACGCCGGGAATTCCTTAGCCTGCCGGATTTGCCGCGTACGCCTGAATTGCGCCGTGTCGTCCAAGCGATGAACCAGATGGTCGAGAAGCTAAAGGCTCTGTTTCAGGAGCAGGCCGAGCGCAGTGAAAAACTGCGGGTCGAGTCTTATCAGGACAACCTGACAGGACTGGCGAACCGCCGTTATTTCGAGATGCAGTTGAACGCACGGGTGAGCAACACCGAACAGGCCAGCTCGGGTTATCTGCTGTTGCTGCGGGTTAATGATCTGGCGGGTTTGAATCAGCGCCTCGGTGGTCAACGAACCGATGAATTGCTGAAGGCGGTCGGGCTGCAATTGTCTCGCGAGTGCGCCAAGTACCCGGAAACGCAAAACCTGGTCACGCGAATTCGCGGCGGTGAGTTTGCCGTTTTGGCACCCGGGCTGGTTCGCGAAGAGGCGTTGCAACTGGCACGCAGCCTCGACAGTGCCTTGGCGAGCCTGCATGCCACCGGTGCCACGGACATTGCTTCAGTGGCCTCGATCGGACTGGCCCCCTTTGCCCATGGGGACTCACCGCAAGCAGTGCTCGGGTTGGCGGATCAGGCATTGGCCCAGGCGCAGAGCCAGGGTGAGCCGAGCTGGGCGTGCCTGGACCAGGGCGCGTCGACTCGTGTAGGTGATGACCATCATGCGTGGCACAACCTGCTCGACCAGGCCATGACTCAACGACGTTTCGAATTGTTCTTCCAGCCGGTGGTTGCTGCCCAGGACACCCAGCTGGTACTGCACTACAAGGTGCTTTCGCGTCTGATTGATGCCGATGGCCAGATCATTCCCGCCGGGCGCTTCCTGCCGTGGCTGGAGCGTTTTGGCTGGACTGCTCGGCTGGACCGCCTGATGCTCGAGTTGGTGTTCGAGCAGATGGCTGGCCATGAAGAGTCGCTGGCACTGAACCTGTCTTCGGCAACCCTGTCTGACCCGCAGGCGCTGAATAAGGTCTTTGAGCTATTGCGCTCGCATTCCAACCTGGGGCCGCGGCTGACGCTGGAGATCGGCGAGGAGCAATTGCCAGAACAAACGGTGCTCGAGGAGCTGACACGGCGCCTGCGGGAGCTGGGGTTCTCGTTGAGCCTGCAACGTTTCGGCGGCCGTTTCAGCATGATCGGCAACCTGGCACGGCTAGGGTTAGCGTATCTGAAGGTCGATGGTAGCTACTTCCGCGCGATTGATCGCGAGAGTGACAAGCGTTTGTTTATCGAGGCCATCCAGCGGGCGGCGCACAGCATTGACCTGCCGTTGATCGCCGAGCGAGTCGAGACAGAAGGGGAGTTGTCGGTGATTCGCGAGATGGGGCTTTATGGGGTTCAGGGGCAATTGTTCGGTGAGCCCAAGCCTTGGCGCTAACGCCTGTAGGAGCGAGCTTGCTCGCGATGGAGGGGAGCGATGACACGGGACACCTGACGCCCCGCGGCTGCCTCAGGTTTTTCGTCGGAACGCCGCCCGGAGCATGCTCGCTCCTACAAAGGGTGCGGCAGGTCTAGATCAATCCTGCCTCATCATCATCGATCAAATGACTTAATCCGCCCAACGCCTCACGGGCCTGGGTTCGGTCCGTCAGCTTGGCCTGTGCGGCCGGCGGCAAGTCGGTCACCCGGATCACGCCTTTGCTGGTCAGCACCTGGATCAAGTCGTCGAGTACCCGGATCATTTCCAGGTCGCTTTGCTTGAGCTGCTTGAGGCTGACCTCCATCGTTTCGTTGGCGTACCAGGCCTGGATTTCATGATGGTCGGCCGGCAGCGTTTCCGTGGCTTCGGCATAGGCGGCGGCTTCCACGCGAACCAATTGGCCTTGCGCATCGCGTTGCACGTAAAACATTTGGCATCCCTCAGAAATGGACCAGCATCATGCTGTCAGCAGCATAGGCCAACTGCAGGCGAGTATGCGGTGTGGTGATGAAATCGTCACCGGGGTGATTGTTGCAAACGTGACGGCCGCCCGCTTTGGGCGACCGTCCGTTAGCCATCAGCTGTTGTTGTGGTCGATCTTGATCGTCGGATCGCTACCGGCAATCAGATTGTGCAAGTTGGCGCTGGACCAATTGTTACCTTCGAGCTTGATCGTCACGTCCGGCTTGGCCGCTGCAGCGTTGGTACTGTTGAAGTTGCCAGCGGAATTGACCTGCAGGGACGATACGCCATCCACCGTGGTGATCTTCAGGTAGTTGTCGATGGTGCTGCCACTTTCACCCTGCAACAGATCACGCAGGTCGATGCGGTCGCCCTGGTTGGCATTGAAGTCCTTGATCACGTCGTTGCCGGTGTCGCCGGCCTTCCACACGAAGGTGTCGCCACCCAGGCCGCCAATCAGCGTGTCGTCACCTTTGCCACCCAGAAGGGTGTCATTGCCGTCGCCACCCAGAAGGGTGTCATTGCCGTCGCCACCATCAAGCAGGTCTTTACCGGTGCCGCCGAGCAAGAAGTCATTGCCGCTGCCGCCATAGAGTTTGTCATCGCCACCCAGACCGAAAATGATGTCGTTACCCGCACCTCCCAACAGAGTGTCGTCCCCGTCGTGAGCACCCGACACATCGAACAGGTCGGTGTGCTCGGTAATGTACTGGTGCACGTTGCTGGTCGTAACCTTGCTGACATCAACACCGGTTTCCCTGGCAACGAACGCCTGCATGGCCTGGTAGCCCTCGCCGGCAATACCGTTGAAACTCACCAGGTCACCGAAGATGATGTCATTGCCATCGCCCGCATTGACCGTGTCGGCACCCGGCAGGGTCGCCTCGGTGTGGCCGATGATGGCATTGGCCAGGTTGCTCGGATCGATGTTGGTTTGTGGCTTGCTGTCCGTGTCGAACGGAATCAGGTCCGCCGGCTTTATCGCGCCGTTCAGACCGATCGCTTCGACCTGCGACAACTTGCTGAGCAACAGGAAGCTGCTGCTGGCGTTATCGGCCGTATCGTCGTCGGTGTAGCTGCCTCTGCCGGCGGTGGACGAGATCTCATAGGTGCCGTCACCCTGCGCACGGATCGTGCCGATGGTGCCGTCCTTGCTCCAATTGCCCTGCGAGTCTTCGGACCACTTGTTGACCTTGCCGCTGCTGGTAATCAGCTGGCGGCTGATTCCACCCAGGGTGATATAGGCGGTATCGCCCAGCTTGTAGTTATTGACGTTCAGGTAGTCATCCAGCCTGCCATCAACTGCTTTGGAGTTTTTGTAGTCAACCACTATCGGGTTTGTCGATTCGCCGGATTGGTAGTAGGTGGGCACCCCGTCAGTGATGAAGTAGGTCAGGTTGGTGGCGCCGATATTGCCCTTGGCTTGAGTACTCTGGAAGAAGTTGGCCGTGGTTTTGAACACGTCCTCGTAGTTGGTACCACCGCCAGACGCCATCGATCTGACGATGGCCTGCAGTTGATCCAGCGCGCCGGAGTCATTCAGGTTGACCGTAACGGTGGTGTTCACGGTGTCATCGAAGGTCGCCAGGAAAATGTTGACCGTACCCGAAGTGTTCGCACCCAGGCTTTGCTTGAGGGTGCTGAACATCAGGTTCAGCGAGTTCTTCGCCGCCTGGATCGAGGTGTCCATGCTGCCGGAAGTGTCGACCATGAACGCGATGTTGTAATTCTTGCCCTGAACCACGTTCAGGCCAGCGATGTCGGCAACGATGATGTCGTTGCTGTCGGTACCGGCGATATTGTCGTCCTTGGTCGTGCCCATGACCGGGTTGTAGGTCGCTGGGTAGATGGTCACCGGAAGCACGGCCGACGATGGCGCAGAGCCGCCCAGCATTTCGGTGGAGGTCGAAGTCACCGTCAGGTTGAACGAGGTGCTGTGGTACGGCGGCGGGGTGATGGTCAGCGAACCGAGGTTCCAGCCGGTGACATTCGCCTCGCCATTGCTCGCGGTGGCCGTGAAGGTATGTCCCGCGCCATCGCTGAGCACGGAGCCCGTCGGAATCCCGCTGATCTTCACGCTCAGGCTTTCGGAGCCATCGCGGTCGGTCAGTTCGGTGCTGATGGCCGACAGTTTGATGCTGCCGCCCTCTGGCCCGGTGTTGAGCTTGTAGCCGTCGTAGTAGCCTTCGCCATCGCTGCCATGCAGGTCGGAGACCGTCACGCCGGCATTGATCAGGTCGTTGACGCCAGTGTAGATCGGCACGCCGGCATTGTTCAGGTCGAGCACCGGACCGTTGTCCACCTTGAGGTTGACGTCGTAGCTACCCGGGCCGCTCTGGTTGTGGTGGTAGATGTCCAGGGTGTAGTAGCCGCTGGTGGTCGGCGTGAACGAGCCACTGATCGTCCCGCCGGTACCCCACAGGGCGCTGGCCACGTTTTTGCCGCCAATCGTCACCAGCAGGCTGTCGTCCGCGGTGCCGCTGAAGGTGTAGACCTTGCCGGCTTCAAGGTAGATCAGGCCGGAGGTTTTCGAGGCGATACCCGCCGTCACACTGCTTTCCTGCACATCGGTCACGGTGCCTTTGCTGTTGGCAGTGCCAGCCGCATCGATCACCGACTTCAGGGTGTTGGTCGGCGCACCGCTGCCCGCTCCGTTGTAGCCGGTGTTGAGGGCGGTCAGGCCAGTCCAGATCTCCTTGATCAGGCCTGTCGAGTTCACGTTGTTGCCCGCGATACTCAGGGTGGGTGCGTCGGCTTGCGGGGTGATGTCGACTTTCAGAGTCGCTTCGTTGCCCAGGTTGAAGCCGTCGGTAGGCTTGAACTTGATCTGTGAGTAGTCCGCTGCCTTGTTGCCGACCCCGGTGCCGCCATAACCATCGGCACCCGACTCGTTGCGTGCCGGCACGAAGGTCAGTTTGCCCAAGGCGATATCCGCCTGGCTAATGGTCTGCCCGACCACCACTTTCACGCCGTTGAACAACAAATCGCCACCGCCCGTTACCTGGGTGATGGTGATGCCCAGCGGGCTGTCGTTATCGACATCGGTGACCTTGAAGTTGTCCCAGGTCAGGGTCAGGGTCGTGTCTTCGAGACCGGTAACTGCGCCGCCAGTGGTCACCGGTGCATGGTCGTTGTCGACGATGGTGGTGGTGACATAGGTTTTGGTTGGGTCGATCACCAAGTTCTCGAAGTTGCCGCCGGTGGCTTTGTCGATGGTGATGATGAAGTTCTCGGAGCCTTCGACCAGCTTGTCATTGATGGTGCTGATGTTGAAACCGACGCTGCTGCTGTTGGCCGGAATCTTGACTGTCACGACACCATTGAAGTCCGAGCCGTCGACCGCAGTACCACTGTACTTCAAGGTCACCGTCACTTCGGCCTGAGAGGTATTGCTCAGGTTCAACGTGTAGTGCGCGGACTGGCCTTCGATGACCGATGTGGCGCCACTGATACCCACAGTGGTTACGTCGCCTTGGCCCGTAGGCTCGTCGGTGACGGTGGTGGTCAGGGTGGTGTCCTTGAGCGTCAGTTTTTCAAAGTTGTCAGCACCGGTGACCGACACCAACTTGTTGATGATCGGGGCCTGGCCGCCAATGAAGAAGTCGTCCTTGGCGGTGACGATTGCAGAGCCCGTGGTGCCGTTGGCCGGGATCTTGATCTCGGTGCCGTCGGTGAGCTTGAAGGTCAACTCGCCGTGGCTGGCCATCGGCAGGCCGGCGGCGTTGGTCAGGGTCACGGTGTAGGTGATCGAGCCACCTTCGGCGACGGTGGTTTTATCCACGGTCAGGGTGGCCTTCACTTCGGTGAGGGTGTCGTCGATTTTCACCACGGCTTCGTCGCCGAGCGCGAGGTTTTCGAACGACTTTCCGTCCACAGCCGCGTCAGTCACGCTGAGCTTGATGGTGTCGCCGTCTTTGTAGACATCGTCACCTTGAGCTTTCAGTTCGTACGGCACGCTGGTGCTGCCGGCCTTGATCACTACGGTATCGCCGTTGCTCAGGGTGACGGTCAGGTCCTGCTTGAGGACTTGATCGACCTTGACGGTGAACTTCGGTGCAGCGTTTTCCAGCACGTCGCCGTTGCTTTCGATGCTGACGGTGATCTTGTCGCCTTGGTTGGCCGGGTCTTTTGGATCGCCCGAGCCTGGCTCGTCGGTGACCGTGGTGGTGTATTGATCCTGGCCGAGGGTCAGCTTCTCGAAGTTGTTGGCCGAGACCGAATCGAGTTTGTTAACGATGGCATCCTGGCCGCCGGTGAAGATGTCGTCCTTGGCGGTGACGATTGCAGAGCCCGTGGTGCCGTTGGCCGGGATCTTGATCTCGGTGCCGTCGGTGAGCTTGAAGGTCAGCTCGCCGTGGCTGGCCATCGGCAGGCCGGCGGCGTTGGTCAGGGTCACGGTGTAGGTGATCGAGCCACCTTCGGCGACGGTGGTTTTATCCACGGTCAGGGTGGCCTTCACTTCGGTGAGGGTGTCGTCGACTTTCACCACGGCTTCGTCGCCGAGCGCGAGGTTTTCGAACGACTTTCCGTCCACAGCCGCGTCAGTCACGCTGAGCTTGATGGTGTCGCCGTCTTTGTAAACGTCGTCGCCCTGGGCTTTCAGTTCGTAGGGCACGCTGGTGCTGCCGGCCTTGATCACTACGGTATCGCCGTTGCTCAGGGTGACGGTCAGGTCCTGCTTGAGGACTTGATCGACCTTGACGGTGAACTTCGGTGCAGCGTTTTCCAGCACGTCGCCGTTGCTTTCGATGCTGACGGTGATCTTGTCGCCTTGGCCCGATGGTTCGTCGGTGACCGTGGTGGTGAACTGATCCTGGCCGAGGGTCAGCTTCTCGAAGTTGTTGGCCGAGACCGAATCGAGTTTGTTAACGATGGCATCCTGGCCACCGGTGAAGATGTCGTCCTTGGCGGTGACGATTGCAGAGCCCGTGGTGCCGTTGGCCGGGATCTTGATCTCGGTGCCGTCGGTGAGTTTGAAGGTCAGCTCACCGTGGCTGGCCATTGGCAGGCCGGCGGCGTTGGTCAGGGTCACGGTGTAAGTGATGGAACCGCCTTCGGCGACAGTGGTTTTATCCACGCTCAGGGTGGCCTTCACTTCAGTGAGGGTGTCGTCGACTTTCACCACGGCTTCGTCGCCGAGCGCCAGGTTTTCGAACGCCTTACCGTCCACAGCCGCGTCAGTCACGCTGAGCTTGATGGTGTCGCCGTCTTTGTAGACATCGTCACCTTGAGCTTTCAGTTCGTACGGCACGCTGGTGCTGCCGGCCTTGATCACTACGGTATCGCCGTTGCTCAGGGTGACGGTCAGGTCCTGCTTGAGGACTTGATCGACCTTGACGGTGAACTTCGGTGCAGCGTTTTCCAGCACGTCGCCGTTGCTTTCGATGCTGACGGTGATCTTGTCGCCTTGGTTGGCCGGGTCTTTTGGATCGCCCGAGCCTGGCTCGTCGGTGACCGTGGTGGTGTATTGATCCTGGCCGAGGGTCAGCTTCTCGAAGTTGTTGGCCGAGACCGAATCGAGTTTGTTAACGATGGCATCCTGGCCGCCGGTGAAGATGTCGTCCTTGGCGGTGACGATTGCAGAGCCCGTGGTGCCGTTGGCCGGGATCTTGATCTCGGTGCCGTCGGTGAGCTTGAAGGTCAGCTCGCCGTGGCTGGCCATCGGCAGGCCGGCGGCGTTGGTCAGGGTCACGGTGTAGGTGATCTGGCCGCCTTCGGCGACAGTAGTTTTATCCACGCTCAGGGTGGCTTTTACTTCAGTCAGGGTGTCGTCGATGGTGACTTGGGCTTTGCCGCCCAGCACCAGGTTTTCGAACGATTTGCCGTCAACGGTGGCATTGCTGACACCCACTTCAACGATCTGGCCGTCTTTGTAGACGTCGTCGCCCTGGGCTTTCAGTTCGTAGGGCACGCTGGTGCTGCCGGCCTTGATCACCACGGTATCGCCGTTGCTCAGGGTGACGGTCAGGTCCTGCTTGAGGACCTGATCGACCTTGATGGTGAACTTCGGTGCAGCGTTTTCCAGCACGTCGCCAGCGCTTTCGATGCTGACGGTGATCTTGTCGCCTTGGTTGGCTGGGTCTTTTGGATCGCCCGAGCCTGGCTCGTCGGTGACCGTGGTGGTGAACTGGTCCTGGCCGAGAGTCAGCTTCTCGAAGTTGTTGGCCGAGACCGACACCAGCTTGTTGACGATCGCATCCTGGCCGCCGGTGAAGATGTCGTCCTTGGCAACCACCACAGCAGAGCCTCTGGTGCCATTGGCCGGGATCATGATCTCGGTGCCGTCGGTGAGTTTGAAGGTCAGCTCGCCGTGGCTGGCCATCGGCAGGCCGGCGGCGTTGGTCAGGGTCACGGTGTAAGTGATGGAACCGCCTTCGGCGACGGTGGTTTTATCCACGGTCAGGGTGGCCTTCACTTCGGTGAGGGTGTCGTCGATGGTGACTTGGGCTTTGCCGCCCAGCACCAGGTTTTCGAACGATTTGCCGTCAACGGTGGCATTGCTGAGACCGACTTCCACGACTTGACCGTCCTTGTAGACGTCGTCGCCCTGGGCTTTCAGCTCGTAGGGCACGCTGGTGCTGCCGGCCTTGATCACCACGGTATCGCCGTTGCTCAGGGTGACGGTCAGGTCCAGCTTGAGGACCTGATCGACTTTCACCGTAAACTTCGGTGCAGCGTTTTCCAAGACGTCGCCGTTGCTTTCGATGCTGACGGTGATCTTGTCGCCTTGGTTGGCTGGGTCTTTTGGATCGCCCGAGCCTGGCTCGTCGGTGACGGTGGTGGTGAACTGGTCCTGGCCGAGGGTCAGCTTCTCGAAGTTGTTGGCCGAGACCGAATCGAGTTTGTTGACGATGGCATCCTGGCCACCGGTGAAGATGTCGTCCTTGGCGGTGACGATTGCAGAGCCCGTGGTGCCGTTGGCCGGGATCTTGATCTCGGTACCGTCGCTGAGCTTGAAGGTCAGCTCGCCGTGGCTGGCCATCGGCATACCGGCGGCGTTGGTCAGGGTCACGGTGTAGGTGATCGAGCCACCTTCGGCGACGGTGGTTTTATCCACGCTCAGGGTGGCCTTCACTTCAGTCAGGGTGTCGTCGACTTTCACCACGGCTTCGTCGCCGAGCGCGAGGTTTTCGAACGACTTACCGTCCACAGCCGCGTCAGTCACGCTGAGCTTGATGGTGTCGCCGTCTTTGTAGACATCGTCACCTTGAGCTTTCAGTTCGTACGGCACGCTGGTGCTGCCGGCCTTGATCACTACGGTATCGCCGTTGCTCAGGGTGACGGTCAGGTCCTGCTTGAGGACTTGATCGACCTTGACGGTGAACTTCGGTGCAGCGTTTTCCAGCACGTCGCCGTTGCTTTCGATGCTGACGGTGATCTTGTCGCCTTGGTTGGCCGGGTCTTTTGGATCGCCCGAGCCTGGCTCGTCGGTGACCGTGGTGGTGTATTGATCCTGGCCGAGGGTCAGCTTCTCGAAGTTGTTGGCCGAGACCGAATCGAGTTTGTTAACGATGGCATCCTGGCCACCGGTGAAGATGTCGTCCTTGGCGGTGACGATTGCAGAGCCCGTGGTGCCGTTGGCCGGGATCTTGATCTCGGTGCCGTCGGTGAGCTTGAAGGTCAACTCGCCGTGGCTGGCCATCGGCAGGCCGGCGGCGTTGGTCAGGGTCACGGTGTAGGTGATCGAGCCACCTTCGGCGACGGTGGTTTTATCCACGGTCAGGGTGGCCTTCACTTCGGTGAGGGTGTCGTCGATTTTCACCACGGCTTCGTCGCCGAGCGCGAGGTTTTCGAACGACTTTCCGTCCACAGCCGCGTCAGTCACGCTGAGCTTGATGGTGTCGCCGTCTTTGTAGACATCGTCACCTTGAGCTTTCAGTTCGTACGGCACGCTGGTGCTGCCGGCCTTGATCACTACGGTATCGCCGTTGCTCAGGGTGACGGTCAGGTCCTGCTTGAGGACCTGATCGACCTTGACGGTGAACTTCGGTGCAGCGTTTTCCAGCACGTCGCCGTTGCTTTCGATGCTGACGGTGATCTTGTCGCCTTGGCCCGATGGCTCGTCGGTGACGGTGGTGGTGAACTGGTCCTGGCCGAGGGTCAGCTTCTCAAAGTTGTTGGCCGAGACCGAATCGAGTTTGTTAACGATGGCATCCTGGCCACCGGTGAAGATGTCGTCCTTGGCGGTGACGATTGCAGAGCCCGTGGTGCCGTTGGCCGGGATCTTGATCTCGGTACCGTCGGTGAGCTTGAAGGTCAGCTCGCCGTGGCTGGCCATCGGCATACCGGCGGCGTTGGTCAGGGTCACGGTGTAGGTGATCTGGCCGCCTTCGGCGACGGTGGTTTTATCCACGCTCAGGGTGGCTTTTACTTCAGTCAGGGTGTCGTCGATGGTGACTTGGGCTTTGCCGCCCAGCACCAGGTTTTCGAACGATTTGCCGTCAACGGTGGCATTGCTGACACCCACTTCAACGATCTGGCCGTCTTTGTAGACGTCGTCGCCCTGGGCTTTCAGTTCGTACGGCACGCTGGTGCTGCCAGCCTTGATCACCACGGTATCGCCGTTGCTCAAGGTCACGGTCAGGTCTTGTTTGAGTACCTGATCGACTTTCACCGTGAACTTCGGTGCAGCGTTTTCCAAGACGTCGCCGTTGCTTTCGATGCTGACGGTGATCTTGTCGCCTTGGTTGGCCGGGTCTTTTGGATCGCCCGAGCCTGGCTCGTCGGTGACCGTGGTGGTGTATTGATCCTGGCCGAGGGTCAGCTTCTCGAAGTTGTTGGCCGAGACCGAATCGAGTTTGTTGACGATGGCATCCTGGCCACCGGTGAAGATGTCGTCCTTGGCGGTGACGATTGCAGAGCCCGTGGTGCCGTTGGCCGGGATCTTGATCTCGGTGCCGTCGGTGAGCTTGAAGGTCAGCTCGCCGTGGCTGGCCATCGGCATACCGGCGGCGTTGGTCAGGGTCACGGTGTAGGTGATCTGGCCGCCTTCGGCGACGGTGGTTTTATCCACGCTCAGGGTGGCTTTTACTTCAGTCAGGGTGTCGTCGATGGTGACTTGGGCTTTGCCGCCCAGCACCAGGTTTTCGAACGATTTGCCGTCAACGGTGGCATTGCTGACACCCACTTCAACGATCTGGCCGTCTTTGTAAACGTCGTCGCCCTGGGCTTTCAGTTCGTAGGGCACGCTGGTGCTGCCGGCCTTGATCACTACGGTATCGCCGTTGCTCAGGGTGACGGTCAGGTCCTGCTTGAGGACTTGATCGACCTTGACGGTGAACTTCGGTGCAGCGTTTTCCAAGACGTCGCCAGCGCTTTCGATGCTGACGGTGACCGTGTCAACGCTGTCGTTAATCTGGGTGACAGCGGACTCAGGATTTGGCACCAGGTTTTCAAAGTTGCCGCCAGTAGCACCGGTGATGGTGGTGCTGATAGTGCTGCCATTCACGTAAACATCATTGGCCGGCGTATCAACGACGACGCTGCCGCTGGTCTTGCCTGCTTCGATGGTGATGACCGAGCCGTTGCTCAAGGTCACAGTTACCGGAGTGCCGGCCGGGTTGGTCAAGGTGGCGGTGTAGGTGATCGAGCCGCCTTCAACCACTGCGCCGGTCGCGGTGAGCGTCAGGCCGGTGGTGTCTTGCGAATCGGTGATGGTGGTCACGGCTGGCGTGGTGCTTGGCACCAGGTTTTCAAAGTTGCCGCCAGTAGCACCGGTGATGGTGGTGCTGATAGTGCTGCCATTCACGTAAACATCATTGGCCGGTGTATCAACGACCACGGTGCCCGTGGTCTTGCCCGCTTCGATGGTGATGACCGAGCCATTGCTCAAGGTCACAGTCACCGGAGTACCGGCCGGATTGGTCAAAGTCGCGGTGTAGGTGATCGAACCACCTTCAACCACAGCGCCGGTCGCGGTGAGCGTCAGGCCGGTGGTG
Source organism: Pseudomonas sp. WJP1 (assembly GCF_028471945.1). Taxonomy (NCBI): domain Bacteria; kingdom Pseudomonadati; phylum Pseudomonadota; class Gammaproteobacteria; order Pseudomonadales; family Pseudomonadaceae; genus Pseudomonas; species Pseudomonas sp. WJP1. The sequence goes on from NZ_CP110128.1 coordinate 130,360, forward strand.
TCTGGCGAGTCGGTGATGCTGGTAACGGCTGGTGTGGTGCTGGGCACCAGGTTTTCAAAATTGCCGCCGGTCGCACCCGTAATCGTGGTGCTGACCGTGCTGCCATTCACGTAAACATCATTGACCGGGGTATCGACGACCACGGTGCCGCTGGTCTTGCCCGCTTCGATGGTGATGACCGAGCCGTTGCTCAAGGTCACGGTCACGGGAGTGCCCGCCGGATTGCTCAAAGTCGCGGTGTAGGTGATCGAACCGCCTTCGACCACGCTACCGGTCGCAGAGAGCGTCAAGCCGGTGGTGTCGACGGTGTCGGTGACCTGAGTCACGGCTGGAACCGTTGGAGGAATGACCACTACTGCGCCGCCGGTGGTGCCGGTGACAGTGACCGCGATCTGAGTCGCATCCTTATAGACAGTGTCGTTCGGCGCGAGCGGAACGTTCACGGTACCGATGGTTTGACCGGCGCCGATGATGATCACTGCACCATTGGACAGCGTGACGGTCAGGTCGGTCAGTGGCGCCTGGCTCAGGGTCGCGGTGTAGACCAGCATGCCACCGGCTTCGGTAATGGTCGGGGTGGCACTCAGGCTCAGCGTCGATTCGAGCGGGTCACCGGCATTGGCATTGTTGTTGGTCGACTGGCCGCCGGTGATCTCCCGGGTGATCTGGGCCGCGGAATTGAGACCTTCAGTCGGGAAACCAATGGTCGGGTCTACCCGGCCAGCAGTGGCGTCCAGCATCACGAAGCTATGACCGCCACCAGCCGCGCCACCAGTGCCAGCTGCCGCTGGGCCGGCCGCGGTGGGTTCCAGGTCCTTGGTCGGGTCGGCACCGGCGGCGATGGCTTGCTGCAGTTCTTCAACCGAGGGCGCGGCCTGCGCGGTGGCTGCGGCCAGGTCGGTGCTGGAGTCCGGAGCGCTGCCACTCCACTGAGTGTCGCGGCCCAGGTCAAGGGTCCGGCCATCCGCCAGCTCAAGCGTCACGGCCCCGGCCGCGCCCGTATCGACCTGATCACCGATAAACAAGCGGTCGCCTTCAACGAGTACACGACGGATGCCCTCTGGGGACACCACGAAAACCTGACCAACAATGCTTTTGACGATGGCCACAACGCTGCTCATTGAAGACTCTCCGGGTGACGCATTCAGTTGACTTCCATGACCTGAGAGGCAATCGCCGAGTCAGTCTGGTCGTACCTGTAAAACTACTTGAGTGAAATATTGACGCAATGGAAGGTCAATTTATTGACTATATTTTTTCGCTATTAACTTTATGCCAAACTATTGACCTTCCTGGGGGCATCCTAAACAATCGTCCCATTAATGTCACATTGATATTCAAGTGGTGACCGCCACACAGGATGTGACGCCAGTTCTCAATTTTCACTTTCCGACATACGGCCATACCGGTTGCCATCATCCGATGCAGCGCCGCGTTCTGCAGTGATTCAAGACAAGCATTCCCCGGGAAATTCCAACTATGCGCTTGCACCTGTTCAAGGCTTTACCCATCGCCGTTGCCGCCAGTTTTGTTCAGGCTCAAACCCTTCCGCAGGCCATGCAGCAGGCGCTGGATGTCCATCCGGAAATCCAGGCAGGTGTTAACAGTCGATTGGCTGCGGATTATCAGTTAAAAGCGGCCCAGGGGGGATACCTGCCACGGGTTGACCTGCTGGGCGGTTATGGCCGCGAAGGCACTGACAGCGTCACCAGTCGAGGTGACAGCAGCAACAACCATTGGGAAACCTTGAACCGCAGCGAATCGAGTCTGCGCCTCTCGCAAATGATTTTTGACGGTTATGCGACGTCCAGCGAAGTGGGGCGTCAACAAGCCACTGTGAATGCTCGCGCCTATTCCCTGCTGGGCACATCGGAACGCACGGCACTCACCGTGGTGCAGGTGTACTTGGATGTACTGACGCGCCGCGAATTCGTGCGCCTGGCCGAAGAGAACCTCAAGAGCCACCAGCGGATTTACGACCAGATCCAGTTGCGCACCCAGCGTGGTGTCGGCAGCGGTGCCGACCTGGACCAGGCAGAGGCGCGCATGGCCCAGGCGCGCAACAACCTGATCACCGAACAAACCAATCTGGCCGATGCCGAGACCAACTTCCTCAGTGCTGTCGGGCAGATGCCGGACCAACTGGAGCGTCCCGCCCCGTTCCTGGCGCTGTTGCCGGCCAACCTGAACGAAGCCCGTGCGCAGATGCTGGAAAACAGCCCGATCCTGCGCTCCGCCGAGTCCGATATCGCTGCGGCGGAAAAACAGTATGAAGCCGCCAAGTCGAGCTTCTACCCACGTTTCGATGCCGAGCTCGGTCGTTCCGCCGACAATGACATCGATGGCCAGAACGGCCACAACAACGAATGGCAGGCCATGCTGCGCATGCGTTTCAACCTGTATGCCGGCGGCAGCAACAAGGCCGACATGGAATCGAAGTCCTACCTGTCCAACCAGGCGCTGGATATCCGCAATAACGCGTTGCGCCAGCTGAACGAAGAGCTGGGCCTGGCCTGGAACGCGCTGAACAATGCCAATGCCCAAGTGCCCATCGCCCAACAATACGTGGACCACAGCACCAGCGTACGCACGGCGTATCAGCGCCAGTTCAGCCTCGGTGAACGAACCCTGCTGGACTTGCTCGACAGTGAAAACGAGTTGTTCAACGCTTCGCGCCGATTGGCGGAGATCAAGAACATTCAGTTATTTACTCAGTATCGAATCAAGGCGACCATGGGCGAGTTGCTCAAGAGCCAGGGTGTAGTCGCACCGTTGGCATCCGTCGTGCAGAACGACATGAAGCCTAAGGTCCAACTGCCCGGTATGAACTGAGCAGGATTTTTTCGTTCATCCGTTAGCCAAGAGTGCCGAGCGTGGAATCAGAAGCCAGTCGAGTTCATCTCATCCATGACCCACGCGCGTTGCATGACGATCCATTGCTGGACGGCTTGCTGACCCTTTGTACGTTGCATCAAAAACCCGCCAGCGCGGCGATGTTGACCACGGGCCTGCCGCTACCCAAGCAACGCCTGAGCGTCGAATTGTTGCCACGCGCAGCGGCTCGCGCCGGTTTGCAAGGGCGGGTGCTGGTGCGCAAGCTGGACCAGATCCCGGCGATCGCGATGCCGGCACTGTTGCTGCTCAAGGACGGTCGCAGTGCCGTGCTGCTTGGCTGGCAAGGTGACGACCAGGCCCGGTTGTTGCTCAGTGAAAGTGACGGCGGCGAAAGCCTGGTCAGTCGCGAACTGCTGAACGACGATTACAGCGGCAAGGTGTTCTTCGCTCAACCCCAGCATAAATTCGACGTCAATCACGGCACCCTGATCCCGCGCGCGCGCTCATGGTTCCGCGACACCCTCATGCGTTCGCGTTGGCTTTACGCCGATGCCATCGCCGCCAGCTTCCTGATCAACATCATCGCCATGGCCGCGCCATTGTTCGTGATGAACGTCTACGATCGTGTGGTTCCGAACCAGGCCGAATCGACCCTTTGGGTATTGGCCGTCGGCATCACCGGTGCCTACGTGTTCGACCTGATCCTCAAGAGCCTGCGCAGCCTCTGCCTGGACCTGGCGGGCAAGAAAACCGACCTGATCATCTCGGCAACGCTGTTCGAGCGCATCGTCGGCATGGCCATGAAGTACCGCCCGGCCCGGGTCGGCAGCTTTGCCCAGAACATCCATGAGTTCCAGAGCCTGCGCGATTTTCTTGCGTCGCTGACCCTGACCAGCCTGATCGACCTGCCGTTCACGCTGCTGATCTTTCTGGTCATCGCCATTCTTGGCGGGCACCTGGTGTGGATCCCGGTGTTGGCGTTCCCGATTGCCTTGCTGATCGGCTATGCCTTGCAGAAACCCCTGGTGGCAACGATGGAGCGCACCATGGCGCTGGGCGCCGAGCGTCAGTCGAGCCTGATCGAGACCCTCGCAGGCCTTGATGCGGTTAAGGTCAACAATGCAGAGAGCGAGCGCCAGTATCAGTGGGAGCAGACCATCGGCACCCTCAGTCGCCTCGAGTTGCGGGTGAAAATGCTGTCCGGCCTGGCGATGAACATTACGTTGCTGATCCAGCAGTTGGCCGGAGTGATCATGATCGTCTTTGGCGTGTACCAGATCATCGCGGGCAACCTGAGCATGGGCGGCCTGATCGCCTGCTACATGCTCAGTGGTCGCGCGCTCAGTCCGCTGGCCTCGTTGTCCGGCCTGCTGACCCGCTACCAGCAGGCGCGTGTCACCATGACTTCGGTCGACCAGATGATGGAGTTGCCCCAGGAGCGCAATTTCGAAGAGCGCCCCCTGAGTCGCAAGGTGCTGCAAGGTGCCATCGAATGTCGCCAGCTGAATTTCACCTACCCGGACCAGCAAAACCCGGCGCTGAAAAACATCAATCTCTCGATCAAGCCGGGCGAGAAGATTGGCATCATCGGCCGCAGCGGCTCGGGCAAGAGCTCCCTGGCCAAACTGGTCGTGGGTCTCTACCAACCGGATGACGGTGCGCTGTTGGTAGATGGTGTGGACATCCGTCAGATCGATGTCAGCGAACTGCGCCACAACATCGGCTACGTGCCCCAGGATATCCAGCTGCTCGCCGGTACGCTGCGCGACAACCTGGTCTCGGGCGCACGCTATGTAGAAGACGAAATGGTGCTGCAGGCCGCAGAACTGGCTGGCGTCCATGAGTTTGCTCGCCTGCACCCGCAAGGCTACGAACTGCAAGTAGGCGAGCGTGGGCAGAACCTGTCCGGCGGTCAGCGCCAGAACGTGGCCCTGGCCCGTGCATTGCTGCTCAACCCGCCGGTCCTGCTGCTCGATGAGCCGACCAGCGCCATGGACAACACCGGTGAGGAACGCCTCAAGCAACGCCTCGCCGCGATGATTGAAAGCAAGACCGTGGTGCTGGTGACGCACCGTGCTTCGCTGCTGTCGCTGGTCGATCGCCTGATCGTCATCGACCGCGGGCAGATACTCGCCGATGGCCCGAAAGCTGTCGTGATGGAAGCGTTGAAGAAGGGGCAGATCAGTGTTGCTTAAGTCCGGCGTCAAAGGCTCTATCCGCCGTTACTTCAAAGGCTCCGACTCGCTCAGGGACCAGCCCCTGCCCGAGGTCAACAAGGCGCTTATCGAAGACGCCCCGCGTGTGGTGCGGTTGACTATCTGGGCAGTTATCGGCTTCTTCGTCTTCCTGATGCTTTGGGCCAACTTTGCGGTGATCGACGAAGTCACCAAGGGCGACGGCAAGGCGATTCCTTCCTCCAAGATTCAAAAGATCCAGAACCTTGAAGGCGGTATCGTCGCCGAGATGTTCGTCACTGAAGGGCAGATCGTCGAGGCCGGCGCGCCACTGATTCGCCTGGACGATACGCGATTCGCCTCCAACGTCGGCGAAACCGAAGCCGACCGGCTGTCGATGCTGCTTCGGGTGGAGCGCTTGAGTGCTGAAGTCGACGACCGTCCACTGAATTTCCCGGCTGACGTCTTGAAAGCGGTTCCCGGTCAGGCCGCGAGTGAAGAATCCCTGTACATCAGCCGTCGTCAGCAACTGCACGATGAAATCGGCGGATTGCAGGAGCAGTTGATCCAGCGTCAGCAAGAACTGCGCGAATTTACCTCCAAACAGTCCCAGTACCGCACCGCACTGGGGTTGCAGCGCCAGGAAATCAACATGTCCGAGCCGCTGGTGGCCCAGGGTGCCGTTTCGCCTGTGGAAGTACTGCGCCTCAAGCGCGCCGAGGTTGAAACCCGTGGGCAGTTGGATGCCACCACCCTGGCGATTCCGCGTGCAGAGTCGGCGATCAAGGAGGTGGCGCGCAAGATCGACGAGACCCGTGGCAAATTCCGTAGCGAGGCACTGACCCAGCTCAATGAAGCGCGCACCGACCTGAACAAGGCCCAGGCCACGGGCAAGGCGCTGGAGGATCGCGTCAGCCGGACAATGGTCACATCGCCGGTGCGTGGCATCGTCAACAAGCTGCTGGTGAACACCATTGGTGGTGTGATTCAGCCAGGCAGCGACCTGGTGGAAATCGTGCCGCTGGACGACACCCTGCTGGTGGAAGCCAAGATCCGCCCGCAAGACATTGCCTTCCTGCATCCGGGGCAGGAAGCGACCGTGAAATTCACCGCCTATGACTACACCATCTACGGTGGGCTCAAGGCCAGGCTCGAGCAGATCGGTGCCGACACCATCACCGACGAAGACAAGAAGACCACCTACTACATCATCAAGCTGCGCACGGATCGCAGCCACCTGGGCACAGATGAAAAGCCACTGCTGATCATCCCGGGCATGGTGGCGTCGGTGGATATCATCACGGGCAAGAAGACCGTACTGAGCTACCTGCTCAAGCCGATCATCCGGGCTCGCGCCGAGGCGTTGCATGAGCGGTGATTCTTTGCGCGACTGAGGGCCTCTTCGCTGTAGGAGCCAGGGGCGGCGATCCGACTTGCCGGCGAAGGCGTCCGCAAAACCACCGCAAACCTAAAAGCCATATCCTTATTCGCTAATGGTATTTAAATTTAGTTTCTTATATCTATAAAGTCACACCCCTGCGTACCTGCCGACCAATCGGCGCGCCGCACGACTTGAACCAACACGGGACCTCCGTGAGTTTCTGATCGACGCGCGCGCCTTTGAGCGTGCCGTGCGTGGGAGTGATTTATGTCTGCAGCTACTGCTACCCCAAGCGCCGCGACCATCGCGCCGCAATTATTTGAAATCCGCCCGTTCAGTGGCGCCGTCGGTGCCGAAATCATCGGCCTCGATTTGTCCCGCCCGGTCAATGACCAGGACTTCGCCCGCATTCACCGCGCGCACCTGGATCATCACGTGGTGGTGTTCCGCGACCAGCGCATTACCCCCCAACAGCAGATCGATTTCAGCCGCCGTTTCGGCGTGTTGCAAATCCACGTGCTCAAGCAGTTCCTGCTGGTGGGGCATCCGGAAATCCTCATCGTTTCCAACATTGTCGAGAACGGCCAGAACATCGGCCTGGGCGATGCCGGCAAGTTCTGGCACTCCGATCTCTCCTATAAGGAACTGCCAAGCCTGGGCTCGATGCTGCATGCCCAGGAGCTGCCATCGGAAGGCGGCGACACCCTGTTCGCCGACATGCACAAAGCCTGGGACAACCTGCCTGAGGCGCTGCGTAAAGCGGTCGAAGGCCGCTCGGCGGCGCATTCCTACACGGCGCGCTACAGCGAGACCAAATTCGAAGGCAACTGGCGCCCGACCCTGACTCCGGAGCAACTGGCGCAGGTCGCCGAAGTCATTCACCCGGTCGTGCGCACCCACCCGGAAAACGGCCGCAAGGCGCTGTTCGTCAGCGAGGGTTTCACCACCCGCATCGTTGGCTTGCCGCAAGACGAGAGCAAGCAATTGCTCGACGAGCTCTACGCCCACAGCGTGTTGCCGCAAAACATCTACCGCCATCAGTGGCAGCCCCATGACCTGGTGTTCTGGGACAACCGTTCGCTGATCCACCTGGCCGCCGGATGCCCGAGCTATCTGCGCCGCAAGTTGTTTCGCACCACCATCCAGGGCGACGCGCCTTTCTGATTTGTCGGAGATTTGACCATGTCCAAACGTCTTCCCTTTGCACCGCTGGCCGCGGCCATCGGCCTGGGTTTCAGCCTGATCGCCGGTAGCCTGGTGGCGCCCACCGTGGCCCATGCCGAAGGTGAAATCCGCATCGCCGAACAGTTCGGCATCGTTTACCTGCTGCTCAACGTGGTGCGCGATCAGAACCTGATCGAGAAGTACGGCAAGCAGGAAGGCATCGACATCAAGGTCGACTGGACCCAGCTGTCGGGAGGCGCGGCGGTCAACGATGCGCTGCTCTCCGGCTCCATCGATATCGCGGGTGCCGGCGTCGGCCCGCTGCTGACCATCTGGGACCGCACCCACGGTAAGCAGAATGTCAAGGCCGTGGCCTCCCTCGGCAACTTCCCGTACTACCTGGTGAGCAATAATCCGAAGGTCAAGACCATCGCCGATTTCACCGAAAAGGACCGTATCGCGGTGCCGGCGGTGGGTGTGTCGGTGCAGTCGCGCTTCCTGCAATATGCCGCCGCCAAGCAGTGGGGCGACAAGGAGTTCAACCGTCTCGACAAGTACACTATCGCCGTTCCGCACCCCGACGCCACGGCGGCGTTGATCGCTGGCGGCACCGAGCTGACCGGGCACTTCTCCAACCCGCCATTCCAGGATCAGGCACTGGAAAACAAGAACGTGCACGTGGTGCTGAACACCTATGACCTGCTCGGCCCGAACTCGCCGACGGTGTTGTTTGCCACCGAAAAATTCCGCAACGAAAACCCGAAAACCTACAAAGCCTTCATCGACGCGCTGACTGAAGCCGCGACCTTTGCCCAGAACGATAAAGGCGCTGCGGCGGACACCTACATCCGCGTCACCAAGGCGAAAATCGACCGCGCCGAATTGCTGAAAATAATCGACAACCCGCAGTTCGAGTTCAGCGTCACGCCGAAAAATACCTACCCGCTGGCCGAGTTCCTCTTCCGTGTGGGCGCGATCAAAAACAAACCGGATTCGTGGAAGGATTACTTCTTCCAGGACGCCAAACCGCTGCAAGGGAGCTGACCGACATGAACGCCCCTTTGCAAGGCCACACGGTCAGCAAACCGAACGCAGCAGCCCAAGCGCTGCTGTCGGTCGATAACGTCAGCCTGGAATACCGCACACCCCAGCGGGTGGTGCGGGCCACCCACCAGGTCAGCTTCGAGGTCGATCCGGCGGACCGCTTTGTCCTGCTCGGGCCGTCCGGTTGCGGCAAGTCGACCTTGCTCAAGGCCGCTGCCGGGTTCATCCAGCCAGTGGAAGGCGAGATCCGTCTGCAAGGCCAACGTGTCGATGCGCCAGGGCCGGACCGAATTGTGGTGTTCCAGGAGTTCGATCAACTGCCACCGTGGAAAACCGTCAAGCAGAACGTGATGTTTCCGCTGCTGGCCTCCAAGACCCTCAAGCGTAAAGAAGCCGAAGAGCGGGCGTTGCACTATTTGGAGAAGGTCGGTCTGGCGGCGTTTGCCGATGCCTATCCGCATACCCTGTCGGGCGGCATGAAGGCGCGGGTCGCCATCGCCCGGGCGTTGGCGATGCAGCCGAAAATCCTCCTGATGGACGAACCCTTCGCCGCGCTCGACGCCCTGACCCGACGCAAGATGCAGGAAGAATTGCTGCTGCTCTGGGAGGAGGTGCGCTTCACGCTGCTGTTCGTCACGCACTCCATCGAAGAGGCATTGGTGGTGGGCAATCGCATTCTGCTGTTGTCGCCGCACCCGGGACGGGTACGTGCCGAAGTCCACAGCCATCAATACGACCTGCACAGCCTGGGCGGCGTGGCATTCCAGGAGTCGGCGCGGCGCATCCATCGGTTGTTGTTCGATGAAGGCCAGTCGCCGGAAACCGAGCGCGAACTGGATTTCGCCGACATCCGCATCGCTTATTGAGCCAGATTGAGAGGAGGGCCCGATGAGCCATTTATCATCCCCGCGTGAAGAATTCGAAACCGCATTGCAGCCACTGACCAGCGTTGCGCTGGAGCGCGAACTGCCGCTTGGTCAACGCCTGTGGCAACAGGGCTGGCTGCGTAAAAGCCTGATCCTGATTTTGCTCGCCGTACTCTGGGAAGCCGTTGCCCGTTATCAGAACAACGACCTGCTGCTGCCGAGTTTCGTGCAGACCTCTCATGCGCTGCACGACGGCCTGCTCAGCGGCGAATTGCTGGGCAAGGTGTGGATTTCCCTGGTGGTGCTGCTCAAGGGCTACCTGATCGGCATCGTCCTGGCGTTCGGCCTGACCACCTTGGCGGTCTCGACCCAGTTCGGCCGCGACCTGCTCAGCACCCTGACCTCCATGTTCAACCCACTGCCGGCCATCGCACTGTTGCCGCTGGCGCTGCTGTGGTTCGGCCTGGGGCAGAACAGCCTGATTTTCGTGCTGGTGCATTCGGTGCTGTGGGCCTTGGCGCTGAACACGTACGCAGGTTTTCTCGGCGTCTCGGAAACCCTGCGCATGGCCGGGCGTAACTACGGCCTCAAGGGCATGCGCTTCGTGCTGTTCATCCTGATCCCAGCGGCGCTGCCGTCGATCCTCGCCGGATTGAAAATCGGCTGGGCTTTTGCCTGGCGTACGCTGATCGCTGCCGAGTTGGTGTTTGGTGCGACCAGTGGCAAGGGCGGGTTGGGGTGGTACATCTTCCAGAACCGAAATGAGCTGTACACGGATAAGGTGTTTGCCGGGTTGGCGGTGGTGATTCTGATTGGGTTGCTGGTGGAGAACCTGGTGTTTGATACGTTGGAGCGAGTGACGGTGAAGCGGTGGGGGATGCAGCGGTAGCCCCCTTCGATTCAAATAAATAGTTACTTGCGGTTGTATTAGACAGAACGCCTTCTTATTGATGAGTTAGCAAGGGCTAGGTCGGCATCGCTTTCGATAGGTCTATCGGGTCGAACGGGGCGCGGTGCTGATGCACGCATTGCATCGCTTTCGATAGGTCTATCGGGTCGAGCGGGGCGCGGTGCTGATGCACGCATTGCATCGCTTTCGATAGGTCTATCGGGTCGAACGGAGCGCTGTGCTGATGACCCCGAGGGCGTGGGGTTTGTATTTGCCATCGGCTGTCGTACGGTTGGTGTTACACGAGCTGTAGGGCGATAGGCTTGTGCAAGGCGCTCGGCAGGTCGAGGGGCTGTTCGAGACGGAAACATCGAGCTTACCAAAGCACTGTTTCGCCTGTTCAAGGCGTTGCTGAACAGCGCTAGATCAGCGTTAGGGGCAAGGCCTAGCGTTCCTTGCGTTCTATAGGTGCGGAAAAATACATCCCTCGTTGCCTCAATCAGATTGTTGAATGCAGCGAGCAACGACTGAACTACATGTCCTGTTGGATCTGAATGATTTACTGGATTCCCCATACAATACATATATGCATTAAACCCACCTCCACCAAACGGGCTCCAACTGTCTGGACTATGGAACCGCATCAACCGCGGGTTGTAAGCGCGATAGCCGTTACCCAACAAATACCAACCTATCTTTGGTTCGCGTAATTGGCCGTTGAAGCCAAGCCGGATCCTGTCTTCCTGTTGCGCGGATTGCTCTCCGTAAGCGGTGTAGGCGATGGGGTTATGCTTGCCATCGAAAATTTCGCCAATGATTGAAAGGCTATTGTCGGTTGCCAACAGCGTCGTGCGTTGCCAAGAGGAAGTTTCCTGATCAACAGGTTTGAGTTGAGTCATGTTGATGGCTTCGCCGATGTATGGTCGAGGGATTTAGTTTTACACCTCAGGTTCTCTGGTGGGAACTATCAGAACTGCTAGGGTCCTCGCATAAACTTGAGCTGCGTTCGGACGATTTTTGGATCTGGTAGCATTGCGCCTGAATCAATCCTGTTCAGGCACGAGTGCTCCCCATGCAACTACCAGACATGAACCTGTTGGTCGCCCTTGACGCCCTGCTCGACGAGGGCAGCGTAGTAGGAGCCGCACGGCGGATGAACCTCAGCCCGGCGGCCATGAGTCGCACGTTGACGCGCATCCGCGAGGCCATCGGCGATCCGATCCTGGTGCGAGCCGGTCGTGGTCTGGTGCCGACGCCGAAGGCGCTGGACTTACGCGAGCAGGTGCGCGATGTGGTGGAGCAGGCCGCGCACTTGTTCCACTCGGCCAGGGTCGTGGATCTGGGCAGCTTGCGGCGGCGGTTCAGTATCCGGGCCAACGATTTTTTCATCGGCATCTACGGCGGCAAGCTGTTCGACACCATGGAGCGTCAGGCCCCTTATTGTGAGTTGCGTTTTGCACCGGAGGGCGATGGCGATGATGAGGCCTTGCGCGAGGGCCGCATCGATCTGAGCGTCAGCAACAACCGGCCGCTGATGCCGGAAGTGAAGGTGCAAAATCTGTTTTCCACCCAGTTCGTCGGCCTGGTGCGCGAGGATCACCCCTTGCTCGATCAAGAAATCACCCCTGAACGCTTTGCCGGGTATTCGCATATCAGCATGTCCCGTCGCGGGATCGCCCGCGGACCGATCGATGCGGCACTCAACGCCCTGGGCCTGGAGCGGCGGGTCGCGGTGATTGCCCCGAGTTTCCACGCGGCGATGTTCGCCTTGCCCGATTCCGACCTGATTCTGCCGGTGCCCAGAGAGACGCTATTGAGTGTTCGCCGGCTAGGGCTGAAGTTGCGCTCGTTCACCCTGCCCATTCCCTTGCCGACCATCGTGCTGAACCAGGCCTGGCACCCTCGCTTCGACAATGACCCCGCTCACCGCTGGTTGCGTGAAACGCTGAAAACCTGTTGTGACGAGACGTGGCTGGCGGCACAACCGGACTTGGGTTGAGCGATAAAACTGTAGGAGTGAGCCTGCTCGCGATAGCGGAGTGACAGACAGCTCATTGGTGTCTGACACCCCGCTATCGCGAGCAGGCTCACTCCTACAGGGATCTCAATCATTGCGTATAGCGCACTTATAACCTGCCGATAAGTCAGTTTTCGTCAGGTCACACGCTTCATAGAATGCTCCGATGTTCAAATCCCGGAGCTCGCAGCAATGACTTCCCTCACGGTCACGGCGCCTCTCGTCGCGGCCAGCCCGACCGCCGCCGCGCCACCGGTCTTCGGCCCGCGGATCATCATCGGCCTGGTGGGCGTATTGCTCGCAGTGCTGGTGTCGGGCCTGAACGAGATGGTGACCAAGGTGGCCCTGGCCGATATCCGTGGCGGTCTGGCCATCGGTTATGACGAAGGCACCTGGCTGGTTGCCAGCTACGCCGCGACCTCGGTGGCTGCCATGGCGTTTGCGCCATGGTGCGCCGTCACGTTCTCGCTGCGGCGCTTCACCCTGTGCGCTATCAGTGCCTTCACGCTGCTGGGGGTGTTGTGCCCGTGGGCACCGAACTACGAAAGCCTGCTGGTGCTGCGGACCTTGCAAGGCTTGGCCGGTGGCGCGCTGCCACCGATGTTGATGACCGTCGCCCTGCGCTTTCTACCGGCCAACGTAAAACTCTACGGCCTGGCCGGTTATGCCCTGACCGCCACCTTCGGCCCGGGGCTGGGCACGCCGCTGGCCGGGCTCTGGACTGAGTATGTCGGCTGGCAGTGGACCTTCTGGCAGATCGTCGTGCCCTGCCTGATGGCCATGGTCGCGGTGAGCTACGGCATTCCTCAGGACCCCCTGCGGCTGGAGCGTCTCAAACAGTTCAACTGGCGAGGTTTGCTGTTGGGTTTTCCGGCGATCTGCATGCTGGTGATCGGCATCCTGCAGGGCAATCGGCTGGACTGGTTCGAATCGAGCCTGATTTGTGCATTGCTGGTGGGCGGTACGCTGTTGCTGGTGCTGTTCCTGATCAACGAGTGGTCGCAGCCGATTCCGTTTTTCAAGATGCAGATGCTCGGCATCCGCAACCTTTCGTTCGCGTTGGTCACCCTGGCCGGCGTGCTGGTGGTATTGCTGGCGGTGGTGATTATTCCGTCCAGCTATCTGGCGCAGGTCCAGGGTTATCGCCCGGTGCAGACTGCACCCATCACCTTGTTGGCGGCGCTCCCGCAGTTGATCGCGCTGCCGTTGGTGGCGGCGTTGTGCAACCTGCGCTGGGTTGATTGCCGCTGGGTCCTCGGGATCGGCCTGAGCATGTTGGTGTTGTCCTGCATCGGCGGTTCGCAGCTGACCTCGATGTGGATTCGCGACGAATTCTATGCCCTGCAACTGCTGCAGATTTTCGGTCAGCCCATGGCGGTCTTGCCATTGCTGATGCTCTCGACTGGCAGCATCAACCCCATGGATGGCCCCTTCGCGTCGTCCTGGTTCAACACCGTAAAAGGCCTCGCGGCGGTGATCGCCACCGGCATGCTGGAAACCCTGACCACCCAGCGCCTGCACTTTCACTCGACCATGCTGGTGGACCGCCTTGGCAATTCGCCCCTGGTCGACAACGACACCCCGGGCCTTGCCCACCGGCTGCATGAGCAGGCCGTGGTACTGGCCGCCTCGGACCTTTACCTATGCATGGCCGGCCTCGCATTGGCGCTGATCCTGCTGATTTTCTGGCTGCCGACGCGGATCTATCCGCCCCGTGCGCCGACTTGAATGCATCACTGAAACAGAAGGTTTTCATGACGACTCAATCCAAGCAAAAAGTAGCCGTTGGCGTCGCCGTCGTGATCGCGATGGGCGTACTGATTTATCTGCTGGCGCCCGGTTTGTTCGGTCAGCGCACGCAGCAGAGCACCAACGATGCCTATGTCTCCGCCGACTACACACTGGTGGTGCCGCGCGTTGCCGGGTTCATCAAGCAGGTACTGGTGGAAGACAACCAACAGGTCAAGGCCGGGCAGTTGCTGGCCCTGATCGATGACCGCGACCTGCGCGCCGCCGCCGACGCGGCCGCCGCTGAAGCCCTGGTGGCCCAGGCGCAACTGCAAAATGCCCGGGCAACGCTTGAGCGCCAGGCCTCGGTGATCGCTCAGGCACAGGCGCAGGTGGTGTCCGCCAAGGCTGAAATGGCCTTTGCGCAACATGAGCTGAACCGTTACGACCATCTGGCCGGTGTCGGTGCCGGCACGGTGCAGAACGCGCAGCAAGCGCGCACGCGCATCGACCAGGCCAGTGCCCGGTTGACCAATGTGACAGCGGTGCTGGCGGCGGAGCGCAAGCAGGTGGACATCCTCACGGCCCAGCGTGACGGGGCCGAAGGTGGTTTGAAACGAGCCCAGGCGAAGCTGGAAATCGCCAGTTACGAGCTGTCTTACACGCGGATTACCGCGCCGCAGGATGGCATGGTGGGCGAGCGCGCGGTACGTGTCGGGGCCTATGTCACACCGGGCAGCAAACTGCTCGCGGTGGTACCGCTGGCGCAGGCCTATGTGGTGGCCAACTTCCAGGAAACCCAACTGACGAGTGTGCAGCCGGGGCAGGACGTGCAGGTGCGTGTCGACACCTTTGGCGGCGCCGCGTTGAACGGGCGGGTCGAGAGCATCGCACCGGCCACCGGCGTGACCTTTGCTTCAATCAAACCGGACAACGCGACTGGCAACTTCACCAAGGTGGTGCAGCGGATTCCGGTGAAGATCGTGCTGGAACCGGGTCAGCCGCTGGCCGAACGGTTGCGGGTGGGGATGTCGGTGGAGGCGAGTATCGATACGGCTGGCGCCAAGGCCAATGAGGTTGCGCAGCGATGAAGATCTTCGTTGATTGTGCCGACGCCATCGCGAGCAAGCCCGCTCCCACATTGAAACGCAATCCCTTGTGGGAGCGGGCTTGCTCGCGAAGAGGCCATCAGTCTCGACTCACTGCGTGCGCCTTGTTAGTCCTGAGCCTTGGCGCATGCACCGTCGGCCCGGATTTCATCAAACCCCAAGCACCACAAATCTCCGAATGGTCGAAACCGCAACAATTCGCCGTTAGCCAGGCTGTCTCAGAAACGATGGAAGAACGATGGTGGCGCGTTTTCAACGATCCGAAACTCTCGGCCCTCACTCAACGTGCCCTGACCGACAACCTCGACCTGAAACTCGCCAGCAGCCGCTTGCAACAGAGCCGTGCGGTGCGCCAGGTAGTGACGGCCGATCGTTATCCCACCAGCGCCGTCGGCGGTAGCTACGCCCGTAAACGCAACAGCGGCGAAGGCCTGAGCGACCCGTCGGGGCATAACGGTAATTCGGCGTTCAATCTCTGGGACGCCGGCTTCTCTGCCTCCTGGGAGCTGGATTTCTGGGGTCGCGTGCGCCGCGAAACCGAAGCTGCCGATGCCACTCTTGAAGTCGCGGAAAACGACCGTCGCGGCGTACTGTTGTCGGTGCTGGCCGAAACCGCCCAGGACTACATTCAGCTGCGCGGAGTGCAGAACACCCGCGCCGTGACCGAACAAAACCTCGACGTTGCCCGGCACAGCCTGAAACTTTCGCAGCTGCGCCTGGCTGACGGTGTCGCTACGGACCTTGATGTGGCCGAAGCCGCCGCCCAGGTCGCCGCCATCGAGTCGCGCCTGCCGGCATTGGAGCAGCGCCAGGCCCAACTGATCAACGCCTTGAGCCTGTTGATGGGCGAACCGCCCCAGGCGCTGGCGGCCGAGTTATCCACCGATGCGCCGGTTCCGCAAACCCCGCGCCAGGTCGCCATCGGCCTGCCGTCGCAACTGGCCGAGCGCCGCCCGGACATCCGCCAGGCCGAAGCGCGCCTGCATGCCGCGACCGCGAGCATCGGCGTAGCCAAGGGTGATTTTTATCCACGGATTACCCTGTCAGGCAGCGTCGGTTCGCAAGCCATGCAGCTGGGCGATTTCGGTTCCTGGGGTTCACGCACATTCGGCATCGGTCCGCAGTTCAGCCTGCCGCTGTTCGACGGCGGCCGCCTGCGCGGCGTGCTGAACCTGCGCGAAGCCCAGCAACAGGAAGCGGCCATCGCCTACCAGCAGACCGTGTTGCGCGCCTGGCATGAAATCGACGACCAATTGAGCGCCTACAACGCCAGCCAACTGCGTCGCGACAGCCTCGCCGAAGCGGTGCGCCAGAACCAGATCGCTCTGCAAACGGCGCAACGGCAATACGTTGAAGGCGTGGTGGATTTCGTCAACGTACTCACCGTGCAAGGCGCGTTGCTGGCGACCCAGGAGCAATGGGTGGAGAGTTCCACTGGCGTGTCGCTGGCCGCAGTCGGCTTGTACAAGGCGCTGGGTGGTGGATGGGAGTCGGTTTATCCGCTGACTGCGCAACATTGAGTGAAATCGTGAAGCTGGACGTAGGACGCGTCCTGATTATTTTGTGTGGGCATTCGTGATGGTTATCTGCGGTTAGCATTTTGGTCCACTTCATGACCAAGGTTATGCGTCCGTATGAATGCCAATCCCTATGCGCCTCCAGTGGCCGAACTTGATTGCACTGAATCACCCCGCGCGGCCTTTTTTGTTGTGGGTACCAGCAAGTTTGCGCTGATGATTGTTTCGACCTTTGGTTTGTACGTCACCTATTGGCTGTATAAAAACTGGAAGCTTTACCGTGCCGCTACGGGCAACAAAGTGATACCCATAGCTCGTGAACTTCTGGGCGTGTTTTTCATGTACTCGCTGTTCACCAGCATTGATCGGCGATTACGCGCTTCAGGTCGGGACTATCGTTGGTACCCACGCTTGCTGGCGATTAGCGTGATCATGGCTGCTGCAGCGAGCATGGGGCTGATGTGGTTGCCGGATGTGCACATCAGCTTTGCGCTGAGTCTTCTGATACTGCTCTTGCAGGTCTGCTCCTTTTTGCGTGTACAGGAAGCAATCAATTATCTGGAGAACGATGTGGCCGGGACGGCGAACTCGACACTGACTTTTGCCAATGGTGTCTGGTTTACATTTGGCTTGTGTTGTTGGGGCGTGGCGATTCTGGTTTTCTACGCCCTGTTGTAGTTTCAGCCTCGACTTACGATTTTGCCGATAGATCCGCCATGCCCTTGAGCAATTCGATCGGCAGCGGAAAGACGATGGTCGAACTCTTGTCGCCGGCAATCGAGCTCAACGTCTGCATGTAACGCAGCTGCATGGCGCCGGGCTGGCGACCAAGCATTTCGGCGGCCTGCATGAGTTTTTCCGAGGCTTGCAATTCGCCTTCCGCGTGGATCACCTTGGCGCGGCGTTCGCGCTCCGCTTCGGCTTGTTTGGCGATGGCGCGGATCATCGATTCGTTGAGGTCCACGTGCTTGATCTCGACGTTGGCTACCTTGATGCCCCAGGCGTCGGTCTGGGCGTCGAGGACTTGCTGGATGTCGATATTCAGCCGTTCGCGCTCGGCCAGCAGTTCATCCAGCTCATGTTTACCAAGCACCGCGCGCAAGGTCGTCTGCGCCAGTTGGCTGGTGGCCATGAGAAAATCCTCGACCTGGATGATCGCCTTCTGCGGATCGAGCACGCGGAAGTACAGCACGGCGTTGACCTTGACCGAGACGTTGTCGCGGGTGATCACATCTTGCGGCGGAACGTCGAGGACGATGGTGCGCAAGTCGACACGGACCATTTGCTGGATCACCGGAATCAGCAGGATCAGGCCGGGGCCCTTGACCTGCCAGAAGCGTCCGAGCTGGAACACCACCCCACGCTCGTACTCGCGCAGGATGCGGAACGTCGCCCCCGCCAATGCGATCAGCAGTAGCAGCAGCGCGACAAAACCGATTTGCAGACCCATGGCTAACCTCCAACCGTTACCGCGTCAGCCGCGGCCACTTCCAGCAACAATCCCTTGCGCGCCACCACCCGGACCTTTTGCCCGATCTGTAATGGCTTGGCGCTCGATACCTGCCAGCGTTCGCCCTGCAAATGCACCCAGCCCAGACACGCATCGCCGGCCTGCAAGGCCAGCACCGGAGTCACGCTGCCCAGCAGGCCGGCATCACCGCTGACGGTGTGCCGCGGTCGGGTCTTGAGGGCGCGGATCAGCAGGAATATCAACAGCAGCGCGCTGATCAGTCCCAGGCCGATCATCAACGGCACGGGCAATTCGGCATTGGTCAGGATCACCGCGCCGATCACGAACATCACGATCCCGCCCAAGCCGATCACGCCATAGTTGGGCAGCGCCGCCTCGGCGATCAGGAACGCGATACCGAAAGTGATCAGCCAGATCCCCGCGGGGTTGGGACCGGGCAGGGCGCCGGTGTCCGCAGCGAGGGCGGCTCCGCTCAAGGCCAACAGCAACGCAACTGCACAACAGCGAGTGTTCACGTGACCCTCCGGGAGAGTCGCAGGTGGTTCTGTATACAGTCTAGTTGAGGCGCCGCTTGTATGAATTTTGCTCAGTTGTCGACTTGCCCGATGGGCGGATTTCCCGCTGGATTGCCCCCGGCGGGCCTAGACTTTTACTACATACAAAAGCTTTAACCATCGTCCGCCAGGCGTTTTTGCGGACACCGAGGTGCATCATGCGTATGGCAAGAACCGTGCAGACAAGCCTGGACAAGGCTCAATGCGAATATGACATCGTCACCCATCCCCACTCGGCCAGCAGCCTCGAAACCGCACGGTTAGCGGGTATTCCTGCGGAACGGGTGGCCAAGTCGGTCATCCTCGACGACCACCACGGGCATTACCTGATGGCCGTGCTGCCCGCCAGCCGTCACCTGGACTTGAGCAAAGTGCGTAGCACCGGTGAATGGCAGGTCTCCCGGGAAAGCAACCTGCCGCACCTGTTTGAAGACTGCGAACGTGGTGCCGTGCCTGCTCTGGGCGAAGCCTATGGACTGGACGTGGTCATCGACCCGCTGTTGACCCGGCAGAAAGACATCTATCTGGAAGCCGGCAACCACATCAACCTGTTGCACATGGACATGCCGCAATTCCTGAAAATGGTGCCGCATGCGCAGGTGCGGGAGTTGAGTGATTAATTTTTTGCGGCGCCAGTGAAGCCGCCTTCGCGGGCAAGCCTCTCTCCTACAATATGAGGTTTGCCCGGATTGACCGCGCAGCGGTCACTTGAATAACCAAGGAGCCCGACATGGAAAACCCAACCCACAGCCTTCCTTCCCTGTTCAAACAACTCGGCCTTCCTGACGACGCCGAGAGCATCGACAAATTCATCGCCACCCATTCACCGCTCAAACCGGATTTGCATCTGGCGGATGCTTTTTTCTGGAGCCCGAGCCAGGCGGAACTGTTGCGCGATGAAATTCTGGATGACGCCGATTGGGCGGAGGTGGTGGATCAGTTGGATGTGATGCTGAGGAAGGGGCGGGGGGTATAGAGGTTCATTGCTCCGGTGGCCACTGTCGAGAGGTATGAACCAGGGCAAGTATCCAGATTGCGCTCAGCGCTTGCTCATAAACAATGCGATAGCTCGGATGTGGAATCAGCTCGCGAGTGCCTGTAATGATTCCAGCAGGGCCGCTTTGCGGGTATTGGGCCAACCGGGACATCGCATCGCTGAAGCGGTTATCCATGTCGATGGCTGCTTGAGGTTTAATGGTGTGCAGGTAATCCCAAATGTCTGCACGATCCTGTGCTGCTTCTCGCGTCCAGATTATCTTCATTCCTGTATGGCTGCCCGTCCACGCCTGGAGGCGAATTCTGCTTCCACTTCATCGTTTGTCAGACCGTCGCCGCGGCTGATCGAAACACGAGCAATGTCCACTTTGCGTTGCAGGAAGGCTTCGTACTCACGGGATTCACGTTGCGCCTGAACAAACTGGCGCATCATTTCCCGAACGATTTGCGAGGCAGGACGATGAGCGGCTTCTGCTTCCGCCATGAATTGTTCGCGCAAATCTGATTCGAGTTTCATTGTAAAAACGGCTTGTTTTGACACGGTCTGTCTCCTCAATCATGGTAATTAAAAAGTATATACCTCTTCAGTACGTTGTCTGGCCAATTTGGACAGCCCTACGACGGATGGCCGCCAATTTGTTTCAAAACTTGACTGAAAATCCCTTCCAATGTCATATTGATAGTTAGCAAACTAACAGTGTGTGTCTTCCTTCGTGCCGAATAACCTCGACGCTCTGCAAATGAACATCAGCAGCACCATGGTGGTGGCCGCCCGGCATTGGCGCAAAATCTGCCAGGCCACGCTGGCCAACTATGGAATTTCCGAAGCCTGTGCCGTTCCGCTGCTGATGATCGGGCGCTTGGGGGAGGGCGTGCGGCAGGTGACGGTGGCGCAGGCGGCGGGGATGGAAAGCCCGTCCCTGGTGCGCTTGCTCGATCAGTTGTGCCAGGGCGGCTACGTCTGCCGCACCGAAGACGCGCAGGACCGGCGCGCCAAATGCCTGAGCCTGACCGATACCGGTCGGACCCTGGTGCAAGCCGTAGAGGTTGAATTGGTGCGTTTGCGTCATGAAGTCCTGGAAGGCATCGAGCAGGGAGATCTTGAAGCGACGCTGCGCGTATTGAAGGCCTTCGAGTCAGCCAGTCATTTGCCGGTAGCCAACCCTTGAACGGCTTCTTTTCCGGCATGCCCCCGGCACGGGACTGGTTCTACGGCGTACGCACCTTCGCGGCCTCGATGATCGCGCTGTACATCGCCCTGCTCATGCAAATGCCGCGTCCTTATTGGGCGATGGCCACGGTGTATATCGTTTCCAGCCCCTTTGTCGGGCCTACCAGTTCCAAGGCGTTGTACCGTGCGGTCGGCACTTTTCTTGGTGCCGCTGCAGCTGTGCTGTTCGTGCCGATGTTTGTCCAGAGTCCCTATGTGCTGGTGCTGGTCATCGCGCTGTGGACCGGGATCCTGTTGTTTCTGTCCATGCATTTGCGCACCGCCAACAATTACGCCTTGATGCTGGCCGGCTACACCCTGCCGTTGATCGCCCTGCCGGTGGTGAATAACCCGTTGGCCGTGTGGGACGTGGCCGAAGCGCGCACCGAAGAAATCTTCCTCGGCATCGCCGTCGCCGCCGTGGTTGGCGCGATGTTCTGGCCGCGACGGCTGGCCCCGGTGTTCAACGATTCGGTGAGCAAATGGTTTGCCGACGCGTCGACTTATAGCGCGCGCTTTCTCGGTCGCAACGTGCAGCCCGAGGAAGTCAGCGCCTTGCGCGCCTCGATGGTTGCCACCTTCAATACCCTGGAACTGATGATCGGTCAGCTGCCCCACGAAGGCGCGCGCCCACAAACAGTGCGCAACACCAAGGAGTTGCGTGGGCGGATGATTCACCTGTTGCCGGTGATCGATGCCCTCGACGATGCGCTCTACGCGTTGGAACGGCGCACCCCTGAGCTGGTGGAGAAGTTCGCACCCTTGCTGGCCGCCGCCACTGAATGGCTCGGTCACAAGAGCGCTGACCTCGAGCGCTGGCAGGCACTCAAAGATCAACTCGAAGCGCTGCAACCGAGCGCCGAAGCGCTGGATGATCGCAAGCAACTGCTGTTCTCCAACGCCATTTATCGCCTCGGCGAGTGGGTCGATTTGTGGCAGGACTGCCGCAGCCTGCAACACGCGATCCAGTGCGAAAGCCAGGACAGTTGGCGCGCGGTCTATCGGCATTGGCGCCTGGGGCGCCTGACTCCGTTTCTGGATCGTGGCCTGATGTTCTATTCCGCCGCCTCCACCGTCGCGGCGATCATTGTCGCCTCGGTGCTGTGGATTCTGCTGGGCTGGACCGATGGCGGCAGTGCGGTGATCCTGGCGGCAGTGGCGTGCAGCTTCTTTGCCTCGATGGACGACCCGGCACCACAGATTTACCGGTTCTTTTTCTGGACCGCGATGTCGGTAGTGTTCGCCAGCCTCTACCTGTTTCTCGTCCTGCCCAACCTGCATGATTTCCCGATGCTGGTGCTGGCCTTCGCGGTGCCGTTCATCTGCATCGGCACCCTGACGGTCAAGCCGCAGTTTTACCTGGGCATGTTGCTGACCCTGGTCAACACCTCGTCGTTCATCAGTATCCAGGGTGCCTACGACGCGGATTTCCTCAGCTTCGCCAACTCCAACCTGGCCGGCCCGATCGGGTTGCTGTTCGCGTTCGTCTGGACCCTGATCGCCCGGCCGTTCGGTGCCGAGCTGGCGGCCAAGCGCCTGACCCGTTTCGCCTGGCGCGACATCGTCAGCCTCACCGAGCCGGCCACGCTGGCCGATCACCGGCGCCTGGGCGTGCAGGTTCTGGATCGACTGATGCAGCATTTGCCGCGGCTGGCCGTGACCGGCCAGGACACCGGCATCGCCTTGCGCGAAGTTCGTGTGGCGCTGAACCTGCTCGACCTGCTGGCGTATACGCCGCGGGTTCACGGCGCACCGCAGGCATTGCTGCGTCAGGTGGTGACCGAGGTCGGCGAATACTTCAAAGCCTGCCTCAAGGCTGGCGAGCGTCTGCCGGCACCAAGCCCGTTGCTGATGACCCTTGATCGCACCCGCCGGGCGTTGGGCAGTGCGGGTGATGACGAAACCCGCCTGCATTTGCTGCATGCCTTGAGTGGCTTGCGCCTGGCGTTGTTGCCCGGCGTCGAATTCGTCGGTTCTGCCGAGCCCGAAGAACCGCTTCCCCATGGCATCGATGGAGCGCCTTTATGATCGGTGATCTGGATATCAGCGGGGTGTTCCTGCCCACGCTGCTGGTGCTGATGGGCATTACCTATGTGTTGTACCTGTTGGTGCACGGGGTGCTGACGCGCCTGCACTTTTACCGTCTGGTCTGGCACCGGGCATTGTTCAACGTGGCCCTCTACGCCCTGCTGCTTGGCGCCGTGGATTCACTCAGCCGATACCTGATGACATGAAAAAGCCGTTTCTAACCCTCGGTCGCGTGGTCCTGACCCTGTTGATCGTAACCTTCGCCGTTGTCGTGGTCTGGCGCATGGTGATGTATTACATGTTCGCGCCCTGGACCCGTGACGGGCACATCCGGGCCGACATCGTGCAGATCGCGCCGGATGTCTCCGGGCTGATCCAGCAAGTGCAAGTGCGCGACAACCAGTTGGTCAAGCGCGGCCAGGTGCTGTTCAGCATCGACCAGGATCGTTTCAAGCTGGCCCTGCGCCAGGCGAAAGCGGCGGTGGCAGACCGCGAGGAAACCCTGGCCCAGGCCCAGCGCGAAGCCAAGCGTAACAAGGGCCTTGGCAATCTGGTGCCGGGCGAGCAACTGGAAGAAAGCCAGTCCCGGGTGGCCCGCGCACAAGTGGCGTTGATGGAAGCCCAGGTTGCAGTAGACAGCGCGCAGTTGAACCTCGACCGCTCGGTGATCCGCAGTCCAGTGGACGGTTACGTCAACGACCGCGCGCCGCGAACCCAGGAATTCGTCAGTGCCGGGCGGCCGGTATTGTCGGTCGTGGACAGCAATTCTTTTCATATCGACGGCTATTTCGAAGAAACCAAACTCAACGGCATCCATATCGGCCAGAGCGTCGACATCCGGGTGATCGGCGACAACGCGCGCCTGCGCGGCCATGTGGAAAGCATCGTGGCCGGGATCGAAGACCGCGACCGCACCAGTGGCAACAACCTGCTGCCCAACGTCAATCCGGCCTTCAGTTGGGTGCGGTTGGCGCAGCGGATTCCGGTGCGTATCGCGTTCGATGAGGTGCCTGAAGATTTCCGCATGATCGCCGGGCGTACCGCCACGGTATCAATCATCGACGACCAGAACCGGGAGCCCGCGCAATGAGCAAGGCCTCGGGTTTGGCGATTGCCGGATTAGGCTTGTTGCTGTCGGCGTGTCAGGTGGTCGGTCCGGATTATCACTTGCCAGACGACGCCGCCATCCACCGCGAAGACCTGCAGGGCGAACTGGCAGTGAACGGCAAGCCGGTGGTCTCGGCACCGGTGCCTGCCGATTGGTGGCGTCTGTATCAGGACCCGCGGCTCGACCAGTTGGTGCAGCAGGCCCTGGCATCCAACACTGATTTGCGCGTGGCCGCCGCCAGCCTGCTGCGAGCTCGCGCTCAGGTCGACGCGGCCGAGGCCGCAGGCGGCTGGAGCGGTGGGGTGAAGATGGGCGCCCAGCGTTTGCAGGAATCCGGTGAAGCGTTCTTGCTGCCGGAAAAGGTGCCGGTGGCCAACATTGGCGATATCGGCATCAGCGCGTCCTACCAATTCGACCTGTTCGGCACCTTGCAGCGCGGCATCGAGGCGGCCAAGGCCAATGCCGATGCGACCCAGGCGGCCGCCGATACGGCGCGCATCACCTTGGTGGCCGATGTGGTCCGGGCCTACACCCAGGTGTGCGCGGCCAACGAGGAGCGGGAAATCGCCCAGCATTCCCTCGACCTGCAAGCCCAGAGCACCACGCTCATCCAGCGTTTGCGCGATGCCGGGCGTGGCGATGAAACACAGGTCACCCGTTCGCAAACCCAATTCAAGTCCTTGCGCGCCGACATGCCGCGCTATGAAGCGGCGCGTCAGGCCGGGCTATTCCGCTTGTCGAT
Organism: Pseudomonas sp. WJP1; assembly: GCF_028471945.1. Taxonomy (NCBI): domain Bacteria; kingdom Pseudomonadati; phylum Pseudomonadota; class Gammaproteobacteria; order Pseudomonadales; family Pseudomonadaceae; genus Pseudomonas; species Pseudomonas sp. WJP1. The sequence goes on from NZ_CP110128.1 coordinate 155,193, forward strand.
GCTGCTGGCCAAGCCGCTGGATCAACTACCGGCCGGCACCGACAGCTGCGCCGAACTGCCAAAAATCGCGCAACTGGTGCCGGTGGGTGACGGTGCATCGCTGCTCAAGCGCCGCCCCGACATCCGGCAGGCCGAACGTCGACTGGCAGCCGCGACGGCCGGTATCGGCATCGCCACCGGTGAGCTGTACCCGGACATCCGCATCGGCGCGACCATCGGCACGGTCGGTATCCTGGAAAATCTTGGCGAGCCATCCACCAACCGTTGGGGCTTCGGCCCGTCGCTGACCTGGAACGTGCCGACCAACGGCGCCCGGGCACGGATTCGCGAGGCTGAAGCGGTGACCCAGGCCACGCTGGCGCATTTCGATGGCGTGGTACTCAACGCTATTCGTGAAACCCAGACCGGCCTGGCCCAGTACTCCGCCTTGCTGCAACGCCGAGAGGCCCTGGCGGACGCCGAGCAGTCGGCGAAGCTCGCCGCCGACCAGACCCATCGCTTCTTCCAGGCCGGTCGCGCCTCGTTCCTGGCGGACTTGCAGGCGACCCGCACCTACATCGACGTCACCGCGCAACTGGCCGCTGCCAATACCCAGGTTGCCATCAGCCAGATCGATTTGTTCCTCGCCCTGGGCGGCGGTTGGGAAAGCGGACGAACGCAAGCGTCGAACCCCGGCAAACCCTGAGGCCGTTGCTATGCTTTGAAGTGTTGAAAGGGCGTTCTTGAAAAAGCGCCCTGGATTCGCACAAGGCATGCGCAGGTCATGGGGAAACCAATAATGAAAAACCCTTATGCTCTCGGCTTCTGGTGCGCCGTTGTGGCGTTAGTGCTGCTCACGGGCACCTATTTCTACGGCATTATGCTGGCCCATCAGATCGACACGGCGCTGACGTTCCTCGACAGCGTCGCACTGTTGATCGCCGTGATGTCCATTGCGGTGGTGGCCTGGGCCTCGGTCCAGGGCCAGCGAATCAAAAAAAGACAGCTGGAACAAGGCAAGACCCTGGTGATGATCTGGGACACTAAGGTGGCGCTACGGCGTGTCGAATCGGTTTTCGACCGGTATTTCTGGGGCAGCTACTGGCAACCGGGCCGGACCTTCCAGGAAGTCATGGGCGAGCTCACGGGCACGCCGCTGGAAAAAAGCCTCGAGAGCTTGAAAAAACAATGCCTTGAGCTGGACAAACAAGTGGCCGACGACGGTCGGCACTGGCTCAACAATGCCCGCGAGCTGGCCGACGTGGCTACCGCCATGGCCCGCGAGCGCTATCAGCTGGACTTCTGCGACCCACGCGGGGGGGAAGTGACAGGTGGGGCGGTGATCAACCGGGATTTTGAAGTGTTGATCTACACCTGGACGGCGCGGCTGAAAACCTTTGATCATCAGCTTGATGAGATTGAAGTGCAGTATTCCTGATTCACTGTTGGCAGTACCGACGCCTTCGCGGGCAAGCCTCGCTCCTACAGGGTTCACGCTGACCTGTAGGAGCGAGGCTTGCCCGCGAACGCGATCTCATGCGCACTCAAACAGACACTTTTTCACCGTTAACCATTGGGCCACCCGTCGCGCCTGATGCTAACCTGCACCCCACTTTCAGCGCAGTCGTGACCACAACCCGTCATGGGTTCAGGGAAGACGACCACACCTCAACAACGGACATTGAACGGGTCATTCATGAATAAATCAGCAGGCGTGCTCCTGGGAATCGTTGTCGCCATTGGTGCGATCAGCGCCGGCGGAGCCTGGTTTACCGGCACCAAGATCGAAGGTGTGCTCAACACCTCCCTGGCGGATGCCAACAAGCAATTGCAGGCTGCGATGGTCGGTTACAAAGGCACTGCCTCGCTGGAGCTGGTGTCCCTGGAACGCCATGTGTTCAGCAGCACTGCGCATTACCGCCTCAAGGGTGAAGGCGAAATGTTCGGCGAGGCGCCGGTCGAGTTGCTGTTTACCGACCACATCGAACACGGCCCGCTGCCGTTCTCGCGCCTGGTGTCGCTGAAGTGGTTGCCGGTCATGGCAACCAGTCACTACGAACTGGAAAAGACCCCGCTCACTGAAAAATGGTTCGCCGCCACCAAGGACGCTTCGCCGCTCAAAGGCGTGGTCAACATTGGCTACGACAACTCCACCAACGGCACGCTCGAATTGCTGCCGCTGGAAACTGCGCTGGATGACAAGTCCAGCCTGAAATTTTCCGGTCTGAAGGTTGATGTCGCGGCCAGCGCCCAGGCGCAGAAGGTCAAGGCAGATGGCTACATGGACAGCCTCAAGCTGACCACGGTTTCCGAAGACCAGGCTCCGGTGCAGGTCGAGTTGAGCGGTCTCACCCTGGCCAGCAACCTGGCAAAAAGCACCTACGGCTATTACACCGGCGACAACACTATCGAGCTGAGCAACAGCAAAACTACTTTTGGCCCCAAGCAGTCAGTACTGGGCTTCAAAAACTTCGAAATGAAGAACCACACCGAGGAATCAGGCACCAGCGCTTCCGGGCGCGCCGATTACAAGATCGGTGAAGTGTCCCTGAACGGCAAGGCCGTGGGTTCTGCCCAGCTGGCCATGAGCCTGAAGAACCTCGACATCCCGGCGACGTTGTCGCTGATGCAGATCTACCAGACCAAATTGCAACCCTATGAGCAGGCCGCGGCCGAGGCTGCCGAAGCCGGTCAACCGGTGCCCGAGCTGAACCTGACCCCGGCAGAAGAAGCGCAGCTTAAAACCGGCCTGGAACAATTGCTGGCGGCCGGTCCGCAGGTGGCCCTGGAGAACCTGTCGTTCAACACCGCCAATGGCGAAAGCCGCGCTAACCTGGTGCTCGACCTGACCAAGCCGCAAGCGATCGACCTGCCGGCCGACCAGTTGGTCCGCCAGATGATCGCGCTGCTGGACGTCAACCTGAAAGTGTCCAAGCCGATGCTCGTCGACATACTCAGCGTGCAGTCGCAAATCGACGGCCAGACCGACGCCAAGCTCATCGCCGATCAGGCCACAGCCACCGCCGATATGTTCAGCGGCATGGCGGTCGGCTCGCAATTGGCGAAACTGGACGGCAACAACGTTGTCTCCCAACTGCACTTCGCCAATAACCAGGTGGAATTCAACGGCCAGAAAATGACCGTCGAGGAGTTTGTCGGTTTCCTGATGAACAAGTTCAGCGGTCCAGGCGTAGTCCAAGAGCCCTAACCCCCACCCTACCTTGTAGGAGCCAGGCTTGCCGGCGAAGAACGATAATGCGGTGCAGCAGGTACACCGCGTTATCGTTCTTCGCCGGCAAGCCTGGCTCCTACAGGTGCACCTCAGCCGCGAATCAATCGCCACGCCTCATCCACGGACAACGGCTGCTTCATTCGTTCCGCAAGCATCGCCATCGTGCGCTCTTCATCGCAGGCCACTGCCGCCGTCACCACGCCATTTTTACCGAACAGACCGATAAACGGCGGGTTGCCAGGATCACCCTTGAACTCGACCTCGTCCCAGGCTTGCGCGTGCCCAAGGTAGTCGTAGTTTTTGCCAAAGTGCCAGGTCCAGAAATACGGCACGTCGAGGTAACGCTCATCGCCACCGAGCATGTTCGCCGCCGCGATCCGCGCCTGTTGTTGCGCCAGGCGCCAGTGTTCGATGCGCTGGGGCTGGCCGTTGAGTGTGAACGTCGCGATATCGCCCGCCGCCCAGAGTCCGTCGGCTACGCGCATCCCGCCGTCGACCAGCAGCGACTGGTCCTTTTCCCTCGGCAGATCGGCAAAAGACGCAGTGGCCGGGGTAACGCCAATCCCGACCAGCACCAGGTCCGCCGGCAAGCGCTGATCATTATCCAGGCGCACCGCTTCGACCCGCGTAGTCCCTTCGATCTGCGCTGCCTGCCCCTCGGTCCGGTACACCACGCCGTTGGCCTGGTGCAGCGCCAGGATCGCCTTGCCGACGCTGTCGCCGAACTGTTTGGCAAACGGCACCGGATGGCGGGCCAGAACAGTGACCTCCAGGCCGTATTGGCGCAGGGAGGAAGCGGATTCCATGGCGATGAAACTGTCGCCGATGATCACCGCCCGCTGACCGGCCCTGGCGGTCTGCAGAATCTGTTGCGCATCCGCCTTGGAACGCAAGACGAACACCTGCGGCAGGTCTGCGCCGGGCAATTGCAGTCGATTGGGGATGCCGCCTGTCGCCAGTAATGCGGCGTCGTACTTCAGCGATTGGCCGTCGACCAGTCGCAGTGTTTTGTTCGCGGCATCCAGGCTCGCCACTTCAGCGTTGATTCGTTCGACTCTTTGCTCGCGATAAAAGTCTTCCTCGCGCAGGGCCGGGACTTCCTCCAGCGGCGTCTCACCGGCAATCACGAATTTGCTCAGTACCGTGCGGTCGTACCCGGCGCCGGTTTCGCGGTCGATCAACAGCACCCGTCCACCAAAGCCCTTTTCGCGCAGGGCCGATGCCGCCGCCGTGCCCGCGGCACCCGCACCGACAATCACAAAGGTGCGCTCGTCATCGGCCGGTGGCGTGTGAGCGTCCTGCAGCGGCTGATCGTCGACCCAGACTTCGTCCCCGCGCACTTCAAGCGGGTAGCGCTTGAGGCTGTCCAGGGCCGGCGGCTCACACAGTCCGCCGTCCTCGATCCGAAACTGGCCCTTGTGCCATGGACACGTCAGCCGCCCATGGCAGAGCGCGCCTTCGACCAGCGGCGCGCCGGCATGCGGGCATTCGCCTTGATAGGCGCGTACTTGATCGCCGACTTTCAGCAGGAGGATTTTGCTGTCCTGGATGCTGACTTCCAGGCCACGGTCTTCGGGTATATCGGCGAGACGGGCAACGCGATGCAGGGTCATGATCGCTCTCCAGACAGGCGTTTCAATTAAGAGTCTGGCGCTTAATTCGAGGTTCAGCCAATTCCCACTGCCACCGCGCGAACGGTCCGGCTATAGTTTGCTCGCCGACCTCGGCCCCACCCGCACCAGGTACTCCCGGTATGACCCGATTGACCTCTCTGACCCCTTGGCTGGCGGCCGCAGCAGTCGCCCTTTGCGTGCAATTTCCGGCGCAGGCGGCCCAGGAACATTTCACCCTGAACATCCCGGGCGTCTCGGATGACCGATTGTTCACCTCGGCCGCCGCCAGCGACGCCCAGGGTTGTGGCGGACACAATGTTTCGCCGGCGCTGAACTGGAACGCCGGCCCTGCAGGCACGCTCAGCTACGCCATCGTCATGCACGACCCGGATGGCCAAAAAGGCCAGGGCGTCGACAACTGGGTGCATTACGGCATCAAGGCCGGCACGCACCAGATTCCAGCAGGTGTCGGAACAAAATCCGGGCTCGAGGGTGTCGGCGGCACCAACAGCAAAGGCACTACGGGGTACGTCGGCCCTTGCCCTCCGGTTGGCGACAGCGCGCATCATTACATCATCCAGATCTTCGCCCTGGACCTGGCCCCCGATGCCCTGCCAGCCGGCCTGACGCGCACCCAGCTGCTGGAAAAAATCAAAGGTCACGTACTGAAAAACAGCAGCGTGGTCCGGCGCTACCACCGCTAAAAGTTTTTTAGCGAGGGTTAACCCGAACCGATCGGGCTGTCCGTCTCACAGGATGAATGGATCAAATTCCTCCTGAGGTCAGCCCCATGTCTCTCCCTCTGCATGTTCTACGTCCGGTCGCCCAGGGTTTCACCGCCGGGCTGTTGCTGGCGATTGCCGGTTGCGGCGTTTCTTCGAAACCTGAATCCGCAGCGGTACCGCCACCGGCTCAGTCTGAGCTGAAAAGCGAAGCCTTGGTGCAACATGAAACCGTCATGGCTGATGCCGCGGTGGCCAAACGCAGCGTGAGCGCGGCGCCCATGGCCCGTTTCGCGCCAATACCGGCCGGAGAGGCTTATCCACAGGGCTACCGTGACGAACAGCGCGAGCAATATCAGGCCCTGGCAGACAACCCGATCCACAGCGTCGCCCAGGCGCCGGTCTCGACCTTCAGCGTCGACGTCGACACCGGCGCTTACGCCAACGTCCGCCGTTTGCTCAACCAGGGGCGACTGCCACCGGAAGGGGCGGTGCGGCTGGAAGAGATGGTCAATTACTTCCCTTACGACTACGCCTTGCCCACCGACGGCTCGCCCTTCGGCGTGACCACGGAACTGGCAGCGTCACCCTGGAACCCGCACACGCGCTTGTTGCGCATCGGCATCAAGGCTTCGGATCGCGTGGTCGCTGAACTGGCCCCGGCGAACCTGGTGTTCCTGGTGGACGTGTCCGGTTCGATGGATCGCCGCGAGGGCCTGCCGCTGGTCAAAAGCACCCTGAAATTGCTGGTCGAGCAACTGCGTGAACAGGATCGGGTTTCGTTGGTGGTCTACGCCGGGGAATCGCGCGTGGTACTCGAATCCACTTCTGGACGGGAAAAAGCGAAAATTCGTACAGCTATCGACCAATTGACTGCAGGCGGTTCCACCGCCGGAGCCTCGGGCATCGAACTGGCTTATCAACAGGCGCAACAGGCATTTATCCCCAAGGGCATCAACCGTGTGCTGCTGGCCACGGACGGTGACTTCAATGTCGGCGTCAGCGACTTCGACAGCCTCAAGCAAATGGCTGTGGATAAACGCAAGACCGGCGTATCCCTGACCACCCTGGGTTTTGGTGTGGATAACTACAATGAACACCTGATGGAACAACTGGCCGATGCTGGCGATGGCAACTACGCCTACATCGACAACCTGCGTGAGGCGCGCAAGGTGCTGGTGGATCAACTGGGCTCGACCCTTGCCGTCGTGGCGAAAAACGTCAAGCTGCAAGTGGAATTCAACCCCGCGCACGTCAGCGAATATCGCCTGCTGGGTTATGAAAACCGTGCATTGAAACGTGAGGATTTCAGCAATGACAAGGTCGATGCCGGTGAGATCGGTGCAGGACATACTGTGACTGCGTTGTACGAAATTGTCCCCAAGGGTGAGAAGGGTTGGCTGGAGCCGCTGCGCTACGCTCAAGCGGACTCCGCTGTTTCCGAAAAACATGGCGAATTGGCGATGCTGCGGGTGCGTTATCAAATGCCGGAGGGTGGTAACAGTCGCCTGATCGAGCGCCCGATCGTTGACTCCCCGACTGGCAAAGCCAGCGATGACCTGCGGTTTGCCGCGGCAGTGGCAGCGTTTTCCCAACAACTCAAGGACGGACGCTACACCGGCGAATTCAGCCTCAAGGACACTGAAACGCTGGCCCGAGGCGCTCGGGGCGATGACCGCTTCGGCCTGCGCAGCGAGTTCATACAATTGGTGGAACTGGCGCAGAGCCTGCGCACCACCACGGCGTCGAATCCAACTGCCACCGAACGACGGATTGAATAGTGAGCCGATTGAAAGGGTTCATCAGCCAGCTGTTTGCACCTGCAAGCAGCCTTGAGGCCAGCAGCGACGAATCGCTGCTGGCCCGTTATCGCGAGGGCGACGGTGCGGCGTTCGAGATTTTGTACGCGCGCCACCGTCAGGGCTTGTACCGATTTCTGCTGGGGTTGAGTGGCAGGGCTGAACTCGCCGAGGAGGTCTATCAGGAAACCTGGTTGAGCTTGATCCGCAGCGGCAGTCAGCCACAAGGTCGGGCGACTTTTCGTACCTGGCTCTACCAGATTGCCCGCAACCGCTTGATCGATCACTGGCGCAAACACGGCGCCCATCAACCGCTGCACGACAGCTACGACGAACAGGCCCATGCCCTGCCCGACGAGGCGGCCGACCCTGAACAGCTGCTGAGCCTGAGCCGCGACAGCCAGCGCCTTGAAGCTGCCCTGCAAGCCTTGCCCGCCGACCAGCGCGAAGTGTTCCTGCTGCGCGCCTACAGCGATCTCGATTTACCGCAGATCGCCACCCTCACCGAAACTCCGCTGGAAACCGTCAAGAGCCGCTTGCGTTACGCCCAGCAAAAACTGCGTCGGCTGCTGGCCGAGGAGGTACTGACATGACTGACGCCAAGCACACCACGGATCACCAAGCGCTCGAACATTACCGCGAGCAGGCCACCGGCGAACCACCGGCGCATCTCGATGCCTTGATCCTGGCCGCCGCGCGCAACGCCGCACCCTCGCCGAAGCCAGGGCTGTGGCAACGCTGGATTCGCGCCTGCCAGCAACCCCGCTGGCAAGTGGCATTCGCCAGCCTCGTCGGCATCGCGCTGGTGCTCTCGCTGGTGCAACGCACACCTGAGCAAGTGCCAGGCTACGACTTCGCGCCCGCGCCCAAAGCCTCGGTACCGGTCGTCAAACAGGAAGCCGAAGCAGCGCCGCCAGGGCCGGCCCGTTCCCTGAAGGCCCCGGTTGGCGCGCTCTCCGCACCTGCACCCGCCGCACCCATGGCGGAATCGATGGCCCCGGCGCAAGCAGAATCCTTCAGTGTCGACATGGCGGACGAAGCCAAAGTCAGCAAGCGCGCCGGGGCCCCTGTGAAATCCCTGGATGATCAATTGCGCGAAGTGCTTCGCCTGCAAAAAAACGGGCACAAGCAAGCCGCCGATAAACTGCTGGCCGACTTGCACAAACGCTTCCCCGACGAAAACCTCAGCGCCCGACTGAAGGATCTGCAGAAAAACTGACCGGCATAACGCTCGACAATTTGGCATCAAGGCCCGAAAGCGCGCACTATCGGGCCATAGTCGATGCGTTGGAGGATGCCGTGACAAAAAAAATCGACCGCATCGCCCAAATGCTCAACTGCCCGGAAAAGGGCGAGGAATTACGACGGGCAATTACCGAGAGTCGTAAGGATTTTCTGCTGAACCAGCAGGAAGAGGGTGATGCTGAGGAAGAAGACGTTCTTGAAGTGGAAGAATCCGAGGACGATGAGGATGATGAATACGACGAGTTTGATTGGACGACAGAATGAAAAAACCGCTTCGGCGGTTTTTTTATTTGGGGCAGTGTTGGATCTGTGTCCGGTCCGTACATGGATCTGCGTTGGTACCGAATACATTGATACTAACTAGTGAGGATATGACTCGCGCCGCAGTATCCGGCGGTATACGTCTCTCCTTCGTCGGCAGCCAGCGACGACAAAAAGAAATTAGCGAAGTCGATTTGATCCAGGGTTCGTCCTAAATACCCTTCGTGGCATTGCGCTGGTGTATTGGCGGCATATTTTTTATTTGAATTTACACAGCATGAAACCTTTGGATATTCTTCGCCCGGGAATGGCCAAGTGACATCACGGAGTGATGGCGTGAAAACTTTATGTACCTTGTTATCTTTCTGGTCGTTTATTTGCTCAGGCTTTGAGCGCGTCACCAAGGCGTTGGACTGCGCAATTGAGCGGTTGCGTCGGTGCCCGCTGGTTCGTGTATTGCTTTATCTAGGCTTTGCATCCTGGGTGTTGTTCAGTGACCCGTTTGGCCTGTCTTCTGCTGCTGACAAGGCATTGTCGGATCAGATCGGACGATTTCGAGCATTCGCTTTTCCCGTCGCTCCTGCACCAGTAACGGTTGTAGCCATCGATTACCCCAGCATCGCAGGGTTGAACAATGAAGGAAAGGGCTGGATGGAGGCCAATGACTGGCCTCTGACATACGCAGATCATGGCCGAATTTTGCGAGACCTCGCTCTACCTAGAGGCGGTGAGGCTGCTCCTGCAGCTATTTTCTACGACATCTTCTTTGAGCGCCCGCGTGCGACGAGCGAAAACTTGGGGCAACTCGGTCGTAATTTGAAGCGACTGGACGCTAATCCAGTTGCATCGAGGATTCATCTGGCCGGTGGGGGGAGGTTTGTGCCGATGTCTCCACAGTCCCTTGAGCAGTTGCAGCCCGCTTCGCTGGCTGTCTCGGCCTGGGAGGGTGCTGGCGACCTTTACCCGTTGCAGGCCCCGCTGGGAGGTGCGCAGGGAGATACACCTGTAGCGACGGCAGCCAGTGCACTCTACCAGGAACTGTGCAAAGCACGCGGTGATGATTGTCAGTGGATCGACTCCCCAAACCACCCAGATCTAGCCATTCAGTGGAGTATCACACCCCGGGATGATTGTCCGGCCAGCTCGCAGAGCGCGTGGCGAGATGTTGTAGCAATTTTCTATCGCCTTGCTGGTCTCGCTACAGCGGCCAAAAACCCGCCAGCTGTATGCATGCCCGTGCATCAGGTGCGGCTGTCTCAGTTGTATGGAGAGCATCCGGTCAGCCTCAGGCCGCCCCACCTCAAGCCCGACGAACCATTCGCGGTGTTGGTGGGGAACGTTATGCCCAGCCTGAACGACTACGTTGCATCGCCACTTTATGGGCAGGTGGCGGGCGTATACCTGCATGCCAATGCGTTGGTGAACTTAAGTGAAAAGGGCCAGGACTACATACGCCAAAGCGACTCTGAAAAATTCATTTTTTTCTGTTTGTTTCTGGCGATTCTGTTCTGGATGTGGCGGCACGGCACTCTTGGTTGGAAGGTTCAGAAGAAGATCGCTGCTGATGCCAAGAGCGATTTGGTTGTCGTAAAGGTGATCAAAGCATTGGGTTTAACCGTGCTCTCAATGCTGCTGGTCACGTCGAGTTTCTACCTGTGCTACCGCCTGAGCGTGGCTCCCGAAGGCTGGATGTCGTTATCCGCCTTCATCCCGTTTCTGTGGGAGGCAATCGCGGCGAGTGAGCCGAACTATCACAAGGATGTATCCAATGAAAACGTGGTTTCCGATCCACTTGCTCCTGCTTGCTAGTTTGAACATTGTTCCGGTTTCGGCAGATACGCTGCAGATCCAGAGAATTCCCCATCCCGAAGAAGTCGAGGCTCAGGCCACTAATGGTGGTGAGTATCGGATGATATCGCAGCTGGGCAAATTGTCCTTTCCGCTGCCGGCCAAGGCCGTGGAAGGTAGCCGGCTGGAGTTCCGCCACGGCGCCGCTGCCTGGAGGGTTTCTCGTGCCGATGTGGAGTTGGTAAACGAAAAACTGGTGGTCGACGCCTGCAGCACCATACCTGTGACCCTGGCTGGCGATGCTAAATCTGCAAGCGTTAAAGGCGCGGGCGAGGGATGCAAATGATCAGGCTGGGTGTCTGCCTGTTTGCACTCGCACTTGCGGCGCTGTCCGGTTGCGCTGTCGACCCGAAGTACAGCGCGTTCAAGCCGTTGGAGGGGGCCGATCGCAAGATCAATATCGACGACGTGAGACTATTGCGGCAGATGGATCGCACCCCGGTCTTGGATCCGGCGCTGATCGAATATGTGCAGCGTGTCCGCCAGCGCCTTGAAGGTGCCTGGGGAAAATCGTGCGACTGCGTAGTAGTTGTGGACTCCTTCAGCGGGTATGAAGCCTATTCGCTCTCTAATACAACCATCGTGGTGTCGGCCGGCTTGATAGCCCAAGCCAGCTCCGAAGATGAGGTTGCAGCAGTCATCGCCCACGAACTCGGGCATGTCTATCAGGGCGATACCACGAAGGGCAGCTTGCAACAGACGGCATTGGATATGACCAAGCTGGGCGCTTGGGCCGCTGGAGCCGGCGGTTACAGTCTGCTCTTTGGCGAGACTGTCGATGATATGGCTAAAGGCTTCGTCTACCGGCACTGGAATCAGGAACAGGAAATCGCTGCAGATCGCTTCGCCGCGCAGTTGCTGGTGAAAGCCGGATATTCTCTTGATGGCCTCAAAATGGCTGTCCGCCGACTCGGCAAGTACGGTGAAGGAGCTCTGTTGGCGCAAGCTCCGAAAACGGCCCGATGCTTGACGGGCAAAGGCGGTAACTACCAGATTAACCTGAAGGGCTGTAGCAAGGAGCTAAGCCATGTGGACGAGAGTATCTACCAATCGTCCGAACAGCGACTGGATTCGACCGTGAAGTTCGCCGCCAGCCTGCCACCAGAGCAGCGCCGTCGTCGGCCGGGTGGGCCGCTGCCGGACTTCTCTTCGGTCGACTACCTGTTCCGGCTAAACGATTTGGTTTCCAGTAATCGCGAGCAGCTCAAGGCAAATTTGACTCGCATTGAGGCGCAGCCCTTGCCTGCGACCCTGCAAGGCAATGTCGCAGTCACCAACAAACTGGCCATGGCTTACGCCATCACTGGCGACTCCGCGCGTGCAGCATCCTATTTGCGCACAAGCCTGCAGAGCACTGGGCGCACTGCCTGGACGTTCAACATGCTATTCAAGGAGGTCGACCGAAGCGGTGACCGCAAGCAGGTATCGAAGGCCATTGAAGACTCGCACCTGGAGGTGGGCTACATGGCACAGTTATTACCTGTGGAGTATTACCTGACCAAGCGCCATGGCCTGCAGGTTTACGAGCTGATCGCTTATGGCCGATGCGTTTCCAATGTGGTTGATGACGTCAATACCTACAACGCCTGCGCCAAGTTCGAGAAACAAGCATCGCAGTCTGGCGGTGCGAACTGGTGATTCCAGCTGCTCCAAGAGTGTGCAGGAGCATTTTGAAAGATACAAAAAAGCCCCAGACCCTACGGCCTGAGGCTTTCTCGTTTCTACGTATGGTGCACCAGGCGGGATTCGAACCCACGACCCCTGCCTTCGGAGGGCAGTACTCTATCCAGCTGAGCTACTGGTGCAGCGGGCGCCATGATACGCATATGCAATGCGGGCGTCCATGCTGCTGAATCGCATGCGTTTTTTAAAAGCGTAACCTGCGTTTGCTACGTTGATCAGAAAATAGCAGCAAATGCGGCGTTTTCGTTCTTTTTTTCGAACAGGCTATTGTCCTTTACCCCCTTTGATCCTAGGATTCGTTTGAGATTTCAAACGCTCTTGTCTGGGTGCTGAACCGCACGATTTGAATCAGTGCGCTATTTATGTGCTTCAGCCCGGTGAATGATTTCCCTGACGGCAGCCTACTGAGGCGCCTTTCTACAATCATAATTTGCTCCGCGCGTGCGCGGTGCTGTTAAGGAAAGCCGACATGCAGCTTAAAGACACCCAGTTGTTCCGCCAGCAAGCCTTCATCGATGGCGCTTGGGTAGACGCGGACAACGGTCAGACGATCAAGGTCAACAACCCGGCAACGGGCGAAATCCTGGGCACCGTGCCGAAAATGGGCGCTGCCGAAACCCGCCGTGCGATCGAAGCTGCTGATAAAGCGCTGCCGGCCTGGCGTGCACTGACCGCCAAAGAACGTGCGGGCAAACTGCGTCGCTGGTTCGAACTGATGATCGAGAACCAGGACGACCTGGCTCGCCTGATGACCATGGAACAAGGCAAGCCATTGGCCGAAGCCAAGGGCGAAATCGTTTACGCCGCTTCCTTCATCGAGTGGTTCGCCGAAGAAGCCAAGCGCATCTACGGTGACGTGATTCCGGGCCACCAGCCAGACAAGCGCCTGATCGTGATCAAGCAGCCAATCGGCGTGACCGCGGCCATCACCCCGTGGAACTTCCCGGCGGCCATGATCACCCGTAAAGCCGGCCCGGCCCTGGCCGCCGGTTGCACCATGGTGCTCAAGCCTGCTTCGCAAACCCCATACTCCGCTTTCGCCCTGGCCGAACTGGCCCAGCGTGCCGGTATCCCGGCTGGCGTGTTCAGCGTTGTTTCCGGCAGCGCCGGCGACATCGGTACCGAGCTGACCAGCAACCCGATCGTGCGCAAGCTGTCCTTCACCGGTTCGACCGAAATTGGTCGTCAGCTGATGGCCGAATGCGCCAAGGACATCAAGAAAGTGTCCCTGGAACTGGGCGGCAACGCACCGTTCATCGTGTTCGACGACGCGGACCTGGATAAGGCCGTCGAAGGCGCGATCATTTCCAAATACCGCAACAACGGCCAGACCTGCGTCTGCGCCAACCGTCTGTACATTCAGGACGGTGTCTACGACGCCTTCGCCGAGAAACTGAAAGTGGCCGTGGCCAAGCTGAAGATCGGTAACGGACTGGAAGACGGAACCACCACTGGCCCGCTGATCGACGAAAAAGCCGTGGCCAAGGTGCAAGAGCACATCGCCGACGCCCTGAGCAAAGGCGCGACCGTATTGGCTGGCGGCAAGCCGATGGAAGGCAACTTCTTCGAACCGACCATCCTGACCAACGTGCCGAACAATGCTGCCGTGGCCAAGGAAGAAACTTTCGGCCCACTGGCTCCACTGTTCCGCTTCAAAGACGAAGCCGATGTGATCGCGATGTCCAACGACACCGAGTTCGGCCTGGCTTCGTACTTCTATGCTCGTGACCTGGGTCGCGTGTTCCGCGTGGCAGAAGCCCTGGAATACGGCATGGTCGGCGTCAACACCGGTCTGATCTCCAACGAAGTCGCGCCATTCGGCGGCATCAAGGCCTCGGGCCTGGGCCGTGAAGGCTCCAAGTACGGCATCGAAGATTACCTGGAAATCAAATACCTCTGCCTGGGCATCTAAGCCCGGTAAGAGATTGCTTCAAACGCAAAGGGCACGAGAGCGCTGTCCCTTTGCGCCGTTTCAAACAGGAATTTTCTCTGTGGCCGGGAACGCTGTAGCAGTCGATCATCGCATGCTGCTGCAGTTGCTTCCCCGCCGCTTAATCCTTGAACCACGCCGACCGATGAGCGGCGAATGAGGAATGTAATGAGCAAGACTAACGCTGATTTGATGGCCCGCCGTACCAATGCAGTTCCACGTGGTGTTGGCCAGATTCACCCGATCTTCGCCGAGTCCGCGAAGAACGCGACCGTGACCGACGTTGAAGGTCGCGAGTTCATCGATTTCGCCGGCGGTATCGCCGTGCTGAACACCGGCCACGTGCACCCGAAAGTCATCGCCGCCGTGACCGAGCAGCTGAACAAGCTGACCCACACCTGCTTCCAGGTACTGGCCTACGAGCCGTACGTAGAAGTGTGCGAAAAAATCAACGCCAAGGTGCCAGGTGATTTCGCCAAGAAAACCCTGCTGGTGACCACCGGCTCCGAAGCTGTGGAAAACTCGATCAAGATCGCCCGTGCCGCCACTGGCCGTGCCGGCGTGATCGCGTTCACCGGCGCTTACCACGGCCGTACCATGATGACCCTGGGCCTGACCGGTAAAGTCGTGCCTTACTCGGCCGGCATGGGCCTGATGCCAGGCGGCGTGTTCCGCGCGCTGTACCCGAACGAACTGCATGGCGTGAGCATCGACGATTCGATCGCCAGCATCGAGCGCATCTTCAAGAACGACGCCGAGCCGCGTGACATCGCTGCCATCATCATCGAGCCGGTTCAGGGCGAAGGTGGTTTCTACGTCGCTCCAAAAGAATTCATGAAGCGTCTGCGTGCCCTGTGCGACCAGCACGGCATCCTGCTGATCGCTGACGAAGTACAAACCGGCGCAGGCCGTACCGGTACTTTCTTCGCCATGGAACAGATGGGCGTTGCTGCCGACCTGACCACCTTCGCCAAATCCATCGCTGGCGGCTTCCCGTTGGCCGGTGTGTGCGGCAAGGCGGAATACATGGACGCTATCGCTCCAGGCGGCCTGGGCGGCACCTACGCCGGTAGCCCGATCGCTTGCGCCGCGGCCCTGGCCGTGATGGAAGTGTTCGAAGAAGAGCACCTGCTGGACCGCTGCAAGGCTGTCGGCGAGCGTCTGGTGACTGGCCTGAAAGCTATCCAGGCCAAGTACCCGGTAATCGGCGAAGTGCGTGCCCTGGGCGCGATGATCGCTGTCGAGCTGTTCGAAGGTGGCGACAGCCACAAGCCGAACCCGACCGCCGTGGCCGCTGTTGTGGCCAAGGCTCGCGACAAGGGTCTGATCCTGCTGTCCTGCGGCACCTACGGCAACGTTCTGCGCGTCCTGGTACCGCTGACTTCGCCGGACGAGCAACTGGATAAAGGCCTGGCGATCATCGAAGAGTGCTTCTCCGAGCTCTGATCACCGAGTGTGACCTGCTTCACAAAAAACCCGCTTCGGCGGGTTTTTTCATGCCCTCTAAAACGCAAAACCGCGTATTAGCGCTGTAACCGATGGCCGGCTTTGGCTAAGGTTCACGCATTGCCAGGGAGAGCTGTATGACAGTCGTCATTTTACCCGCGATTCCGAGAGTGCTGATCGCCGAGGCCGACCCATGGACCCGCGATCTGCTCAAGGAAGTGTTGTTGAACGTTCGCTGCGATGCGCGGCTGGATTTGTGTGCCGATGGTCAGCAGGCGTTGGCTTTGCTGGCGTCAAACCCATACGACCTGGTCATCGCCGATTGGGAGTTGCCAGGCGTCGACGGCCTGAATGTGTTGCGCAGTGTGCGCCAGCGTAAGCGCAATCCACCGTTGCCCTTCATTCTGATGAGCAGCCGCAACGACAGTGCGAGCGTACGTGAGGCCTTGCCGCTGGCCCCCGCCGCGTACCTGACCAAACCCCTGAACATGGCAAGCCTGACCCAGCGCCTGCAGGCTTTGCTGCTGAACGCTGGGGAAGAGGTATCGTGCGAGGTGCCAACGCTGGCGCCGGGCATGACGTTGTCCGTGTTCCTTGAGCGTCGTCGCGAACTGGCGGAAGGCGCGCCGCTGATGACCGACGTGCAAGTGGCGGTCAAGCGAAGCCTCAATCCAAATGGTCTGGATTTGACGGTGCTGGAAGATGAGATCCGCACCGATCCACAGGTCACCGCCGTGCTGATCGCCGCTGCCAACAGCGCCGCCCAGCACCATGGCACCGCTGTGCAGACGCTGTCCCAGGCGCTTCACCGTTTGGGCACCGGGCAGAGCATGAACCTGATCCTGGGCCTGACACTCAAGCGCAGTGCGCGGCTCAGCGATCCGCAGCTGGCGGACTATGCCGAGCGTTACTGGGATTTGTCGCTGCACACCGCTGAGTACGCGCGAACACTGGCGCGCTTGCTGGATCTGGATCAAGCACGTTGCTACTGCGCCGGCATGCTGCATCGGCTGGGCGACCTGGCGTTGCTGCGCTGCTTGCAGGAATGGAAACAGGCCGGTGGCGACCTGGACGAGCAGGAGCAAGTGGGCGAGGCGCTGGCCGAGTTCGGTGCTGCCTACGGTTCGGCGTTGCGCACCCGCTGGCGCCTGCCGCTGGAGCTGCGGCAGCTGATTGCGGCGGCTTACCAGCTCGGTGGCGGGGTTTACTCCCGCGAGGCCCTGGTGATGAACATGGCGGCGCAACTGGCGCGCCTGACCGAGCATGAGGGCCTTGAGGCGCTGGCCAATAGTCGAACGGCGCGGTTGCTGAAGATCGGCTTGCCGGAGCTGGTGCGGATGCGCAAGAAATAGGGCTGACGCGGCCCCCTGTAGGAGCCAGGCTTGCCGGCGAAGAACGATAACGCGGTGCAGCAGGTGCACCGAGGTGTCTGGTTCGCCGGCAAGCCTGGCTCCTACAAGAGTCCGTGTCAGTCAGGCCGTGATGATCCGGTTCTTGCCCTGGCGCTTGGCCTCGTACATCGCCGCATCCGCACGGGCAAACAGGCTTTCCACGCTTTTATCCTCGGCCGTGAGGCTGGTCAGCCCCTGGCTGACGGTGATGCCGAATGTCTGGCCGTCGTGGTTGAAGGTCAACGCCTGAATCTCTCGTTGCAAGCGCTCGGCCACTTGCAGGGCCATCTGCGGTGTGCAGCCGGGGAAGACCGCGGCGAACTCCTCGCCGCCAATGCGCCCGAACAAATCGCCGCGGCGCAGTGCAGCGCGGCCGCGGTCGGCAATATGCTGCAGCACGTTATCGCCTTCCTGGTGGCCGTAGGTGTCGTTGATGACCTTGAAGTCATCGATGTCCAGCATGAGAAACGATAGCGGCGTGCACTGTTGTCGTGCCTGTTCGAATTCGTGGTCGGCGCCTTCGAAGAAATGCCGGCGGTTGCTGCTGCGGGTCAGGGCGTCGGTGGTTGCCAGACGATGCAGTTCGGACTCCAGCTGTTTCTTGTCGGTGATGTCTTCGGCGATGCCGACAATGATCACCGGCTGCCCAGGCTCGGCCTGCCGGTTGATGAAGCACTTGTCGCTGATCCAGCGCAGCTGGCCATCGGCGGTGATGATTCGGTACTCGCGGTCTTCAACGGCACCTTTGTCCAGCACGTCCGCCAGGCTGCGCTCGGCGTATTCGAGATCGTCGGGGTAAATGCTGTCGCGCCACTGGTTGTAGTCGGCCAACAGCAGGTCGGCGCTGCGGCCGAAAATCCGTTCATAGGCGGGGCTGACATACAGCACCTGGCGGGTTTCCCAATTGAATGCCCACAGCACCGCGTTGACGCTCACCAGCAAGGTGTTGAGCAGCTGTTCGCGTTCGCTCAGGCGCGCCACCTCGCCTTGGGCGTGCATCAGCGCCATCAGGGTTTGCGCGGCCTCGGGCCACTGCGTGAGGGATGAGTCTTGCTGGTTGTTGACCATCGGCACCAAATCTCAAGGGCGTGCACCGCTCAGGGTTCGAAGCGGCCACAGCGAAGCCCGCCTGGATGGCGAAGTGTCATTGAGATAGGGGATTTAGAGCGAAGTTCCGAAGGGTGCGCCCGGGCATTGGGCGCACCGATCAACGGTTTCAGGTAGCGCTTGGGCGCAGGGAATAGGTTTTCAGCTGATCGGCGAAGTCGCGCAGCGATTGAATACCGCTGGCTTCGGCTTCGTGTACCCAGTCCTTGATGGCGGCCAGCATGTCGTGACCATTTGAGCTGGTCTTGACCCAGATCTGCTGCAAGGCCAGGCGTTTCTCGTAGATTACCTTCAGTGCCTGGCTGTGCTCGAGCATGTTCTGGATGCGCACGTGGTGCTTGTCGTCCAGCAGGCTGGTTTCGCGCGAGAGCAAACGCTTGGCGCGGTGGAACTGATGGCGGACCGAGTGATCGACCTTTTCCAGCTCTTGCTTGACCAGAGGCCCGATCACCAGCTTGCGGTACTGGGCCATGATCTGGAAGCGGTTGTTGAGGATCGCCATGGCGGTGTCCATGTCCAGGTTGCCCTTGCCTTCGACACGGTGGGCAATGGGCGCGACCCGCTGGACCTTGGCCAGGCGCAGGAAACTGAATACCTGGATCCAGGCCCAGCCCAGATCGAATTCCCACTTCTTCACCGACAGTTTTGCCGAGTTAGGGTAGGTGTGATGGTTGTTATGCAGCTCTTCACCACCGATCAGGATGCCCCAGGGCACCAGGTTGGTCGCCGCATCGCGGCACTCGAAGTTGCGGTAGCCGATGGCATGGCCCAGGCCATTGACCACGCCGGCGGCCCACACCGGGATCCACATCATCTGGACGGCCCAGATGGTGATGCCGATGGTGCCGAACAGCAGCAGGTCGATAACGGCCATGATCGCCACGCCCAGCAGTGGAAAGCGGGTGTAGACGTTGCGTTCGATCCAGTCGTCCGGGCAGTTCTTGCCGTAGATGCGCAGGGTCTCGGGGTTTTCCGCTTCGGCGCGGTACAGTTCGGCGCCTTTGCGCAGAACGGTGGACAGGCCCTTGATCACCGGGCTGTGCGGGTCATCGACGGTTTCGCATTTGGCGTGATGCTTGCGGTGGATGGCGGTCCACTCGCGGGTGTTCTGCGCCGTGGTCAACCACAGCCAGAAGCGGAAGAAATGTTTCAGGCCAGCATTCAACTCAAGCGAGCGATGGGCTGAGTAACGATGCAGATAGACCGTGACGCCGATGATCGTGACGTGGGTCATCAGCAGGGTGACTGCCACCAGTGACCAGGGCGACAAGCCGAGAAAACCTTCGTACCACATAGGCTATAGGGCCCTCGAAAAAGAAAAAAACAGCCGTTGCATTATCACTAAGCGGACAGATAAAACCAGTCGCCCTTTCAGATATGAGTGGCAGGATGTGTCTTTAAACTATAATCCCGGTTTTTTCGTAGGGACATGGACAGCCTTATGTCTGCCAGCTATCGCGATGCCATGCGTGCAGCGCTGCTTTACCTGCTGATTTCCGTGGCTTGGATGCTGCTCAGTGGCTATTTATTGAGCAGTTTATTCGATAACTCGGCCGAGCGCTTACGCTGGCAACTGATCAACGGTTATGCCTGGGTGGTGCTGAGCGCGGTCTTGATCTTCATTGCCCGTGCACGACTGTTGCGTTGCCTGGGCGTCGGCGCGAAATTGCGTGAACGAAGCGAAGACCGCGAGCGTCTGCGCCAGGCCGCCGCCGTGTTCGATTGCACCCGTGAAGGGGTGCTGGTCACCGATCACCAAGGGCAGATCGTGCATGTGAACCGCGCCTTCATGGCTATCACCGGCTATCAGCGTGAAGAAGTGCTGGGGCGCCAGCCCAGTCTGTTCAAGTCGGGGCATCATCCACCCGCGTTCTACCAGGCGATGTTCGCCACGCTCAACAGCGTCGGCGAGTGGAGCGGGGAAATCTGGAACCGCCGCAAAAGCGGCGAAATCTACCCGCAATGGCAAACCATCCGCATCATCCACGATGACCAGGGGCGTTGCAGTCAATTCGTGGCGGTGTTTTCCGACATCAGCGCAATCAAGGACTCGGAACATGAGTTGAGGCACCTGGCTCATCACGATCCGCTCACCGGCCTGCCCAATCGCCTGCTGTTCACCGATCGCGCCACGCAAGCCCTGGCATCGGCGCAGATCCACAAGCGTGGCTGTGCGTTGCTGATGATCGATCTGGATCACTTCGTGATGATCAACGACAGCCTCGGGCACTCAATGGGTGACCAATTGCTCAAGGCGGTGGCCGAACGCTTGCGTGCCATGTTCGACCCTGGGGTCACCCTGGCGCGCCTGGGGGGCGATGAGTTCGCCGTGCTGGCCGAAAGTTGTCCGCAACTGATGCAGGCCGCGGCGCTCGCCCAGCGGATCATCGAGGGCCTCAAGGAGCCTTTCGACATTCACGGGCAGCGGCTGTTCATCAACGCCAGTATCGGTATCAGCCAGTTTCCCAGCGATGCATTGAGTGCCGAGCAGTTGTTGCGCAACGCCGATTCGGCACTGTTCAAGGCCAAGAGCGCCGGGCGCAATGGCTATGCCCTGTACACCGAAGAGTTGACGGCCCATGCCCAGCAGGGGGTCGAGACCGCCTCTGAACTGCGCAGGGCGCTTGAGCAGGACGAGCTACGGGTGTTTTACCAGCCGGTTCACGATCTCAAGACCCGTCGCCTGGTCGGCGTCGAGGCGCTGGTGCGTTGGGAGCATCCGCAGCGCGGCATGGTGTCGCCTGCGCAATTCATTCCGGTCGCCGAGCGGACGGGACTGATCGCCCAGATTGACGCTTGGGTGATGCGCCAGGCCTGTGAGCAGATGTGCCTATGGCAGCAGGCGGGCGTGGCGTTGTCGTTTGTCGCGGTGAATGTGTCATCGCGTCTGTTCGCCGGCCGTGAGCTCTACCAACAGGTTGCGCAGGTGCTGCGCGAAACCGGCCTGGACCCGGCCTGCCTGGAGCTGGAAGTCACCGAGAGCGCGGTGATGGAAGATCCAGAGGTCGCGCTTGAGCAAATGCACCGGCTACGGGAGTTGGGGGTGCAACTGGCCATCGATGATTTCGGGACCGGTTATTCGTCGCTGTTGCGACTCAAGCGCCTGCCGGTACAGAAACTCAAGATCGACCAGGGTTTTGTCGCCGGGTTGCCGATGGACGAGGACGACGCGGCCATCGTGCGGGTCATCATTGCCCTGGCGCAGAGCATGGGCATGCAGGTGCAAGCCGAAGGCATCGAGC
Organism: Pseudomonas sp. WJP1; assembly: GCF_028471945.1. Classification (NCBI taxonomy): domain Bacteria; kingdom Pseudomonadati; phylum Pseudomonadota; class Gammaproteobacteria; order Pseudomonadales; family Pseudomonadaceae; genus Pseudomonas; species Pseudomonas sp. WJP1. The sequence continues at coordinate 176,691 of NZ_CP110128.1, forward strand.
AGGTCGAGCAGGCGGCGTTCCTGCTCGAACACGGCAGCCATCTGGGGCAGGGTTACTGGTTTGGGCGGCCGGTGCCGGCTGGGCAATTGGATTGGTTGCGTGCTCCAGTGATCGCCTGAACATCCGCAAACCCTTGTCCCATCAAATAATGTCTTCTGGTTATATAAACATTCTTAAATAGTCTTTTTAAGAATATCCGCGCCTCTCTACTATTGGTCTCACGCCGCAAGCAGTGCCGCCACTGCCAGGCAACCTCTCAGTCGAAGGAGCAGCACCATGAGCGCATCTCTACGTAGCGTTGACGGCCAGGACGAAGCAACCATCCTGCGCGAAATCCAGAGCGCCTTGCGCGACCTGCGGTTTGGTGCGGTGGAAATCACCGTGCACAACGCCCAGGTGGTCCAGATCGAACGCAAGGAAAAATTCCGCTTGCAGCAGCCGGGCAATAAACCGGGCTGAAGCGAAAAATCAAAAGATCTCAGCCTGCGCCAGCTTCTACAGGGGAGTGCAAGCTGACGAAGGCTGCGATCTTTGAACCGACACCGCGATTCCAGAAATCCATAAAAACTAGCCAGCACAATAGAATTCCAGGAGCTTTCACCATGTCGTCGATTCGCCATTTCGCTTTGGCCGCCCTGGCCAGCGCCCTGTTTGCCAGTTCCGCCGTTGCCAAGGATTACGAGCTGCTCAACGTGTCGTACGATCCGACCCGTGAGCTGTACCAGGATTACAACGCTGAATTCGTCAATTTCTGGAAGAAAAGTAATCCAAGCGACAGCGTGAAAATCCAGCAGTCCCACGGTGGCTCGGGCAAACAGGGCCGGGCGGTGATCGACGGCCTGCGCGCCGATGTGGTGACCTTGGCCCTGGCCGGCGACATCGACGAAATCGCCAAGCTCGGCAAGACCCTGCCGGCCGACTGGCAGAAGCGCCTGCCGGAAGCTAGCACGCCATACACCTCGACCATCGTGTTCCTGGTGCGCAAGGGCAACCCTAAAGGCATCAAGGACTGGGGCGACCTGGTCAAGAACGACGTATCGGTGATTACCCCGAACCCGAAAACCTCCGGCGGTGCGCGCTGGAACTTCCTCGCGGCCTGGGCCTATGGCCTGAAAGCCAACGGCGGTGACGAAGCCAAGGCCAAGGAATACGTGCAAACCCTATTCAAGCACGTGCCTGTCCTGGACACCGGTGCTCGTGGTTCGACCATTACCTTCGTCAACAACGGTCAGGGTGACGTGTTGCTGGCTTGGGAAAACGAAGCGTTCCTGGCGCTGAAAGAAGATGGCGGCGCCGACAAGTTCGAGATCGTCGTGCCTTCGCTGTCGATCCTTGCCGAGCCTCCAGTGGCGGTGGTCGACAAGAACGCCGAGAAAAAGGGCAACGAGCAGATCGCCGAAGCCTACCTCAAGCACCTGTACAGCCCTGCCGGCCAGGAAATTGCCGCGAAAAACTTCTATCGTCCACGTGACAAGGATGTGGCTGCCAAATACGCCCAGCAGTTCCCGAAACTGGACCTGGTCACCATCGACAAAGACTTCGGCGGCTGGAAAACCGCGCAGCCGAAATTCTTCAACGACGGCGGCGTATTCGACCAGATTTACCAGGCGCAGTAATCTTAAATAGCCATCAAGGAGCCTCGGATCGCGATTCGAGGCTTTGTGCATTCTCAACCAAGGACTTTTATGTCGCGTCGTATCTCCCCCGTCATACCCGGCTTCGGGCTGACGCTGGGCTACACCTTGGTGTACCTCAGCCTGATTGTGCTCATACCACTGGCGGCGATGTTCGTGCATGCCGCTCAACTCACCTGGGATCAGTTCTGGGCAATCATCTCGGCGCCACGGGTGCTGGCGGCGTTGAAGCTGAGCTTCGGCACCGCCCTGTACGCCGCGATCATCAACGGCATCATCGGCACGCTGCTGGCCTGGGTGCTGGTGCGCTATACCTTCCCTGGGCGCAAGGTCATCGATGCAATGATCGACTTGCCCTTCGCATTGCCCACCGCCGTGGCCGGTATTGCGCTGACCGCGCTGTATACCCCCACCGGGTTGGTAGGGCAGTTTGCAGCGGATCTGGGTTTCAAGATCGCCTACACCCCCCTGGGCATCACCCTCGCCCTCACTTTTGTGACACTTCCATTCGTAGTACGTACCGTACAGCCGGTACTGGCCGATATTCCCCGTGAAGTGGAAGAAGCGGCGGCGTGCCTGGGTGCCAAACCCTGGCAGGTTGCCCGGCATATCCTGTTGCCCGCACTGCTTCCGGCGTGGCTCACCGGTTTCGCCCTGGCCTTTGCCCGCGGTGTCGGCGAGTACGGTTCGGTGATTTTCATCGCCGGCAACATGCCGATGAAAACCGAGATCCTGCCGCTGCTGATCATGGTCAAGCTCGACCAATACGATTACACCGGCGCTACCTCCATTGGTGTACTGATGCTGGTGGTTTCCTTCATTCTGTTGCTGCTGATCAACTTGCTGCAGCGGCGCATCGAAACCCCATAAGGAGGCGCGAACAATGTCCCAATCGTCTATTGCTGCCGCCTCTTCGGCCAACGCTGCCCGCCGTGGCAGTGCAACCTCGCGGCGAATCCTGATCGGCCTTGGCTGGCTGATTTTTGCGCTGTTCCTGTTACTGCCGCTGTTCATCGTGGTGTCCCAGGGTTTGAAAAATGGCCTGGGTGCCTTCTTCACCGCGATCTTCGAACCCGACGCACTGTCGGCGCTGAAACTCACGGTGATTGCCGTACTGATTTCGGTGCCGTTGAACCTGGTGTTCGGTGTCAGTGCCGCGTGGTGCGTGAGCAAGTACTCGTTCCGCGGCAAAAGCATGCTGGTGACCCTGATCGACCTGCCATTCTCGGTATCGCCGGTTATCGCCGGTCTGGTCTATGTGCTGATGTTCGGCGCCCAGGGGCTGTTCGGCCCGTGGCTGCAGGATCACGACATCCAGATCGTCTTCGCCTTGCCGGGAATCGTGCTGGCGACGATTTTCGTCACCGTGCCGTTCGTGGCCCGTGAGCTGATTCCGCTGATGCAGGAGCAGGGCACTCAGGAGGAGGAGGCTGCGCGTTTGCTCGGGGCCAATGGCTGGCAGATGTTCTGGCACGTCACCGTGCCCAACATCAAATGGGGCCTGATCTACGGCGTGGTGCTCTGTACCGCGCGGGCCATGGGTGAATTCGGTGCGGTGTCGGTGGTTTCAGGGCACATTCGCGGGGTGACCAACACCTTGCCGCTGCACGTCGAGATCCTCTACAACGAATACAACCACGTGGCCGCGTTCGCCGTGGCGAGCCTGTTGCTGATCCTGGCGCTCTTCATCCTGCTGCTCAAGCAGTGGAGCGAAAACCGTATTAACCGCCTGCGCGCCAGCGCCGCGGAGGAATGATTTCATGTCGATCGAAGTGCGTAATGTCAGCAAGAATTTCAATGCGTTCAAGGCGCTGAATGACATCAGCCTGGACATTCAGAGCGGTGAACTGGTGGCGCTGCTTGGCCCGTCCGGTTGCGGCAAGACCACGCTGCTGCGGATCATCGCCGGCCTGGAAACTCCGGACCAGGGCAACATCGTGTTCCACGGCGAAGACGTCTCCGGCCACGACGTGCGAGATCGCAACGTCGGTTTCGTGTTCCAGCACTACGCCTTGTTCCGCCACATGACGGTGTTCGACAACGTCGCGTTCGGCCTGCGGATGAAGCCGAAAAACCAACGCCCGAGCGAAAGCCAGATCGCAACCAAGGTGCATGAACTGCTGAACATGGTGCAGCTGGACTGGTTGTCTGATCGCTACCCGGAACAACTCTCCGGTGGCCAGCGTCAGCGTATCGCTCTGGCCCGCGCCTTGGCGGTGGAGCCTAAGGTGCTGCTGCTCGACGAACCCTTCGGCGCCCTCGACGCCAAGGTCCGTAAAGAGCTGCGTCGCTGGCTGGCGCGCCTGCATGAAGACATCAACCTGACTTCGGTGTTCGTGACCCACGACCAGGAAGAGGCGATGGAAGTCGCCGACCGTATCGTGGTGATGAACAAGGGCGTGATCGAGCAGATCGGCTCACCGGGCGACGTCTACGAAAATCCGGCCAGCGATTTCGTCTATCACTTCCTCGGCGATTCGAACCGCCTGCATCTGGGCGAAGACAATCACGTGCTGTTCCGTCCGCACGAAGTGTCGCTGTCGCGGCATGAACTGGAAGATCACCATGCGGCCGAAGTGCGGGATATCCGTCCGCTGGGCGCGACCACTCGTGTGACGCTGAAGGTCGAAGGGCAGAGCGATCTGATCGAGGCCGAAGTGGTGAAGGATCACGACAGCCTGATCGGCCTGGCGAAGGGCGAGACGCTGTTCTTCAAACCGAAGGTCTGGCAGAAAGTCGCCAACATCTAACAGCAAGAGCATCGCGAGCAGGCTCACTCCTACAGGGGATCGGTGTTGTACACATGTTATGTGACCGACCGAAAACCCCTGTGGGAGTGAGCCTGCTCGCGATGGCGTGTTATGCAGCAGCGCTATTCGGATTGACCCGCACCCCCCCAGCACGCGCCTCGATCTGCCCTTTGAGCTCATGCCGCAACCCCAGCAAAAACGCCAACTCAGCCACCACAAACAACGGCCCGACAATCAACCCCATCACATCATCGACAAACGCCGGCTTGCGTCCCTCGTAGTGATGCCCGACAAACTGAATCGCCCAGCCGATCACAAACATCCCGACGCCGCTCGCCAGCCAGACCAGCGTGCTTTGCTGCGCCAGTGCATGACCTACCCAAACGCACAGCCCCAGCAACACCGTCATCAACAGGCCGAGGCGCAACTCCAGGCGCAGGTAGAACCACGCCGACGCCAACGACACCAGCACCGCCGGCGAAAGCCAGCCCCCGGCCCATTGCGGACGGGACAGCAATACCGCCACCGCCACGACGATCAATGGAATGCCGACGAAGTGGCTGGCGATGTTGCGCGGATCACGGTGGTAAGCGGCGTATTGACTGAGATGGTCAACGAGGCTTTTTTTCATTGTTATTCCTCCTGTAGGGTGACTGATCATGCCTTGGGGCCGTTTCACGCTCTGTCAGCCAGGCGACAATCTCTAGGAGTTTTCATGGATATGCAGGTCTGGCGTGCGCGCCTGATGCGTGGTCAGTGGTTCAGCCATCTGCCTGTGTCCCTACAGGATAGTCTGCTCAATGCTGCGCGGGTGCGGCACCTGTCAGCGGGTCAGCTTTTGTTCCAGCGTGGCGATCCGCCGTGTGGGCTGTATGCGGTGCTTGAAGGCGCGGTACGCGTCGGCGCCGTGAACGAACAGGGCAAGGAGGCATTGCTGGGCCTGGTGGAACCGCCGCACTGGTTCGGCGAGATCTGCCTGTTCGACGGTCAGCCACGTACCCATGATGCGTTCGGCGTGGGGCAGAGCACGCTGCTGCACATCCCGCAAACCGTGCTGCTCAAGATGCTCGACGAACAGCCCGGGCATTGGCGGCAACTGGCATTGCTGATGAGCCAGAAACTGCGCATGACCTTCATCAATCTCGAACAGCTGAGCCTGTTGCCAGCCCCAGCCCGTCTGGCCCATCGTTTGCTGATGATCGCCGAAGGCTACGGCCAGCTCGACGAACCGCGACGCGTCCTGCAACTGCCGCAAGAGCAGCTTGCCGCCATGTTGTCGCTGTCGCGCCAGACCACCAACCAGATCCTCAAGGATTTGCAGGGGCAGGGGATTTTGCGTCTCGGTTATGGCGAGATCGAAATCCTCGATGCGCCAAGGTTGCGCACGTTGGTTGTCGTTTAGAGGTGGGCTTTACCCGCGAACGCGCCTAGCCTGTCAGAACGATAATCGAGGTGTGCCATGCGTGTACTGCTGGTGGAAGATGAACCCGGACTCGCCAAACTTCTGGCCAACGGCTTGAGTGAGGCGAGCTTTGCGGTGGATGTGGCGGTCAACGGTATGGACGGCCGGCGCTTTATCGAGGATGGCGAGTATCAGCTGATCATCCTCGACGTCATGCTGCCGGGGCTCAATGGTTGGCAGTTGCTAAAACAGATCCGCAAGCTTGGTAAAACCCCTGTGCTGTTCCTCACCACCACGGACGGTATCGAGGATCGCCTGCGCAGGTTGGAGTTGCATGAGGATGATTACCTGCTCAAGCCGTTTGCCGTGAGTGAGCTGGTGGCGCGGGTGCGCAAGTTGTTGCGGCGGGATCGGGGGCGCTGAGATTCTCGGTGACTGCTCAGGCCTCATCGCTGGCAAGCCAGCTCCCACAAGTATTTCGGTTGGACTCGCAATTGTGATTCATACAGATCACTGTGGGAGCGGGCTTGCCCGCGATGGGGCCATTCCTGACAACCCCACTTCTCGGATCTGTCAGCGCAACCCATCCCGAAACTGCCCCGGCGTCATCCCCGTCCAGCGCTTGAACGCGCGGCTGAAGCTGCTGGTATCGGCAAACCCCAGCAAATAGCTGATCTCACTCAATGAGCATTGCGGATCGCGCAGGTGCAGCAACGCCAGGTTTTCGCGGCTTTCGTTGAGCAACGTATCGAAGCGACAACCCTCATCCGCCAGGTGTCGTTGCAGGCTGCGCAGGCTCAGGTGCAGGGCCTTGGCGATGTGTTCGGCGCTGGGTTCGCCTTCCGGCAATTGCTCTTCGATGGCGTCGCGGACCTTGCGCTCCCACGTCAGCGGTTTGAGTTGTGCCAAGGTGCGGTTGAGCACGGTTTCGTTGTGTTCGGCCAGTTCCGGGTTGGCGTCGTCCAGGTGACTGTCGAAATCCGTCAGCGCGAACTCCAGCCGATCCTCCCCGGTGGCGAAATACACCGGTGAGCGAAATACCTTGTGCCATTGGTGCGGGTCCGCGGGCTCAGGGCGACGCAAGTACACCGCCAGCGGCGCATAGTCGCGGCCCAGGCGATTGCGGCAAGTTCGCACATAAATCGCCACGAAGGCGTCGATGGCTTCGAAGGCCGGGGCCGGATTGCCTGGCGGAATTCTCAGATGGAAACAGTAGCGGTCATCGCGGCGGGTCAGTTCCAGTTCCAGGGCGTCGCTAACCACCTGGTGATAGCGCACGATGCGCTCGAAGACTTCCCGCAGGCTGCCGCTGGCCACCAGCGCATAACCGAGCGCGTGGAAGGTCGTGGGGCTGACAAAGCGCGAGACGCGCAGGCCAATCGCCGGGTCGCCGCTGACCTGCACCGCGATTTCCCACAGGCGCGTGGTGCCGGACAACGGATAACGGGCGTTCGGGTCGTCCATCAGTTGCGGGTCGAGCCCGGCCTGCTGGCACAGGGCGGTGCTGTCGAGGCCCAGGGCGTCGAGTTGTTTGCGCAGGGCGCGGGTCCAGCTGGCGAGGGAGGTCGGTTCAGTCATGCTGATTGGCGCTTCCAGTCAACAGGTTGGCGTTCTCGGCTACCGCTCCAGGCGAGTGAAGCGGGCAGGATGCGAACATCAATAACCAGAGGATGGAAGCATGCAAGGTACTTCTGCAAGTCCCCAGCGACTGAATGCAGCTCAGCGATCAGCGCACATTCGCCAAGTGGTGTTGGCCAAAGGCGTCGAATTGCGTGAGCGCTACCCGATTCTCAAGCATCAGGACGCCTTGGGCGCTGGCATCCTGGCTTTTGCGCTTGCCGGCATGATTGGGTCTGCGGCGCTCTACATCGAGGGCTACATGGCCTGGTGGGTGTGCTTGCTGCTCAATGCTTTTTTCGCTTCCCTGACCCACGAACTCGAGCACGACCTGATTCACAGCATGTACTTTCGCAAGCAGCGGGTCCCGCACAACCTGATGATGGGCCTGGTCTGGCTGGCGCGTCCGAGCACGATCAATCCGTGGATTCGTCGTCACCTGCACCTCAACCACCACAAGGTATCCGGCTCAGAAACCGATATGGAAGAGCGTGCCATCACCAACGGCGAGCCTTGGGGTTTCGCGCGGTTGTTGATGATTGGCGACAACATCATGTCGTCGTTCATCCGCATGCTGCGGGCCAAGACCTGGGCGATGAAGTTCAGCATCATCCAGCGCACCCTGAAGGTCTACGCACCGCTGGCGCTGATGCACTGGGGCGCGTGGTACGTGTTTCTCGGTTTCCACGCCGCGAACGGGATCGCGTACCTGATGGGCACGCCGATCGAGTGGTCGGCGACCACGTTGTCGGTGATGAACGTGATCGATATCGCCGCGGTGGTGATCATCGGCCCGAATGTGCTGCGCACCTTTTGCCTGCACTTCATCAGTTCGAACATGCACTACTACGGCGACATCGAGCCAGGCAACGTGATGCAGCAGTGCCAGGTGCTGAATGCCTGGTGGCTGTGGCCGTTGCAGGCGTTCTGCTTCAACTTCGGCAGCAGCCACGGGATTCATCACTTTGTGGTGAAGGAGCCGTTCTACATTCGCCAGATGACCGTGCCGGTGGCGCATAAGGTGATGCGTGAGATGGGGGTGCGGTTCAATGATTTTGGGACGTTTGCGCGGGCGAACCGGTTTGTGCGTAATGAGGCAGTCCAGGGTGAAACGGTAGAGGGTGTGCGCGTCTGATGGCCTCATCGCGAGCAGGCTCGCTCCCACATGTGATCTCGGTTGTTCACAGATTATGTGTCCACTGAAGATCCATTGTAGGAGTGAGCCTGCTCGCGATAGCTGTAGTTCAGTTCCTGCTAATCCGGCTGAAACGGCGACTCACTCAAAATCACCCCGGTCTCATCGACATATTTCTGCCAATGCCCGATCAGCAACTCGAGCTTCTCGGGCTGGCTCAGCGCCAGGTCATGGATCTCCCCCGGATCGCTGCCCAAATCATAAAGCTGCCAGGTCGCCGGCCCCACCGGCCCCGGAATGAACACCGCTTTCCATTGCCCCTGGCGAATCGCCCGCCGCCCGAACAACTCCCAGCCCGTCACGGTGTGCTCGTCATGCACCTGCGCCGTTTCGCCCGACAGAAACCCCAGCCACGATTTGCCACGCAACGGCGCCACGGGCTTGCCCCGCCATTGCTTGCCCGGATGACGCACCCCGGCGAGGTCGAGGATGGTCGGCGTGATGTCCATAACCGTGCCGAAACCATGGCTGATCTGCCCCTTGAGCGGCAGTTGCGGGTAATGCACCAGCGCCGGTACCCGAATCCCGCCTTCCGTAGTGAACGCCTTGAACAGCCGCGAAGGCGCGGTCGCCACTTGCGCCCAGTTCGGCCCGTACCAGACGTATGAGTTGGCGCGGCCGATGTTGTCCAGGCTGTTGTCGTAATGCTGGTTGAGGTAGGTCAGCAGCTGCGGACCGAATTTCGGGAAGGCCTCCAGCAGTGCACCTTCGGCGCCGTTATCGGACATGAACAGGATGAACGTGTTGTCCAGTTGCCCCTGGTTGCGCAGGTAGTCGACGACGCGACCGATGTTCCAGTCCATACGCTCGACCATCGCCGCATACACCTCCATGGCCCGTGCGGAAATCTGCCGTTGTTCGTCGCTCAAGGCGTCCCATTGGGCGCTGAGCTGGATCAGCGGATGTGGTTCCACCTCTGCATCGATCAGGCCCAGGGCCTTGAGCTTTTCCAGGCGTTCCAGGCGCAGCACCTCTGGTCCTGCGTCATAGCGGCCGCGATACTTCTCCACCACATCGGCAGGCGCCTGCAGTGGCCAGTGTGGCGCCGAGAACGGCAGATAGGCGAAGAATGGCCGGGTCTGATCGCGCTCCTTGAGGTATTGCAGCAGCTTGTCGCCGAAGGCATCGGAGGAATAGAAATCCTTCGGCAATTCATCGATGAATTGATCGTCTTCGATGTACAGCGCCGGGGTGGATTTCAGCAGGCCCGGCGTGTGTTCGTCGTAGGTCGGCTCGAAACCGTAATGGTTGGCGGCGCCCGGCAGCAGCGAGAACGAACGCTCGAAACCCCGGGCATGGGGCGCCAGTTCAGCGGTCAGGCCCAGATGCCATTTGCCGCTCATCAAGGTCTGGTAACCGGCCTCGCGCAGCAGCTCGGGCAAGGCGACGACGCGGTCGTTCAAGTAACCCTCATAACCGGGTTTGCCGATCAGCTCCGGCGTCAGTGCTTCGGCCATGGTGCCGATGCCGGCGATGTGGTGATCGGTGCCGGTCAGCAGCATCGAACGCGTCGGCGAGCAGGTGGGCGCGGTGTGGAAATCGGTCAGGCGCAGGCCGTTGTTGGCCAGGGCATCGAGGTTCGGCGTGGCGATCTCGCCGCCGAATGCGCCGAGATCGGAAAAGCCAAGATCATCGGCCAGAATCACCAGAAAGTTGGGGCGTTGCGGCATCTAGAATCTCCTGTTCAGCAGGCAATGAAAGACAGCGGCAAATCACGAACCTGCACCGGTACCGGTGGTTGGTAGTGGTCGTCGCTGGTGAGTTCGTGCAGCAGTTCTTCGCGCAGATGGTGGAAGTCGAAACTGCTGCGCAGACGCGGATGAGGCAGTGCTATGTCGACCACTTGCTTGATGCGTCCGGGACGCGGCTCCATCACCACCACGCGATCGGCGAGGAAGATCGCTTCCTCGACATCGTGGGTGACCAGGATCGTGGTGATTTTTGCCCGGGCGCGGATCGCCAGCAGTTCGTCCTGCATCTGTTGACGGGTCAGGGCATCGAGGGCGCCGAAGGGTTCGTCCAGCAGCAGGATCCGTGGGCTGGCCACCAGGCCGCGAGCGATCGCTACCCGTTGCGCCATACCGCCGGAGAGCTGGTGTGGGTAGGCGCGGCTGAAGTCGCGCAGGCCCACCAGGTCAATGAAATCACTGATGCGTTTTTGTTTTTCATCAGAGCTCAATGGTTCGTTGACCAGGCCCAGGCCGATGTTGTCCGCCACCGTCAGCCAGGGAAACAGACGGTGTTCCTGAAAGACGATGCCACGCTCGCCGCCGATGCCGGTGACGGCTTTGCCATCGACACTGATCTGCCCGCGAAACTGCGTATCGAGGCCTACCAGCAGCCGCAGCAAAGTGGATTTTCCACAGCCGCTGGAGCCGACGATGGCGACGAATTCACCTTCGGCGATGTCTAGGTTGAATTCGCGAATGGCCTCCAGTTCAAAACCGTCGACGTCGAAGGTTTTGCCCACGTGGTTGAAGCTGACAATGGGTGCGTTCATGCGTGTCTCCAGCGGGTGGCGCGCGTCTCGAGGCGTTGGCCAATGAGGTTGAGCAGGGCGCCGGTGAGGCCGACCAGCAACATGCCGGCCATGATCAGGTCCATGCGCAGCAGTTGTTGGGCGCCGATCATCTGGCTGCCGATACCGCCGTTGGACGGCATGAAGTATTCGGCGCCGATGGTGCCCAGCCAGGCGTAGATCAGGCTCAACCGAAGCCCGGCGAAAATCCCGGGTGCGGCCCCCGGCAGCACCAGTCGGCCGAGGCGTTGCCGCAGATTCAGGCGCAGCACTCGGGCGGCTTCGTTCAATTGCGGCGAGAGATTGGCGACGCTGCGTTGGGTGGCGATGAACAATGGGAAAAACGCGGCGAGGGCGACGAATACCCATTTGGCCAGCTCGCCCAGACCGAACCATGCGGTGAGCAGCGGCACCCAGGCGAAAATCGCGATCTGACGCAGGGCGGCGAGGGTCGGGCCGAGTACTCGTTCGCTCGTGCGCGACAGCCCCAGCAACAAGCCCAGGGCAAAGCCGAGACCGCCGCCGAGCAGCAGGCCGCCGAGGGTGCGACCCAGGCTCAGGGCCATGCCGCTGATCAGCGTGCCGTCGAGCAAACCGCTCCAGGTGGTTTCCAGCACCGCCAGCGGGCTGACCAGGATGTTGGCGTCGACCCATTGCTGATTTGTCGCAAGTTGCCACACCAACAGCAATGCCAATGGCAACAACCAGGGTTGCAGGCGCTGCCAGCCTTGATATTTCGGGCCACGGCGGATTTCGGCCGTGGCCGGATGCGGCCAGTGCACCAGTTTTTTGTCCAGCAGACCGATACCGCGATCCATGACCACGCCGATCAAGCCAATCACGACGATGCAGACGAACACGATGTCGAGCATGAACAGCTGTCGCGCCCAGACCATCAGGAAACCGATGCCTTCGCTGGAGGCGAGCAGTTCGACGGCCAGCAGTGACGTCCAACCTGCGGCCAGTGCCAGGCGTACACCGGCCATGAAGGCAGGCAGTGCGGCGGGCAGCACCAGGCGGCGGATCAGCAAGCGTGGTGGCAGGCGCAGCACCGTAGCGGCTTCACGCAGCCTGGGTTGTGCATCACGCACACCAACCAGCGTGTGCAGGGTCACCGGCACCACGATGGCCTTGATCAGCACCACCAGTTTCAACACTTCGCCGATGCCGAAAAACACCATGAACAGTGGAATCCACGCCAGCGTCGGGACTTGCGCCAAGCCGGCGAATGTCGGGAATACCAGGCGTTCGAGCGTGCGGTTGAAGCCCAGCGCCGCGCCCAATACCGCGCCCGCGGTGATCCCGGCAAGCAGGCCCCAGAACAGGCGTTGCAGGCTGATCCACAAATGGCTCCACAGCTCGCCATGCGACAGCTCCACCGCGCTGTTCCAGACCAGCGACGGCGCCGGCAGGATCTGTTCACTCATCCATTGATTGCGGCTGGCCAGCCACCACAGCGCAAACAGGCTGAGTGGCAGCAGCCAAGGCAAAAGCCGCTGGCTCAGGGTTGGCCAAAGCCGCCGACCATTGAGCGGTGGCGCAGCGAGCGGCAGGCTGAGCAGGGAAACACGGGCCATGGGCGAGACCTCCGTTGTCGGGTTGCAATACGGCCTGCCTTTTGTGGGAGCGGGGTGTATGCAAAATAGTTCTATAAAAAATCAAATCAATACTATTGGGAGATAAGCCAGACCATTTAAGGCCTCCAGCCAAAACGCATCCAATGCATTCGAAGAATATTTTCGATGCTGGTTATGCATATCGCTCCGCGGGCCCCGTCGTTGCTTGCTTAGGCCTAAAAGATCTAAAAATGTGAATTTATAGTATTTAAGTGCTGGTCAAGATTGAGCCTACTTTCTGCTCCTCAACGCCGTCGTCACCAGGAGCCGTACCCATGAACATCCCCTTCAAACGTGTCATCAGCCTGTTCGCCGTACCGGCTCTGGCGGGCTTGCTGGCGTTCACCGCCCAAGCCGCCGAACTCAAGGAAATCCGCATCGCCGTGCCCGACCTCAGCGCCGGCACGCAACACAGCGCAGGCGGCGTGGTGGACGTGTTGCGCGATCAGCAGATCTACGAAAAGGCCTTTGCCGACCAGGGCATCAAGATTCAGTGGAATTTCTTCAAAGGCGCAGGTCCCGTGATCAACGAAGCCTTTGCCAACGATCAGGTCGATCTGGCGTACCTCGGTGACCTGGCGGCGATCATCGGCAAGTCCAATGGCCTGGATACGCGGGTGCTGAGTGCCTCGGCGCGCGGGGTGAAGCATTACCTGGGCGTAGTGCCGGGCTCGGGGATCAAGACCCTGCAGGATCTCAAGGGCAAACGCGTGGCGATCTTTCGTGGCACTGCCAGCCAGTTGTCGTTCGATGCAGCGCTGGCCAGCCAGGGTTTGAGCGAGAAGGACCTGAAGGTCATCAACCTGGATTTCAACGCTGCCGTGGCGGCGCTCGCCGCCAAGCAGATCGATGCGTCATGGGGCGGTTCCAATTTGACGGCGTTGCAAGCCAAGGGCCTGGCCGAGTTGCCGTTGAACACCAAGGACCTGGGGGGCGCGGGCAGTGTTCAGGCGGTATTGGTGGCCAATGGCAAGTTTGTCGACGAGCATCCGCAGGTGGTGGCGAAACTGCTCAAGGCCCAACAGCAGGCGGTGCAATGGCTGACCCAGGACAGCAACAAGCAAGCGTACATTCAGTTGGTGTCCGGGCTGGCGAGTTATCCGTCGGTGATTCTGACCGAGGATTTGAAGGATCAGAACCTGAGCGAGGTGTTCCCTTCGACCCTGGACCCGGTGTTCCTGGGTAAATTGCAGGATGCGGTGGACCTGGCTTCGCAGCAGAAGCTGATTCGCAAGTCGTTCAAGGTGAGCGATTGGGTGGTGCCGGAGTTGGCGGCGGCGAAGCTCTAAATCTTTTGCGCTCTTGCGGGCCTCATCGCTGGCAAGCCAGCTCCCACAGGGATCTCCAGTGAACACGCATCTTGTGAGCACCAGAAAAACCTGTGGGAGCTGGCTTGCCAGTGATGAGGCCCTAAACGGCTAGAGCGACTTCCTGCTTGTCCACCGCCACCAATATCTCGATCATCGCCCGCGCCGCTGGCGACAACCTGAACCCTGTGCGACTGACGATCCCGCAGCGGGCATTCATGCTCTCGATGTTCTGCGGCAGATTGCGCCAGTGCAGCAACACCAGCGAACCCTGGGCGATGTCTTCGACAAAGGCCTCTTGCGTCCCCACGCCAATCGCATTCGATTGCAGCACGATTTTCACCAGCGCCGGGAAATGCTCGGTCTCGATGGTCGGGGAAAAGTCCATGCGTCCACTGAGGTTCGCCAGCAGTTTGCGGATGCCCGGCGGAATCAGCGTGGTTGCCAGCGGGTAGTCGAACATGTCGTTGGTCGACAGGCTTTCCTTGGCCAGCAACGGATGCCCGGGACGGCAGAAAAACACCCCGCGCCTGGGGGTCAGGGCCTGGGTCTGGAAGTTCGGGTCGGCTTCGAAATGGCGGATGTCGGCGATGAAGAATTCGATCTCTTCGCGGCTCAGCGCGCGGCTGAGTTTTTCCCAGTTATCCACTTCGAAACAGGTGCGCACTTTCGGGTGCGCGTTGATGAATTGCGCGACCGCATCCGGCACCAGTTTCACCGCCGGGGCGGGCCCGCAACCGAAGCGCAGCTCACCGGCGTCGAGCTTGGTCATCTGCGTCACTTCGGCGCTGAGCAGGGCCGCTCCTTGCACCAGGCTGCGCGCATGTTGCAACACCACCAGGCCTTCGGGGGTCGGGCGCAAATCCTTGTTGCCACGGTCTACCAGCACGCAGCCGAACTCTTGTTCAAGCCCTTGGATACTGCGGCTGAACGCCGGTTGAGTGATGCCCATGGCGTCCGCCGCACGGACGAAACTGCGGTGTTCGTTGAGGGCGATGAAGTAGCGCAACTGGCGAAGATCCATATGCTTTCCCGGCATCCTAAAAATAGCTCGAAGGCATTTGCGACGAGGGTTGGTTGAGGTTTTAAATGCAAGCTCTTATTCCGTCAACGAAGCATGCGAATATCTATTAGACCTAAATTGAATATAGATAGAGCGTTGTTTCGCTGCCGCTCAACCGTCAGCAGTCCGATCGAGGGTCTACCCATGAGCAATGCCGCTTTAGCTGTAAAACCCGCTGTCCACGCGCTTGAAATCCATCCAGTGGCCGGCCGGATCGGTGCCGAGATCCGTGGCGTGAAGCTCTCCGGTGAACTGGACGCCAACACCGTCGAGGCGATCCAGAAGGCGCTGGTGCAGTACAAGGTGATCTTCTTCCGCGAGCAGGCCCACCTCGACGATCAAAGCCAGGAAGCCTTCGCCCATCTGCTTGGCGAACCCGTGGCACACCCGACCGTGCCGGTGCGTGACGGCACTCGTTTCCTGCTCGAACTGGACGGTGCCCAAGGCCAACGCGCCAACTCCTGGCACACCGACGTGACCTTCGTCGACGCCTACCCGAAAGCCTCGATCCTGCGCTCGGTGGTTGCGCCCGCCTTTGGTGGCGACACCCTGTGGGCCAACACCGCCACGGCCTACAACGAACTGGCGCCGGAGCTGCGCGAACTGGCGGATAAACTGGTGGCGGTGCACAGCAACGAGTACGACTACGCCGGCGCCAAGCCTGACGTGTCGGAAGAAAAGCTGGAGCGCTACCGCAAGATCTTCACCTCGACCATCTACGAGACCGAGCATCCGGTGGTGCGCGTACACCCCATCAGCGGCGAGAAAAGCTTGCTGCTGGGGCATTTCGTCAAGCGCATCAAGGGTTACTCCCAGGGGGATTCGGCGCACCTGTTCAACCTGTTGCAGAGCCACGTCATCCGCCAGGAAAACATTGTGCGCTGGCGCTGGCAGGCCGGTGATGTGGCGATCTGGGACAACCGCTCCACCCAGCATTACGCGGTGGATGACTATGGCACCCAGGACCGCGTGGTACGGCGCGTGACGCTCAAGGGCGAGGTGCCGGTGGGTGTGGCGGGGCAGCGTAGTCAGACGGTGAAGGGGCCGGATATCGGCGGCGTCTGATCGGACGTCATCGCTGGCAAGCCAGCTCCCACAGTGAATGGTGTTGACCACAACGGATGTGAACGACACGAGACCCTGTGGGAGCTGGCTTGCCAGCGATGCTTTTTCACCAAACGCCGATTTGCACCATTTTCTCGGTTTCCGGCTCTCCGTAGCGAAACCGCTGCCCACGCAAATCAATCTCCTGATGGCTGATCGTGGTCCGTCGCTTCAACCCACGCACCCACTCAAACAAATACCCCGCATGCTCTTCTCGAACCGAGGCATACGCCGGGTCAGCACCCAGGTCTCGTAGCTCCTGCGGATCCTTCAACAAATCGAACAGTTGCGGTCGAAAGCCGTCATACGCCAGGTATTTCCAGCGCTCGCTGCGCACCATGGTCATGCGGCAGCGGTCGATCGGTTGATGCAAGCGTTCCCGCGCAGGTGCCTGGAAGGCGTAGTCGTACTCGCTGATCGCGAAGCGGCGCCAGTCAGTTTTTACTCCGTGCAGCAGGGGAATCAGCGAGCGTCCTTCAAGTCGATGCTCGGCCCCCGGCAACCCCAGCGCCTCAAGGAAAGTCGGCAGCGCGTCGATGGTTTCCACCAGTCGCTCATCCACCGAACCGCGCGTTGCATCTGCCGCCGGACGCGGGTCGCGAACGATCAGCGGAACCCCCACCGCCGGCTCCAGCAGGAACTCTTTTTCCCCCAGGTAGTGGTCACCAAGGAAGTCGCCATGGTCGCTGGTAAACACGATCAGGGTGTCATCCCAGCGACCGCTGCTCTGCAGGAAATCGAACAACCGCCCGAGCTGGTCATCGACCTGTTTGATCAGGCCCATGTACGTCGGGATCACGTTCAGGCGTACTTCATCCCGGGAAAAATTCAGGCTCTCCTCGTGCTGGCGGAACGCGTTGTACACGGGGTGATCGCTGGCCTCGCCCTCGGCTGCACGCACCGGCTCGATCACCTGTCCTGCGCCATACAACGCGTGATACGGCGTGGGGGCGATGTAGGGCCAATGGGGTTTGATGTACGACAGGTGCAGGCACCAGGGCTGCTCGCCCTGCTCGGCGATGAAGTCGAGGGCGCGGTCGGTGGTGTAGACGGTTTCCGAATGCTGCTCGGGAACCCGCGCCGGCAGATGGGCGTTGCGCATTTTCCAGCCGCTGAGGATTCCCCCCTGTGCGCCTTCGGCCGCGTTGGCCCAGTCGTGCCACGGGTTGCGCCCGGCATAACCGAGGTCGCGCAGGTAGTGGGTGTAGGGCGCGGATTCGCGTTTGTCATCGAACAGCGGGTCGTCGGGGAAGATGCCGTCATGGCGCAAGTACGGCTCGAATCCGACTTCGTTCAGGCTCTCGGCCCGTGAGCTGCCAGGGTCGATGGCCAGCCGCTGCAACGCATCGAGATTAGGCGTGGCGTGGGTCTTGCCCACCAGTGCGGTGCGAATACCGTGGGGGCGCAGGTAGTCACCGATAGTCAGTTCTTCCAGCGGCAAGGGCACGGCGTTCCAGGCGACTTGATGACTGCTGACATAACGCCCGGTATAGGCCGACATCCGCGATGGGCCGCAGATCGTGCCCTGGGTATAAGCACGACTGAAACGCACACCGGCGGCGGTCAGGCGATCGATGTTGGGGGTATGCAAGTGCGGGTGGCCGTAGCACGACAGGTAATCACGGCGCAGTTGGTCGCACATGATGTACAGCACGTTGCTCACGGGGTTTTGGGTGTTGGGCATGGGGTCACCGATCGAAAAGACAGGCGAGGTTTTTCGCTGCTGGGGCGGGGTTGAGGCAAGTGCGTTTGGGGAATGGTTTTTATGCAGTGGGTGCATCGCTGTCTGGGCCGACGCCATCGCGAGCAGGCTCACTCCTACAGGGTTTTGTGTACACCGATCCACTGTAGGAGCGAGCCTGCTCGCGATGGCGACAGATCAGACAGCGAGATTTTCCAGCGAACACACCTCTTCATCCTGCCCATCAACCTCCTTGATCTGCGCAATCATCGCCTCGGCCAACGGCGACAGCCGATACCCCGCGCGACTGACGATCCCGTAGCGGGTGTAGAGCTCCTCCAGGTCATCGGCCAGGCCATCGATCTTCAAGCGCACCAACTCACCCTTGGCGTTATGCAGCGCATCTGAATACTCGCCGACGATGCCAATCGCATCCGAGCGCAGCACCACACCGAGCAGGCTGTAGCTGTTTTCGCATTCCACATTGGGCGCGAAATCCGGCCGGCCGCTCAGGTCGACGATGACTTTGCGCAGGTTCGGCGGGCGAATGGTGACGGCCATCGGATAGCTCATCAACTCGGCGGCGCTGACGCTTTCGCGAGCGGCCAGTGGATGCCCGGCGCGGCAGCAGAAGTGCCATTTGCGCGGGCGCAGGCGTTGGGTCAGGTAGTCCGGGTCGGCCTCGAACTGCCGGGTGTCGGCGACGAAAAATTCGAACTCTTCGCTCAGCAGGCGCTTGCTCAGGCTTTGCCAGTCATCCACTTGAAATTGCACCCGCGCCTTGGGGTAGCGACCAATAAAGCTGCCGATCGCCCGGGGGATCAAGCCCGCCGCTGGCGCCGGCCCGCAACCGAAGCGCAATTCACCGGCCTCCAGGCCGTTGAACTGGCTGATCTCGTTGGCCATCTGCTGCGCACCGCTGACCAGCCGCCGCGCGTGTTCGAGCAACACCTGGCCCTGCTTGGTCGGCGCCAGGTCCTTGCGCCCGCGATCCACCAACTGACAGCCGACGCTGTGTTCCAGCGCCTGGATGCTGCGGCTGAACGCCGACTGCGACAGGTTCACGGCCAGGGCGCCCGCGACGAAGCTGCGCTGGTCGGCGAGGGCGATGAAGTGGCGAAGCTGGCGCAAGTCGATATGCATTTTTCACATTAAAAATATCGGGGAAATGCATTGGATATGCATTAGGTCGACTCCTTATAAAGGCAATCTCTTATGCAGTAAATCTTTGTAAAAACATAAATAAATAACCTTAAAGAATATGCACTGCTGAAAAGTGGCTGTGTGTTTTTTGATCAGGAGCCGCTTGATGAGTCCGTTGAACCTTGCGTCACCCCTTACACCCCGACGGCTCAAACGCCTGCCCCTGGCCCTGCTGCTGGCGGGGAGCGCCAGTTGGACCCAAGGCTATGCGGCCGAGACCACCACAGCCCAAGAGGCCCCGGCAAAAACCGCCGCGGGTCAGGCCAAGGCCGATGGCACTCAGCTGGAAACGGTGACCGTCACCACCCGCCGTCGCGAAGAAAGTTCACAGGATGTACCGACCCCGATGAGCGTGGTCAGTGGCCAGGTGCTGGAAACCCAGCGGGTCTATCGCATCCAGGATCTGCAGCAACTGGTGCCCAGCGTCAACGTCGCCTACATGCATGCGCGCCAGTCCAGCGTGTCGATCCGTGGCCTGGGCAACAACCCGGCCAGTGATGGCCTGGAAGGCAGCGTCGGGCTGTACCTCGACAACGTTTACCTCGGCCGGCCGGGCATGGCGGTGTTCGACCTGATGGACATCGAGCAACTCGAAGTGCTGCGCGGCCCGCAAGGCACGTTGTTCGGCAAGAACACCACGGCGGGCGTGATCAACATCAGCACGCGGGCGCCGACATTTACCCCGGAACGCAGCATCGAAACGTCGGTAGGCGAGGACGGTTACTTCCAGACCAAGGGCACCATTTCCGGCCCATTGAACGATGAACTCGCGGGACGTTTTTCCGCTTACCGCACCCGCAGCGATGGCGACATCAAGAACGAATTCGACGGCCATGACTTGAACGGCGGCTCACGGGATGGCTTTCGTGGCCAGTTGCTGTTCAAGCCCAATGAAGCATTCAATCTGCGCTGGATCGGCGACTATAACGAAGAGGATTCCAGCGCCGGCACCCGCGTGTTGTACAACACCGGGCCGACCATCAATGGCGTCAACCTCTACCAGGCCCGGGCCAATGCGGCAGGCGCCACGCTGGTCGATGGCACGCATCGCAAGGTCAACCTGAACAACGATCAACATGTCACCGTGCACCAGGGCGGCACGTCGGTCGAGGCAAACTGGACGCTGCCGAGCGACTTCACCCTGACCTCCATCAGCGCCTACCGCTGGTGGAACTTCACTCCGCGCAACGATGACGGCCTGAACGTCTCCGCTTACAACAACGCCGGCGTGTCAGTGGAGGATAAGCAGTATTCCCAGGAGTTTCGCCTGGCGTCACCCACCGGCGGTTTCTTCGATTACGTGCTCGGCGCCTATTACTTCGGCTCCGACCTGGACAACAAATCGTTCAGCTTTTACGGCCCACAAGCGGACATCTGGAATGGAACGCCCGCGGGCGCACTGGCCAATGTAACCAGCATCGGCAAAGGCCACATCGAAACCGACAGCTTCGCCCTGTTTGCCCAAGGCACCTGGCACCTCACCGAACGGTTGGACTTCACCGCCGGTGTGCGTGGCACTTATGAAGAGAAAAGCGCCTGGGTCAACCGCAACGCGCCAGTGGGTGGTGCGGCGGTGGCCGGGGCGGCAGCGGCGGTAAGACAAGGTCGCGCCGGGGCTTACGACTCCGGTGATTTGAATCAATACAGCTCCAGCCCTTCGGGTCTGCTGAACCTCAGCTATCACTTCACCGATAATGTGCTCGGCTACGCCACGCTGTCCCATGGCGAAAAATCCGGAGGGGTCAACCTGGCCGTCGGCACAGCCCCGGTCGCCGGCGCCGACTCGCTGCTGATCGGCACCGAACGCGCAAACAATGCTGAACTCGGTTTCAAAAGCACGCTCTGGGATCGTCGCCTTCAGCTTAACGCCAACGTGTTCTGGACCCAGGTCAACGGCTATCAAACCAATGCCTACGACGACGTCAACCGCGTGCAATACCTGACCAACGCCGGTTCCGTACGCTCCCGTGGCGTGGAGTTCGACAGCACGCTGATCCCGTTGCGCGGCCTGACGCTGAACATCAACGGCTCCTACAACGACGTCAGCTACCTCTCCTACAAAGATGCGCCGTGCCCGCCGGAAGTCAGCCTGGCGCCAGGCGCTCCGGCCTCTTGCGATCTCAGCGGCCATCAGGTGGTCGGCGCCTCGAAATGGATCGGCAACGCCAACGGCGAATACAAATGGAACCTGAGCAACGGCTTCGAAGAGTACGTCACCGCCAGCTACGCGTTCCGCTCCAAAGCGGTGGGCACGGTGGAAGATTCCGATTTCGGCCAGATCCCCAGCTACGCCGTGGTCAACCTGTCCACCGGCCTGCGCGGCGACTTCAAGCAGGGGCAGTGGGACGTCTCGCTGTGGCTGAAAAACGCTTTCGACAAAACCTATTACACCACTCTGTGGACCGCTTCCAACGGCGGTTACGAAGGCTTGCTCGGGACACCGCGAACCTTGGGTGTGACCGGTCGTTACGACTTCTGATGAATGCGGGTCTGCAGCGAAAACCATGCCCTGGGGGAATATTTTCAATGCTTCAAAAGCATGTGTTTTTCGCTCCCTCGCCGCAACCCTTATGGAACAGGGTCTGCAGCGAACCAGGTATTTTTCATATTCGTTTTAGGTCTAGTTTTAACGTTAAAGATTACTTTCAGAGATAAGCGTCTAACCCAATGATTAACCCCTCGATATGTCGTACGGGGGATGTCGGGTTCGGCGTATCGGGTAATTCGCAAAGAGACCGCAGGGAGTAAAGCAATGGGCAATGTCCAGACCGCCGCCGGCGCACACGAGGTGCTTTGGCGCCAGGCGCCAGGTGGCGAGTTGGTCGACCTCGGGAGGGTGCACCGCGTGCCCTTGGGCCAGCTGCGTTTGCAGCGTGCGCCCAAGGGCATCCTGAGCCGACGCGAAGCGATACTGCTCGGTGTGCTGGCGTTGCTGGTGCACGGTGCGGTGATCTACTGGCTCAATCAACAGCCGACCAAAGAATTGCCAATCGTGCCGCCGGAAATTCCGCCGATGACCATCGAGTTTTCGCGTCCGGCGCCGCCAGTGGTCGAACCGCCGCCACCTCCACCGCCGCCACCACCACCTGTGGTCGAGCCACCGCCGCCCGTGGTGGACGAATTGGCGGCCAAGCCGGCGCCGCCAAAACCGATTCCCAAACCAAAGCCGATCATTAAACCGGTGCCAAAACCTGCGCCAAAAGCAGCCCCGCAACCGCCCGCGCCGCCACAACCGGCTGCTCCGGTCGCGGCCCCGGTGCCACCTGCACCGCCCGCGCCGGCACCCGTGACACCCGCCTCGGCCAGCGCCGGGTATTTGAAAAACCCGGCGCCGGAGTACCCGTCGCTAGCCCAGCGTCGCGGTTGGGAAGGCACGGTGTTGTTACGTGTACATGTTCTCGCTAACGGCAAGCCCGGGGAGATCCAGATTCAGAAAAGCAGCGGTCGCGAGGCCCTTGATGAGGCGGCCCTGAGCGCCGTGAAACGCTGGAGTTTCGTGCCTGCCAAGCAGGGTGATGTGGCCCAGGACGGCTGGGTCAGCGTGCCCATCGATTTCAAGATTCATTAAACCGACACTTATTTAGCGCGAAACGTTTACACGAGGAATTCACCATGACGTTATTGGCATCTCCACTCCAATCCATCGAAAGCGCGGTGATCTGGCTGCTGGTGGTTTTTTCCGTTGCCACCTGGGGCCTGGCGTTGCTCAAGGGCGTGCAGTTCGGTCGCCTGAAAGCCCAGGACCGAAAATTTCATCAGCGCTTCTGGGCCGTGTCGAGCCTGGATTCGGCGGCAGAGTTGGCCGAGACCCAACCGGGCGCCGCGGCGCGGGTAGCACAGGCTGGTTATGCGGCCATTCAGGTCGGCGAGGCGCCACAGGCGGCGGATTTGAGCCAGGCGATCAATCATCAGGATCGTCTCGAGCGGGCCCTGCGTCAGCAGATCGTGCGTGAACGCCGGTCGCTGGAAACCGGGCTGGCGGTGGTTGCGAGTATCGGTAGCACGTCGCCGTTCATTGGTTTGTTCGGCACGGTGTGGGGAATCATGGAGGCGTTGAAGGGCATCAGCGCAGCGGGCTCGGCGAGCCTGGAAACCGTCGCCGGCCCCATCGGTGCAGCGCTGGTTGCCACCGGTGTGGGGATCGCCGTCGCGGTGCCAGCGGTGCTGGTTTACAACTACTTTTTGCGTCGTTTGAAGCTGACGGCGGCGGACCTGGACGACTTCGCCCACGACTTCTACAGCCTGGCGCAGAAGAGTGCGTTCCGCGTGTTGATCCACCCAACCGCGCACAAAGTTGCGGCTTCGGGTAGCGCACAAAAAGTGAAGGAGGCGTCCTGATATGGCCTTCTCCACGCAAGACAGCGATGAGGTGCTAAGCGAGATCAACGTGACACCGCTGGTGGACGTGATGCTGGTGCTGCTGGTGGTGTTCATCGTCACCGCGCCGCTGCTGACTAACGCGATCCCGATCAACCTGCCCAAGACCGAAGCCGTGGCGCCGGTGGAGCAGAAAGACCCGCTGGTGGTGAGTATCGACGGGGCGGGCAAGCTGTTTATCAACAAGGATGAAATTCAGCCGGATTTGCTGGAGTTCAAGCTCCAGGCGGCCAAGGCCAAGGACCCCGAAGTGCGGGTGCAATTGCAGGCCGATGACGGGGTGAATTACGGCGAAGTGGCACGGGCCATGGCGTCGATCGAGCGGGCAGGGATTACCAAGTTGTCGGTGATCACCGCGCGCTGACAGCGTTTCAAGTTTTCTGGGGCCGTTTCCTTGGCAGGGTGCGGCCCCTTTTTTATTTCAAATCTTATATTCGATACAGGTCTTAATAAATAGCTTCTTATTCCTTAACGAATATAAATCCCATCCCTATACTCGACCAGGAACAGACACGCAGCAGGAGAGCTTCCCCCATGCGCAACGAATCAATTCGCTACCTGATTGTGCCGGGCTGGCAAGGATCGCCAGAAGATCATTGGCAAAGCCATTGGCAAAACAGTTTGCCGAACAGCGCACGGGTGGAGCAGGCGGACTGGCTGACACCGCGTCGTGAAGACTGGGTGGCGGCGCTGGCCGAGGCGATTGCGGCCGACAGTACCCCCGTCATCCTGATCGCCCACAGCCTTGGCTGCATCACCGTCGCGCATTGGGCGGCTACCGCGCCTGTGCAGTTTCTGCGTCAGGTGCGTGGCGCCTTGCTGGTCGCGCCGGCGGACGTCGAGCGCCCGGCTTGCGCGCCAGCCCTGCGCAATTTCGCACCGATTCCAACCGACCTGTTGCCGTTTCCCAGCCAGATCGTCAGCTCCGACAACGACAGCGCGGTCAGCGCGCCGCGGGCTCTGGAGCTGGCGCGTAACTGGGGCGCGGAAGCGGGGATCCTGGCGGGTGCCGGGCACATCAACGTGAAGTCGGGTCATCAGCGTTGGGAGCAGGGCTTTGCCTATCTCTATCGTCTGCAAAACCGTATGGAACACCACGCCCTGCGCCGCGCCTGAACCTTTTGTTTTTTTCAACGCCCCCGTCCTTTGGCGGTTTTGGGCGGGAGTCTGCCATGAGCTTTGAAACCTTCGGTCAGCCGCTGCTGACCTTTCCAGACGCTGAAAAAAGTCCCCTGAGCATCCGCGCCAAGGCGCTGGTATTCGTCGACCCGCGTTCGCGGCAATTGCGCCAGGAGCTGGAACAGCTGGCGCCGCGCTCGATCTCGGTGCTGATCCGTGGCGAAACCGGCAGTGGCAAGGAGCTGCTGGCCCGGCACATCCATCGCGCCAGTGATCGCGGCGGCTTGTTCGTCTCGGTCAATTGCGGGGCGATCAGCCCCACCTACGCCGACGCCGAATTGTTCGGCTATGCCGCCGGTAGCTACAGCGGTTCTGCCAGCAGTCGCGCCGGTTGGTTCGGTTCGGCCAATGGCGGCACGCTGTATCTGGATGAAATCGGCGATCTGCCGCTGCCGATCCAGATCAAATTGCTCGCTGCCCTGGAAAACCACGAAGTGACCCGCGTCGGTGCGCATCAACCGAGCCCGGTGGACGTGCGTCTGGTTGCCGCCACCAGCATCGATCTGGCCCAGGCAGTCGCCGCCGGGAAATTCCACGAGCGGCTCTACCATTACCTCAGCGAAGGCCAACTCGAACTGCCGGCACTGCGCGAGCGGGTCGGTGACATCCTGTCGCTGGCCGAATACTTCCTCGGCATCTACAGCCAGCGGCTGGACCTGCCAGTGCCACTGATCAGCGAGGCCGCGCAAGCGGTGCTGGAGCGACACAGCTGGCCGGGCAATACCCGGGAGCTGGAAAACGTCATTCACTTTGCGCTGCTGGTGAGTACCGGTGACGAGATTTTGCCGGAGCATTTGAATTTGCCTGATGAAGGCCTGAAGCAGATCGAACAGCAGCTCAAGCAAATACTCGGCAACGCTTCCGACAGCGAAAAAGGCGCCTTGAAACAAATACTTAAGGACGCCGACCTCCTGTAGGAGCGAGCCTGCTCGCGAAAAATTCGAAGGCGCCGCTGGGCATCTGGTTCGACGCGTCATCGTTCACGACCATCGCGAGCAGGCTCGCTCCCACAGGGAACATGCGGGCTAGAGCTGTATGAATAAAATGGAATATGAAAGTGAATAAAAGATATTGTTCGGGAATAAAAAATCCCGGTATTGTCCGCGTCACGCCAGAGATAGCACTTCACTGGCACTTAAATATCTAGCCGTCGCCACAAGCGACCGTGATTTTCGATAAGGACACTGCATGAAAAAGGTTCTGTTGTTCACCGCACTGGCGGCTGCCCTGACTGCGGGCCTGGCCCAGGCTGGCGAGAAACTGGTGGTAGCGGCAACCCCGATTCCACACGCCGAGATTCTTGAGCTGATCAAGCCAACCCTCGCCAAAGAAGGCGTGGACCTGGAAATCAAAGTCTTCACCGACTACGTTCAGCCGAACGTACAGGTCGACCAGAAGCGTCTGGACGCCAACTACTTCCAGACCCTGCCGTACCTGAAAAGCTTCAACGAAGGCAAAGGCACTCACCTGGAAACCGTGGTCGGCGTTCATGTTGAACCGTTCGGCGGCTACTCGAAGAAAGTCAAAACCCTGGCCGAGCTCAAAGACGGCGCGACCATTGCCATCCCTAACGAAGGCAGCAACAGCGGCCGTGCCCTGATCCTGCTGCAGAAGGCTGGCCTGATCGAGTTGAAAGACCCGAAAAACGCCCTGGCCACGCCGAAAGACATCGCCAAGAACCCGCACAACTTCAAGTTCAAGGAGCTTGAGTCCGCCATGCTGCCGCGTGTGCTGGACCAGGTTGACCTGGACATGATCAACACCAACTACGCGCTGGAAGCGGGCCTGAACCCGGCTAAAGACGCACTGGTGATCGAAGGTGCCGATTCGCCTTACGTGAACTTCCTGGTGGCTCGTCCAGACAACAAGGACAGCGTCGCCATCCAGAAACTGGCCAAGGCCCTGACCAGCCCGGAAGTGAAAGCATTCATCGAGAAGAAGTACAGCGGCGCGGTTCTGCCAGCGTTCTGATTCGCGAGGTAAACCCCTTCAAGGTTTCGAGCGCCGACGGCTAGTAATAGCGTCGGCGTTTTTTTATTGGACCCGTTCAATAAATCGTTTTTCCTCCAAAACTAGCAGTTCTGCTAGGTGCCTTGATCCTTCTGACGGTGCAAGCTGAATGCCTCCAACGGAGGTGGTCATAATGCGGACAACGCAATTGTGTCGCTATCGATATGACGCTCTGGATCAACTGATCGGGTGTGAGCCTTTCGGGCAAGAAAAGCTGCAACGATTCTACTGCCGCGAGCATCTGATGACCGAGCTGCAGGGGCAGGCCAGCCAGAGTGTGTTCCAGCACGACAAGCAATTGTTGGCGCTGCAATCACGCCAGGGGGATGAGCTCAGACGCCAGTTGCTGGCCACTGATCAGCAGCGTTCTGTGTTGCAGCTTGTCGATTCCGGTGGAGCGGTGCATCAGGTTTATGCTCCCTATGGCCACCGACATGCCGATACCGGCCTTGGCAGTTTGCTGGGTTACAACGGCGAGGCGCTCGATCCGGTCACCGGGCATTACTTGTTGGGTAATGGCCATCGGGCGTTCAATCCAGTGTTGATGCGATTCAACAGCCCGGACCGCTTGAGTCCGTTTGGTCGGGGTGGGTTGAATCCCTATGCGTATTGTCTGGGGGATCCGGTGAACTTCAGGGATCCGACTGGGCAATTTGCCGCAATTGCCAGAATCCTCACCAGTATTGGCGGTCTTTTCAACTCGGTTATCTCGCTGAGGCCGGGCATTTCTTTTCAGGTAGCGTTGGATGCGCTAGCAAACGGCGCGGTGTTTCGATTGCCCCTGAGGCATTCCGTGGGTGCTGTGTCTGCCGTTACTGCTGGAATTACGGGTGTTGTCAGCGCTGCGGTTGGGGTGGCAAGCACGGTGATTGCTGCCGTCAATCCTGCCTCTTCTCTACTTGCTCCAGCGGCCAACGCTACGCTGGGGTTGGCGGGTAGTTCCGCAGCAGGGAGATTGGGATCCTGGTGGGCGGCACGTAATCCTTCGGTACTTGAAGATTTGAAAAAGCTGGCGGATGGATCACCTGTTGCAGTAAGTCCGGTGACATCAGCGGCCTCTCGGAGAAGCTCATTCAGCGCCATTGAGATGGACTCATTCACGCCTTCAGCGCCTCCCCCCGACACGCCTCAACCTTCGGCCCCACCCCGGACACCTGGGCACACAAGTATTGAAATGTTCAGCTTCAATCAGTCTACGAGACCGAATAACGCCTCAGCGAGCGGTACTGAAATTCGTCGTCGCTTTAGCCGATAGGGAAAAGACGTGATCACTTTTTTTGATCTGCATGGGGTGCACCCTTGTAACCCTGTTCTAAGCTGACAGGCGTATTACGCCCGTTGAACGCAAAGGAGTCTGCATGGCTGGTCCCGGATTGAAATTAGCGCTTGGCTTGAGCCTCTTGGCTTTGCTGAGTGCTTGCGACAAAGAGAAGTCGGTCGAGAAGGACCGGCCCCGGGTTTTTGTGCAAGAGGTCAAGCTGGCCGACTACGCCGTCAACATCACGTTGACCGGTGACGTCCAGGCCCGGGTGCAGACCGAGCTGTCATTCCGCGTCGGGGGCAAGATCATCCAGCGTATGGTGGATGTCGGTGACCGGGTTTCGGCCAAGCAGGTGCTCGCCAGGCTCGATCCCAAGGATCTTCAGACCAACGTGGATTCGGCCCAGGCCCAGGTCGTCGCCGAGCAGGCCAAGGTCACTCAGAACGCCGCGTCCTTTGTGCGCCAGCAAAAGCTGTTGCCCAAGGGCTATACCAGCCAAAGTGAATACGACTCCGCCCAGGCTGCCTTGCGCAGCTCCCAAAGTTCCCTGGCGGCAGCCCAGGCGGAACTGGCCAACGCCCGTGAGCAATTGAGCTACACCGCCTTGATCGCTGATGCGCCGGGCGTGATCACGGCGCGCCAGGCCGAGGTCGGCCAGGTGGTGCAGGCCACGGTACCGATTTTCAGCCTGGCCCGGGACGGGGATCGGGATGCGGTATTCAACGTCTTTGAATCGCTGCTGGCGGAGCCACCGTCGGATAGGTCCGTGGTGGTCAGCCTGCTGGATAATCCGCAGATCAAGACCACCGGGACCGTGCGGGAAGTCACCCCGGCCGTCTCCGAGCAAACGGGTACGGTGCAAGTCAAAGTCACCCTCGGCGCCTTGCCGCCAGGGATGCAGTTGGGTTCGGTGGTGAGTGCCACCGCCAATACCCGGGGCAAATCCGCCGTCGAGCTACCGTGGTCGGCGCTGACCAAAAACATCAGCGAGCCGGCGGTGTGGCTGGTGGATGGCGAGGGCAGGGCGCAATTGCACAACGTCAAGGTTGGCCGCTACTTGACCGGTAAAGTCATCATCAGCGCCGGGCTGACCGGCGGTGAAAAAGTCGTCATCGCCGGCGGCCAGCTGCTGCACCCCGGTGTGACGGTGGAAATCGCCGAAAACACCTACAAGGACTTGTCCGTGGGGGTTGCGCCATGAAGCGTCTGTTACTGGTGTTCGCCGGTGTGATGCTACTGGCCTGCTCGAAAGAAGAGCCCGCCCCGGAAATGGTGCGTCCGGTGCTGTCGATCATGGTGAAGGCCCTGGATGAGGAAAATCTCGGGCGTTTCGCCGGCAGCATCCAGGCCCGTTATGAAAGCAATATCGGCTTCCGTGTGCCGGGGCGCATTGCCAGTCGCAGCGTCGATGTCGGTGCAGAAGTCGACAAAGGAGCCTTGCTCGCCACGCTCGATCCCACCGACCAGCAGAACCAGTTGCGTTCGGCCGAGGGCAACCTGGCGAGTGTCCAGGCTCAACTCATCAACGCCCAGGCCAACGCCCGGCGGCAGCAGCAATTGTTCGATCGCGGGGTGGGCTCACAGGCGCAGCTCGACAGTGCAATCACCGACCTGAAAACCACCCAGGCCTCGCTCGACCAGGCCAAGGCCGCGGTCAGCCAGGCCAGGGATCAGCTCAACTATGTCGAATTGCGTGCCGACCATAAGGCAGTGGTCACGGCGTGGAGTGCCGAAGCCGGGCAGGTCGTCACCGCGGGCCAGCAGGTGGTCACCCTCGCGCAACCGGACATCAAGGAGGCGGTGATCGATCTTCCTGACACCCTGGTCGACCAGTTGCCCGCCGACGTGGTGTTTCAAGTCGCCGCGCAACTGACCCCGAGTATTGCCACCACGGCTATTGTGCGTGAAATCGAACCCCAGGCGGAAAGTGCGACCCGCACCCGGCGCGCACGTCTGACGCTGGCTGAGACACCACCCGCGTTTCGCCTCGGGACGGCGATCAGCGTGACCTTGAAAAGCGCGGTCAAGCCGCGCATCGAGCTGCCCCTGAGTGCATTGCAGGAGGTCGACGGCAAAAACCGCGTCTGGGTCATCGATGCGCAGACGCAAACGGTATCCCCGCGAGATGTCAGCATCATCAGCCGTACGGACAGCACCGTGGTGTTGGCTGACAATATCAAGGCCGGCGACCGAGTCGTCAGTGCTGGAGTGAACAGCCTCAAGCCGGGGCAAAAAGTGAAAGTCGACGAGGGCAGCCCACAATGAAAGGGAGTTTCAACTTATCCGAATGGGCCCTCAAGCATCAGTCGTTCGTCTGGTATTTGATGTTTGTCTCGTTGTTGATGGGCGTGTTCTCGTACCTGAACCTGGGTCGCGAGGAAGACCCGTCGTTCACCATCAAGACCATGGTCATCCAGACCCGCTGGCCGGGCGCGACCCAGGAGGAAACCCTCAAGCAGATCACTGACCGTATCGAGAAAAAACTCGAAGAGCTCGATTCCCTCGACTACGTGAAAAGCTACACCCGCCCCGGTGAATCCACGGTCTACGTGTACTTGCGCGACACCACCAAGGCCAAGGACATTCCGGAAATCTGGTACCAGGTGCGCAAGAAGATCGGCGACATTCGCTACTCGTTTCCCCAGGGTATTCAGGGCCCGTCGTTCAACGACGAGTTCGGTGACGTTTTCGGTTCGATCTACGCCTTTACCGCGGACGGCCTGTCGTTGCGACAGTTGCGCGACTACGTCGAGCAGGCGCGCGCCGATATCCGGGGTGTGCCGGGGCTGGGCAAGATCGAGATGGTCGGCCAGCAGGACGAAGTGCTCTACCTGAATTTCTCGACTCGCAAACTGGCGGCGCTGGGCATCGACCAACAGCAAGTCGTACAAAGCCTGCAGACCCAGAACGCCGTGACCCCGGCCGGGGTGATCGAAGCCGGTCCCGAGCGGATCTCCGTGCGCACCTCCGGGCAGTTCATTTCCGAGCAGGACCTGGCCAACGTCAATTTGCGACTCAATGATCGCTTCTATCGCCTGGCCGACATTGCCGACATCCGCCGGGGTTACGTCGACCCGTCGACCCCGGAGTTTCGCTTCAATGGCCAGCAAGCCATTGGCCTGGCCATTGCCATGCAGACGGGCGGCAACATCCAGGACTTCGGCAAGGCCCTGCACCAACGCATGAGCGAATTGACGGCTGATTTGCCGGTAGGCGTCGGCGTGCACAACGTGTCCGATCAGTCTGTCGTGGTGGAAGCGGCCGTTGGCGGGTTCACCAGTGCGTTGTTCGAAGCCGTGGTGATCGTGTTGGTGGTCAGCTTCATCAGCCTCGGCGTGCGCGCGGGTCTGGTGGTGGCGTGCTCGATCCCGCTGGTGCTGGCGATGGTGTTTGTGTTCATGGAATACAGTGGCATCACCATGCAACGGATTTCCCTCGGCGCACTGATCATCGCCCTGGGCCTGCTGGTGGATGACGCGATGATCACCGTCGAGATGATGGTCTCGCGCCTGGAACTGGGCGAAACCAAGGACCAGGCCGCGACCTTCGCCTACACCTCGACCGCCTTCCCGATGCTCACCGGTACACTGGTGACGGTGGCGGGTTTCGTACCCATTGGCCTCAATGGCAGCTCGGCCGGTGAATACACCTTCACCCTGTTTGCGGTGATTGCCGTGGCCATGATGGTCTCGTGGGTTGTCGCGGTGTTGTTCGCCCCGGTGATCGGCGTGCACATCCTGAGCACCAATGTGAAGCCGCACTCGGCAGAGCCTGGGCGCCTCGGGCGGGCCTTCAATGGCGGCCTGCTGTGGAGCATGCGCAACCGTTGGTGGGCGATCGGCATTACGATGCTGCTGTTCGGGTTATCGGTGGTTGGCATGCGCTTTGTGCAGAACCAGTTCTTCCCGGCCTCGGATCGCCCGGAAATCCTCGTGGATCTGAACCTGCCGCAAAACGCCTCCATCGATGAAACCCGCAAAGCCGTGGACAAGCTCGAAGCGACGCTCAAGGGCGACCCGGATATCGTGCGCTGGAGTACCTACATCGGCCAGGGCGCGATTCGTTTCTACCTGCCCCTCGACCAGCAACTGCAGAACCCTTACTACGCACAGCTGGTGATTGTGAGTAAAGACTTCGAGACGCGCGCAGCCCTCAGCGATCGCCTGCGCGAACGCCTGCGCAAAGACTTCGTCGGCATCGGCAGTTTCGTCCAGGCGCTGGAAATGGGCCCACCCGTGGGGCGGCCGATCCAGTACCGCGTCAGCGGCCCGGACATCGACCAGGTGCGCAAGCACGCCATCGATCTGGCCAGCCAACTGGACAAGAACCCACACATCGGCGAAATCATTTTTGACTGGAACGAGCCAGGCAAGGTGCTGCGCGTCGACATCGCTCAGGACAAGGCGCGCCAGCTCGGCTTGTCGTCCGAAGACGTGGCCAACCTGATGAACAGCATCGTCAGCGGCTCGACGGTGACCCAGGTCGATGACGACATTTACCTGATCAACGTGGTCGGCCGCGCCGTGGACGCCGAACGGGGTACACCGGATACCCTGCAGAACCTGCAGATCCTCTCTCCGGGCGGCACCTCGATCCCACTGCTGGCGTTTGCCTCCGTGCGCTACGAACTCGAGCAACCACTGGTGTGGCGTCGCGACCGCAAGCCGACGATCACCATCAAGACGGCGGTAGTCGGAGATATCCAGCCAACCGACCTGGTGACACAGCTCAAGCCGGACATCGTAAAGTTCGCCGCCACATTGCCCGCCGGTTACAAGGTCGCCACGGGCGGTACGGTGGAGGAAAGCGCCAAGGCCCAAGGACCGATCAACAAGGTCGTGCCGTTGATGGTGTTCCTGATGGCCACCTTCCTGATGATTCAGTTGCACAGCGTGCAGAAGATGTTCCTGGTGGCCAGCGTCGCGCCGCTGGGCTTGATTGGCGTGGTGCTGGCCCTGGTGCCGACCGGAACGCCGATGGGTTTCGTGGCGATCCTCGGCATCCTGGCGCTGATCGGCATCATCATCCGCAACTCGGTGATCCTGGTGACCCAGATCGACGCATTCATAGCCGAAGGTTCTTCACCCTGGGATGCCGTGGTGGAAGCCACCGAACATCGTCGGCGACCGATCCTGCTGACCGCCGCGGCGGCGAGCCTGGGTATGATCCCGATTGCCCGGGAGGTGTTCTGGGGGCCGATGGCCTACGCGATGATCGGCGGGATCATCGTGGCTACCTTGCTGACACTGCTGTTTTTGCCGGCGTTGTATGTGGCCTGGTACAGGATTCGCGAGCCGAAGAAAGACGGGCGGTAAGGCGAGCGCTGCGCGCTCATCGCCAGCAGGATGGCTCCCACAGTTGACCGCGTTGGTACACACAACTCGATCCATGTGGGAGCCAGGCTGCTGGCGATGGCGTCAGTTAGCACAGTACAAATTCAAGGCTTTATACCTTACGCCAAACACTCGCCAACCAAGGCTGCTGCTCGCGCGGCAGCCCCGCCGGCCGGTAGTAATGCTCCAGCTCCACAAACCCCGCCTCAGTCAGCAACTGCTGCCACGTGTGAAGATCGTGATACGCCCCATACCGCGGCCCGTTCCAGCCTTCCTGGTTCTCGCCCCGGGGATTGGAACTGAACAACACACCACCGGGCTTCAACGCCGCGCGCAGCTCCTTCAAGACCCGGGGCAACTCCTGGCGCGGGACGTGAAACAACACCGCATTGGCAAAAATCCCGTCGAAGCGCTCGTTGGGCAAGTCCAGCTTCAGGAAGTCCTGCTGCCAGACCTCGCAACCACTGTCCTCCCGGGCCATCTGCGCAAACTTCTGCGAACCATCGAGGCCGACCGCCGTGTGGCCCATGCGCGTAAAGGTCTGCAGGTCACGACCGGGACCACAGCCAAAATCGAGAATGTCGAACGGCGGCTCGCCTTGAATGTGGCGCAACAGGGCGTCGATATTCTGGCTGACATCGTGATCGCGGGTGCCTTCGCGGAAACCTTCGGCCACCGAGTCGTAATGCCCCAGAGTAGTGGAAGTGATCTGCTCGAGGTCGGCGGGAGTCTGTTTCATGGTCGGCTGCGCGTCTGATGTGAGTCCGCCAAATATACGCCATCAAGCCAGCCCTGGGGCTGCTGCGCAGCCTTCGCGGGCAAGCCTCGCTCCTACAGATCACGTTAATCCTGTAGGAGCGAGGCTTGCCCGCGAAGGCGATTTCACTGACTCAACCCTTTTTCATCCCTAGGCATTCAATCGAGTGATCCACCATCGCCTTGGCAATCTCCAGCAAATGCCAAACCGAGAACACCATTGCACGGTCGGCGCCCTTGAGATGGTCGCCACATTGATACGCCGTGACCGAGGCGCAGCGCAGCAGATCGGCGATGTAGAGTTGGGTGTCTTCGAAGCTCACGTCTTTGCTGACGTTGTAGAACCGCAGTTCGTCGGGCGGGGAGGGTTGATCGCCGGTGAGGTAGAAATCAATGGCGCGGTAGAGCGCTGATCGATCCCTGAGTGGGTCTTCGGTGGAGGTTTCGGGGGGTGGATCGGGCACAGGTTTTTTCATTGGTAAAACTCCGATGTAATTGGAGCCAACCGATGTCGCGACTAAACGAAAAGGGGTGGCGGCTGCACGCAGGTTAGTCGACCGGACACCGGGAACCGGCGCACCCGAAGGTGCCCTGCGCACAGCCACCATAAACCACAGGCAACAAAACACCTGATGTTGGGTGACGCTATGCGCCCGGTCCGGGCGACTAAACCCGATCACTGATGAGCAGTGACGGACCGAGACTAACCACGGAGTTTGGCAGGCGCAAGCGAGCGGAATAATCTAGGAAACGTCCTGCAAAGGAAAGGGATTGAGCCTTCAGAATTGCCGATTTTCTTGTACGAAATATCGCCCTAGCGTTTGTTCAAGCCCCTCGCCAACCGATCCCCACCCAATTGAATCACCGCCACCAACGCCACCAGCAACACAATCACCGTCAGCATGATCTGGCTATCAAAGCGCTGATACCCATACCGATAGGCAATGTCCCCCAATCCACCCGCACCAATCGCCCCGGCCATGGCCGATGAGTTGATCATCGTCACCAGCGTGATCGTGAATCCCCCGACAATCCCCGGCAGCGCTTCAGGCAACAATACATGCCAGACGATATGTCCGCGCCGGCAGCCCATGGCCTGCGCCGCTTCAATCAAACCGTGATCCACCTCACGCAAGCTGACTTCGGCAATGCGCGCAAAGAACGGTGTAGCAGCAATGGTCAACGGCACCACGGCCGCCCACACGCCGTACGTGGTACCGACGATCAACCGGGTGAACGGAATCAACGCCACCATCAGGATCAGGAACGGAATCGAGCGAAACAGGTTCACGAAGGCCCCCAACGCACGGTTCAGCGCCGGGGCTTCGTAGATTCCACCCTTGGAGCTGGTGACCAGGATCACCGCCAGCGGAATGCCCGCCAGCAGTGCGATCAACGACGACACACCGACCATCAGAAAGGTGTCGATGAAGCCTTGCAGCAAGCGATCAAACCACATAACCCAACACCTCTACCTGTTGCGCCCAGTGGCCCGCGCGTTGACGCAATTCTTCGACGCCCAGGGATGAGCCCGTCACGGCCAGTAGCAGTTGCCCAAGGGCGTGCCCTTGAATCCGTTCCACGCCGCCCTGCAACAAGCGCACGCGGCCACCGAGTGCACTGAAAAGCGCGGCAAGGTCTGGTTCGGCGTGGGCCGTTCCGGTGAACTGCAGGCGCAGTACTACCGCGTCTTCCGTGGATTGCGGTTGTGGATGCAAGCGGCTTTGCAGTTCTGGCGGCAGGGCGTGTTGCAGTGGCGCTAGCAAGGTCTTGCTGACCTCATGCTGCGGGTTGCCGAAGACTTCCCAGACGGGCCCCTGCTCAACGATTCGTCCATGTTCAAGGACCACGACGCGATCACAGATCTCGCGGATCACCGCCATTTCATGGGTGATCAGGATGATCGTCAGGCCCAGGCGCTGATTGATCTCGCGCAGCAGGCCGAGAATCGATTGCGTGGTCTCCGGGTCCAGTGCCGAAGTGGCTTCGTCGCACAGCAAAATCGCCGGGTCGTGAACCAGCGCGCGGGCGATGCCGACGCGCTGTTTCTGCCCGCCCGACAGTTGCGCCGGGTAAGCCTTGTGCTTGGCTTGCAGGCCAACCAGTTCCAGCAGTTCACGAACCTTCTGCTCGCGCTTTTCCTTGGGCACACCGGCGACTTTCAGCGGCAACTCGACGTTCTGCCAAACCGTCTTGGCGGACATCAAATTGAAGTGCTGGAAGATCATGCCGATGCGCCGACGCAACGCCACCAGACGGTCTTCATCGAACTCGCCGATGTCCACTTGATCGATCAGCACTCGACCCGAGGTCGGTTGTTCGAGGCGGTTGATGGTGCGGATCAGCGACGACTTGCCGGCGCCGCTGCGGCCGATGATGCCGAACACTTCACCGCGCTGGATCGCCAGGTCGATGCCTTGCAGCGCCGCCACCGGCCCTTGCTTGCCATCGTAGGTTTTGCCCAGGCCGATGAAGCGCACGTGAGCACGGTTCAGGTCCGGATGCAGTTCGGTCTGTTCGGCTTTCTGAGGCTCTGGAATATCCAGTCGCCGTTGGATCGCGGCCGTCATGCTCAGCTCTCCCAACCGGCTTGGTACAGCTTGCCGTGGGCTTTATCCAGAGCGGCGCGAACGGCCGGCGAGTGCTGGTAGATGTCGACGAACTTGATCAGGCGCGGGTCGGTTTTGCTTTTCGGCTGGATCACGAACTGGATCACGTATTCCTTGTGGTCGAGGCCGTCGAACAGCAGCGCAGAGCCGGCGTCGAAGGTTTTCGCCAGGCGGATGTAAGCGGGGTAGCCCTGGACGAGGTCGGCGTCGTCATAGGCACGTACCAGTTGCACGGCTTCGACCTGGAGGATTTTGATTTTCTTCGGGTTGGCGATGATGTCTTCTTCGGTGGCTTTGTAGCCGACGCCTGGTTTGAGGGTGATCAAGCCGGCCTTGGCCAATAGCTGCAAGCCACGACCGCTGTTGATCGGATCGTTGGCGATGGCCACGCTGGCGCCTTGGGGCAGCTCGTCGAAGCTTTTGTATTTCTTCGAGTAGAGACCGACGTTGTTGATGATCCCCGGTGCGAAGGGCACCAGGTCAAACCCGGAGGCATTCTTGGCGTTTTCCAGGAACGGGATGTGCTGGAAGTAGTTCACGTCGATATCGCCAGCAGCGAGGCTGACGTTGGGCGCAATCCAGTCGGTGAATTCCACCAGTTCAACTTTCAGGCCTTGTTTGCCTGCCTCTTCTACGGCCGCTTCCAGAGGAATGGCGAAGGCGGCGGTGGTGCCGATTTTCAGGGGCGCATCGGCGGCGAATACCGCAGAGCTGAACAGGCCGAGGGCCAGGGCCAGTGCTTTGACTGGGTGGGTCAGGAGTTTCTTGGTCATGTTGGTTTTTCCAGTCAGTGCATCAAATGTGTGTTGTTTGTTCGGGCCTCATCGCTGGCTTGCCAGCGATGCTTTTAGCGTCTGAACGCCGACCCCGTATGTTGCACAGGCAAATGCGCCCCTTCATGAAACAGTTTTTCGCGCAACGAGCCATTGTCGTAAGCGGTCTTGTACGACCCACGCCGCTGTAACTCCGGAATCACCAGTTCGATGAAATCCACATAGCTTTCCGGCGTAACGATGCGCGTCAGGTTGAAGCCGTCCAGGCCGGTTTCGGCGATCCACGATTCCAACTCGTCGGCCACCTGCCCAGGCGAACCGACCACGGTGATGTAGCGGCCACCGAGGGCGTGTTGCTCCAGCAATTTGCGACGGGTCCAGTCGTTGTTCTGCAGGTTTTTGGTCGCCGACTGGATCGCGTTGCTCTTGACGTACTGGATCGGTTCGTCGATGGCGTACTCGGAGAAGTCGATGCCGGTAGACGCCGAAAAATGCGCCACGCCGGCCTCGGCGCTGGCGTAGCTCAGGTATTCGGCGTGCTTGGCCCAAGCGAGTTCTTCAGTGGCGCCGACGATCACGTTCAACCCCATGAACACCTTGATGTCCTCAGGATTGCGCCCAGCCTCGACGGCGCTGGCGCGGACCTTGTCCACCTGAACCTTGGTCGACGGCTTGTTCGAACCGCTGATGAACACGCACTCGGCGTGGCGCCCGGCGAACAGCAAACCGCGATCGGAACTGCCCGCCTGGAACAGCACCGGCGTGCGCTGCGGCGAGGGTTCGCACAGGTGGTAACCCTCGACCTGATAGAACTCGCCCTTGTGCTCGACCTTGTGCACTTTTTCCGGCGCAGCGTAGATGCGCTGCTGCGGATCGTTGAGTACCGCGCCATTTTCCCAACTGCCTTCCCAGAGTTTGTAGAGCACCTCCAGGTATTCATCGGCCTGGTCGTAGCGGCGGTCATGCTCGACTTGTTCGCTCAGGCCCATGGCCTTGGCGGCGCTGTCGAGGTAGCCGGTGACAATGTTCCAGCCCACGCGACCGCGACTCAGGTGATCCAGCGTCGACATGCGCCGGGCGAACAGGTACGGCGGCTCGTATGTGAGGTTGGCGGTGAGGCCGAAGCCCAGGTTTTTCGTCACCGCAGCCATCGCCGAAACCAGCAGCAACGGGTCGTTGACCGGCAACTGGATCGACTCTTTGAGCGGCACGTCCACCGAGTTCTGGTACACGTCATAGACACCGACGATGTCGGCGATGAACAAGCCGTCGAACAGCCCGCGCTCCAGCAACTGTGCCAGTTCGGTCCAGTATTCGATCGTCTTGTACTGGGTCGAGGTGTCCCGTGGATGCGTCCACAAGCCATGGTTGATGTGCCCGATGCAGTTCATGTTGAACGCGTTGAGCAGGATCTTCTTTTTCGCGTCGGCCATCAGATGGTCCCCCGCAGTGGCGGGTTTTCATCGTTGAGGTAGTAGTTGCCGACCGCGTGATATTTCCAGCGAACCGGGTCGTGCAGGGTATGCACCCGGGCGTTGCGCCAATGGCGATCCAGGCCGTGCTCGATCAGGGTGGCCTGGCTGCCGGCCAATTCGAACAAGGTGGTGCCGGCGGCGAGGGAGATTTCGGTGCTGATGGCGCGGGCTTCGGCGACGGCGATCGACGCGGCGGCAACGCTCTCGGCGCTGGTGTCGGCCTGGGCCCGGTCGAGGAATTCACCGGCACGTTCGAGCAGGGCTTCGGCAGCGTGCAGACGAATGCTCAAGTGGCCAAAACTCTTGAGAGTCAGTGGGTCGTCGGTGGCTTTTTCATGGGTGGCGTCGATCCACGGCCGGGTTTTGCTGCGCACGAAATGCAGCGCATCCTCATAGGCCGCGCGAGCGATGCCGGTGTCGATGGCGGCATGGAGAATCTGCGCCAGCGGGCCGACCGGGGTCGGACGCTCGAAGGCTGTCTGAAACGGGATCACGTCGTCGGCGGCCACAAAGACATCTTCGAACACCACCGAACCGCTGCCGGTGGTGCGCTGGCCGAAGCCGCTCCAGTCGTCGATCACCGTCAGGCCCTTGCTGTCGCGCGGGACGAAGGCCAGTTGCTGCACACCGTTTTCATCGATCACCGACGTCGGAATGCGCTGGGCGTAAATCGCGCCGGTGGCGTAGAACTTGCGGCCGTTGATGCGATAACCGTTGCCATCGCTTGTCAGGCTGGTGACGCGATCATGGGCGGTTTTGGTCCCGAGTTCTGCCAGCGCATTACCGAAGCGCTGGCCAGCCAGTACTTCGGCGTACAGGCGTTTTTTCTGCGCTTCGCTGCCGTTCACGCGCAGCACTTCCAGCGCGTAGAAATGGTTCTGCGGGATTTGCCCGAGGGAGCCATCCGCCTGGGCGATCAGTGCGATGACCTTGGCCAGGGTGACGTTGGAAACACCCGCGCCGCCGTATTCCTTGGGCACGCTGATGCCCCACAGGCCCGAGCGGGAAAACACTTCCAGCTCCGGGTGCGGCAAACGGCGTTCACGGTCGCGCAGGGCGCTGTCGCGTTTGAAATCTTCGGCCAGGTCGCTGGCGACGATCAGGGCTTGCTCATCGCTGGTAATGACCGCGACGTGTTGAGAAAGGGTCATGTGTTTCTCCAGATGTCTGGTCGTTAAATCCAGGAATGACGAGCCGGCAAAGTGCCGTTCAGGTGATAGGCGCCAACCGCGTGATACTTCCAGCGCACCGGGTCGTGCAGGGTGTGCACCCGGGCGTTGCGCCAGTGGCGGTCGAGGTTGAATTCGGCAAGGGTGGCGCGACTGCCGGCCAGCTCGAACAGCTTTTCGCTGGCCAGCAACGAGATTTCGGTGGTCAACACTTTTGCTTCGGCGACGGCAATCGAAGCGCGGGCGGCGGACTCGGCGGTGAGCGGCGCGGCGCTCACCTGGTCGAGCACCTGCCCGGCCTTGCGCAGCAACGCTTCGGCAGCGTGCAATTCGATTTTCAGCTTGCCGATATCGGCGATCACGTACAGGTCATCGCTGGCCCGTTCAACGTTGGCGTCGACCCATGGCCGTGCGCGGGTTTTCACGAACTCGATGGCGTCATCAAGGGCGCCCCGGGCGATGCCGGCATCGATGGCGGCCTGGATAAGCTGCGAAACCGCACCTTGAGTATTGGGCGTGTCGTTGATCTTCCAGTTATCCACCACCAGCTCGGCGTCGACCCGCACGTTGTTGAGCAAGATGGTGCCGCTGGCGGTGGTGCGCTGGCCGAAACCGGACCAGTCATCGACGATGCGCAGCCCCGGCGTACCGCGACGAACGAAGGCCAGCACTTGCTTGCCGTCGTCATTGAGCGCCTTGACCGCCACCCAGTGCGCGAACAGCGCGCCGGTGGAGTAAAACTTCTGCCCGTTGAGGACAAAACCGTCGCCGTCGGCGGTGATACGCGCCTTGAGTTCCAGGGTGTTTTTAGCGCCGCGTTCCGGCCCGGCGTTGCCGATTCGCCAGCCTTCCAGAACGCTCTTGAACAGCTGTTTTTTCTGCGCCTCGGTGGCACTGCCGAGCACCAGGTTGAGGATGCCGAACTGGTTCTGTGGAATCTGCCCCAGGGCCGGGTCCGCCGCGGAAATGATCGCGAAAACCTCGGCCAGGGTGACGAATGAAACCTGTGGGCCACCGTACTCGCGGGGAATGGCGATGCTGCCCAGACCACTTCGGGTGAATTGTTCGATTTCCGACCACGGCAGCTTGCGCTGCCGGTCGCGCCTGGCTGCTTGCAGGCGCGCGACTTGCGCCAGTTCAAAGGCGGCCTTGATGGCTTGGGCGTCGTTGCGCAGCACTTGCGCGGGCAACAACAATG
The DNA here is from genome assembly GCF_028471945.1 of Pseudomonas sp. WJP1. Classification (NCBI taxonomy): domain Bacteria; kingdom Pseudomonadati; phylum Pseudomonadota; class Gammaproteobacteria; order Pseudomonadales; family Pseudomonadaceae; genus Pseudomonas; species Pseudomonas sp. WJP1. The sequence goes on from NZ_CP110128.1 coordinate 217,921, forward strand.
GGGCGATGTCCAGGTCACTCTGGACGATTGCATCAGCCAGACTGGACATCAGTGCCACTCCTTGGCTACACGCAATGCCCTGGCGATCTGCACTGGGGTGATTGTGTTCCGGACCATACCTACCTCACATCTCATGAAAACGCCGCGGGGTGCGGCGAACGAAAACAAGAATGTCCGGTGGTCCGGTTCATATACCCTAAACGTGTATAAATATTTTTAGAACTAACTTTTAGGAATATGCATAGAAGGTCGATTGGCACAGCCAATCTTCAACGTCCGTGCTGGCGCCCAGCGCGAATTGTTGCCTACGCGATCGAGGATGCAGTAAGTCACCTCCAGTCGCAGGTCTTCGCCGGCTTCAAGAATGATCGCCGGTGGCACCCAGACCTGAACCGGCTGCCCCACATCACTTTCCTTGAGTGGGGGCAGGTCCATGCGGGCATCGCCCCAACGCAGGGTGATTTCGTCATCGGCGGCCATGTTCAGGTACGGCTCAATGGTCACCGGAACGCCGCGCTTGATCTGGTTGGGGTTCACCCCTTGGCGGCGAATCGTTCCGGGAATGATTACCGGGGCCAGGCTCTGGTTTTCGTCACCACTGAACTCAGACACCTGGCCACCGGGACAATCGAGTTTGGACTGCACGCGCCTGGCGGGCGATACGATCGGTGCTTGCCCTATCTGCATGATTCGATAGTGGACGCGTGAAGAGCCACTGGCGATAAAACTCTCGGGTACCCGAAGCTGGACGGGTTGGCCAATCTCATGGTCCATCAGGACCCTGGAGGCGACGTAGCAGTTGTCCCAGAACAGTTCGATCAGGTCGCCTTCGTCCATCGAGGGGTAGGGCGGCACCTCGATCAGCAAGTGCGTCGCCGAGGAGAGGTTGATTCCGGCCTTGTGCGATTGCGCCAGCGTCGGGGCGGCAAGTCCGGTTTTATTTGAGGTGCTTGTCATGGAAGTCTCCTTGATGTTTTGCAATGAAGTCCGTTTCGAAAAATAAAACGTGAGTTCGAACAGCAAAACCGTTCATTACTTTGATTTTAAATAATGATTGAGCGTGATGGGTGCCGCTGGAAGGAGACTAGATAAGAGTGAGTCGAAGTAAGTGTCAATAGAGAGAGTTGGTTAAGTTGGAAGTTAGGTGTTATTCAGAATAATCCTACGCATTGAAGTTAATAAACTGTCCCCGTGCGTCGAATCTACCTGCTCGGAGCGCCATTTTTTGAGGGTTTGGCGCAGTTTGGTAGCGACTGATGTTCAGTCGGTAAAACTGTTGCGCAATACATATATGTATCGAGGGTGCTGACAGAGTGTGCTTGTCATACACGTATATTTAATTATGTAAGAGTAGGTGGTTTTACGCGAAGTGTGTCACTTCCATCCATGGAAGTTGACAGGTGTTACAAGAGGTTTAGTTGTGTGCGTTGTTCAGGAACTTGCTGAGGAACTGTTTCGTGCGATCTTCCTTGGGGTTGGCAAATAATGCCTTTGCTTCGCCTTGTTCGACGATCACACCCTTGTCGAAAAACACCACGCGATTGGCCACGTCACGGGCGAAAGCCATTTCGTGGGTGACGATGACCATGGTGCGGTTCTCGTCGGCCAGGCCGCGGATGGTCGCCAGCACTTCACCCACCAGCTCCGGGTCGAGCGCCGAGGTGGGTTCGTCGAACAGAATCACTTCCGGTTCCATCGCCAGCGCCCGGGCAATCGCCACACGCTGTTGCTGCCCCCCCGAAAGGCGGCGCGGGTAAGCGTCCTCCTTGCCTGCCAGGCCAACCTTGGCCAACAGTTTTTTACCCAGGGCAACGGCGTCGGCGTGCGCGATCTTCTTGACGATGATCGGGCCTTCGATAACGTTTTCCAGGGCGGTGCGGTGGGGGAACAGGTTGAAGTTCTGGAACACGAAGCCCACGTGCTGGCGCAAACGGCGCACCAGGCTCTGTTGCTGGTTCAACGGGCGGCTGGTATCGACTTCGATGTCGCCGACCTTGATCCGGCCGCTGGTGGGTTCTTCAAGGAAGTTCAGGCAACGCAGGAAGGTGGTCTTGCCCGAGCCGCTAGGCCCGATGATCGCCACCACCTCACCTTCCTTCACTTGCAGATCGATGCCGTTGAGCACGACTTGACCCTTGAACTGCTTTGTCAGTTTTTCCACGACAATCATGGGGTCAGGACTCCTGGTCGTGCCGGTTCACCCGTGCTTCCAGCTGGTTCTGCAGGTGCGACAGCACCGTGGCCAGGACCCAGTAGATCAGCGCGGCGGCAAGGTACATGGTGAACACTTCGAAGGTGCGGGCGGTAATCAGTTGCGCCTGGCGGAACAGCTCCGGCACCTGGATGGTAGCGGCCAGCGCGGTGTCCTTGACCAGCGAGATGAAGCTGTTGCCCAGTGGCGGCAATGCCGTACGCATCGCCTGCGGCAGGATGGCCCGGCGCAGGGTTTGCGCACGGGTCATGCCGATACTGGCAGCGGCTTCCCACTGACCGCGTTCGATGGAGCTGATCGCGGAGCGCAGGATTTCGCAGGCATAGGCCGCCATGTTCAGCGAGAAGCCGATCAGGGCCGCCGGCAGTGGATCGAGTTCCATGCCCAATTGCGGCAAGCCGTAATAGATCACGAACAGTTGCACCAGCAACGGCGTGCCGCGAAAGAACGACACGTAGATGCGGGCGATCCAGCTCACCAGCTTGAAGCGTGAAAGGCGCATCAGTGCCAGGCCGAAGCCCATCACCAGGCCGAAGAACATCCCGCCCAGGCTCAAGATGACCGTGTAGTACGCCCCCTTGAGCAGAAAGGGCAGGGAGTCCAGTGCGAGTTGAAAAGCTTCTTCCATTATTGGGTGACGTCAGCGCTGAAGTATTTTTCCGAAAGCTTTTTCAGCGTGCCGTCGGCGCGCAGCTTGTCGATGGCCTTGTTTACGGCTGCCAGCAGTTCAGGCTCGCCTTTGCGCAGGGCAATACCGGCTTCCTGACGGGAGAACGCATCGCCGGCAGCGGTGGTGTCCTTGGCTTTCTTGGCGTATTCCAGCGCGGCCAGGCGGTCGATCAGGATGGCGTCGATACGGCCGACACGCAGGTCCTGGAACTTGGTCGGATCATCTTCGTAGGTGCGCACGTCAGCGGTCGGCACATTGGCTTTGACCCACTGCTCGTAGTTGGTGCCCAGGCCCACGCCGACTTTCTTGCCACCCAGGTCGGCAGCGGACTTGATGTTCAGTTCGGCGGCTTTCTTGGTCAGTACCAGCGCCTGAATCCCGGAAACGGTGTAGGGCTCGGAGAAGTCATACTTCTTCTTGCGCTCGTCGGAGATGGTCACCTGGTTGACCACGGCGTCCAGACGCTTGGATTCCAGTGCCGCGAGGATACCGTCCCATTTGGTCGGTTGCAGTTTGACCTTCACGCCCAGCTCTTTGGCCAGGGCTTCGGAGAATTCGACTTCGAAGCCGGTCAGCTTGCCGTCAGCGTCGACGAAACTGAACGGTGGGTAGGTGCCTTCCAGGCCGACGTTGATCACGCCTTTGTCCTTGATTTGTTGCAGTTGCTCACCGGCCACTGCCTGGCCGATCAGGCCGGCACTGAGTGCCAGGCCCAGCGAACCCACCAGCAGATTTCGACGTAGTGCGGAAAAATTCATGACAAGCCCCTGTGTTTTCTTATGGAAGACGCTTAAGGAAAGTTGGCAAATTCGGGATTTGGACGACTGCGGTATCCTGCCCTAAAGCAGCATATGCGTCTCGCTGCAAATTCGCCTGCGGCGAGACTATATGATGGCGCTTTTAGATTAGAAAATAATAAATTCTATTTTTGTTATTCTTTTAGTGAATATACGATTTTCTAACCTTTGCGCCTTACAAAAAGCTCGTGTAGGCAAACAACGCCGGGGCGCCACCGGTGTGCAGGAAGATGATCGGCCCTTTATCGAAGCGCTGACGCCCGATCCCGTCCAGCAACCCCGCCATGGCCTTGCCAGTGTAGACCGGGTCCAGCAGCAGGCCTTCCTGACCTGCCACCAATTTGACTGCCGCCAGCGTCCCGGCATTGGGCTCGCCATAGCGCGGCGCGAAATACTCGTCCCACAACTCGACCTTGAAACTCGCCGGCAATGGCACCCCCAACAACTCGGCGGTACGCTCGGCCAGGCCCTGTACTTTTGGCCGCTGATCTTCATCGCTGCGCGAAACCGTGACGCCGATGACTGGCAAATCCGGCAATGCTTCGCTCAAGGCCAACGCCAGGCCGCTGTGTGTCCCGGCGCTGCCCGAGGCCAGGACGACGGCGGCGAAATTCAGCCCGGTGTCCTTGATCTGCTCGGCCAGTTCCAGCCCGGCTCGCACATACCCCAGGGCGCCCAAGGCATTCGAGCCACCGATCGGCACCAGATACGGCTTCTTGCCGTTGCTGCGCAGACGGGCGGCCAGGGCTTGCAGTTGCTCGTCGGCGTTATCCAGGTTTTCTACCAGCTCGACCTTGGCATCGAACAGGTCCAGCAACAGCCGATTGCCGTTACCGACATAGTTGGCGTCGTCGGTGCCCAGCGGGTTTTCCAGCAGGGCCACGCAGCCAAGACCCAGCTTGGCCGCAATGGCGGCGGTCTGGCGCACATGGTTGGACTGCAGCGCACCCGCCGTGATCAATGTGTCGGCGCCCTGGGCCAGGGCATCGGCGGCCAGGTATTCAAGTTTGCGCAGCTTGTTGCCACCCATGGCCAGTGGGGTCAGGTCATCGCGTTTGACGTAGACGTCGCGCCCCAGCCAGGCCGACAGGCGTTCGAGTTTTTCCAGGGCTGTGGGCTGACCGAGCAGGTCGAGACGATTGAAGCGGGCAAGCTGTTGTTTGATCATGGTTCCGTACTGACGGTGAAAGGTCTCTGGACTATAGGCACGCCACTTTGTATGGGCAACCGCCAATCGCTTATAGCCGATTGTGCTTACGACAGCACAATTGGTTCTTAATTTGGCTGGCGGGCGTTGCCGTAAAGTAATCGCCGTCAGTGCGGCCCGACAGTCCGGCCGCCCGTGAGGAGTTTTTACCGTGAGTGAGCGTTCCAGCCATTGGCAATTGCAAACCATCGTCAGCCAACTGCGCACGGCGCGTGAGCAGTGGCGTGCACAAAACGGCCGCGCCAGCGGTGAGCAGGGTGGTCGCGAGTTACCGTCACGGGCGGCCATGGCGGACATTCTCGAAGCGCTCTGCGGTGCGCTGTTCCCGATGCGCCTGGGGCCGGTGGACTTGCGCGAAGAGAGTGAAGACTTCTACGTTGGTCACACCCTCGATGTGGCGTTGAATGCATTGCTGGCTCAGGCGCGACTTGAGTTGCGCTACGCCGCCCGCCACAGCGCCCAGGCAGACACTGAGGTAGAGGCCAAGACCATCCAGATCATCCAGGACTTCGCCCTCGCGTTGCCGGCGCTGCGCAGCCTGTTGGACACCGACGTTCTGGCGGCCTATCACGGCGACCCGGCCGCACGTAGTGTCGATGAAGTGTTGTTGTGCTATCCCGGCATTCTGGCGGTGATTCACCATCGCCTCGCTCACCATTTATACCGCGCCGGATTGCCGTTGCTGGCCCGGATCAGCGCGGAAATCGCCCATTCGGCCACGGGCATCGACATTCACCCGGGCGCGCAGATCGGCCGCAGTTTCTTCATCGACCACGGGACCGGTGTGGTGATCGGCGAGACCGCGATCATCGGCGAGCGAGTGCGGATTTATCAGGCGGTGACCCTGGGTGCCAAGCGCTTTCCAGCGGACGAAGACGGCCAGTTGCAGAAGGGCCAACCGCGGCATCCGATCGTCGAGGATGACGTGGTGATTTACGCGGGCGCGACCATTCTGGGGCGGATCACCATCGGCAAGGGCTCGACCGTTGGCGGTAATGTCTGGCTGACCCGCAGCGTACCGGCGGGCAGTAATCTGACCCAGGCGAATTTGCAGCTGGATGATGGGGCGCAGAAGTAGGTTGCTGAATCTTCACTGACGGCTCCGGCCTCTTCGCGGGCAAGCCTCGCTCCTACAGAGCTGCGTCGTTCGCATGTTCGACGCAAACCTGTAGGAGCGAGGCTTGCCCGCGAAGAGCTTCACGACAATCCCCCAGTTCCCGCGTCCTACCCATCTTTGAGCTAGCGTAAATCCACAACCGCCGAGCCCTGCGATTAGTCCTTAGCACCCTATTCATGTTTAACTTGAACGTTCATTCAAGTTAAACCGGTGGTTCGCTGCCCGCTCACAACAGGAGGCTTGCCTTTGCTGAGTCCGATTTCTACAGCCACGTTCGACCCCTTCGAGGTGCACCTTCAATGAGTGCATCGTCCATTCCCCCAAGCGGCCTGATCCGCATGAATCCGCCGGTGTTCTACTTCGCGGCGACCTTCATTCTGTTGTTCGGTGTCGTGGTCATGGCCATGCCCGAACAGGCCGGTGCCTGGTTGCTGGCGGCGCAAAACTGGGCAGCCAATACGGTTGGCTGGTACTACATGCTGGCGATGACCCTGTATCTGGTCTTCGTGGTGGTCACCGCGTTATCGGGCTACGGCAAGATCAAACTCGGTGCCGACCACGACGAGCCCGAATTCAGTTATCTGTCCTGGGCCGGCATGCTGTTCGCCGCCGGGATCAGCATTACGCTGTTTTTCTTCTGCGTGTCCGAGCCCCTGACCCACATGCTGCAACCACCTCAGGGCGAGGCGGGTACGGCGGATGCGGCGCGCCAAGCGATGCAGATTCTGTTTCTGCACTGGGGCCTGCATGGCTGGGGCGTGTTCGCCTTTGTCGGCATGGCGCTGGCCTACTTCGCCTACCGGCATAACCTGCCGCTGGCCTTGCGCTCGGCGCTGTACCCGCTGATCGGCAAACGCATCAACGGCCCCATTGGCTACGCGGTGGACGGCTTCGGCATCATCGCCACGGTCTTCGGTCTCGGCGCGGACATGGGCTTTGGCGTGTTGCACCTCAACTCGGGTCTGGATTACCTGTTCGGCATCGCTCACACCCAGTGGATCCAGGTCGGGCTGATCACGCTGATGATGGGCGCGGCCATCATTGTGGCGGTGTCGGGTGTCGACAAGGGCGTGCGGGTGATGTCCGACATCAACATGCTGCTAGCCTGCGCGCTGTTGCTGTTCGTGTTGTTCGCCGGGCCCACCCAGCATCTGCTCAATACCTTGATCCAGAACGTTGGCGACTACCTTGGCGCCTTGCCGATGAAGAGTTTTGACCTCTACGCCTACGACAAGCCCAGCGACTGGCTGGGTGGCTGGACGGTGTTCTACTGGGCCTGGTGGATCGCCTGGTCGCCGTTCGTGGGCCTGTTCATTGCGCGGATTTCCCGTGGCCGGACCATTCGCGAATTCGTCTTCGGCGTGCTGCTGATTCCGCTGGGTTTCACCCTGGCGTGGATGTCGATCTTCGGCAACAGCGCCATCGACCAGATGCTCAACCACGGCATGTCGGCGCTGGGCCTATCGGCCATCGAGAATCCGTCGATGACTCTCTACCTGCTGCTGGAAACCTACCCCTGGAGCAAAACCGTGATCGCGGTCACGGTGTTCATCAGCTTCGTGTTCTTCGTCACCTCCGCCGATTCCGGCACCGTGGTGCTGTCGACGTTGTCCGCCAAGGGTGGCAACCCCGATGAAGACGGACCGAAATGGCTGCGGGTGTTCTGGGGCGCGATGACCGCGCTGGTGACCAGTGCGTTGCTGTTTTCCGGCAGCATCGATGCGTTGAAGTCAGCCGTGGTCCTGACGTCGCTGCCGTTCTCGCTGATTTTGCTGTTGATGATGTGGGGGCTGCATAAAGCGTTTTATCTGGAATCGCAGAAGCAGATTGCGCAGATGCATTCCCTGGCGCCAGTGTCCGGCTCGCGGCGCGGTGGTTGGCGTCAGCGCTTGAGCCAGGCGGTGCATTTTCCGTCGCGGGACGAGGTCTATCGCTTCCTCGACTCGACGGTGCGCCCGGCCATCGAAGAGGTGTCGGCGGTGTTCATCGAAAAGGGCCTGAGCGTCGTGACTCACCCGGAGCCGGTCAATGACAGCGTCAGCCTGGAAATCGGTCACGGAGATGAACACCCATTCATCTATCAGGTACAAATGCGCGGTTACTTTACGCCGTCGTTTGCCCGGGGTGGCATGGGCGCCAAGGAGCTGAATAATCGTCGTTATTACCGGGCCGAAGTGCATTTGAGCGAGGGCAGTCAGAACTACGATCTGGTGGGATACACCAAGGAGCAGATCATCAACGACATCCTCGATCAGTACGAACGGCACATGCAGTTCCTGCACCTGGTGCGTTGAGCGGGTCTTCAGGTCTCGGTGGTCAACACCATGAACAGCACAAGCGCCGCCACCGGGATACCGAACACGGCGCTGCCGACCATCACCTCCGTACCCAGTGGCTGGCGGGCATGCACGATGCCCACCGCGCCATTGATCAACGTCAGGGCCAGCCACAGCACGATGAAGCTGTAGGCGAGGACCTGGCGGGGAAAGCCGATTTTTTCGCCGATGTACAGCATCATGGCGAGCAGGATCAGGCCGAACGTGATGATGATGGTGGTGTGCATGATGTTTGCCTCCCTTCAGGTGTGTGCTGCCATACACCGAGCATAGTTAAACCAGCCCGCCATTCACCCGCAGAATCTGCCCATTGACCCACGCCGACTCCGGCCCAACCAAAAACGACACGACACGGGCAATATCCTCTGGTTGCCCGAGACGCTCAAGCGGCGCCATTTTGGCGAAGTTCTGGATCTGCTCTTCGCTCTTGCCGTGCAGGAACAGGTCAGTCGCCACCGGCCCCGGCGCCACGGCATTGACCGTGATGTTGCGCCCGCGCATTTCCTTGGCAAACACCTGGGTCAACGATTCCACCGCGGCCTTGCTGGCAATGTACACGGCGTAGCCCGGCAGGTTCAGGCCGACAGTACTGCTAGAGAAGTTGATGATCCGGCCGCCACTATTCAAGCGTGTGGCGGCTTCGCGCAGGGTGTTGAAGGTGCCGCGCGCATGGATGTTGAAGTTCTGTTCGAACAATTCGTCGCTGTGTTGCGCCAGCGGCATGACCTTGAGAATGCCGGCGTTGTTCACCAGCACGTCGACCTTGCCCAACTGGGTCTCGGTCTCATCGAACATCCGGCGCACGTCGTCGGCACTGGCCACGTCCGCCTTGATCGCTATGGCTTGATGGCCAGCCTGACGCAACTCCACGACCAGTTTCGAAGCTTCGCTGGCGCTGTTGGCATAGTTGATCGCGACGGCGAAACCTTCGCTGGTCAGTTGCCTGGCAATGACTGCGCCGATGCCGCGGGAGGCGCCGGTTACGAGGGCAACCCTGGAGGTTTGAGTAGTCATGGCGATGTTCCTGTTGATGGGGTGTGGGGCCAATTTCACATGTTTACCCAGGCCGATAAATGCAGCAGAGTTGCCTTGACTGTTCAATATTCGCCAACAATCAAGGAGCCCGCCGTGGATCAGGTCAAAGCGATGAAAGTGTTCGTCCGGATCTATGAGCGCAGCAGCTTTACCCAGGCGGCGGACGACTTGAACCTGCCGCGCGCGACGCTGACCCACACCCTGAACCAGTTCGAAGCCTGGCTCGGCACACGCTTGCTCGAGCGCAGCACGCGCAAGGTGCGTCCCACGCTGGACGGCGAGGCGTACTACCTGCGTTGCGTGCAATTGCTGGCGGAGCTGGAAGAGGCCGAACTGGCGTTTCGCGGCGTGGCGCCGAAAGGGCGGCTGCGGGTCGACTTGCACGGAACCCTGGCCAGACATTTCGTGATCCCGGCCTTGCCGCAATTCATGGCGCGCTACCCGGACATCGAGCTGTCCATCAGCGAGGCCGACCGCCATGTTGACCTCATTACCGAAGGCGTCGATTGCGTGCTACGCGCTGGCGCTCTTGGCGATTCCACGCTGATCGGCAAGCGTGTAGCGAACCTGCGCCAGATCACCTGCGCCAGCCCCGCTTATCTGCGTAAACACGGCGAACCGAAAAGCCTCGACGACCTGAAAAATCACCGCGCGGTGAACTACGTCTCGCGCACGACGGCCAAGTTGTTTCCGTTCGAATTCATGGTCGATGGCGAGCTCAAGGAAGTGGCCATCGATGGTGCCGTTTCGGTGTTTGGCGCGGAGATCTATTCAGCCTCGGCGATTGCCGGATTGGGTCTGATCCAGTGCCCGCATTACCGGATGGAAACGCAGATCGCCCAAGGGCTGATAAAGGAAGTCCTTATCGAAACACCGCCGCCACCCATGCCGGTTTCAGTGCTTTATCCACACAACCGACACATGTCGCCACGGGTTCGGGTGTTTGTGGATTGGTTGGGGGAGGTGTTTGCGGGGGCTGGATGAAGATCAAGAGATCGCAGCCTGTCGCTCAAGCACTCTCGCGCTCGATCACCCGACACTCCAGCAGATTCAAGCGCTTGACCTGATCCTCCACCGGCAGAACCCCCAGGCTCTCCAGCACCCGGGTTGCCGCGAGTAAACCGATTTCCAGCGCCGGTGGCTTGATGGTGCTCAAGCTTGGCAGGAGCATTTCGGCGAAGGGGTAATCTCCGAAGCCGAGTACCGCGCAGTCCTGGGGAATGTTCAGGCCGGCCCGTTGCCCGGCCAGCAAGCCACCGGCGGCGAGGTTGTCGTTGGCGAAAATGATGGCGTCGGGTCGTGGTGAGGCGTTCATCAAAGCCTGCATGGCTTGCTTGCCGGCTTCGAACGGGGCGCGATCGGCATCCGGGGCAAACACCCAGGGCTCAAGCCCAAACTCACGCACGGTGGCCGCGTAGCCGTCACGCCGCTCCAGCGCACTGAAGTCTCCCGGTGCGCTGTTCTGTACGAATGCAATGCGCCGATAACCCTTGCCATGCAGGTAGCGCGCGGCTGTCACGCCCACCTCGAAATGCGAAAAGCCGATTTGCAGCGGCTCGCGCTCGGGTCGGTAGTCCCAGGTTTCGATTACTGGAATATCCGCTTCGGCGATCAGCTTTTCGGTGCCGGCACTATGGAAGTGGCTGGTCAGCACCAACGCTGCCGGCGACCAGCCGAGAAACGCCCGCACCGCGCTTTCTTCCTGTGTGGCGTCGAAGTAACTCGATGCCAATAACAGCTGGTAACCGTGGCGGCTGAGGGTGTCGCTGAAGCCCTGGATGGTATTGGCGAAGATCGGCCCGGAGATGTTCGGGATCACCATGCCGACGATCTTGCCGCGGGCCGACGCCAGCCCCCCGGCCACCAGGTTGGGTACGTAACCCAGCGCCGCGACCACGGCGGCGATACGCTCGCGGCGTTCCGGTGACACCTGGTCTGGCTGATTGAAGTAGCGCGACACTGTGATCGCCGAAACACCCGCCTGCCGAGCCACGGTGTTCAGGGTGACGCGTCCGGCGCCACGGCGTTTGCGGGGCTTGTCTTCACTCAACGGGCGATCCCTCTTAAAAACAAAAAGGCATATAAAAGTAATTTTTCAGTATTGGACGCTCTATGTGGGGGTTGCCAATACTGATGATGTTAGCGCTAACAAAGCGTTCTGTCTGCTACTCGCTCGAGCGAATGCCCAAGACAACTTCACTCGCACTGTCGTCGCAGAACGGCAGCGGTTCAGGGCAATTTTCGAGCGGGCAGACCATGCACTTCACCTTTGGGGAATCACAAAAACTGGCGCAATCGATTCGCGCCGCCACACCACGTCGCACGTACCTTGGCTGGCTGTTCGCCGGATTGGCGGCGTTGCCCGTGCCGGGCGCTTTCGCCGCCGACAACGCCGATCAGGCGCCTACCCTCGAGTCCGTGACGGTCACCGCCACTCGCCGCGAAGAGTCGCTGCAGAAAATCCCGGTAGCGGTCTCCGTGCTCGATGGCGAACAACTGGAGCGCGACAATCGCACCAGCGTGTCTAGCATCGTCCAGCAAGTGCCATCGCTGAACTTCCGTACCGGCGCGTCGAACAAGGACACTTCGCTGTTCGTTCGCGGCGTCGGGACCATTTCCACCTCGCCGGGCGTCGAGCCGACCGTGGCCACGGTGATCGACGGCGTGGTCTATGCCCGTCCGGGCCAGTCGACCCTGGACCTGCTGGATCTGGAGCGCGTCGAAGTGCTGCGTGGGCCGCAGGGCACTCTGTTCGGCAAGAACGCCTCGGCCGGCGTGCTCAACATCACCAGTCGCGCCCCGACCGCCGAAACCCAAGGCTACATCGATCAGTCGTACTACAGCGGCAACGAAAGCCGCACTCGCTTCGGCCTCGGCGGCAGTCTGATTCCGGGCACGCTCATAGGCTCGATCACCACGCTGTTCGGCACCTACGACGGCAACGTCGATAACCGGTACAACGGCCAGGAGGTCAACGGTTACAACCACAAGGGTGCGCGCGGCAAACTGCAATTCACCCCGAATGACGACCTCACCTTTACGCTGATTGCCGACTACATGCAGTCCCACGACGATGCGCCCAATGGCGTGGTCAGCAAATCCCTGACGCCTGCGTTCGCCAATGCCTTGAGCCCGGTGCGGGCGTCCAGTGACAACCGCGACATCAACACCCAAACCCGCACCCACGTCGAGGACATCAACAAAGGCCTGTCTGGCCAACTCGACTGGCAACTGGGCGATTACACCCTGACCTCGATCACCGCCTGGCGTGGTTGGGACAACACCCAGTATCAGGATGGCGACCGCTTGAGCACGGTGACCGCGGCGTTCCCAGGCACCGCCGACAAGGGCGACCTGGCCTTCGACCAATACTCGCAAGAGCTGCGCCTGGCTTCACCAACAGGCGAATTCCTCGAATACGTCGGTGGTCTGTTCTACATGCACGGCAAGGACGACGAGACCTATCAACGCACCTTGACCACGCCTACCAGCGTCAACCGTGGCGTCGCCGATTACAGCACCAACAGCGACAGCTACGCGGCGTTCGGTGAAAGCACCCTCAACTTCACTTCGGATTTTCGCGGCATCGCCGGCCTGCGCTACACCCACGATGATCTGGAATACGATCACCGCCGGGTATCGACTTCGGCCACCGCCGTCAGCGGCATTCAGCCTGGCACCAGCAGCTCCGGATCGGTGGATGAGGACGGCTGGTCCGGACGTCTTGGCGTGCAGTACGACTTGAGTGATGCCGTCACCACGTACCTGACCTACTCGCGTGGCTACAAAGGCCCGGCCTACAACGTGTTCTTCAACATGCAGCCACGGGACACCGAGGCGCTCAAGCCGGAAACCTCCAACACCTGGGAAGTCGGTATCAAGGCCACGAGCTGGAACAATCGCCTGACCACCAACGTCGCGGTGTTCCACAGCGATTACGACAACTACCAGGCGAACTTCTTCGATACCGTGGCGGGACAAGTGGTGACCCGCCTGATCAACGCCGGCAGTGTCAGCACCGAAGGTGTCGAACTCGATTACGCCTTGCAGGCCACCCAACAACTGAGGTTCTCCGGCGCCCTGGCCTACACCCGCGCACGCATCGACGAATTCGCCTGCCCGGCAGGTGCGGCGGCGTCGTGCAACGTCAACGGCAAGCCATTGCCGTTCAGCCCGGACTGGAAAAGCTACGTGCGTGCCGACTACAGCATCCCCTTGGATAACGGCCTGGATATCGAACTGGGCACCGACTTCAGCTGGCAGAGCGAAGTGCAGTACGACATCAGCCAGAACGTCGACACCAAGCAAGGCGCCTACGGCATCTGGAACGCCAGCGTCGCCCTGGCCGACTACAACAATGGCTGGCGCGTGGCCCTGCTGGGCAAGAACCTCGCGGACAAGTCCTACTCACCGCTGCTGGCCAGTGGCGGCAACTACATCTACCGCGCCGTTCCAAGGGACGACGAGCGCTACTTCGGCGTACAACTGCGCAAGGATTTCTGACCATGACCCGACAGCTCAAGCTTGGCGCTTTCCTGATGGCGACAGGGCACCACGTCGCCGCCTGGCGCCATCCACACGTGCCGGCCGATGCCGGCCTGGACTTCGCCCACTACAAGCGTCTGGCGCAGATCGCCGAAGCGGCCAAATTCGATGCTTTGTTCATCGCCGACAGCGTGGCGGCAGCGACTGGGGCCATCGCCAGTCGCATGGCCCGTTCCGACCATTTTGAACCGCTGACGCTGCTCTCGGCGTTGAGCGTGGTGACCGAGCATATCGGGCTGATTGCCACGGCCACCACCAGCTACAACGAGCCGTACCATGTCGCGCGCAAGTTCGCTTCCCTGGATCATCTCTCAGGAGGGCGCGCGGGGTGGAATCTGGTGACGTCCGACAATGCCGCCGAAGCGCTGAACTTTGGCCGCACCGAGCATCTTGGGCATGCCGAGCGCTACAGCCGGGCGCGAGAGTTTCATCAGGTGGTCACCGGGCTTTGGGACAGTTGGGAAGACGACGCCTTTATCCGCGACAAGGCCAGTGGAACCTACTACCACCCGGAAAAAGTCCACACGCTGGATCATCTCGGCGAACACTTCCGGGTCAAAGGCCCGCTGAACGTAGCGCGTTCGCCTCAGGGGCAACCGGTGATCGTACAGGCCGGTTCTTCCGAGGCCGGTCGTGAGCTGGCGGCGCAAACGGCCGAGGTGGTGTTTACCGCGCAGACGTCGCTGACCAGTGCCCAGGCGTTTTATCGCGACCTGAAAGGGCGTTTGAGTCGATACGGTCGCAGCGACGACTCGCTGAAGATCATGCCCGGTGTTTTCGTGGTCGTCGGGCAAACTGAAAGCGAAGCCCGGGAAAAAAATGAAACGTTTCAGCAATTAGTCGAACCCGAGGTTGGCGTGGCCTTGCTTGGGCGTATGCTGGGCAACTTCGATTTGTCGAAGTACCCGCTGGACGGGCCGTTGCCCGACTTGCCGCTGACTGAAAGCGGTCAGCAAAGCCGACAAAAATTGCTGACGGAGCTGGCCGGCCAGGAGCACCTCAGCCTCGCCGAACTGGGTCGCAGGATTGCTGGCGGTCGCGGGCATTACAGCCTGGTGGGAACGCCGGCGCAGATTGCCGATCGCTTGCAGGAGTGGTTCGAACAGGGCGCGGCGGATGGCTTCAATGTGCTGGTGCCGCACTTGCCCGACGGTCTGGAGGATTTTGCCCGCGGCGTTGTACCGGAGCTGCAACGGCGCGGATTGTTCAGAACCGAATACGAAGGTCGCACGCTGCGTCAGAACCTTGGACTGGCGAGGCCTTCCAACAGATTTGCGACAAAACCGGTTGAAGATTTCAGATAAAACAGACAAGAGAGGATTCGATGACTTACACCGCTGCCGAAAACCGCTACGACTCCATCCCTTACCGCCGCGTGGGCCGCAGCGGGTTGGTGCTGCCGGCGCTGTCCCTGGGCCTGTGGCACAACTTCGGCGACAGCACGCCGATCGACACCCAGCGTGCGCTGTTGCGCACGGCGTTCGACCTGGGCATCAACCATTTCGACCTGGCCAACAACTACGGCCCGCCGTATGGCAGTGCTGAAACCAACTTCGGGCGTTTGCTGCGTGAGGACTTCAAGCAGTACCGCGACGAGTTGATCATTTCCAGCAAGGCTGGTTGGGACATGTGGCCCGGCCCTTACGGTCAGGGCGGCGGTTCGCGCAAGTACGTGCTCGCCAGCCTTGACCAGAGCCTGCAGCGCCTGGGCCTCGATTATGTGGACATCTTCTATTCCCATCGTTTCGACCCGGACACGCCGCTGGAAGAAACCGCCAGTGCCCTGGCTACCGCCGTACAGCAGGGTAAGGCGTTGTACATCGGTATCTCGTCTTATTCAGGGGTGAAAACCCGCGAAATAGCGGCGTTGCTCAAAGAGTGGAAAGTCCCGTTGTTGATTCACCAACCGGCCTACAACCTGCTCAATCGCTGGGTGGAAAAGGACCTGCTGGACACCACCGACGAACTCGGCACCGGCGTGATTGCCTTCACGCCGCTGGCTCAGGGGCTGCTGACAGACAAGTACCTCAACGGCGTGCCGGCGGATGCGCGAGTCAACCGTCCGGGCGGTGGTTCGTTGCAGGCCGCGCATTTGTCCGAGAGCAACATTGCCCAGGTGCGCGCGCTCAATGAGATCGCCAAGCGTCGCGGTCAGAGCCTGGCACAACTGGCGCTGGCCTGGACCCTGCGCGATCCTCGGGTGACCTCTGCGCTGATCGGCGCGAGCCGGCCGGAGCAGATTATCGAGAACGTGGGGGCGTTGAAGAATTTGAGCTTTAGCGCAGAAGAGTTGGCGGAGATTGACCGGTTTGCCCAGGAGGGGGGGATCAATCTTTGGGAGAAGCCTTCGACGGCTGAGTAAATTCGTTCTTGGTCAAGAACGATCAAGCATCCCCTCGAGGAAGAGGGGATTCTTGATTTACTTTAAAGGGCGACGCGGTAGTTATTTTTTGCTTGGGAAGCCAAGTATCTCTGCTGTTTCGTTGAAAAATGTATCCCTCGCAGATCTCTTTCTGAACTGCATGTCGATCACCTGCGATTGATCTGGGAGGGTAAAGTAACCCTTATCCAAGCTACACAGGCTTTCAAGAATGGGTAGAGGCAGCCCCAATAGCTGTCTCACTTGAGATCGGGAAAGTACCTTATTATCCACGAGCATTTTCACGCCTTGAGCAATTAACAGCGGCCTTTCAAAATCATAATCGCCATCCATTGGTTCGCCCTTGACCCAACCTCTTGCTGACCTGGCTTTCCACAATCTCGTTGTCGTGGTGTCGTTGATTATCTCTAGGTCAAGACATCTGCGAACCATCGCTGCCACAGACACCTTCCAGCGTGGCTTCAGAGCTAGCAAGGTATCCAGCGTAGGCCAGCGAATCTCCCTCAGGAAACTCTCTGCTGGCATTAGGAATGCGCTTGCAAATCGATGTGCCTGTGATTCAAGCAGAGCGTAATTCGATTCGTACTGTTCCTTGGAAACATGCCGGTGGAGAACGATATGCCCAAGCTCATGGGCCGCATCGAATCGATTTCGAATGCCATTTGCCTTGTCTGCTACAAGGAGTACATAAGGTCGTTGATCCAGCTCATACCAATTTGATACACCATCCATTTTCAGGTGGCCTAGCGTGGTTCGAGCGCAGACGATCCCCGCATTCTCCAGAACATGAACGACATTGGGTATGGGAGCGATTCCCAGGCCCCAAGCTTGACGACATTCACTAGCCATTCGTTCGATTTCTTCGTCGGAAATCAGCAGGCAATTGCTTTCTTCCAGATGAGGAACATTAACGGCGACGAATTCAAGGCTTTCTTGAAGCTTGTATGAGATGTCCTGAAGCCACTCCAAGCGTACCTCCGCTATTTCTCTCGCATTAGCGGTGGCACTCACTTGTGAGCGGAAGAAAAACGGTGTGTTCTCATTGGTTACGATTTGCTCCTCCAGGAGCCAGTTTTCACTGACGCCAAAGACCTCGCATAACCGCTGAAAAGCATCGGCTTCAGGAACCTGAAGCCCGTTCTCCCATTTAGAAATATTTCCAGAGGCGCGTCCCACCATTTCGGCCAAGGCGGTCTGGGTGATACCACACGTGAGCCGCAACTGTTTGAGACGCTCGGACTGAAAGCCCGCGACTCCAGTTCTCATGCTTCACCTCTTGGAATTTTGCTCATCATCAGTTAGGTCTTCGATTTCTTCAGCGCGGCGCATCTTATCTCGCAATTTCACCAATTCAATCGGTTTCTGATCAATTGCCTGGTTATCAGAGTAGCCCTGAAGAAGCTCTTCGAACGTGCAGTTCATATGGAAGCCTTTACCGTTGAAATAAGGTATGGCCATCACGATCGCCAAAGGCTCTGATTGATCCGCGGTACGTGGAGGTGGAGCATGGACTACGACAAGCGCATGGATCAATTGTTCGGAAACGGTGTGGGACAGTCCATCGATCCAATCCATCTGAATTGAAGCTAACGATTCGTTCAGCGCTTTCAGTTCATTGCGGTGTTTCGCAGCGCGAACTTCTTTTTGCCAAGGCAAAACAACAGACGTAATGCGCAGCTTTCCCAACTCCAATAGCACGTAATTGTGCCCTTTGGGGTCGGTTGATTTTACGAGCGGATTCCAGCGCTTCATGCCTGCCAAGGCATCCTGAGCAAGTGAGTGGCGTAAGTGCCCTCGTAGATCTTCATGAGGGGTATGAATCAGGAGGTCCTCTACGACTTTCGTAGCTTTTTGAAAGGTTTGAGGAATCAGGACGCCCAGTTCTCAAAAAACTCTCGATCGACTTGCGCACGAATGAAACCTTGAATCTCTTCCTTTGTGACCATGCGTTCCACCACTCACTATTCGGTAAGCGGATTTTTACTTCATTTTTATTCGTTATGGAAGGCATAACCTGTTTTTTTGTACAGGTTGCCAGACGAGTGGTGGGGTAAATCAAACTTACTTCGATGTTAGGGGTCATCGAAAAAACGGCACATCCCCCAACACCGTCGCCCGCTGCATCACCCGCCGCGCTGGCCGGTAATCATCGACCGCATAATGCTGGGTCACGCGGTTGTCCCAGAACGCTATGTCGTCTTTCTGCCAGCGCCAGCGAATGGTGAATTCCGGGCGGGTCGTATGGGCGAACAGGAACTTCAGGATCGCCTCGCTCTCGGTTTCCGACAACTCGTTGATCTTCGAGGTGAAGCCCTCGTTGACGAACAGTGAGCGACGTCCGCTCACTGGATGTGTGCGGATCACCGGGTGTGACAGCGGCGGATTCTTGCGCCGAGTCTCTTCCCACTGGGTCAATGCTTCAGGCGTGTTGCCATAGCGCTCCAGCGGGAACGAGCGAGTGAAGTCGTGGGTGGCGGTCAGCCCTTCGAGCAGGCTTTTCAAGGGTGCCGACAAGGCTTCATAGGCGGCGATGCCACTGGCCCACAGGGTATCGCCGCCAAACTCCGGCAGCAGCTTGGCACTGAGCACCGCGCCCATGGCCGGGGTTGGCAGGAAGGTCACGTCGGTGTGCCAGATCGCGTTGTCACGCACGTCGGTGACGGCGGTGTCGAGGATCAGCACCTCTGGCTGTTCCGGTACGTTCGGGTAGATCGGGTGGATGTGCAGGTCGCCGAAATTGGCGGCGAATCGCGCCTGCTGCTGCGGGGTGATCGGCTGGTCACGGAAGAACAGCACCTGGTGCTTGAGCAGCGCCTGCTCGATGGCGTCGCGTTGTTCCAGGTTCAGCGGCTGGCTGACGTCGACGCCGCTGATTTGTGCGCCGAGGGCGGAGCTTAGGGGGACGATGGTCAGGTGGCTCATGGTGGTTCTCTTCAATCCGGGGGCGCCGAAATGTCGGCGTAGTCAGTGCTGAATGTGTCAGTGAGCCTGGCCGTGCCATGGCACCAGTTTGCGTTGCAGGGCACGCAGGCCCATCTCCATGGCGAAGGCAATCAGCGCGATCACCAGAATCCCCAGCACCACCACATCGGTGACCAGGAACTGCGCAGCCGACTGCACCATGAAACCCAGGCCGCTGGTGGCGGCAATCAATTCGGCGGCCACCAGCGTCGACCAACCCACGCCCAGGCCAATGCGCACGCCAGTCAAGATGTCCGGCAAGGCGCTCGGCAGAATCACATGGCGGATCAGTTGTGCGCGGGTCGCGCCCAGTGACTGCGCGGCGCGCAATTTGGCCGGGTCGACGGTTCGCACACCAGTGGCGGTGGCGATGGCTATCGGGGCGAAAATGGCCAGGTAGATCAACAGCACTTTCGACAACTCGCCGATACCGCACCAGATCACGATCAGCGGCAGGTAAGCCAGCGGTGGAATAGGGCGGTAGAACTCGATCAACGGATCCAGCACGCCTCGGGCAATACGGTTGGCACCGATGGCAATGCCAACCGGCACGGCGGTCAGCACCGCAAAGCCGAGCCCCAAGCCAATGCGGCTGAGGCTCGCGCCCAAGTGCTGCCACAAGGTCGAATCCATGTAGCCGCTGGTGACCAACAGCCAGCCTTTTTGCAGCACGGCGGACGGTGGCGGCAGGAACAGAGGTTCGATCAAGCCAGTCGCCGTGACGGCCCACCAAATGACAACGAGCGCGACCAGCGTCAGCACACTGATCCAGCGGGTGCTCAAACTGCGGCGCAGTGGAATGACCGTAGTGCCTGGTTTGACCGCCGCGGCGGGAATTTCGTAGCTGCTCATGCGTGCTCCTGCCGCTGGGCGGCGCTGCGTTGGGAGAACACTTTGGCGAGCACGTGTTCGCGGGTTTCGATAAAGCGCGGATCGGACTTGATTGACCGTGCCGATTCACCGGCGGCGTAACGCTGACCGAAATCCAGGTGCAGGCGCTCGACGATCTGCCCGGGATTGGGTGCCAGCAGAATCAGATCCGTGGCGAGAAACACCGCTTCTTCAATGTCGTGGGTAATCAGGAAGACTGGTTTGGCGGTACGCCGCCAGACTTGCAGCAGCAACTCTTGCATCTGTTCGCGGGTGAAGGCGTCGAGGGCACCGAAGGGTTCGTCCATCAGCAATACACGCGGATCGGCAGCGAGCGCGCGGGCCAGGCCGACCCGCTGTTTCTGGCCGCCCGAGAGTTGCCAGATCCGGCGGCTTTCAAAACCGGCAAGGTCCACCAGTGCAAGCATTTCCCTTGCGCGGATTTCGCGTTTGTCCCGAGCAACGCCGGCCAGTTCCAGGCCAAAGCCGACGTTGGCCAGCACGTCCTGCCAGGGCAGCAGGGCGTCGTCCTGGAACACCACGCCGCGCTCGGCGCTCGGGCCTTTGACCGGCACGCCGTCGAGGGTAATGCGCCCGGCACTGGGTTCGACGAAACCGGCAATCAGGTTCAACAGCGAGGTCTTGCCACTGCCGGACGGGCCGAGGGCGACCAGCAACTGCTGGGGCCCGAGGGTCAGGGAAATATCCGCCAGTACCGGTGTAGGGCTACCGGGGTACTGTGCGCTGATGCGCTCCAGCTGTAGCAATGCCATCGCCATTAACTCCCTATCAATCCGTGATGAATTTGGCGCTGACGTACGGCGCGTAGTCCGGTAGCACAGCATCAACCTTGCCTTGTTCCTTGAGGAACACGGCGGTGTCGGTGATGGCCTTGGTGGTCGGTGCGCCTAGCGTGATCACTTGATCGGCTGCCAGCGGGTAGACGTTGCCTTGCAGCAGCAGTGGAATGTCGCTGGCCTTGGCGCCGGACAGTTTTACCAGCTTGTCGACGTTGCCTTGATTGGCGAGCCAGGCTTGTGGGTCTTTGCGGTAATCGGCGTAGGCATCCAGGGTCACCTTGGCGAACGCGGTGACGATTTCCGGGTGCTTCTCGGCGAAGTCCTTGCGCACGATCCAGGCATCGAAGGTTGGCGCGCCGAACTTGGCCAGTTCGCCGGAGGTGATCAGCACCTTGCCGTTTTCCTTGGCCACACCGAGTGCCGGGTCCCAAACGTAAGTGGCGTCGATGTCACCGCGTTTCCAGGCGGCAATGATCGCCGGCGGAGCCAGGTTCAGCACCGTGACTTTCGATGGGTCGATGTTCCAGTGCTTCAGCGCGGCCAGCAGGCTGTAGTGGCCGGTGGAAACGAAGGGTACGGCGATTTTCTTGCCGATCAGGTCTTGCGGGGTCTTGATCCCGGAACCGTCGCGGGCCACCAGGGCTTCGGCGGCGCCGATCTGGGTCGCGATCAGGAAGGTTTCCACCGGCACCTTGCGGGTGATCGCTGCTGTCAGCGGGCTGGAACCGAGGTAGCCGATCTGCACGTCACCCGAGGCGATGGCGGCGATGATGTCGGCACCGTTGTCGAATTTGCGCCAATTGATGTCGGCCTTGGTGGCTTTTTCGTACGCGCCGTCGGCCTGGGCGACTTTCGCCGGGTCTACGGTGGTCTGGTAAGCGACAGTCACGTCGGCTGCCTGGGCAAGAAAGCTCGCCGCCGCCAGGGAGGCGGCCGCCAGCAAGCGAAGGGGGAAATTCAGTTTCATCGAGAAGCTCCTTGTCAGGCGACCGAGAGTCGGCGTGAAAGGAGACTAAATGATATAAGAATACGAAAATAAATAACTTTTTCGAATTAGCTTATGAGCGGAAAATTCTAAGCCGGATCGCAGGGCAGCCTTCGCGGGCAAGCCTCGCTCCCACAGGGACTGCGTAAATCCTGTAGGAGCGAGGCTTGCCCGCGATAAGGTCCGCAGGACCTTCAGAGACTAGTTACTAATCGCCAGAATGCTCGCCTGGTACGCCCCGACAAACACATCGAAATCACCGACTTCGTTCTGCTCAAGCTCAGCCTGTTGGGCCAGCGACGAACGCGCGAGCTCTTCAAACCTGGTCTGTTGCTCTGCCGGCAATGGCTCGCTGCGGAAAAACTCCGCGTGTACCCGGCTCTGACGCAGGGAGAATTGGGCAAAGCTTTCCTTGTGCTCGGCCATTGCCGCCAGTACCTGGGCCGATGGCGTCAGGGCAGGGTTCTGGACCTTGGCCATCTGCGCGTCCAGCGCTTTGCTATGGGCATCGCCGCCATGGCTCTGATCAAGCAGCGCGGCCAGTGGGGCAATCTGCTCCAACAATTGGCCAGCCCACTCTTTCAGGTCGACCGGGTGCCCGTCGCGTTGCAATTGCAGGCCCGGGCGACGGCCTTCCTTGACCACGCTGAGGAAGTTGGAGGTGGCATTGGTGCAGCTGGTGTTGGTCAGCAACGGGCTGTCGTTCAGCGCGCAGTACAAGAGGAAGGCGTCGAGGAAGCGCGATTCGGTAAGGTCGATGCCCATCGGCAGGAACGGGTTGATGTCCAGGCAGCGTACTTCGACGTACTGGATGCCGCGGGCCATCAACGCCTGGATCGGCCGCTCGCCGGTGTAGGTCACGCGTTTCGGGCGGATGTTGGAGTAGTACTCGTTTTCGATCTGCAGGATGTTGGTATTGAGCTGGACCCACTCACCGTCCTGGTGGGTGCCTACTTCGACATACGGCGCATAGGGTGTTGCCACCGCTTTGCGCAGGCTATCGGTGTAGCTGTTCAGGTCGTTGTAGCACGGCGTCAGGCCGGCCTGGGCGTTGCTCTGGTAACCCAGGTCGCTCATGCGCAGGCTGGTGGCGTACGGCAAATAGAGGGTGTCCGGATCCAGCTGTTCCAACTGGTGCGAACGACCGCGCAGGAACCCGGCGTCCAGCGCCGGCGACGCACCGAACAGGTACATCAACAGCCAGCTGTAGCGGCGGAAGTTGCGGATCAACGCGATATAGGCCGACGACTGATAATCGCGGTCGGTGCCGGTAAAGCCTTCGGCCTGCTTGAGCAGTGGCCAGAGTTTTTCCGGCAGGGAAAAATTGTAGTGAATGCCGGCGATACACTGCATGGTCTTGCCGTAGCGCAGCGCCAGGCCCTTGCGGTAGACATACTTGAGCTGACCGATATTGGACGTGCCGTAGTAGGCGATCGGGATGTCTTCCTCGGCCGGCAACGGGCACGGCATCGAGGGGCTCCACAGGTACTCGGTACCGAGCTTGCTGTAGGCAAAACGGTGAATGCTGTCCAGGCTCGCCAGCGTATCCGCCGGGTCGGGCAGGGCCGGGGTGATGAACTCCAGCAGCGACTCGGAATAGTCGGTGGTGATCTGTTCGTTGGTCAGCGCGGAACCCAATTCTTCGGGGTGCGGCGTTTGCGCCAGGCGACCTTCATCGGTCACGCGCAGGCATTCACGTTCGATGCCGTGAAGGCACTGTTCGAGCAGAGAGAGGTTAGCGCGCTCGCCGAGCAGGGCCAGGCGGCGGTTGAGAAGTTCGCTCAAGTTGGATTCCTTCACGCGTCAGTCGCCCCAATATGGGGGTGGGCAAGACGGTCTACAAGGGTGAAGTTAAAACTGGCGTTTTCGCCTGGTTTTCGGACTGATCGCCACAGGGGATCGCGGCGCTGCGGTCACAGCGCCGAAATTACCTCAAATCGATGACGGCTAGCTACAGGACAGCGAACGTGCCTTGTGCTTTTGCGACCAGTTTGTCGCCTTGCATCACGTCGGCCTCGACCACCAGCGTGCGGCGGCCCGGGTGGATCACCCGCGCCGTGCACATTACCTCGCCGCCTTCGACGGCGCGGATGTAGTTGATCTTGCACTCGATGGTCGCGCTCTGCTGGTCAAAGCCGTGGGTGCTGGAACAGGCCAGCCCCATGGCAATGTCCACCAGGCTGAACAAGGCCCCGCCGTGCAGCTTGTTGGCGCGATTGCGCAGTTGCGGCTCAAGCGCCAGGGCGACTTGCGCCACCCCGGTTTCCAGGCTGTGCAAACGGCAGCCCAGCAGCTTGAAAAATGCGCTTTCGGTGTACCCGGCAGGAATGTCCATCAACGCTTCTTCAGCTGTTTGGCGTTGGCGAACAGCGACGCCATGGCGTTGTTGCTCGGCGCGGCCGTGGTTTCCTTGCGCGGAGCGGTGTTCTGGGATTGGCGTGGCGCCGAACCCGGACGCGCACCACGGGCGCCGTCGATTTTCTCGCCAGGGGTGTCGCTCATGCGCATCGACAGGCCCACGCGTTTTCGCGGGATGTCGACTTCCATGACCTTCACTTTCACCACGTCGCCGGCCTTCACCGCTTCGCGAGGATCCTTGATGAACTTCTCCGAAAGTGCGGAGATGTGCACCAAACCGTCCTGATGCACGCCGATATCGACGAATGCACCAAAGTTGGTCACGTTGGTCACCACGCCTTCGAGGATCATGCCCAGCTGCAGGTCCTTGAGGTCTTCGACGCCTTCCTGGAACTCGGCGGTCTTGAACTCTGGACGCGGGTCGCGGCCGGGTTTTTCCAGTTCTTGCAGAATGTCGGTGACGGTCGGCAGACCGAAAGTCTCGTCGGTGTACTTTTTCGGGTCCAGGCGCTTGAGGAACGCGGCATCGCCGATCAGCGAGCGGATGTCACGGTCGGTCTCGGCGGCAATTCGCTGTACCAGCGGATAGGCTTCCGGGTGCACCGCCGACGAATCCAGCGGGTTTTCGCCGTTCATGACGCGCAGGAAACCGGCGGCCTGTTCGAAGGTTTTTTCGCCAAGTCGTGCGACTTTCTTCAGCGCAGCGCGAGTCTTGAACGCACCGTGTTCGTCGCGGTGGCTGACGATATTCTGCGCCAGGGTGGCGTTGAGGCCGGAGATCCGCGCCAGCAGCGCTACTGAGGCGGTGTTGACGTCGACGCCCACGGCGTTCACGCAGTCTTCGACGACAGCGTCCAGGCCGCGCGCCAGTTTCAGCTGCGACACGTCGTGCTGGTACTGGCCGACACCGATGGATTTCGGATCGATCTTCACCAGTTCGGCCAACGGGTCCTGCAGGCGACGGGCAATCGATACTGCGCCACGGATCGACACATCCAGGTCCGGGAATTCCTTCGAGGCCAGTTCCGATGCCGAATAAACCGATGCACCGGCTTCGGAAACCATGACCTTGGTCATCTTCATGGCTGGGTATTTTTTGATCAGCTCGGCGGCCAGCTTGTCGGTTTCGCGGCTGGCGGTGCCGTTGCCGATGGCGATCAGGTCTACCGAATGCTTGGCGCACAGGGCCGCGAGAATCGCGATGGTCTGGTCCCACTTGTTGTGCGGTACGTGCGGGTAAACGGTGGCGTGATCGAGCAGCTTGCCGGTGGAATCGACCACCGCGACTTTGCAACCGGTGCGCAGGCCCGGGTCGAGGCCCAGGGTCGCGCGTGGGCCGGCCGGGGCCGACAGCAGCAGGTCGTGCAGGTTGTGGGCGAACACGTTGATCGCCTCGGTTTCCGCGCCGTCGCGCAGCTCGCCCAGCAGGTCGGTTTCCAGGTGGGTGTAGAGTTTGACCTTCCAGGTCCAGCGCACCACTTCGCCCAGCCATTTATCGGCGGCGCGGTTCTGGTTCTGGATGCCGAACTGCTGGCCGATCATGCCCTCGCACGGGTGCATGGTGCCCGGCAGTTCATCGCCAACTTTCAGCGCGGAGCTGAGAATGCCTTCGTTGCGGCCACGGAAAATCGCCAGCGCCCGGTGCGACGGCATGCTTTTGAGTGGTTCGTCGTGCTCGAAGTAGTCGCGGAACTTGGCGCCTTCCTCTTCCTTGCCGGCAATCACGCGGGCACTGAGGGTGGCTTCCTGCTTCAGGTAATTGCGCAGCTTGTCCAGGAGGCCGGCGTCTTCGGCGAAGCGCTCCATGAGAATGTACTTGGCGCCTTCGAGGGCGGCCTTCACATCGGCCACGCCTTTTTCGGCGTCGATGAAGCGGGCGGCTTCGGTTTCCGGGCTCAGGGTCGGGTCGTTGAACAGACCGTCAGCCAACTCGCCGAGGCCGGCTTCCAGGGCGATCTGGCCCTTGGTGCGGCGCTTCTGCTTGTACGGCAGGTACAAGTCTTCGAGGCGGGTCTTGGTGTCGGCGAGCTTGATGTCGCGTTCAAGCGCAGGGGTCAGCTTGCCTTGCTCCGTAATGCTGGCAAGGATGCTGATGCGCCGTTCGTCGAGTTCTCGCAGGTAGCGCAGACGCTCTTCCAGGTGACGCAGTTGGGTGTCATCGAGGCTGCCGGTCACTTCTTTCCGGTAACGGGCGATGAAGGGAACGGTAGAACCTTCATCGAGTAGCGCGACGGCCGCTTCGACCTGTTGTGGGCGTACACCGAGTTCCTCGGCGATGCGGCTGTTGATGCTGTCCATAAAACCACCTGACAAATTGTGAAAGCAGGCTCGCAGGCGCAACGATAAGGCCTTGGCGAGTCTGGTTGAGCGGCCTGGCCTGCGCCGCTACCTGGATCAAAGGTATCCCGTTGACCCGTGAAATCGAACAATTACTGCCGGCGCCATGAAAATAAAAAGCGGCCAACCAGCGTAACGATCAGACGTTGCCTGACACAAAAGGCCGCGCATTATAACCAGCGTTGCGCCCTTCGGGGGCATCGCAGGTTGTAGGCATAATCCCCGGATTCCTGGCGGTGAAGGAAAAATCTGCTAACAATGCACACGGTACGTATAACGGCAGCTACGCCATAATGCGTGCCGAGATCAAAGGAGCATCCAATGAGCAGCACTGCAAACAATGCTGAAGGCGAAAAAATTCTTATTGTTGACGACGATCCTGGGCTAAGCAGCCTGCTGGAGCGTTTTTTCGTCAGCAAGGGCTACCGTGCCCGCGCCGTACCGAACACCGAACAAATGGACCGCCTGCTGGCGCGTGAAGTGTTCAACCTGGTCGTTCTCGACCTGATGCTGCCTGGCGAAGACGGCCTGACCGCCTGTCGCCGCCTGCGTGGCGCAAACAACCAGATTCCAATCATCATGCTGACCGCCAAGGGCGATGAGCTGAGCCGGATCAAGGGCCTCGAACTGGGCGCCGACGACTACCTGGCCAAGCCGTTCAACCCGGACGAGCTGATGGCCCGCGTAAAAGCCGTGCTGCGTCGTCAGTCGGCTCCAGTGCCTGGCGCACCAGGCAGCGAAGACGAAAGCGTGACCTTCGGTGACTACGAGCTGTCGCTGGCCACCCGCGAACTCAAGCGTGGTGAAGAAGTGCACATGCTCACCACAGGCGAATTCGCGGTGCTCAAGGCGTTGGTGATGAACGCCCGTCAGCCATTGACCAGGGACAAATTGATGAACCTGGCCCGTGGTCGTGAGTGGGATGCCCTGGAGCGCTCCATCGACGTGCAGATTTCCCGTCTGCGCCGGATGATCGAACCTGATCCGTCCAAGCCGCGTTACATCCAGACTGTCTGGGGTGTGGGCTACGTATTTGTTCCGGATGGCGCCGCCACCAAGTGATCGGCGATTTGTAGGCGCGGGTTTGTGCGGGTAACGGGCCGGATGGCCTTGCCCGCAGACTCGCGGCCGGCAATGTGCGAGCATCGCTCGCTCCTGCACGTGTTTAACGGTTACCCATGAAAACCCCGGTTTGGTTCCCCCAGAGTTTCTTCTCCCGCACCCTTTGGCTGGTGCTGATCGTTGTCCTGTTTTCCAAGGCGCTGACCCTGGTTTATCTGCTGATGAACGAAGACGTGCTGGTGGATCGCCAATACAGCCATGGCGTCGCCCTGACGCTGCGCGCCTACTGGGCGGCCGATGAAAACAATCGCGAAAAGATCGCCGAAGCCGCAACCCTGATCCGGGTGGTGGGCGCCGGTGTGCCTGAGGGCGAACAACACTGGCCCTACAGCGAGATCTATCAGCGGCAAATGCAAGCCGAACTGGGGGCCGATACCGAGGTGCGCTTGCGCATGCACTCGCCACCGGCGCTGTGGGTCAGGGCACCCAGCCTGGGCGATGGCTGGCTGAAAGTGCCACTGTATCCGCACCCGTTGCGTGGCCAGAAAATCTGGAATGTGCTCGGCTGGTTTCTAGCCATCGGCCTGCTGTCCACCGCCTCGGCGTGGATCTTCGTCAGCCAGCTCAACCAACCCCTCAAGCGCCTGGTGTATGCCGCGCGGCAACTCGGCCAGGGGCGCAGCGTGCGCTTGCCGATCAGTGATACACCGAGTGAAATGACCGAGGTTTATCGCGCCTTCAACCAGATGGCCGAAGACGTCGAACAGGCCGGCCGCGAACGCGAACTGATGCTGGCCGGGGTTTCTCATGACCTGCGCACGCCGTTGACCCGGTTGCGCCTGTCGCTGGAGCTGATGGGCGACCATAACGACCTGACGGACGCCATGGTGCGCGATATCGAGGACATGGACGCCATTCTCGATCAGTTCCTGGCGTTCATTCGCGATGGGCGTGACGAGTCGGTGGAGGAGGTGGACCTGAGCGATCTCGTCCGTGAAGTCGCCGCGCCGTACAACCAGAACGAAGAAAAGGTGTGCTTGCGTCTTGAACCGATTCAACCCTTCCCGTTACGTCGGGTGTCGATGAAGCGGCTGTTGAACAACCTGATTGGCAACGCGTTGAATCACGCGGGCAGCGGCGTTGAAGTGGCGGCGTATGTGTCTGGGGATACCAGTGCGCCTTATGTCGTCCTGAGTGTCATGGACCGTGGCGCCGGGATAGATCCATCGGAGCTGGAAGCGATTTTCAACCCGTTCACCCGAGGCGACCGCGCCCGGGGCGGCAAGGGCACGGGGTTGGGGTTGGCGATCGTGAAGCGAATTGCTTCGATGCATGGTGGCAATGTTGAATTGCGCAACCGTACTGGTGGCGGCCTGGAAGCGCGAGTGCGCTTGCCGTTGGGATTGATGCTGCCGAGGGATGCCGTCTAACCCGATCGTTCCCACGCAGAGCGTGGGAACGATCGGTGTGTTAACCCTTTCCTTTGGTCCGCGTCATATTCGGCCCGCCATTCTTCTCCAGGTGCTCGATGATGATCCCCGCCACGTTCTTGCTGGTCGTGGTCTCGATCCCTTCCAGGCCCGGCGACGAGTTCACCTCCATCACCAGTGGCCCATGATTGGAACGCAGGATATCCACCCCTGCCACGGCCAACCCCATGACCTTCGCCGCGCGCAATGCCGTCATGCGTTCTTCCGGGGTGATCTTGATCAGGCTGGCGCTGCCACCGCGATGCAGGTTGGAGCGAAACTCCCCGGGTTTGGCCTGGCGCTTCATGGCTGCAATGACTTTGTCACCCACCACGAAGCAGCGAATGTCGGCGCCGCCAGCCTCCTTGATGTACTCCTGGACCATGATGTTCTGCTTGAGGCCCATGAATGCCTCGATCACCGACTCCGCCGCCGTGGCGGTTTCGCACAGCACCACGCCGATACCCTGGGTGCCTTCCAGCACCTTGATCACCAGGGGTGCACCGTTGACCATTTCGATCAGGTCGGGAATATCGTCTGGCGAGTGGGCAAAGCCGGTGACCGGCAAACCGATGCCCCGACGTGAGAGCAACTGCAGCGAACGCAGCTTGTCCCGCGAGCGAGCAATGGCCACCGATTCATTGAGCGGAAAAACCCCCATCATTTCGAACTGGCGCAACACCGCGCAGCCATAAAAAGTAACCGAAGCACCGATTCGCGGGATCACCGCGTCGAAGCCTTCCAGTGGCTTGCCGCGGTAGTGGATCTGCGGCTTGTGACTGGCAATGTTCATGTAGGCGCGCAGGGTATCGACCACCACCATTTCATGGCCGCGTTCGGTACCGGCTTCGACCAGGCGGCGGGTGGAATACAGACGCGGGTTACGCGACAGCACAGCGATCTTCATGCAACACCTGTGGAGGAGGTAGATACCGGGAACACCGGCTTGTCTTGTACATATTTGATGCCCGGATTGACGACCAACTGGCCGTCAATCAGGGCTTTGGAACCGAGTAGCAGGCGATAACGCATGGATTTGCGGCAGGCGAGCGTGAACTCGACCCGCCACACCCGATCGCCGAGGGCCAGGGTAGTGCTGATCACGTAACGCACCTGCGCGTGACCGTTAGAGCTCTTGATGGTTTTTCGCGTCACCAGCGGTGCTTCGCAGCGCCGGTGACGCAGCTGCACCACCGTGCCCAGGTGCGCGGTGAAGCGCACCCACTGCTCGCCGTCACGGTCGAAAGTCTCGATGTCGGTGGCATGCAGGCTGGAGGTGCTGGCACCGGTGTCGATTTTTGCCCGAAGGCCCGCGACTCCCAGATCAGGGAGCGCCACCCACTCGCGCAGACCGACAACGGTCAAATGGTCAAATGTCTTCAAAGTTGCTCAACCGGTAGAAACCGCTCTGGCCGCAAGCGGCCGAATTCGCGGTATTCACGCAGAATAATGGTTAAAAGGCGACAGATATCTACGGCCCGGATTTCCAGCCCTGCGGGGAGGTTCTGGAATGCCTGCATTGTAATCCGAGACGGCGTAATTCTTGGTACGAGAGAAACGGTAGTACAGTTCATCAATATTTCAGGACGAGGAAATCCCATGGCACAAAAAAACGACGAGGATGACAAAGTCCGGCTGGATAAATGGTTGTGGGCGGCGCGCTTTTACA
The DNA here is from genome assembly GCF_028471945.1 of Pseudomonas sp. WJP1. Lineage (NCBI taxonomy): Bacteria > Pseudomonadati > Pseudomonadota > Gammaproteobacteria > Pseudomonadales > Pseudomonadaceae > Pseudomonas > Pseudomonas sp. WJP1. The sequence goes on from NZ_CP110128.1 coordinate 248,731, forward strand.
AAACCCGTGCGTTGGCCAAGGCGGCGATCGAAAGCGGCAAGGTGCACTGCCGGGGTGAACGCTGCAAACCCGGTAAAGAGCCGCACATTGGCGATGAATTCGTGATTCGCACCGGTTTCGAGGAGCGCACTGTGGTGGTCCAGGCGCTGTCGATCGTGCGCCGTGGTGCTCCCGAAGCGCAGACGCTGTATGCCGAAACCGAAGCCAGCATCGCCAAGCGCGAAAATGCGGCGGCCGAGCGCAAGGCAGGTGCCTTGGGCGTGAGCACCGATGGCAAGCCGAGCAAGAAACAGCGACGGGATCTGTTCAAGTTCCGTGGCAGCAGCAACGAATGATTGACCGGCGCCACCGATCGCGCCTGTCGGGCCAGGACTTGTAATTGCGTCGGTGCGTAGCCATATGAGGTAATTAGTCTGCCGTGCATGTGCCGTTCGTCGTAAAGCGCACACAGCCACCGGGCTTCAGGCCACAACCCGGCAGCCATACGCTATAGCCAAGGCGTAACCTCGTTCTGTAACCACTTTTGTCACCCATTCAGATACCAGACTTATGACCGACTTACCGGATAACGACTTCACCCAACGCTTCATCTTCGATGACAGCGACACCCGTGGCGAGATGGTTTCGCTGGAACTCAGCTACGCTGAAGTCCTGGCCAAACACGCCTATCCGGAGCCGGTTGCGCAACTGCTCGGCGAACTGATGGCGGCCGCGGCGTTGCTGGTCGGCACCTTGAAGTTCGATGGCCTGCTGATCCTTCAGGCCCGCTCCGAAGGCCCGATTCCGTTGCTGATGATCGAGTGCTCCAGCGAGCGCGACATCCGTGGCCTGGCCCGTTACGAGGCTGACCGGATTGCCCCCGACGCCACCCTGGCCGACCTGATGCCGGACGGCTCGCTGACATTGACCATCGACCCGAAGCAGGGTCAGCGCTACCAGGGCGTCGTCGATCTGGCCGGCGAAACCTTGTCCGATTGCTTCACCAACTACTTCGTCATGTCCCAGCAGATTGGCACTCGCATCAAGCTCTGCGCCGACGGCCGCCGCGCCCGTGGCCTGTTGCTGCAGCAATTGCCCGCCGATCGCCTGAAAGACGAGGAAGAACGCGCCGCCAGCTGGCAACACCTCACTGCGCTGGCCACCACCCTGACGGCCGATGAATTGCTTGGCCTGGACAACGAAACCGTGCTCCATCGTCTCTATCACGAAGAGCAGGTTCGTCTGTTCGATGTACAGAAACTGCGCTTCCGTTGCAGCTGCTCGCGCGAACGTTCAGCCAATGCGCTGGTCAGTCTGGGTATGGAAGATGCGCAAAATCTCGTGCTCGAACACGGTGGTAACATCGAGATCGATTGCCAGTTCTGCAACCAGCAGTACCTGTTCGACGCCGCCGATGTCACCCAATTGTTCGCCGGAGCGGGTGTCGAGACGCCGTCAGATACCCGGCACTAAAACGGTTCAGCGCAGGTAAATTCACTGGAAAGTACCGCAATAGCGCCGTTACGACGGGAGGGCCCTACTCTTTTTGGGCTTTTCTGGCATAATCCGGCCCACTTTTTTCGCGGTAGTAGTGCACGACTTTCTACTACAAAACGTTTGGAGCACTCGGCCACTGGCCGACGGGGAACCTCATGACGCAAGCCAATAACGCCGTGTACACCGATCTGAGTGTTGATGATCTGGTTAAAGAAGCCCTCAACCGCGGTGAAGGCGAGCTTGCCGATACCGGCGCACTGGTTGTTCGCACCGGTCACCGTACCGGCCGTTCGCCAGTCGATCGTTTCATCGTTGATGAGCCGACCACCACAGGCGCTATCGCCTGGGGCCCGATCAACCGCAAGTTCCCGGCTGACAAGTTCGATGCCCTGTGGAACCGCGTCGAGGCGTTCAACAACGCGCAAGAGCACTTCGTTTCCCACGTGCATGTAGGTGCGGCTTCCGAGCACTACCTGGCCGTGAAGATGACCACCCAGACTGCCTGGCAGAACCTGTTCGGTCGTTGCCTGTTCATCAACCCGGCCCAGTACAACCCGGCTGGCCGTGAAGAGTGGCAAGTGCTCAACGTTGCCAACTTCGAATGTGATCCAGAGCGTGACGGCACCAACTCCGACGGTTGCGTGATCATCAACTTCGCGCAGAAGAAAGTGCTGATCGCCGGCATGCGTTACGCCGGTGAAATGAAGAAAGCCATGTTCTCCGTGCAGAACTTCCTGCTGCCGGCCGCCGACGTACTGCCAATGCACTGCGCTGCCAACATCGGCGAAGAGGGCGACGTGACCCTGTTCTTCGGTCTGTCCGGCACTGGCAAGACCACCCTGTCCGCCGACGAAAGCCGTTACCTGATCGGTGACGACGAGCACGGCTGGGGCGAGGGCGTGGTGTTCAACATCGAAGGCGGTTGCTATGCCAAGTGCATCGACCTGTCCGAGAAGAACGAGCCGGTTATCTGGAAAGCCATCAAGCACGGCGCGGTCCTGGAAAACGTCGTGATCGACGATGCCAAGCACGCCGACTACGCCGATGTCAGCTTGACCCAGAACAGCCGCGCCGCCTACCCGCTGGAGCACGTTGCCAAGCGTTCCGAGAAGAACCTCGGTGGCGAGCCGAACGCTGTAATCTTCCTGACCTGCGACCTGACCGGTGTACTGCCGCCAGTGTCGATCCTCAACGAAGAGCAAGCGGCTTACCACTTCCTGTCCGGCTACACCGCTCTGGTGGGCTCGACTGAAATGGGTTCGGGCAGCGGCATCAAGTCGACCTTCTCCACCTGCTTCGGCGCACCGTTCTTCCCGCGTCCGGCTGGCGAATACGCAGAGCTGCTGATCAAGCGCATCCGCGGCTTCGGCTCCAAGGTCTACCTGGTCAACACCGGCTGGACCGGCGGTGGCTACGGCGTCGGCAAACGCTTCAACATCCCGACCACCCGCGCGGTGATCGCAGCGATCCAGAGCGGCGCGCTGATCGGTACCGAAACCGAGCACCTGGACACCATCAACCTCGACGTGCCACTGGCCGTACCGGGCGTTGAGACTGGCCTGCTGAACCCACGCAACACCTGGGCCGATAAAGCCGCCTACGACGAAGCCGCCAAAGCACTGGCCGGCCTGTTCATCGAGAACTTCAAGAAGTTCGAAGTGAGCGACGCGATCAAGGCTGCGGGTCCTAAGCTGTAAGTGTTGGTTTGATGCAATCGAAAAGCCGCCCTTCGGGGCGGCTTTTTTGTGCGTGGCATTTCAGGTTTTCAGATGCAGGACTAACGCCCCGACCAACACCAGCACAACCCCCAGCACCTGCACCTTGCCTAGGCGCTCCTTGAAAAATACATACCCCAGAATCGCCGCAATCCCGCCTGACAATGTACTGATCACCGTCACCACCGAAACCGATCCCGCCACCGCACCCCAGGCGAATGAGGAAAACCCACCGAGGTTCATCAGGCTGGCACCGGTCAGTGTCAGGCAATTTTTCAGAGGTGGGAATTTCAGGCCGTCGTCGATCCTGAGCACGATGCCAACCAGCACGATCAGCCCGACAAGATACGCGAGCCAGAGCATCGTCACTGGACCCAGCACGGGCAACACGAAGCGACCTTGCAACCAGAAACTGGTGCCGTAGAACACCGCCGCCAGCAGCGAATAGGCAATGGAACTGCTCGCCTGCGTGGTGTGTGGCACCTTCGGGTCGGAATGAATGCTGGAGAGGACCACGCCTATGACGCAGAGCGCGATGCACAGCAACTGGAGCAGGCTGATCTGCTCACCGCCAGCCCAGGACAACAATGTGGTCACTACGCCGTAAGAGGTCACCAGCGGCGCCACGATGGAGGCTTTCCCCTGGGCGAAGGCCTTTGACAAGGCCAGCGCGCCAGACACGGTCAGCACAGCGGCAGCGACGCCGATCAACCAGACATCAAGCGGTGCGGCCATGGACCTGAGAATGAACACGGGGAAGGCGATCAGCAGCAGGCTCATGATGGTAAAACCCAGCGCCTGACCGAAATACACGGCACGTTTGACACCAACCGCACGGGCGTTCAAACCCACCAGAAAATCCGTGCCGCCCCACAGCAAGGCGGCCAACAAGCCCATCAATACGTCCACGCAATTTCCTTATTGTTATGCGCCGCGGACGCTACAGGCCTTCGAGCTCCCGGGTGTCCCAGCGTTGAGCCTTGATCGCTCGGTAGAGCATGCCGATGGTCAATGGTTCCTTGACGCCGCGACCCTTGGCTTTGCGCTTGAGAAATACATCGTAGCCTTCGGGGTGAAAATAGCGATAACTGTCGTAATCCACGAAATCAATGGCGAAGTGCTCTTCCAGGGTTTCGATCAAGTGTTGTGCATCGACACCGTTGCAGTTCAGGTCGAAATTGATCGAGGTGTTGAGGCTGATGGTTTTGCGTTCGGGGAGGCCGAGTTCTTCGTGTAGTAGCTGCATCAGCAGATGCATTGTGGAGTCGTCGGGGAAATCGGGGGCGAGGTTCATTGCGGGGTGTCCGGTGGGGCTTGGACGAATCTTATTGGTCGTCGGACTAGAGTGGAAGGATTGAAACCGACGTTCATCCCGCAGAACCCCGTTCACTTCAGGCAACGGTGGTTTTGAGCAGACGTTGCCGTGCGATGTCGAGCAGGTCGTTGCCATCCTGGGTCAGCAGGTACAGCGCGTTGACGATGTTGGGGATGTCGCTGGTGTCGGCCTGTTTGAAGCACAGGCAGTACAAGGTTTCCAGCAGGCCGCTGGCGGCGCGGATGCGTTGGCGGGCGGCGTCGAGGATTTCCAGGGGATCGGCCTCGGTGTCGATCACCAGTACCGGGGTTTCGCTGTTACTGGACCGGAGCAGGTGATAGCGGTCGGTCAGTGGATCGGCGTTGTTCATCGAGGTGGTTCCTGTGCGAAATCGGCAAGTGCGCCCGGCAGGCAGAGACACTTTTTCAGCTGCGCCGGAAACTATAGAGGCGCGTATTACCGTGCGACAAGACGGCTGTGATGGACAGGTTTTGTAGGGTATTTATCGCTTTTTGAGGACCGGACTACGCGTTGACGTTGATTTTTGTGCGCGAAACGGTTCGCGGTAAAAAGGCCTACGGGTTTGTCAGGTGTTGTTTGGCAAGTCTCGGTAGGCAGGGCATCAGAAGCTGTAGGATTTATCGACATCAACACGCTGTATCATCCCGTATCGTTTTTGCCCCCGACCTTTTCTCGACTCGCTGCGATCGCCGGCTAGGCTTTGCTCATCGCAGCAGTCAACGGAGTGACAGCTTATGCACAACACCCTGGAACAGGTTTTCGGTTATCCACAGTTTCGGCCCGGTCAGGAGGCGGTGGTCAGCGCGGTGCTGGCGGGGCGCTCGGCGGCGGCGATTTTCCCCACCGGTTCCGGCAAGTCCCTTTGCTATCAGCTGTCGGCGGTATTGCTGCCGCATTTGACGCTGGTGGTCTCGCCATTGCTGGCGCTGATGCAGGATCAGTTGGCGTTCCTGGAGCGACACGGCATTGCCGCGGGCAGCATCGATTCGGCTCAGGGTCGTGACGACGCCAGCGATGTCATGGCCCGCGCCAGGTCCGGCGAACTGAAAATCCTGATGGTCTCCGTGGAGCGTCTGAAGAACGAGCGTTTTCGAAATTTCCTGCAGCAGGTGCCCATCTCGCTGCTGGTGGTGGATGAGGCGCATTGCATTTCGGAATGGGGGCATAACTTTCGCCCGGACTACCTCAAGCTTCCGGACTATCAGCGCCAGTTCAACATCCCCCAGGCGTTATTGCTGACCGCCACCGCGACTCCGAAAGTGATCGCCGACATGCAGGCGAAATTCGCCATCGAACCTGGCGACGTGGTGACCACCGGTTTCTATCGGCCGAACCTCAATCTGTGGGTGGAGCCGGTTCGCGGCCAGGACAAGCGCCGACGCCTGGTGGAGTGGATGAGTCAGCGACCCGGCCAGCCGAGCATTGTCTACGTCACCTTGCAGAAAACCGCCGAGCACATTGCCGAGCATCTGCAGCGCAATGGCATTCAGGCCGAGGCTTATCACGCCGGCTTGCCCCACGACCAGCGCGAGAGCATCCAGAAGCGTTTCATGGGCGGGCAGTCCAATTGCATCGTCGCCACCATCGCCTTCGGCATGGGCATCGACAAGAGCGACATCCGTAACGTGGTGCATTTCGACCTGCCCAAATCCATCGAAAACTACAGCCAGGAAATCGGCCGTGCCGGGCGTGACGGCCAGCCATCGGACTGCCTGGTGCTGGCCAATCGCGACAGCCTCAACGTGCTGGAAAACTTCGTCTACGGCGACACACCTGAACTGGACGGTATCCGCCATGTGCTTGACGAGATGCAGGCCGCCGCGCCCGAGGGGCAATGGGAGTTTCTGCTGGGGCCTCTGGCGGACCAGAGCAACATCCGCCAGCTGCCGCTCAAGACCTTGCTGGTTCAACTGGAGCTTCGTGGCTTGATCGCTCCGCGTTATGCCTATTACGCCGAATACCGGTTCAAATACCTGCAGGAGCCAGAGGCATTGCTGGCCCGCTTCGAGGGCGAGCGCAGGGATTTCGTCGCGGCGATCATCCAGACGTCCAGCCGTGCACGTACCTGGGCCACGGTGAATTTCGATGCGCTCTATGAGCAGCACCGGGCCGAGCGCAGTCGGGTGGTCAAGGCGCTGGATTATTTCCAGGAAAAGGGCTGGGTCGAGCTGGAAAGCAAGCAGATGACCGAGGTCTACAGCCTGCTGCAAAGCGGTTTCGACAGTGCCGCGTTGAGTGAAGAGCTGCACACCGGTTTCACTCGGCATGAACAGACCGAGGTTGCGCGGATTCACGCCATGCTGGATCTGTTCGCCACTGATCGCTGCCTGGGCTATCGCCTGGCCGAGTACTTCGGTGACGAAAATGTGCCTCGCCAGTGCGGGCATTGCTCGGTTTGCCACGGGCAGGTGGCGCGGCTGCCTGCACCGCCGGCATTACCTGCGCTTGTGGATAAAAACTTCGAGGCATTGTGTAGCGGTTTTATCCACAGGCATCAACAACACACTGGGGAGGTGCCGTCGGCGGAGCGCGTGACGCGGTTTCTGTGCGGAATCAGTGTGCCGCTGTTTACCAAGCTCAAGGTGCGGACTATTTCGGGGTTTGCGGTCTTGGAGGATTATCCGTATGCCGAGGTGCGAGGGTGGGCCCAGGCACACCTCTAATCGGAGTCTGGCGGAGCGCATCCATCCGCTGAATGTTGCTCATCACAGGAATAAATTTCAAAAAGGCGTGGCGGCTGACTATGGTGAGGGCTGTCTTTGGATCGCCAACAAGAGAACAAAGTATGAGCCAGACACCGTTCAATATTCAGCGCGCAGCCGTCATCGGCGCGGGCACAATGGGTCGAGGCATCGTCATGTGCCTGGCCAACGCCGGGGTGGCGGTGCAATGGGTCGATAACAATCCGCAGATGCTTGAACAGGCACTGGTCACCGTAGCGGACACCTATGCCCACAGTGTTCGGCAGGAACGCATCGATCAGGTCGAGGCCGATGCCCGCATCGCGCGGGTCACGGCGGCCGCCGATTATGCGGCTATTGCCAATGTCGATCTGGTTATCGAAGCCGTCTACGAAAACCTCGAACTCAAGCAGGCTATTTTCCGCGAACTGGACGGCTTGCTCAAACCTGAAGCCATTCTGGCCAGTAACACCTCGGCACTGGACATCGACGCCATCGCCGCCGTGACTGGCCGCCCACATCAGGTCTTGGGCCTGCACTTCTTCAGCCCGGCGCACATCATGAAACTGCTGGAAATCGTCCGGGGTGCCAAGACCGCACCAGCGGTCATCGATGCGGCATTGGCGCTGGGCAAGCGTATGGGAAAGGTCAGCGTGGTGTCGGGCAATTGCGACGGCTTCATCGGCAATCGCATGCTCAATACCTACGTGCTGGAAGCCCGAAAAATGCTGCTGGAGGGCGCTTACCCTTACCAGGTCGATGCGGCGCTGCAAGGCTTCGGTTTTGCCATGGGGCCATTCCGTATGTTCGACGTGGTTGGCGTCGATCTGCAATGGCGCGCACGGCAACTGTCCGGGGTGGGGCAGGATGCACCAGAGGTGCAGGTGGATAACCGTCTGTGTGAACAGGGCCGTTTCGGTCAGAAGAGCGGCAACGGCTACTACCACTATGAACCGGGCAGTCGTCAGGCTGAACACGATCCGCAGGTGGATGCGCTGGTGCTGGAAGTCAGCGAAGGGCTGGGCTTTCATCGCCGAGAGATAACTGCGGAGGAAATTCTGGAGCGCTGCCTGCTGGCATTGGTCAACGAGGGCGCGAAGATTCTTCAGGAAGGGATCGCCGTATCGGCCCACGACATCGATCTGGTGTACCTCAACGGATACGGGTTCCCGGCGGACAAGGGCGGTCCGATGGCCTGGGCGGATCAGCAGGGGTTGGCGGATATTCATCAACGCCTGCTGGCGCTGGAGACCCGCCAGGGTGATCACTGGAGCCCGGCACGGTTGATTGGGGATTTGGCGGCGGTGGGCAAAGGGTTTGCTGACCGCTGATTGATATGGCGACTTGCCCGCGAAGAAACGATAACTCGGTGTCGCCTCGGATGGCGAGCCAACTCAGGAACCAACACAGATGCCCCAACGCTCCGAATTCCCGCACTTCCAACCCATCACCACACGCTGGCACGACAACGATGCCTACGGTCACGTCAACAACGTCACCTATTACAGCTTCTTCGACACGGCGGTGAACACCTACCTGATCGAAGTGGGCGGCCTGGATATCCACGATGGCGAGGTGGTGGGTTTCGTGGTGAGTTCGGCCTGCGATTACTTTGCTTCCATCGCGTTCCCGGACCGGATCGAGATCGGCCTGCGAGTGGGTAAGCTTGGCAACAGCTCGGTGCAGTATGAGCTGGCGGTGTTCAAGGTCGGGGAAGATGAGGCCTGTGCAGCCGGGCGCTTTGTGCATGTGTTTGTCGACCGGGCGTCGAATCAGCCAGTGGCGATTCCGGCCGGTTTGCGCAGTGCGATGGAGCGACTGCTGGTTTGAAGCAGGCAAAAAAAATCGCAGCCCTCGGGCTGCGATTTTTATCTGCCACTTAAACCTTGCCGGTCTCAGTGACGATGATGGCGATGCTTGCGATGGCCATAGGCATGACCGCGACCCGGGTGGCCGTCACGGTAGTAACGACGGTCGTTGTCACGATAGGAGCGGCGATGATCATCATCGTCGTCGTCATCAGCTTTGTTGCCCATGTAGTTACCCAGCGCGCCACCGGCACCGCCGCCTGCCGCGGAGCCGATCAGGCTGCCAGTGGTGCCGCCCATGCTGCGGCCGACCACGTTACCGCCTGCTGCGCCCAACGCGCCACCAATGGCTGCTTCGCCACGGCTGCGTTTGTCTGCGCCGACTGCGCTACCACCCGCGCCGCCCAGGGCCGCGCCGATGGTGGAACCTGTACTGCCGCCAAGCGATTGGCCGACGACCGAGCCCAGAACCCCGCCCAATGCGCCGCCCACACCTGCTTCGGTGGTGCCGCCAGCGGAGGCCATGCCACTGACCAGGCCAAGGGACAACAAGAGAATCGAGGAGAACTTCATGGAGGAACCTCAAGGGGATGACGACGCGATCCTGAGGCTGTGCCATGGACGTGACAATCGAAATCCGACGAATAACACGACTTAAGCACATTTCTATAAGTTGCTGTTTTTTGGGCGGAACTTAATGGTTTTTCGCCGGTCTTTTACTACTTCGGATAGGCCGTTTTCATGAGAAAACGGCCTTTTTTGTGGGCGTTTGAAAGGTGGTTGATCATGGCCGGGACAGGTGCTGCAAGGTCATACCCCTTCGCGGGCAAGCCTCGCTCCTACGGTTTATGCCGTGCGCATTTTTCGTGAACGACATGACACTGTAGGAGCGAGGCTTGCCCGCGAAGAGGTCGGACCAGATGTCGCGTCAAGCCGATTTGGCCAAGATCAACCCAGACTCACTCGCCGCTTCCAACCGGATCGCCACGAACTTCGACGTTGGCGTATGGCTGCCATCCCCGGTGCTTTCCAGCGGCACCAGCGGGTTCACTTCCGGATAGTACGCTGCGGCTTGTCCCGCCGGAATATCAAACGCCAGCAATGTGAAGCCTTTCACCCGACGCACAAGTCCGTCATCCCAGATCGACACGATGTCAGCCTTCTGTCCCGGCTTGAAGCCCAGGCGAATGATGTCGGCTTCGTTGACGAACAGCACGTCACGCTGCCCCTTCACTCCGCGATAACGGTCATCAAGGCCATAGATCGTGGTGTTGTACTGATCGTGGGAGCGCATCGATTGCATGATCAGGTCGGGCAACACACCGGTTGCGCGAGTGCGTTCGTGCACCAGGTCCTTGGGCAGCGCGTTAGCACGGAAGTTGGCGCGACCGGAGGCGGTGTTCCACTTGCGTGCACCGGCGCTGTTGCCCAGATAGAAGCCGCCTGGGTGCTTGACCCTCTGGTTGAAGTCCTTGAAGCCTGGAATGGTGTCGGCAATCAGGTCGCGGATGCGGTCATAGTCGCCCACCAGCCAGTTCCAGTCCACCGGATGGCTGCCCAGGGTCGCCGCGGCGATACCGGCCAGGATCGCCGGTTCCGAGCGCATCTGGTTCGACTGCGGCTGTAACTGGCCGTTGGAGGCGTGGACCATGCTGAACGAGTCTTCGACGGTCACCGCTTGCGCGCCTTCGGTCTGGATGTCGATGTCGGTGCGGCCCAGGCACGGCAGGATGAGGGCATCTTTACCGTGGGTCAGGTGGCTGCGGTTGAGCTTGGTGCTGATCTGTACGGTCAGGTCGCAGTTGCGCAGGGCTTGGAAGGTGCGCGGGCTGTCCGGGGTGGCTTGGGCGAAGTTGCCGCCCAGGCCGATGAAAACCTTGGCCCGACCTTCGGCCATGGCGTGAATCGCCTCGACCACGTTGTGGCCGTTTTCGCGCGGTACCTTGAACTGGAAGCGACGTTCGAGGGCATCGAGGAATGCCACGGGTGGCCGTTCGTTGATGCCCATGGTCCGGTCACCCTGCACGTTGCTGTGGCCACGCACCGGGCACAGGCCGGCGCCTGGCCGACCGATGTTGCCGCGTAGCAACATCAGGTTGGCGATTTCCTGGATGGTCGCTACCGAATGGCGATGCTGGGTGATGCCCATGGCCCAGCACATGATGACGTTCTTGCCCTTGGCGTACATGCGCGCCGCTCGCTCGATTTCCACCAGAGACAGGCCGGACTGCTCGACAATCTGTTGCCATGGGGTTTCGTCGATGGCGGCCAGGTAGTCCAGGACATTGACGCTGTGTTCATTGAGGAAGGCGTGATCGAACACCGCAGGCTCGCCGGCTTTCTGGGCGTCGCGCTCCCATTGCAGCAGGAACTTCGCCATGCCACGCATGATCGCCATGTCGCCACCCAGTGCCGGACGGAAGTACGCGGTGTTGGTCGGTTTGTCGCCGTTGGTGAGCATTTCGATCGCGTGTTGCGGGTGCTGGAAGCGCTCCAGGCCGCGCTCTTTCAGCGGGTTGATGCACACCACTTGGGCGCCGCGTTTCACCGCTTCACGCAACGGTTCGAGCATCCGTGGATGGTTGGTGCCGGGGTTCTGGCCCCAGACAAAAATTGCATCGGCGTGTTCGAAGTCGTCGAAGGTCACGGTGCCTTTGCCGACGCCGACACTCTGTGCCAATGCCACGCCGCTGGCTTCGTGGCACATGTTCGAACAGTCGGGGAAGTTGTTGGTGCCGTAGGCGCGCACGAACAGCTGATACAAGAAAGCCGCTTCGTTACTGGCCCGGCCCGAGGTGTAGAACTCGGCCTGATTCGGGCTCGACAAGCCGTTCAGGTGTTTGGCGATCAGCGCAAAGGCGGCGTCCCAGCTGATCGGCTTGTAGCGATCGGTCTCGGCGTCATAGCTCATCGGCTCGGTCAGCCGGCCTTGATACTCAAGCCAGTAGTCGCTTTGCTCCAGCAGCGAAGTGACGCTGTGCTTGGCGAAAAACTTGGCGTCGACGCGACGTTTGGTCGCCTCCCAGTTCACCGCCTTGGCGCCGTTCTCGCAGAACATCACCATGCCGCCTTCCTTGGAATCGCCCCAGGCGCAGCCGGGGCAGTCGAAGCCGCCGTTCTTGTTGGTCTTGAGCATCATGCGCAGGTTTTTCAGCGCGTTGTCGCTGGTCAACCAGGCTTGGGCGACGCTGATCAGTGCGCCCCAGCCTCCGGCCGCGCCTTTGTAAGGCTTGTAGCGAGGGACGGGTTTCTGGTCGGCTTGACGGTGTTGACTCACGCTTGGTTCTCCAACGCTGGGCTGTAGACCCGCGGCGCATTCTTTTGTGGCAGATGAATGAGATTGAGGTTGTGGCGACGGGCCCATTGCACGGCGAGCCCGGTAGGCGACGACAGGCTGACCAGGGTCTGGATGCCGGCGCGCAGGACTTTCTGGATCAATTCGAGGCTGCATCGACTGGTGACAATCGCCAGCCCGCCAGTCGTCGGAATGTTTTGGCGGATCAAGCCACCGATCAATTTGTCGAGGGCGTTGTGCCGACCGATATCTTCGCGCCCCAGCAACAGTTGGCCTTGGTCGTTCATGAACACGGCCGCGTGCACCGCCCCGCTGTGCTGGCCAAGCGGCTGGAACGCACCGATGCGCTGACGCAGGCCCTCGAGCCATTCGGCCGGTGGCAGGGGCGCGCCGGGCAATACCTTGAGCTCGGGCAATGCCTGCTCGACCGCTTCCACGCCGCAAAGCCCGCAACCGCTGGTACCGGCCAGTTGCCGACGCTGTTGCTTGAGATTCCAGAACGCGCGATTGGCGATGGTCACTTGCGCGTACTGCGCCGAGCCCGAGCCGCTGAGTTGCAGGTCATAGATGTCCGAGGCGTCCTGGATAATGCCGCTGCCCAGGCTGAAGCCGACGATGAAGTCTTCCAGGTCCGTGGGCGTCACCAGCATCACCGCCTGGCTGATGCCGTTAAAGGCAATCGCCAGCGCGACTTCCTCGGCCAGCGCGGTGCTGGCTGACTCCGAGTGCTCAAGGTTGCTGTAGCTGTATATCTGACTGGCGTCGGGCGCAGGCGTTTCGAGGGCAGGCGCCGCGCAGGCTGGGCGCTTGGTGTTCATGGCATCACCGAGGGTTTGATCAGCTTTAAGACTAGGCGTGACAACTTGTCACGTCTAATCGCTATTACTGATCTACCGATAGATACCGTCGATCAAGCGCCGGTCAATGATTGTTGATAGATCGCGAAACAAGCTTCCGCCAGGGCCGAACGTGGCGCGCTGCGCCGCATGATCAGCCCCAGCCGACCGAGGGTCTGGGCGTTTTCGATCGGTTGCAGGCGTAAATGATCGGTCAGTTCTTCCAGGCCTCCGTCCAGCGGCATCACGGCGCAACACAAGCCACCATGTACAGCTTGTAACAGTTGATGCACGGCATCGGTTTGCAACAAAGGCTGCGGGTTGAGGCCACGGCTATGGAAGTTGTGGTCGATGGACTGGCGAAAGTGCATGCCGCTGGTGAGCATGCCCAGTGGCAACTCGATCAACGATTCCCAGCTCAGCGGCGCTTCGCCGAAGGTAAAGAAGCGCTGATCGTAGAGCAGGCCCATGCGGGTCTCACTGAAGGCCAGGGAATCGAAGCGCTCGGCATCCAGGCGTTCGAGGTAGGACACGCCGAGGTCCAGGCGGTTGTTCGCCAGCTGTTCGAGGATCTGCTCGGAACTCAGCGCCGAAAGTTCGAAGCGCAGGTTCGGGTGTTCCGCGTGCAGGCGTTGCAGCAGCGGCAGGGGATCGAAGCTGGACAGTGGCACCACGCCCAGGCGCAAGGTGCCGACCAGGTTGCCGCGACAGGCAGCCGCCTCGGCGTACAAGCCGTCATAGGCCGCCAGGACGGTGCGCGCCCAGGCCAGCACCCTCTCGCCAGGTGCCGTAAAGCCTTCGAAGCGCTGGCCGCGATTGACCAGCGGCAGATCGAGCTCTTCTTCGAGGCTGCGCAAGCGCATGGACAGGGTCGGCTGGGTAATGTGGCAGCGTGCGGCGGCCTGGCCGAAATGGCGGGTTTCATCCAGAGCGATTAGGAATTTCAGCTGCTTGATGTCCATCTTCGCTCCTGGGTGCGGGAAGGGACAGATTCTATCGCAAGCGGCGTCATTGGTCGGGTTGGATTGGCAAATGAGCGCCGTGGTCTAGGCTTTTGCGTCTGGAACCCGAAACCCAAGGAGAGCGAAACGATGAGCCTGTTCAGTTTTCTAAAAGAAGCCGGTGAAAAAATCCTCGACGCGTTGACGCCGGACAAGGCCGAAGCCAACAGCGAAGCGCTCACCAAGCATGTGCAGAGTGCGCTGACGGGGATCGATACATCCAAGATTCAAGTCAAGGTCGAGGGCGATAAAGTGATCGCCACCGGTGAGGCGAGCAGTCAGGAAGAGAAAGAAAAAATCCTCCTGGCGCTGGGCAACGTTGCCGGGGTCAGCGGTGTTGACGATCAGATCACGGTGACCGGTGGCGTGGCTCCGGCCGCGAAGTTCGTAACGGTCGAGAAAGGCGACACGCTGAGCGCGATTTCCAAGCGTGTGTATGGCGATCCGAACAAATATCAAAAAATCTTCGAGGCCAACAAACCTCAGCTCAAGCATCCGGACAAGATCTATCCAGGCCAGGTGTTGCGGATTCCTGAGTAATCCTTAAGTCCGTGGGATGGCCTTCGCGGGCAAGCCTCGCTCCTACAGGATCCATGTCGTTTGCATTTTCGTGAACGACATGGATCCTGTAGGAGCGAGGCTTGCCCGCGAAGCAGTCAACACGGTCTCAAAGCCCGGTAATCAAATCCCGATAATCTCCGACCGCCGCAAACTCCGCCGTGTCCTTGGGCCCTTTGCGGCTGTCCGGCTCTTTCACCGCCAACAAATGCGCCACCCCGAACGCCCGGGCACTGCGCAGGATCGGCAGGGTGTCGTCGATAAACAGGCTGCGCGCCGGGTCAAAGTCGATGTCGGCCTGCAAGGCCTCCCAGAACTGCGGGTTTTCCTTGGGGAAACCGTAATCGTGGGAGCTGATCAAACGCTCGAAATACGGTGCCAGCTCGATTCGTTCCAGCTTCAATGACAGCGAATCGCGATGCGCGTTGGTGATCAGCACCACGCGTTTGCCTGCGCGCTTGATCGCTGCCAGAAAGGTGTCCGCATCCGGGCGCAGGGCGATCAGGTGGGCGGTTTCCAGTTTCAGTTCGCGCACAGGCAGTTTCAGTTCGGCACTCCAGAAATCCAGGCAGTACCACTGCAGTTGACCGGCATTGCGTTCAAACAGGGGGTGCAACTCCATCTCGGCCATGGCCCGGCTCACCCC
Source organism: Pseudomonas sp. WJP1 (assembly GCF_028471945.1). NCBI lineage: Bacteria > Pseudomonadati > Pseudomonadota > Gammaproteobacteria > Pseudomonadales > Pseudomonadaceae > Pseudomonas > Pseudomonas sp. WJP1. The sequence goes on from NZ_CP110128.1 coordinate 264,083, forward strand.
GTGCAGCTCGGCGTAGCGCTGGGGCAGGTGCTCCAGCCAGAAATGGTTGTCGAAGTGCAAGTCCAGCAGCGTGCCGTCCATGTCCAGCAGAACGGTATCGATGTCGTGCCAGGGCAGCAGGGACATAAAAAACTTCTCCAGCGGTAAAAAAGGTATCCGGGAACAACAATCAGGATAGGCCGGGTATAGTAACCCGCTATCGCCCAGGAGCCGCTCATGCGCCAGAAACCCACCATCCTCGCCCGCGAGATTGTCGCCACCAGCCGTTTGTTCTGCGTCGAGGAGCTGAAGCTGCGTTTTTCCAATGGCGTGGAGCGCACCTATGAGCGGTTGGTCGGCAAGGGCGCAGGCTATGGCGCCGTGATGATCGTGGCGATGCTCGATGCCGACCACGCCGTACTGGTCGAGGAATACTGCGGCGGTACCGATGAATACGAATTCTCCCTGCCCAAAGGCTTGATCGAGCCGGGCGAGGACGTTTTGGCGGCCGCCGAGCGTGAGCTCAAGGAAGAAGCCGGTTATGGCGCGCGGCAGTTGGAACATCTGACCGAGCTGTCGTTGTCACCCGGTTACATGAGCCAGAAAATCCAGGTGGTGTTGGCCACTGACCTGTACGAAGAGCGCCTGGAAGGTGACGAACCGGAGCCGATGGGCATGGACAAGGTCAACCTGCGCGAGTTGTCGGCGCTGGCGCAGAACCCGAAGTTCACCGAAGGCCGAGCCTTGGCGGCCTTGTACCTGGCCCGTGATCTGCTGATCCAGCGCGGGGTGTTCCAGCCATGAATTTTCCCCATCCATTGATGGCGCCGGTGGTCGAGCTGGCATTGAAGGCCGGCGAGGCGACCCTGCCGTTCTGGCGCATTGGCACTGCGGTGATCGCCAAGGCAGACGATTCGCCGGTCACCGCCGCCGACCTCGCCGCCCACCATGTGATTCTGGCCGGGCTCACCGCACTGGACTCGAGCATTCCGGTGTTGTCCGAAGAAGACGCCAACATCCCGCAGAGCGTGCGCGCCGGATGGCAGCGCTGGTGGTTGGTGGACCCGCTGGACGGCACCAAGGAATTTATTTCCGGCAGCGAGGAGTTCACCGTCAACATCGCGCTGATCGAGCAGGGGCGCGTGGTGTTTGGCGTGGTGTCGATGCCGACTAACGGGCGTTTCTATGTCGGGGGTGCCGGGCTCGGCGCGTGGCGTTGCGATCAGGGTGGTATGCCCGTGGCGATTCAGGTGCGTGACGTGCCGGGCCCCGGGCAATCGTTCACAGTGGTTGCCAGTCGTCGCCATTCCAGTCCGGAACAGGAGCGCTTGCTGGCCGGCTTGAGCGCCAGCCTGGGTGAACTGGAACTGGCCAATATCGGCAGCTCCCTGAAGTTCTGCCTGTTGGCCGAAGGGGCGGCGGATTGTTATCCACGGCTGGCGCCGACTTCGCAATGGGACACGGCGGCGGCGCAAGGCGTGCTGGAAGGGGCAGGTGGCGAGGTGCTGGATCTGAATGGCGCACCGTTCAGTTATCCGGCGCGGGAATCGCTGCTGAACGAATTTTTCCTGGCACTGCCGGCCAAGGCTGCGTGGCGGGAACAGTTGTTGGCGCTGGCGCGAAGTTAAGATCGAAAGATCGCTGCCTGCCGCAGGCTGCGATCTTTTGCGTTACCGGTGCAATACGTATTGCCCGACAAACTTCACCGCATCCTCATCGCTGCCCGCGTTCACCACTCGCGTATGCAGGACCAACCGCGCCCGCCCGTAGCGCTGGTACATCGCCAGGAATTTCTTCCACACCTGCGCACTCGGCGCCTGGCAAATGGCATGTGCATCGCCGGTCACTGGCAACGGGTAGTTGATCTGCCCTTCCTGGATAACGATGTGTCCGTCGGTTATCCCTTCTTCTTTCAGGCGCAGATGCAGCCAGCCCCAACCGGCCAGCACCGCGCCGCAGTACAGGCTGCCGCCGAACATGGTGCTCTTGTGGTTGACGTTGGCGTCCAGGGGCAAGTACAGGCGCAGTTGTTGATCGTGCCAGTCGAGCACCTTGAGGCCCATGTCCCGGGTGAGGGGAATGTCGTGATGGAGGACGGATTCCAGTTGACGACTGTCGCGGCTCATTCAGCGGCCTCTTGTTTGAAGTGGGAGTGGGCGCGACTCAATCGAGGTCGTCGCCGTGGGTGGAGGCGCCGCTGTCGGCGAAGCTCAGGCCGTGCTTGCGCAATTTGTCATGCAAGGTCTTGCGTGGAATGCCCAGCGCTTCGGCGACGCTGCGCACGGAGCTGTGCGAGCGCGCCAGTTCGGCGGCTATCAGGGTTTTTTCGAAGTTTTCCACTTGCTCGCTCAATCCGCCGCTGACCATTTCTACTGTCGTGCCAGCCGTGCCTTGCACCTCGTTGCTGTCCAGCGCCAGTTCCAGGCCCAGGGCGAAACGTTCGGCAGCGTTTTGCAGTTCGCGCACGTTGCCGGGCCAGGTGTGGCGCAACAGCAGGGCGCGTTGCCCGGGTTGCAGTTCATGGGGCGGCAAGCCGTGGCGGGCGCTGGCTTCATCGGCGAAATGCTGGAACAGCATCAGCGCATCTTCACCGCGTTCGCGTAGTGGTGGAATGCGCAATGGCGCGACGTTCAGGCGATAGTACAAGTCGGCGCGGAATCGGCCCTGATCGGCGGCCTGGCGCAGATCTTCCTTGGTGGCGGCGATGATGCGGATGTCCAGCGGGATCAGTTGATTGCCGCCCAGGCGTTCGACCACACGCTCCTGCAGCAAACGCAGCAATTTCACCTGGACGTCCAGGCTCATGCTTTCGATCTCATCGAGAAATAACGTGCCACCGTTGGCAAATTCGAACTTGCCGATGCGACGTTTCTGCGCGCCCGTGAAAGCGCCTGGCTCATGGCCGAACAACTCGCTTTCGACCACCGATTCGGCCAGTGCCCCGGCGTTGATCGCCACGAACGGGCCATTGCGCCGACTCGACAGGTCATGCAACGCGCGGGCGACCACTTCTTTACCGGCCCCGGTCTCACCGAGGATCAGCACGTCCGCCCGGGTCGCCGCCAGGGCGCCGATTTGTTCGCGCAGGCGCAGCATCGAGGGTGACTGCCCCACCAGGCGTGTGCTCAATTCATTGCGATCGCTCAGGGCCAGGCGCAGACTGCGGTTGTCCAGCACCAGTCGGCGCAAGGCCAGGGCGCGGCGCACGCTGTCGAGCAGGGCGTCGCTGGCGAAGGGCTTTTCCAGAAAGTCATAGGCCCCCGCGCGCATGGCTTGCACCGCCAGTGGCACATCGCCGTGACCGGTGATCAGCAGCACCGGCAGTTCTGGGTCCTGAGCGTGGAGTTCGGTCAGCAGTTCGATGCCGTCCATGCCCGGCATGCGGATATCGCTGACGACCACGCCCGGCCAGTCGCGCTCCAGTTGCGCGGCCAAGCCCTTGGCTTCGGCCAGCGGCAGGATCTTCAGGCCGGCCAGGTCCAGGGTCTGGCTCAAGGCCTGGCGCAGGTGGGGATCGTCGTCGATCAACACGACCTGGATGCGGTTGTCGATGGTCATGCACTTCGGTCCTCGGACGGTTGCAGGCTCACACCCGGTGCGCCTGCGCGTAGCTTCAGGGTAATCAAGGCGCCGCCCTCCTTGTGGTTGGCGAACGACAGTTCGCCGCCGAAGGCGCGCATCAGGGTCTCGCAGATCGCCAGCCCCAATCCAAGGCCCTGGGTACGGGTCTTGGTGGTGTAGAAGGGCTCGCTGGCGCGGCCGAGGGCCTCCAGGCAGAACCCGGGGCCGTTGTCGCGAATGTACAGGTTGACGCCCTCGGCCGTGGATTGGGCACTGAGCCAGAGTTTACGTGGCGGGCCTTTTTCCGTCAGGGCATCCAGAGCGTTGGCCAGCAGGTTGCCCAGCACCTGGCGCAGGCGGGTTTCCCCGGCCTCGACCCACAAAGTGGCGGCGGGCAAGTCGCGAATCAGCTCGACTTCCATGCTGCGTCGGCGCTTGGCCAGCAAGGCCAGGGCATCGTCCAGCGCCGGCTGCAGGGCGACGCTTTCCGGGGCGTGGCGGTCGCGCCGGGCAAAGGCGCGCAGGTGAGCGATGATCGACGCCATGCGCCCGGTCAATTCACTGATCAGCTTGAGGTTGCCACGGGCATCGTCGGTGCGCTGGTGGTCGAGCAGCACTTCGGCGTTTTCCGCGTAGCTGCGGATGGCTGCCAAAGGTTGGTTGAGTTCGTGACTGATGCTCGCCGACATCGTTCCCAGGGCCGAGAGCTTGCCGGCCTGCACCAGGTCATCCTGGGCACGAACCAGCTCTTGCTGGGCCTGTTCGCGCTCCAGCACTTCCTGCTTGAGCCGGCGGTTGAGGCCTTCAAGGTCACTGGTACGCTCGGCCACCCGTCCCTCCAGTTCGCGCCGGGCCTTGGCTTCGAAGGCGATCCGTTCCAGGTAGTGACGGCGGCGTTGCATCATCAGGCCGAGCAACAGCATCAACACCAAAAGCGTCGCGCCACCGATGGCGACCACCGTGCGCACCGGGCGATCGATCAGGGTTCGCGGGGCGAGGATGCTGACGTTCCAGCCGGTTTCCGCGATCGCCTGGGTCTGGGTCAGCCAGGCGTTGGGGTTGAGCTTAAGCGGCTTGGGCTCGCGGGTGGGGTAGGGCTGGATCGCGGTGATGGCCTTGCGCTCTTCTTCGCTCAACTCCCGGGTCGAACGAAAACGCCATTCCGGCCGCGAAGTGAGGATGACCACGCCGTTGTGATCGGTTAGCAGCAGTTGCTCCGGGGTTTTGCCCCACAGGCTCTCGGTGTGGTCGAGGTCGACCTTGACCACCAGCACGCCGGTGATTTTCTCCCCCGCGCGCACGGCGGCGGCGAAGAAGTAGCCACGTTTGGCGGACGTGGTGCCCAGCCCGAAAAATCGCCCGAGCCGCCCGGCCATGGCTTCGCTGAAGTACGGCCGGAAGGCAAAGTTGCGGCCCACGAAACTGTCGTGCTTGTCCCAGTTGGAGGCGGCCAGGGTCTTGCCCGTGGTGTCCATCAGGTACATGACTTCGGCGCCGGTCTGGGTGCTGATGTTTTTCAGCAGGCGATTGGCGTTGCCCTGGGTGACGCCATCGTCCGGCGCGCCAAGCACGGCGCGCAGGGCCGGCAGGTCGCCGAGGATCTGCGGTAGCACTTCATAGCGGTGCAGGGTGCCCAGCAGGTTGGCGACGTAGAGGTCGAGGGTCTGGCGATTCTGGCCAGCCAGTTCGCTGCGGTAATAGCGCTCGGCCAGGTGCTCCAGGGGCCACAGCAACGGCGCCAGGCACAGCGCGAGCAGGGCCAGGCTGCGCCAGCGGGGTCTGCGGGGAAGGGTCGGAGTCATGAGCATCGAGCGCCAGTGGGTACAGGTGCATTATGCCTAGGCTTGCCGACGCAGTCTGCGCACCGTTGATACGCGCCGGTTGTTCATCGGACCGGTGAGAGGGGGGTTGCGTATCGGCTCGTGCAGTGGCGATATAGGCGCCTAATAAATTTAACACCTTCATTGAAGAGGTCTGTTTCATGCCGCTCGCCACGTTGATTCATCGCGCCAGTTTGCCCAGCCCGCAAGTGTCTGCGGAGCAAGCGCTTGAGCTGTTGCAGGAACATTACGGGTTTGGCGGAACGTTGCAGGCCCTTGGCAGCCAGCAGGATTTGAACTACCGCGTCGACAGTGACCAAGGCCGCTTTGTCCTGAAAATCTGCCGGGGCGACTATTCGGCGCTGGAGCTGCAAGCCCAGCATGCCGGGCTCAAGCATCTGGCGGAACATCCTGACGTGCACGTGCCGCGCGTGATTGCGGCAAAAAACGGTGCGGATCTGTTGTCCCTGGAGGTCGCTGGCCAAGCGGTGCATGTGCGTTTGCTGGATTACATCGAGGGCCAGTCCCTGACGCACCTCGAATACTTCAATCGCAAGGTGGTGGCCGGTTTCGGGCGGTTGTGCGGTGAAATGGACCTGGCACTGGCCGATTTTGATCATCCGGGGCTGGTGCGAACCCTGCAGTGGGACGCGCGCCACGCCCATGCACTGATCGCGCATTTGCTGCCGGTCATCAAGGATGAAACCCAGCGCCGACTGATCATTGAAGCGTCCGAACAGGCCGAGCGCCATCTGTTGCCCCTGCAAGACAAGTTGCCGGTGCAAGCCATTCACATGGACATCACCGACGACAACGTGGTCTGGCAGCGAGATGCGCAGCGCCATTGGCAACTGCAAGGTGTGATCGATTTCGGCGACTTGGTCCGCACCTGGCGCATTACCGACCTGTCGGTGACCTGCGCAGCATTGCTGCACCATGGTGAAGGCGATCCGTTCTGCATTTTGCCAGCGGTGCAGGCGTATCACGCGGTCAATCCGTTGCAGCATGAAGAACTGCTGGCATTGTGGCCGCTGATCGTCGCCCGTGCGGCGGTGCTGGTGCTCAGTGGCGAACAGCAGGTCAGCATCGATCCGGGCAATACCTATAGCCGCGATAACCTGGTCCACGAGTGGGAAATCTTCCGGGTGGCCACATCGGTGCCGTTGGCGCTGATGGAAGCGGCCATCCTGTCGGCCGTCGGGCAGAACCTGCCAGGCATTGGCGGCGAAGGCTTCGCACCGCTGCTGCCGAGCCTGGTGGGGCGAGAGTTCGCGTTGATCGACCTGGGTGTGCTCAGCCCGCATTTCGAGGCCGGTAACTGGGAGCAGGAAGGCATCGATCAGCGCCTGCTGGACGAAGCCGCCGCCGTCCACGGTCTGGCAGCCAGTCTTTATGGGCAATACCGTTTGTCCCGCACACGCCCGGACACTGCCGGCGAGCCGGACACCTGTCCCTTGCACGTCGAGTTGCGCGTGCCCCACGGCACGACAGTCGAAGCGCCGTTTGCCGGGGTGGTGCACCAGCCGATGCCCGGGCTGCTGCAACTGGACGGTCCGCAACTGAGCGTGCGGTTGTTGGGTGTCACGCCATCGCTGGATAGCGGCGCAGCGCTGGTCAAGGGTCAGGTGTTGGGTTCGGTCAGCGGGCCGTTGATCGTGCAGTTGTGCCGAGGGGCGTCGTTTACCGCACCGTTGTTTTGCACACCTTCACGTGCTGGCGCCTGGCAAGCGCTGTGCCCGTCGCCAGCGGTGCTGCTGGGGCTGGCTTGCGATGCGCCAGAGGAACTCGATTCACAGACCTTGCTGGCCCGTCGGGATGCCAGTTTCGCCCGCACGCAAAAACACTATTACGTCGACCCGCCGCGCATCGAGCGCGGCTGGCGCAACCACCTGATCGACATGCAGGGCCGCTCTTACCTCGACATGCTCAACAACGTCGCGGTACTCGGCCACGGCCATCCGCGCATGGCAGCGGTCGCCAGCCGTCAGTGGTCGTTGCTCAACACCAACTCGCGGTTCAACTATGCGGCCGTGGCCGAATTCTCCGAGCGGCTGTTGAAATTGTCACCGGAGGGCATGGATCGGGTGTTCCTGGTCAACAGCGGCAGCGAGGCCAACGATCTGGCCATTCGCCTGGCGTGGGCCTACAGCGGCGGACGCGACATGCTCAGCGTACTGGAGGCCTATCACGGCTGGACAGTCGGCGCGGATGCGGTATCGACGTCGATCGCCGACAACCCCAAGGCCCTGAGCAGCCGCCCGGACTGGGTGCACCCGGTGACCGCGCCGAACACCTATCGCGGCGAATTCCGCGGCCCTGACAGCACGCCGGACTACGTGCGCAGCGTCGAACACAACCTGGCGAAAATCGCCGGGCAAAAACGTCAACTGGCCGGTTTCATTTGCGAACCGGTGTATGGCAATGCCGGTGGCATCTCGCTGCCGCCGGGTTACCTGCAGCAGGTTTACGCCATGGTCCGCGCCCAAGGTGGCGTGTGCATCGCCGATGAAGTGCAGGTGGGTTACGGGCGCATGGGCCATTTCTTCTGGGGCTTTGAAGAGCAGGGCGTGGTACCGGACATCATCACCATGGCCAAGGGCATGGGTAACGGCCAGCCACTGGGCGCGGTGATCACCCGCCGGGAAATCGCCGAAGCGCTGGAGGCCGAGGGGTATTTCTTCTCGTCCGCCGGTGGCAGCCCTGTCAGCTGCCAGATCGGCATGGCGGTGCTGGATGTGATGGAGGAGGAAAAACTCTGGGAAAACGCCCAGGTCGTCGGCGGGTATTTCAAGGAGCGACTGGAAGCGCTGATCGATATTCATCCGTTGGTCGGCGCCGTGCATGGTTCCGGGTTTTATCTGGGAGTGGAGTTGATCCGCAACCGTGCAACCCTGGAGCCGGCCACCGAAGAAACCACCGCGTTGTGCGATCGCTTGCGCGAACTGGGGATTTTCATGCAACCGACGGGCGATTACTTGAACGTGCTTAAGATCAAACCGCCGATGGTGACGTCGCGCCAGAGCGTGGATTTCTTTGTGGACATGCTTTCGAAAGTAATGAGCGAGGGTTTGTAACCCTTAAATCGCTTTCGCGGGCAAGCCTCGCTCCTACGGATTAGTGTCGTTTGCGAACATGCGTACGACCTGAAACCGTAGGAGCGAGGCTTGCCCGCGAAAGCGTCCTCACAAACGCTGCAAACATCGATTGTTATCGGGATTAAGTGAGTAAATTTAGACGAAAGGCATAGTTGTCGCTTCAAAAGCCGATTTTTATCGGATATAAAGTCATCATTGCCAGGGCGTGGATGAACCATGCCCGACCGTCACGCACTTGCCCGGAGATGCTTCATGAGCCGTAACGTTACTGTCGCTGCCACGCAAATGGCCTGTTCCTGGGACCTTGAAGGCAACATCGAGGTCGCTGAAAGACTGGTCCGCGAAGCCGCGGCCAAAGGCGCGCAGATCATCCTGATCCAGGAATTGTTCGAGGCACCGTACTTCTGCCAGAAGCCGAACCCGGATTACCTGCAACTGGCAACGACGGTGGAAGACAACGTCGCCATCAAGCATTTCCAGAAAGTCGCCAAGGAGCTGCAAGTCGTGTTACCGATCAGCTTCTACGAACTGGCAGGCCGCGCACGTTTCAACAGCATCGCGATCATCGATGCCGACGGCAGCAACCTCGGGATTTATCGTAAAAGCCACATCCCGGATGGCCCTGGCTACCACGAGAAGTACTACTTCAACCCGGGCGATACCGGCTTCAAGGTGTGGAACACCCGATACGCGAAGATCGGCGTGGGCATCTGCTGGGACCAGTGGTTCCCCGAGGCCGCTCGCAGCATGGCGCTGCAAGGCGCGGAAATCCTGTTCTATCCGACTGCCATCGGCAGCGAGCCGCACGACAAGACCATTTCGTCCCGCGATCACTGGCAACGCGTACAGCAGGGCCACGCTGGCGCCAACCTGATGCCGCTGATCGCCAGTAACCGCATCGGCAACGAAGAACAGGACGGCTACGACATCACCTTCTACGGTTCGTCGTTCATCGCCAACCAGTTCGGCGAGAAGGTGCAGGAACTCAATGAAACCGAAGAAGGCATCCTGGTTCACACCTTCGACCTCGACAAACTCGAACACACACGCAGTGCATGGGGCTCCTTCCGCGATCGCCGTCCGAACCTGTATGGTGCTATCAAAACCCTCGACGGATCCCTGGAGTCCTGACTGCCATGACCACTTTGAACAGCTCCCCTCGCGCAGACGGCTTCTACATGCCGGCCGAGTGGGCACCCCAAACCCAGACCTGGATGATCTGGCCCGAGCGCCCGGACAACTGGCGCCTGGGCGGCAAACCGGCGCAAGCCGCACACGTAGCGGTGGCCAAGGCCATCGCCCGTTTCGAACCGGTCACCGTGGCGGTGTCCGCCGGCCAATACGAAAACGCCCGTGCCCGCCTGGACGTGCCGAATATCCGCGTGGTCGAGATGTCCAGCGACGACGCGTGGGTTCGGGACACCGGCCCAACGTTCGTCATCAATAACAGCGGCGAAGTCCGGGGGGTGAACTGGGACTTCAACTCGTGGGGTGGTTTCGACGGCGGCCTGTATTCGCCGTGGAACCGCGACTCGCAGGTGGGCGGCAAGATCCTCGAGATCGAGCGTAGCTCGCGCTATCGCACCGAGGGCTTCGTGCTCGAAGGCGGTTCGATTCACGTCGATGGCGAAGGCACGCTGATCACCACCGAAGAATGCCTGCTCAACCGCAATCGCAACCCGCACATGAATCGTGCGGAAATCGAAGCGGTGCTGAAAGACAATCTGGCTGTGGATAAGATCATCTGGCTGCCGGATGGCTTGTTCAACGACGAAACCGATGGCCATGTGGATAACTTCTGCTGCTACGTGCGTCCGGGTGAAGTGCTGTTGGCCTGGACAGATGACCCACAGGATCCGAACTTCCCACGCTGCCAGGCGGCCATGAAGGTGCTGCAAAACAGCACCGACGCCAAGGGGCGCCCGTTCACGGTGCACAAGATGCCGATTCCGGGGCCGCTGTATGCGACTGAGGAAGAATGTGCCGGTGTCGATCCGGTCGACGGGACTCAGGAGCGTAACCCGAGCGTTCGCCTGGCCGGCTCTTATGTGAACTTCCTGATCGTTAACGGCGGCATTATTGCCCCAAGTTTCGACGACCCGCTGGATGGTCCGGCAAGAGAGATCTTGCAGACACTGTTCCCGCAGCACGAAGTGGTTATGGTGCCTGGCCGTGAACTGTTACTGGGAGGCGGTAACATTCACTGCCTTACCCAACAACAGCCAGCTCCGCACAAAGAGTGAGTGCAGTTGTAACAGCTTGAGTTAACAGCAAAAAAATTCAGGCTGGCGCTTTCGCACGCCGCACCATGCAAAGCCCGCAGTCCTTGAGGATTACGGGCTTTTTTGTATCCGTCGGTCGGTAAATGAAAAACATTGGCATAGCTCTTGTATCTGTCGGGGGGTAAGGGGGAGGGGAGAGCTTCGATGTTCTGTCATAAACCTTGGATAAGTTAGCCGCTCAAAAACCAGGAGAGAGCGTTGAAATGAACGCCGAAGTGAATGTGGCAAGCGACAGCGAATCGCTGCAGGTCCTGGCGCACTGGTTCAAGTCCAATGGAACGTGTCAGATCAGCCAGACTGATCCGCGCCGGATGATGATCGAGCGTTACCCTGCTGGTTTATTCAGCGAGGCGGAACTGGATGCGTTGTGGGATGTGATGGAAGGATAAGAAGAAAAACAACGGATTGATAAAGAAAAAGCGCTGCCGGGATGGCAGCGCTTTTTTATGGACGATTGATTGGAATAGGGACTAATCAACACCACCAAACCCTGTGGGAGAGGGCTTGCCCGCGATGGCGGTGTGTCATTCGACGAAAATGTTGGACTTGCTGGCCTCATCGCGGGCAAGCCCGCTCCCACAGTGGATCGGTGTGAACCTTAGAAGCTGTAGGTTCCTGTAACAACTACGCTACGCGGCTCACCCGGTTGAATCTGCGCCGCACTGGTAGCCGACTCGTAGTACGTCTTGTCGCTGATGTTGTTCAGCGCCGCGCGCACATCCCAATCCTTGTGCCTGAAGCCGGCCAAGGCATCCCAGCGGCCATAACCCGGCAACACGGTGGTGTTGAGGTTGTCGGCATAACGATCGCCGACCAAGGTCACACCGGTTTCGGCGTACCAGCCCATCTCCGGTTTCCAGGTCAGGAACAGACTGCCGTTATGCTTGGCCACGTTGCTGATGCGATTGCCTTCAAAGCCGTTGTTGTCTTTCTCGATCGTTGCGTCCTGAAGACCTACGCCGCCGCGCACATACCAGTTGCCGGTCACTTTGCCGGAGGCGGTCAACTCGATCCCGCGCGAACGTTGCTTACCAGTCAGCAAGGTAATCGTTGGGTTGTTTGGATCGCTGGTACGGCGGTTGTAGAGCTCCAGCTCGTAGATCGCCAGCGTGGTGCTCAGGCGATCGTCCAGCCAGTCGCTTTTCACGCCGATTTCTTTCTGCCTGGTCAGCTCCGGGCTCAGGTCGTTGGTGTTGCCGGCCGCACCCGGGGTAATTCCGATCAAACCACCACCGACAGGAGAAAACGTCTTCGACCAGGAGGCATAGAAGGAATGATTCTGCAGGGGGGTCCACACCAGTCCTACGCGAGGGCTGGTGCTGTGACTGTCACGGTCTTCGGAAATGTCCCGCAGCTTGTTGGTCGACTCGATGTCGAACCTGTCGTAACGCAAACCGGCGAGCAGTTGCCATTGATCGTTCAGTTGCAGCTGATCCTGCACGTACACCGCACGGCTTTCGACTTCGGTGTGCAAGCTGCTGGAGACCTGCATGCGTCCGGTGTGGCGCAAGTCCCGATTGGGGTTGTTGAGGTCCAGGGGCGGCACCGGTGAACTGCCCGGCCCTGAAGTGGCGGCGGTGTACAAGGTCGGATCGCGGCGCTGGCTGCCGATCTCGATGCCGGTCAGCAGGCGATGCTCCAGGCCGAAGGTATCGAACCCGCCTTCCAGTTCAACATTGTTGTAGACGTTACGGGTGGTCAGGTCCTGTTGCCAGTGTTGGCGTGTGACCTTGTTGGTGCTCGGGTTGTAGCCGGTGAGGTAGGTGTTGTCGAAATCGCTGTTGAGCTTGAACACGCCCAGGGTCTGGCGCAATTGCCAGTTATCGCTGAGCTCATAGGTGAGTTTGGAGCGCAGGGATTGCGACTTGTCGTCGATGAAATCGTGCTCGCTGCCATAGGTGGTATCGCGTCCGACATCTGCCGGGCGGCCGTTAACCCCGGGAATGCCGCGATCCGGCGTACGGTTGTAACGGCTGTATTCGTACTGCACCAGCCAGTTCAGGTCCGGTGTCAGTTGCCAGCTCATCGAAGGCGCGAACAACTGGCGATTGCCACTCACGCCATCGCGGAAACTGTTCTGGTCCATGTTGCCCATGTTCAGGCGCAGGCTGATGTTCTCGGATGGGTCGGTGCTGAGGTCGGCGTACAGGCTGCGCAGATCATCGCTGCCGCCCTGGGCCTCGAGGGTCGAGCGGCGGCCGAACTCCGGCAGCTTGCTCACCCGGTTGACGATCCCGCCCTGGCTGCCACGGCCGTACAGCACGGCGGCTGGGCCTTTGAGCACGTCGATGCGTTCGATGTTGTGCAAGTCGCGCACGTATTGGCTGTCGTCGCGGATGCCATCGAGATAGAAGTCGTTGCTGGCGTCAAAACCGCGGATGCGCAGGCTGTCAAAGCGGGTGTCAGCACCGCTGCTGACGTTGGGGATGCCACTGAGTGCGGTGCCCAGATCGTTGGTTCCGTAGTCGACAACGTTGGCGGTCTTGATCGAGTCGATGGCTTGGGGCACGTAGCGCACCGGTGTGTTGGTGCGGGTCGCGGTGTTGGTTTCCTTCACTCGCGGGTCATCGGCCTCGGCTTCGGCGCTGATGGACGTGGCAGGTAAGGTGGTAGGAGCAGCGTAGGAAAAACCGGCAGATATCAGTGCAGAAAGCCCAAGGCTGAAGGGCGTAAGGCGAAAAGGGGCAGGCATTGAAGAACGCATCCGTAGGATTTTTAGGGGTGCAACAAGAACGGCGCGAATGATAATGCTTGCTATTTACTTGTGTTAATTATTCTTGAGAGTGGCTCTTGATGGTTTGTTTCCAATTGTGTCGCAATTGTTACTTTCAGGTTTCCGACGCCATTGGATGACGTCAAACCTGTGCGCGAGTTGAATTTTTCTGCCAAGTAAATTCATTTCTTAGACGAATTTCGCCTGGTTACAGACGATTCATGAAATTGACACACCGTTAAAAGCGCGGCTACGATCCGTCCAACGCCTGTGGCAGACCGCCATGACCAAATAATAATTAAAAGGCCCGCCGCGATTGATCGTGGGCGGGCCTTTTTGTTTGCGACATGAAAAAAGAGCGCGATAGCGCCGTTTCCGGCTGTTCGACACAGCGCGTTTCAACCCGTAATAAGGAAAACAACATGTTGAACAAGCGAATCAGCCTGATCGCTCTGGGGATTTTGAGCGCTACGCAGGCCATGGCTAACGACCAGGCCGAATCCAAGGGATTTGTTGAAGACAGCAGCCTCAAAGTGCTGCTGCGCAACGCCTACATGAACCGTGACTTCAAAGACGGCAACCCGGACAAATCCGAGTGGGGCCAAGCGGCCATCGGTACATTCTCGTCCGGCTTCACCCAAGGCACCATCGGTGTGGGCGTGGATGCCTTTGGGTTGTACGCGCTCAATCTGGAACGCAATGAAGACCGCAGCGGCGCCCAAGGCATCGATTTTTTCAAAAAGGGTGCCAGCGGCGAACCGGCTGACGACCTGGCCAAGGCTGGCGCAGCGGTCAAATTCCGCCTGTCCAGCACCACGCTGACCTACGGCGACCAAATGCCGGTCCTGCCGGTACTGAGCTACGACAACGGTCGTCTGCTGCCGGAAAGCTACACCGGTACCCTGATCACCTCCAAGGAGATCAAGGGCCTGGAACTGAACGCCGGTCGCTTCACCGCCGAATCGCGTAAAAGCGCCGAAGGTCATGACAGCGGTGGCCTGAAGTCGATCAACGTGTTGGGTGGTAGCTACCAGTTCACCGAACAATTCAAGGCCGCGTTGTACGCCTCCGACGTCGAAGACGTGCTGAAGAAGCAATACGTGAACGCCAATTACGTATTCCCGATCGACAAGGATCAGTCCCTGACCCTGGACTTCAACGGCTATCGCACCAAGCTGGAAGATTCCTACGTTCGCGACAACAACGTCACCGGCGACGACAACAAGATCTGGAGCCTGGCAGCCACCTTCGCCACCGGCCCACACTCGTTCACCCTGGCGCACCAGCGCAGCACCGGCGACAGCAACCTGGGCTACGCCTACGGCGGCTACCAGAAGGATCAAGGTCGCGTCGGTGACGGTGGCAACACCATCTACCTGGCCAACTCCTACTGGTCCGACTTCAACGCCGAAGACGAACGCAGCTGGCAACTGGGCTACGGCCTGGACTTCAGCACCTTCGGTGTTCCGGGCCTGAGCTACAACTTCGCCTACGTACGCGGTGACAACATCACCACCTCCACCAGCGAAGGCGGTACCGAGCGCGAAATCTTCAACCAGTTCAAGTACGTCGTGCAAAGCGGCCCGGCCAAAGACCTGAGCATCAAGCTGCGCAGCTCGATCCTGCGCGTGTCGCAGAAGTCGAGCGAGTACAACGTCAGCGGTAACGAAGTGCGTGTGTTCGTGGATTACCCGATCAACGTTTTCTGATGATGGGTTGCGGTATCGAGGCCTGATTCAAGGCCGAAAAGAAGAAGCCCCGACTGGTTCGGGGCTTTTTTGCGCGTTCGAATGTTGATTGATCGTTCCCACGCAGAGCGTGGGAACGATCAGATCCCGAACAGACCTGCAATCAGGTCGGCTGTCAGGCCGCCTCGCTTTGGTTTTTGATTTTCTTTCCACATCGAGCCGCTAAAGTGAACAGCATCACCGACTGGTTCGGGTTTTTTTTGCGTGTCGTCCGCGGCGACATGTACCGAGGACGTGTCGCAAAAAGTGAAAAATTGCTACACGTTAAGGCGTCATGTCTAGATCGGCATGGAAAGCTGGCACATCACCGATATCCCATCCCAAAATAAAAAAGCAGCCTGAACAGGCTGCTTTTTCTGAAAAGGTCGCTTGATATTATGCTCCCTCAAGCGGGGGAGAAGAGGTCTCACCCGAGCGCTGATTTTCAGGTAATCAACGGGGTTCCTAACGCCGACTATTGCCACCTGAAGGCAGTCGGTTTCGCGCTCTTGGGCCGATTTTCGACCACCGATGCTTATGTCAACCTGGTTAACGTAACGCACCGACGTGGAAAAAACGGCAAAGTAACCGCGTAAATAATTACATCACGTAATTAATGATGTTCCCGCCCCCACCTTTATCCCCTCCAGCGAACTCCCTACATTGAGCTCCAACGCCTCTCCCATCATCCCGACGGGAAGGTCACTGGAGTTTCCCTCATGCCTTTTGTAAGCGTACGCATCACCCGCGATGGCGTTACCACTGAGCAGAAAGCTCAGGTGATTGCCGAGATCACTGAAACACTGGAGCGCGTCCTCAATAAACGCCCTGACCTGACTCACATCGTGATCGAAGAAGTCGACACCGATAACTGGGGTTACGCCGGTATCACCACCACTCAATACCGCAAACAGCTGGCGCAAGAGGGGCAGTCATGACGGCGTCGGTGACCATCGATTTCGTCTCCGATGTGGTGTGCCCATGGTGCGCACTGGGGGCGACGGCGCTGGAGCAGGCGATCGAGAACGGGGCGGGTGAGGTGTCGGTCGAGCTGACCTACAAGCCTTTCGAACTGAACCCGAGCATGCCGGCCGAAGGCGAGAAAGCCGTCGACCACTTGATGCGCAAATACGGGCGCACTGCCGCAGACGTCGCCGCCGGCAAAAAGATGCAGATCGAACGCGGCGAAGCCATCGGCTTCAAGTTCGACCTGGAGAAGCGCACGCACTTCTACAACACCTTCGACGCCCACCGTTTGTTGCTTTGGGCGCTGGAAGAAGGACGCCAGGTGGCGCTGAAGAAGATCCTGCTTCGCGCTTACTTCAGCGAAGGCCAGAACCCGAGTGATCAGCAGGCGCTGGTGCGGCTGGCGGGTGAAGCCGGGTTGGACGAGGCCCGTGCACGCGAGGTGTTGGCATCGGGCGCCTTTGCCGAGGAAGTGCGTGAGCTTGAGGCGTTTTACCAGCAGCACGGCATCAATTCGGTCCCGGCCATGGTGTTGAACGGCCGTCACCTGGTGTCCGGTTCGCAATCGGTCGAGTACTACGAACAGATGTTGAGACAAATGGCGACGGCCCCTGCTGACGCCTGATTTATCGAATTTCAAACCCCATCATTGTTAGAGGTATACATCATGAGTAATTCGAAAAAAGTTATCGTAATCACTGGCGCATCCCAAGGTCTCGGCGACGGCATGGTCAAGGCCTTCCGCGAACTCGGCTACCAGATCGTCGCCACCTCGCGTTCGATCAAACCGTCCACCGATCCGGACATCCTCACCGTGGCTGGCGACATCGGTGAACCGGCGACCGCTCAACGCGTAGTTCGTGAAGCCATCGCACGTTTCGGCCGTATCGACACTTTGGTCAACAACGCCGGTATCTTCATCGCCAAGCCGTTCACCCAGTACACCGCTGAAGACTACGCCAATGTGCTGTCGGTGAACGTAAACGGCTTCTTCTATATCACTCAACTGGCCATCGCCGAGATGGAAAAACAGGGTAGCGGTCACGTCGTCAACATCACCACCAGCCTGGTCGACCACGCTATTGACGGCGTGCCATCAGTATTGGCCTCGCTGACCAAGGGTGGCTTGAACGCGGCGACCAAATCCCTGGCCATCGAATACGCCAAGCGCGGCATTCGGGTCAACGCAGTGAGCCCTGGCATCATCAAGACCCCGATGCACGGCGAAGAAACCCACGCCGCACTGGGCGCTCTGCACCCGGTCGGGCACATGGGCGACATTGATGACATCTCCCAGGCTGTCGTGTACCTGGACAACGCCAAGTTTGTTACCGGCGAAATCCTCCACGTTGATGGCGGGCAGAGCGCGGGTCACTAAGATCCGGGTTTTCAAACGGCAGAAACAACAAAGCCCTCGTATTTCTACGAGGGCTTTGTTTTGTATGGTGCCGGCACCAGGAATCGAACCCGGGACCTACTGATTACAAGTCAGTTGCTCTACCATCTGAGCTATACCGGCGTGTCAGGGCGACGATTATAGCGATTGGGACGGTTCTGTAAACCCCTGAATTCTGACTATTTTTGCGCAGGGCTCTGTCCAGGATTTCTGGTGTGCGTTGAGCCTCATCGAGCGTTGTAAAACGTGGCGCCCGAGGGGATGTCTTTGTTGACGAACGACATGGCACCGATGGTGACGTTGTCGCCGATTGTCAGGGTGTCCGCGATGATGCAACTGTTGGCGCCCACGCTGACATTGTCGCCAATGACCAGATCGTAGCTGTCCAGTCCCAGGGTCTTGATGCCAATCGTGGTGTTTTGCCGGATGAAGAAGTTGCGGCCGATTTTGACTTCACCGGTGATCACTACGCCCGGCAGGTGGCCGATGCGAAAGCCTGAGCCTATTTGGGCGTCGATGCTGATGTCGACGCCGTACTTGAGGTTGAGCTTTCTCTCAAGACGCTTGGCATACCAGCGCGCCAGACCGTTTCCGGAATTAAAGTACTGGGCCAGTCGAAACATGAACAAGTAGCGCAGGACGTTGCTCTTGCGAGTCCGCTTGAGGACGTTGCTGATGAACCCTGTGCGGCTTCCGCGTTTTTTCTTGTTCGAGACTTCCGACCGCCAATGTTCTACCAAGGTGTCCAGATTCAAAACATAGCCCTGTTGATTGTTTGTGTTGTGAGGCCTTCGATAGTAGCTGCTGGCTATAACGATTCCTACGCTCACTTTCTGCCCAAATTTCAACAGATATGTCTTTTGCTCAAATGCTTATGCACAACGGGATTCGCAATGCGCGAGGTATATGACGAATTTGTGGATCCGTTCTCAACTGTTCGCAAATCACTGTTTTTCTGGTTTTTTATCCAAGTGTACGAAAACTGTACAGTGACGTTTCACCCCTGAAACAGCTGTAAAATATTGGATCCATGATATTCCATCAACAGACTTATCCACAGGTTGGGGGCGTTAGGCGCGTTCTGCCAACATCAGGAAATTGCGCGGTGTGAGTTTGGTGTCACAGAACGTGCCGAGACGAACCTTGTAGCCCTGCTCGCGCAGGAAAAGTGCTCGATCGAGCACCAGCCAAAGCTCCAGTGGGCGTCGGAAAAGTCCGCGCAGCAGCTCCAGATTGCGCACTTCAGCCAAACGTTGCCAACCGACGGTTTCCAGAGCCTGCCAATCCTGCGGGCCGATTGTGGATAACTCTTTGAGTTGGGCCAAATGATGGCAGTAATCGGCAAAGGGCTTGTCCAGCCAGGCGCTGGGCAGGGATGGCGTTGGCAGGTATTCGTCAACGCCACGCAGTTGCCGCTGCAGCAGGTCGAAGGCCAGGCGTCGAGCCATGGAGGTGTCGCGTTGGCGTCGGACGCGTGCACCGGCGGTGACGGTTTCGCTCATCGGTAACGCCAGATCATCCAGAGACAGCTGTAAGTTGGAGGCCATGGCGACCGAGGAAAGTGGCGAGTACCGGGGAAGACTGATCCGGTTGTAGCAACAAGGAGCAATGGCGAGTTGTTTGCAGCCTGCTGCGCTGGCGAGTTGAATCAATCGCACGTGGAGATCGCCGCAGGCGTGCAGTGCGACGGGGGTGTGTTCGGCGTTTAATAACGCGGCTACATCGACAGCGAGCACATCCTGCTCGACATGCAGCGCATGCAGCTGATGGCGCTGACTCAGAGCCTGACCGCTGGCGACCAGTGTCGGGTCATATTCCAGGCAAGTCAGCTGTTGGCCGGTTTGCAGCAAGCGTCTTCCTAAGTGCCCTTTGCCCGAGCACCAGTCCAGCCAATGCATGGGCGTATCGGCGAAGTTCAATCGACTGGCAAAGGTTTCTATTTGCTGCCACTTGCGCCCAGGTACGTCGACGTTCAATCGATGACCCGCCGCTTCCAGCGCATGGGCGGGCAATTCATCCACGGTACTCAGCGCAAGGGACATCGTCGCCAAGGTTGCAAAAGGTTCCGGCGCATCCAAAAGGGCGGGTTGGTTGTGTGCGTTTTCCGCATCTTCCAGCGACCGCCCGCGCAGCCAGGCGGCCAGCTCGGGGTAGGAGGTTTCCCAGGGCAGTTGCAGAAGCGTGAAGGGCCGAGGTTTCCACAGCGCCTGATGCGCTGTCAGAAAGGTGTCCAGTGCGGTGAAACGGGCGAGCAGTTCCTCGCCCGTCAGCACCCGAGGATCAACGCCCTTGGCAGGCATCGACGCGCAACCAGCGCTCCAGCAGCTTGAAGCCGCGTACCAGCACATAGGCCATCAACAGATAGAACATGCCGGCGGCAAAGAAGATCTCCACCGGCAGGTAGGTCCGGGCGATGATGGTACGCGCCATGCCGGTCAGTTCCAGCAGGGTCACGGTGCTGGCCAGGGCGCTGGCCTTGAGCATCAGGATCACTTCGTTGCTGTAGGCCGGCAGGCCGATGCGCGCCGCGCGCGGCAGCATGATGTAGATCAGCGCCTTGGTTTTCGACATGCCCAGAGCCCGTGCCGCTTCGATCTCACCCGGCGGAATCGCCTGGATCGCGCCGCGCAGGATTTCAGCGATGTAGGCGGCGGTGTGCAGGGTCATGGTCGCCGTGGCGCACCAGAACGGATCGCGCAGATAGGGCCACATCGAGCTGTTACGGATCGCGTCAAACTGCGCCAGCCCGTAATAGACCAGAAACAGTTGAACCAGCAGCGGCGTGCCGCGGAAAAAGAAGATGTAAGCGTAGGGAAACGCCCGCACCCACCAGAGGCGGGATGAGCGCGCGATACCCAGCGGAATCGCCAGCAGCAGGCCTGCGATCACAGCAATGGCGACCAGTTCCAGGGTCAGGGTTGCGCCCTGGGCCAGTTTCGGCAGCCACTTGATGATGACTTCCCAGTTCATTGGGTGCTCCTCGCGAAGCCGCGAGCGGCGCGTTTTTCCAGGAAGTGCATGCCGGTCATGGCCAGAATCGTCAGGCTCAGATACATGAACGCCGCGACCATATAGAAGGTGAACGGTTGCTTGGACACGGTCACGCCGATTTGTGCGTGACGCATGATCTCTTCCAGGCCGATCACCGACACCAGCGCGGTGTCCTTCATCAGGATCATGAACAGGTTACCCAGGCCCGGCAGGGCGATGCGCCACATCTGCGGCATGATCAAGCGGGTGAAGATGCGCCATTTCGACAGGCCCAGGGCTACGCCGGCCTCACGATGGCCCTTGGGGATGGCGAGGATCGCGCCGCGAAACACTTCCGTGGCGTAGGCGCCAAAGCACAGGCCCAGGGCGATCACGCCCGCGGCGAAGGCATTGAGTTCAAGGTCGGGGTTACCGAAAAACTCGCCCAGGGCGCGCATCAGGTTAACCGTGCCGAAGTAGATCAACAGCACCCAGAGCAGTTCCGGGATGCCGCGAACCAGTGTCGAATAAGTGCCGCCAAGCCATTGCAACGGCTTGTACGGGGAAGTCTTGGCCAAGGCGCCGAGCAGACCGAGCACCAGCCCCAGGCACAGGGCCGAGAGTGCCAGTTTCACAGTCATCAGCGCGCCAGCGGCGAGCGCCGGGCCGAATCCGTAGAGGTCGATAATCATGGATTTCTTTTCAAATCGCGGCAGGCAATACCGTGAACCGGCGCCATCAGGCGCCGGTCAGGCAGGTCAGTATCAATAGATGCTGAACGGGAAGTACTTGTCGTTGATCTTCTTGTAGGTGCCGTCGGCAACGATTTCCTTGAGCGCGATGTTCAGCTTTTCGCGGATCGGGTCGTTTTTACGCACGGCAATACCGATCTTGTCGCTTTCTTCCACCGGGTCGCCCTTGAATTCATAGGACTTGCCGGCGTCGCTTTTCAGCCACTCGTAGTTGACGTACTTGTCGGCCAGGATGCCGTCCAGGCGACCGGAAGTCAGGTCGAGGTAAGCGTTTTCCTGGGTGTCGTAGAGTTTGACTTCAACGCCTTCCATGTTGTCTTCAAGCCAGGTACCGGCCAGGGTTGCACGCTGGGCGCCGATCACTTTGCCCTTCAGCGAATCCTTGTCGGTCTTGAAGTCGACGTCTTTCTTGGCGATGAACTGCAGCTTGTTGGAGTAGTACGGGTCGGTGAAGTCCACCGCTTGCTTGCGCTCGTCGGTGATCGACATCGAGGAGATCAGGAAGTCGAACTTCTTGGCGTTCAGGGCCGGGATGATGCCGTCCCAGTCGGAGGTCACGACGGTGCACTCGACTTTCATCTTGGCGCACAGGGCGTCGCCGATTTCCTTGTCGAAGCCGACGACATTGCCACTGGCATCTTTATTGTTGAACGGCGGGTAGGCCGCTTCGATGCCCATCTTCAGGGTTTCGGCCATGGCACCGGCGCTGAACGCCAGGGTAACGGCGGCGGCCAGGAAGACCTTCTTGTAATTGCGCATGCGGTTAGCTCCGTTAGCGGTTGCTGGACATGAATTGTTTGCAGCGCGCCGAAAGCGGGTTTTCAAACACCTGCTGAGGCGATCCTTGCTCTTCTACCAGGCCCTGGTGGAGGAACACCACTTCGCTGGAGACCTGACGGGCGAAGCCCATCTCATGGGTGACCAGCAGCATGGTGCGACCTTCTTCGGCCAGTGCGCGGATGACATTAAGTACTTCCTGGACCATTTCCGGGTCAAGCGCGGAAGTGGGCTCGTCAAACAGGATGACTTTAGGCTGCATGGCCAGGGTGCGGGCGATGGCCGCGCGTTGTTGCTGGCCGCCGGACAATTGCGCCGGGTAGGCGTGGCGCTTGTCGGCGATGCCGACCTTGGCCAGCAGGGCTTCGGCAACTTCGATGGCTTCTGCCTTGCTCTGGCCGAGCACGCGGCGCGGGGCCTCGATGATGTTGTCGAGCACGCTCATGTGTGGCCACAGGTTAAAGTTTTGAAACACAAAACCGATTTCGCTGCGCAGGCGATTGATCTGCTTGCCGTCGGCAGCGACCAGTTCGCCGTTCTTCGCGGCCTTGAGCTTGAGTTCTTCGCCGGCCACCAGGATCTGGCCCTGGTGCGGGTTTTCCAGCAGGTTGATGCAGCGCAGGAACGTGGACTTGCCGGAACCGGAGGAGCCGAGGATCGAGATCACGTCGCCGTCGCGGGCGGTCAGCGAGATACCTTTAAGTACCTCCAGCGAGCCGTAGCGTTTGTGCAAGTTGCGGATTTCAAGCGCGGGCGTGGCCTCAGCCATGTGCGTTCCTCATTGTGTATTCGCTCCTGCTGTTGGTGGCCTTCCTGGCGAGGCGGCCAAGCTAGCATAGCGTTTCAAGGGCAGCCAACAGCGCTACGGGCAGTAAACGGGTGGTATGTGGCAGGTTGTCGCATCGGCACAGCAGACTGTCGCCCCATCAACAACCGAACAGCCGTTTGAACCCTGCTTTCATATAAAAGCGCGGTGGCTGTCGCGTAAAAAAGGGCGCGATGTTGCCAGCTTTGGCGGGGGGTTGGAAGCGCTAACGGGCCAAAGGTGGCGGATACGCCCTTTTATCGTGCGTCGAGGGATTTTTGTGTGTGTTTCCGGGGCGCTGGTTCGTTCATAAAGTGAGTCGCAGGGTAACGTTCTGGCAAAGTGCCATTAATATCAATGGCTTGCGATCTCTGTTCCGTCAGGGCGAAGTTCCCGAGCTAGACGGTTTTGAAACATTTTGGCGCAAATATTGCGTGCAGATTCCGGAACGCTCCGTTTGTTTCTTTTTACAAGAAGGAACACAGGCGGGATGCACGCATTCGCTTTTCCTTACAAAGGTAGTTTCAATGAGCAGTACCCAAAGCTCCAACGGCCTCGAACAGGGGCTCAAACCACGGCATGTCACCATGCTGTCGATCGCCGGGGTTATCGGCGCCGGCCTGTTCGTTGGCTCGGGCCACGCCATCGCTGCAGCAGGCCCGGCCGTGCTCCTGGCTTACGCCGCCGCCGGAATGCTGGTGGTGTTGGTAATGCGCATGCTCGGTGAAATGGCTATTGCTTCGCCGGACACAGGCTCCTTCTCGACATACGCCGATCGCGCGATCGGTCACTGGGCCGGTTTTACCATCGGCTGGCTGTACTGGTGGTTCTGGGTTCTCGTGATCCCGCTGGAGGCAAACGCCGCCGCAACCATTCTGCATGCCTGGTTCCCAGGAGTGGACATCTGGGCTTTCGCCCTGGTCATCACCATGCTGCTGACCGTGACCAACCTGTTCAGCGTGAAGAACTACGGTGAATTCGAGTTCTGGTTCGCTCTGGTCAAAGTATTGGCGATCATCGGCTTCATTGTTCTAGGCCTCATGGCGATCTTCGGCTTCCTGCCGGGCAGCCAGGTCAGCGGCGTTTCGCACCTGTTCGACACCCAAGGCTTCCTGCCAAATGGCATGGGCGCGGTACTGGGTGCCATCCTGACCACCATGTTCTCCTTCATGGGCACCGAGATCGTGACCATCGCGGCCGCGGAATCGAAGAACCCAGGCAAGCAAATCTCCAAGGCCACCAACTCGGTGATCTGGCGGATCGGCTTGTTCTACCTCGTTTCGATCTTCATCGTCGTGGCCCTGGTGCCTTGGAACGATCCTGTCTTGGCCAGCCTGGGTTCCTACCAGACCGTGCTTGAGCGCATGGGCATCCCTAACGCCAAGATGATTGTCGACATCGTGGTTCTGGTTGCTGTTACCAGCTGCCTGAACTCGGCGCTCTACACCTCGTCGCGCATGTTGTTCTCCCTGGGCAAGCGCGGTGATGCACCGGCCATGTCCACCCGCACCAACAAAAGTGGCACGCCTTACTGGGCGGTAATGCTGTCCACGGGTGCAGCGTTCCTGGCAACTTTCGCCAACTACGTGGCTCCGGCTGCGGTGTTCGAGTTCCTGTTGGCCAGCTCCGGCGCCATTGCACTGCTGGTGTACCTGGTAATTGCGATCTCGCAACTGCGCATGCGCAAGCAGCGTATGGCTCGCGGTGAGAAAATCGTGTTCAGCATGTGGTTGTTCCCGGGTCTGACCTACGCGGTGATCGCATTCATCGTCGGTGCCCTGACCATCATGCTGTTCCAGGAAGCTCATCGCGTGGAAATCCTCGCGACTGGCCTGCTCAGTGTGTTGGTGGTGGCTGCTGGCTTGCTGGTAGCTCGCCGTCGCAAGCTGGAAAAAAGTGGCGCGGTGGTGTTGAACTGATTCATACCGCGTAACGCAAAACGGCCGCTGTCAGTGATGACAAGCGGCCGTTTTTATTTGAGCGGTAATCCTTACTCGGCTTTTTCTTCCGGCGCGTCCAGCGTCTGGCGGTAGACGTCTAGCGCATCGCCGAAGTCGGTAATGAACTGCGGGTCGGTCAGCCATTCCTGGGCGGCCTCGCGGTCCATGCCGTCGGCCCACATGCGGTAGTCGATCAGCATGTCGGCGGCCAGGTGGGTGGCGGCCATGCCTTCGTCGTCGGCGTTTTCCATGTCCAGCAGTTCTGGATGGTCGATGATGATGAAGGCGAGATTCGTCAGCAGCACGGAGAGCATTTCACTGCGGCTGACAGCTTCCGCGTCGCGCATTTTGCTGAACATCGCCAGGGTGTATTCCGGGATCGGCTCGCCGATTTCGCCCAGGTCATCGTCCAGTGCGGCAGGTTTTCTGCCGTGGATATTGATCTGCTTGGCTTTGGCTTTTGCGCGTTTGGCGCGTTTCTGTTGCTTGTTCAGGGAGGCCATGGGAACTCAGTTCGGTTTCTGTTGGGTTTGTGCCGCGATGGCGTCGGACGCCGCCACGTAGTCAGCCTGGAAGGATGGGGATTCGATCCACGCCAGGGCGCCGGCTTCATCGGTTTCGGTGGACCACTGGCGATATTCGATCAGCGCCGCGAGGATGAAGTCCATCGCGCCTTCTTCGCCTTCCTGCTCGTACACCAGTTCCAGCAGCGGGTCTTCGAGGAACGCCGTGCACATGGCTTGCTGGCTGATCTTCTCGGCGTCGATCATTTTCTTGAACAGTTCGGTCAGGTCCACCGATTCGAAGTCGATGCGATCGTCGTTCGGGTCCAGCTCCACCGGCGCGGCGGCCCGTTGCGTGCGGTTCTGCTTGGCCTTGGCCTTGGCGCGGGAGGCGCGTTTTTGCTGCTTGTTGGCGGAGGCCATGGGCGTCGTTCCGTAATTCGTTGAAAAGGGCTGGTGGCTCAGTTGCGTGGCACTGTGCGCCCGGGTGTGCCGGGGGCCAGCTCGCCGTTTTGCAGCCAGGACAGTGCAATGGGCCATAGTGTGGCTTGGTATGCGCTGCGAAAAAAGGCGAAATGTCCAACTTCTTGCTCGCCGATGTCTTCGGGGCTAATGCGCAGGTGGGTGTTTTTGCTGCCGGTGAAGTAGCCGAGCAGGCGCTCGATGGCCGGGATTGTGCCGTAGGGATCGTCGCTGATGCTGATGGCCAGGGTATTCGCGGTGACTGCAGCGAAGTTCCTGACATGGCTGTCCTGACCGCTGGGGCGCTTTTCGTAGCGAGCGGTGGGCGTGCTCCAGTCGTGGACGACACCGGCTGGGGTGTCTTCCAGCCAACCGAGGCGTTTGCCGGGGAAGTAGCCGTATAGCCTCGTCACCAGCGGCATCACCACGTGCCACTTGCCAAACATCCGCCAGCGCTGGGCGGGGTTATAGTCGCGCCAGTAAGCGAACTGCGCACCGACCGTCACCAAATGTCGGATGAGTTGTCCGGACGCTCCCAGGCCCGCTGCACAACCGCCAAAACTGTGGCCGACCACATCGATCGGCTGGCCGGGAAACTCACGCTGTGCGCGCTTGAGCATCGCCTCGAAGTCCAGGGCCCCCCAGTCGGACCATGACGCCTGCAATCCTTTGATCGATGCCGGGCGCGACTCACCGATACCGCGATAGTCATAGGTGATGACATCGAAGCCGTTGGTAAACAGGTAATCGGCGAAGCGCGAGTAGTGTCGGCAGCGGACCGATGTGGCGGCGTTGATGATGACCACTGCTCGGGAAGTGTCCTGCCGCGCATGCCGCCAGGTGAAGCCGCCGAGGATGAAACCATCGGCGGCAGGTTGCTTGAATGGTTCGCCGGAAGTGCCAGCTGTCAGCGGCAGTTCGATTTGAGTCGGGGCGAGTGAGGGGGTGTCCTGCAAATTCATTGGCGTCGGACCTTTGCGGGTAGCTGCCAACAATAGTCCTCGTACCGCGTATGAACAATCCATCACGGGTCCTGATGAAGCCGCTCTTCAAGTACCGCCCGCTCTCGATCCAGTTCTGCACGTAACTCTTCCTCGCTCGGCAGTACCAGTTGGTATTTGCTGGCAAACAATTGTTCGTTGCCCTCCAGCACTGAGTAACGCACGACGGACTCATCCTTTTGCGCGCAGAGAATGATACCAACGGTAGGGCTGTCTTCTTCTCCGCGCTTGAGGTCGTCGTACATACGTACGTACATGTCCATCTGGCCCACATCCTGATGGGTCAGTTCACCACGCTTGATATCGAAGATGACGAAGCATTTGAGCAGGTAGTTGTAAAAGACCAGATCGATGTAGAAGTCCTTGCTGTCGGTGCTGATGCGCTGCTGACGGGCGATGAAGGCAAAGCCTTTGCCCAGTTCGAGCAGGAAACCCTGCAATTGTTCGATCAGTGCCTGTTCGATCTCGCTTTCCTGAAGCCTGCTGGCGCTGGGCAGACCAAGGAACTCCAGCACAACCGGGTCTCGGATGAAATCCCGAGGGCTGGCCTTCATTTGCTGGATATTGGTGGTTGCTTCCTGCTGAACGGCACAGCGGTCGCGGCTCGTCAAAAGGCGTTCGTAGTACAGGGTGTTGATCTGGCGCTCCAGCGCTCGGCTTGACCAGTTCTGGGTAGCAGACTCGTTCATGTACCAGAGGCGTGCGTTTTCGTTGTCGACTCTTAACAGCCTGCGGTAATGGGTCCAGCTCAATTCGTGACGCAGTGCGTCACAAATTGGGAACGCTTGATAGAACAGGCGCATGTAACGAAGGTTGGAGGCGTCAAAGCCCTTGCCAAATTCCGCGGTCAGTACCTTGGCCAAGGTCGGAAGCAATTGTTTTCCATAGCCCGCACGCCGAGCCCCTTCCTGCTCGAACTCGACAATATACCGACCAATCTGCCAGCAGGTTTGCACTTGAATGGTATCGACCGCGCGCAACACTTTCTGCCGTGCCTGGCGAATCAACTCACCCAGATCGCCAAGCAGTGAGGTGATTTGTGGGTCTTGTGTGTCATCGGGTATGAGGGCGCTCATGAAGTCTTCCGCAGCAGGTTGAACAGGCAGAAGAGAATGGCAAGAGACGATGGGTTGATGATGCAGGGCCCCTCTGAGAAATCCGCAGGATCTGCCGGTTTAGTGGGAAGGACCTGGCTGATAGCAGTGAAGGCTCATGGAACGATGCATGTAGTACGTTTCGTAGTGCCTTCAAGTACAAATCGTTCTAAAACATGACGCCCGCGCCCGAAATCAAAAGTTAAGTAACGATTGGGTTCCGCGGAGCCCGGGAGGCGTCATCATGAAGTACGTGCAGACACTGTTCCTGCCCTTTGTTGTCGCTATCGGCGTGTCGATGTTTCCGGTCATGGGACAGGCCGCCAGCCTCGAGCCGGTCGACACTTCGGGTGTGCAGGTCCAACGGCAAGAACAAAACGGAATTACCTACCTGTCCGGCGGTATCGGTGAGGATGAGGCCAAGGCAATCCAGCAAACCACGGGTTACAACCTGCATATGACATTCTCTGTCGGTGCCGGGAATGAATACATTCCGGATGTCAATGTAGCCATTCAAAACGCGCAAGGGAAAAGCGTGTTGACCCTGACTGAGGCGGGTCCACTGGTTTACGTCCAGCTACCTCCTGGCAAGTACACGGTCGTTGCAACGCGTGCTGGTCAGGAGCGACGCGATACCGCGGATGTTGGTGCGGGGGCTGCACGCAATCTGGTATTTCACTGGAGTGATACTTAGCCGTGTCGTAAGACGCGAGGTGATTTCGTCAACTCTGAGATCCGCAAACAGCTGCCTTTACGGCTGTTTGCGGAGCGCCGCGTGTTAGCGGCTACCCAGTTTTTTCTTGGGAACCGAGCACATTTTTACTATTTTTCCTCGCCGCGAGAGTAGAGCACCATCCTGCGAAACCAATAAAAACTGACCGTATCGGCGGTCGGCATGGGAGTAGCGTGTGCTCGATCTCAACTACTGGCAGCAGCGGGCTGCCCGCCAAACATTCATTGAAAATGCCTTGATCGAAGGGCAGCAGGTCGCGTGCGCCTCGGGTGCGACGTTTGAGGTGATCAATCCGGCGACCAACCAATTGCTGGCCTGTGTCGCCGCATGCGGCGAGGAGGAAGTGAACCTCGCGGTACGCTCGGCTCGCCAGGCGTTCGAAGAAGGGGCGTGGGCCCGCATGGCCCCGGTGGAACGCAAGAAAATCCTGATCAGGCTCTCCGAACTGCTCCTGGCCAACCGCGAGGAGCTGGCACTGCTCGACTCGCTGAGCATGGGCAAGCCGGTCATGGATGCCTACAACATCGATGTGCCTGGCGCGGCCAGTGTGTTCGCCTGGTACGGTGAAGCCGTGGACAAAGTCTACGACCAGGTCGCGCCTACCGCGCGCAATGCCCTCGCCACCATCACGCGAGAGGCCTTGGGGGTGGTTGCCGCCGTGGTGCCGTGGAATTTCCCGCTGGACATGGCTGCCTGGAAGCTCGCCCCGGCATTGGCCGCGGGCAATAGCGTGGTTCTCAAGCCCGCTGAGCAATCGCCATTCTCTGCCTTGCGCCTGGGTCAATTGGCGCTCGAGGCCGGCATTCCGAAAGGAGTATTGAATGTTGTTCCGGGCCTGGGCGAAAGCGCCGGCAAGGCCCTGGGGCTGCATCCGGATGTGGACTGCCTGGTGTTCACCGGCTCGACCCAGGTCGGCAAGTACTTCATGCAGTACTCGGCGCAGTCCAACCTCAAGCAGGTCTGGTTGGAGTGCGGCGGCAAGAGCCCGAACCTGGTTTTCGAAGATTGCCAGGACCTGGATCTGGCTGCGGAAAAGGCCGCGTTCGGCATTTTCTTCAACCAGGGCGAGGTCTGCTCGGCCAACTCCCGGCTCTACGTGCAACGTTCTATCCACGACGAGTTCGTCGAGCGCCTGATTGCCAAGGCTCGGGACTGGATGCCCGGTGATCCGCTGAACCCTGAAAGCAGGGCTGGTGCGATCGTGGACAGCGAGCAAGCCGCCCGCATCATGCAGGCAATCGAGCAAGCACGGGGTGAAGGCGCGAAACTCCTGGCAGGCGGCGACAGCGTGACGATCAATGGCTCTTCGAACTTCATCCAGCCGACGATTTTCGCTGGCGTGAATAAAAATATGCGCCTGGCGCGAGATGAGATTTTCGGTCCAGTGTTAGCCATCAGCGCCTTCGACTCCGAAGAGGAGGCTATCCAGCTGGCCAACGACAGCATCTACGGTCTGGCCGCGTCAGTCTGGAGCGATGACCTGAACCGCGCTCATCGTGTGGCCCGGGCATTGAAGGCCGGGACTGTCTCGGTCAACACCATGGACGCACTGGACGTCGCCATTCCTTTCGGTGGTGGCAAGCAGTCCGGCTTCGGGCGCGACCTTTCCCTGCATGCGTTCGACAAGTACACGCAACTTAAAACCACCTGGTTCCAGCTCCGTTAACGTCGCTTCCATCGGCCACGTCGCAAGGCGTGGCAGGGAAAAAACCATCTGCACGCACTCCCCGGAGTGGCGTGCTTTTCCTGCTTGTGGGGCAGCTGGGGCGATCATCCGACACCCTTTGGTCGACTCACCCTAACGGGTGATATCGGCACTTTTGCGAGCGTGGGAACATCATTTCAACCCCGGCACCAGTAAACCTTGTGTCGCTCCCAACCGTTCTTTTGGCGAGTCTTTGAAGTGGAAAACGACCGGTTTGTTTCTGCGCAATGGTTCGAACAGATGGCCAAGGTGACCGAGAGTATCGGTCAACCGGGATTCACCGCGACGCTGTTCGAAACCCTGGGCTGTATCTGGCCCATCCAGGCGACGACGCTGTACCAGTATCCGCATGGCGGCATGCCCAGCGCGCTGTTCGAGCTTGATGGGCCGTGGCTGCCGCAAGGCAATGTGCGCCAGTACCTGTCCGGGTTCTATCTGCTCGACCCGTTCTACGGCGCCTGTGTGGAAGGTTTCAGCTCCGGTTGCTACGACCTCGCCGAGGTCGCTCCCGACCACTTCGAACTCAGCGAGTACTACCAGTCGTTCTATCGCCACTCGCACCTGCAGGATGAGTTGAACTACATCCTGCAGTTGTCTCCCGGGCTGAGCCTGGCGGTCTCACTGGCGTTCACGGAAAAACTGGACGCCGCCACGACGCAGCAGTTCAAGTGCATCGCCCCTTGGGTCCTGACCTTGCTGAGAAAGCATTTTGTTGGCCTGGACACGCGCGGCGTCCGCTTCGAAAACCTGCTGGAGCAGCGCATCCACTCGGCACTGGATAACTTCGGCTCGTCGATCCTGACCGAGCGCGAATGCCGAATCGCCCAACTGATCCTGCGTGGCCATTCGACCCGCTCCCTGGCCGAGCGCCTCGGGGTATCGGAGGACACCATCAAGTCTCACCGCAAGAACGTCTACTGCAAGCTCGACATCGGCACGCAATCGGAGTTGTTCTCACTGTTCATCGATTCGTTGGCCGAAGCCCAGGGCGTGCTCAGCAAAGACCCGCTTGAAAGCTACATGAGCAAGAGCCGCTGAGCGGACTTGCTACCCCTCGCGTGACTACCAACAAAAGAGAAAAAAGCCATGAATGCACCCTTCGAACCGAAACGGCAGACTCAGGATTATCAGAAGTCCGATGCAGCCCACCATATCCACGCGTTCGTGGATCAAAAAGCGCTCAATGCCGAAGGTCCTCGAGTGATGGTACGCGGCGAGAGACTGTATCTCTGGGACAACGACGACAAGCGTTACCTGGACGGCATGTCGGGCCTGTGGTGCACCCAGCTTGGCTATGGTCGCAAGGACCTGACCGCGGCGGCTGCTGCGCAGATGGACCAGTTGCCGTACTACAACATGTTCTTCCACACCACCCACCCAGCGGTGATCGAGCTGTCCGAGCTGCTGTTCAGCCTCCTGCCTGGCCACTACAGCCACGTCATTTACACCAACTCCGGCTCCGAAGCGAACGAGGTGCTGATCCGTACCGTTCGCCGTTACTGGCAGGTCGTCGGCAAGCCACAGAAGAAGATCATGATCGGCCGCTGGAACGGTTATCACGGCTCGACCCTGGCGGCCACTGCGCTGGGCGGGATGAAGTTCATGCACGAGATGGGTGGCCCCATTCCGGACGTCGCGCACATCGATGAGCCTTACTGGTTTGCCCAGGGCGGCGAACTGACCCCGGCCGAGTTCGGTCGTCGCTGTGCCTTGCAGCTGGAAGAGAAGATTCTTGAACTGGGCGCCGAAAATGTCGCGGGCTTTATCGCCGAGCCTTTCCAGGGTGCTGGTGGCATGATCTTCCCGCCTGAGAGCTACTGGCCGGAAATCCAGCGCATCTGCCGCCAATACGATGTGCTGCTGTGTGCCGATGAAGTGATCGGTGGCTTCGGTCGCACGGGCGAGTGGTTCGCCCACCAGTACTTCGGTTTCGAGCCGGACACCCTGTCGATCGCCAAGGGCCTGACCTCCGGCTACGTGCCGATGGGTGGCCTGGTGCTGGGCAAGCGCATTGCCGATGCGCTGGTGGAGCAGGGCGGCGTTTTCGCCCACGGCCTGACTTATTCCGGGCACCCGGTGGCGGCCGCGGTGGCGCTCGCCAACCTCAAGGCGCTGCGTGATGAAGGCATCGTGCGCCAGGTGAAGGAGGATACCGGGCCGTACTTGCAGCAGCTTCTGCGCGAGGTGTTCGGCAACCACCCGATGATCGGCGAGATCCAGGGCGCGGGCCTGGTCGCGGCCTTGCAGTTCGCCGAGGACAAGGCTACGCGCAAGCGCTTCGCCAACGAAAACGACCTGGCCTGGCAGTGCCGCACCTTTGGTTTTGAAGAGGGTGTGATCATTCGCTCGACCCTGGGCCGCATGATCATGGCGCCGGCGCTTGTGGCAACGCGCGCCGAGCTGGACGAGCTGGTTGAAAAGACCCGCATCGCGGTCGACCGCACTGCACGGATCGCGGGAAAGCTCTGAAGTCATCTGTGGGCCAACCCATGCACGGGGTGGTGATCGACAGCGTTACACCGCCCTGCATGCATATCGATTGAACTGAGGCTGCCGGAAATCGGGCAGCCCACCCTTCAGCAGATCATTCACTAACGGTGTCCGTTCTTCGGATACCGCAGCGTCCTGCATTCAAATTTTCAGGAGTCAGCAATGATTACAACAACAAGCGTGGCCGATACTCCTTCCCATCATTCCTCGGCGGATTCGCCTGGCAAGTTTCGACAATCCCTCGGGCTTACCGGGCTGGTCCTCTTCGGCCTGGCGTACATGGTTCCGCTGGCGGTGTTCACCACCTATGGCCTGGTGACCCAGATGACCAAGGGTCACCTGCCTACCGCCTACCTGCTGACCCTCGCCGCCATGCTGCTGACCGCCTACAGCTACGGACGCATGGTGCAGGCGCATCCGTATTCGGGATCGGTGTACTCCTATACGCGAAAGGCCTTCGGTACCTACTTTGGCTTTATGGCCGGCTGGACCTTGTTGCTGGACTATATCTTCCTGCCGCTGCTCAGTTATCTGCTGATCGGCATCTACATGTCCGAGTACTTCCCCGCGGTTCCCGCTGCGGTGTGGGTGGTCGGCTCCATTGCGCTGGTGACCTTCCTCAACCTGATCGGCATCGAATCCATCACCCGGGTCAACTTGCTGCTCGTGGTTGTCCAGTTGGTCTTCATCGTGGTGTTCGTTGCCTTGTCGATCCACAACCTGGGGGATCAGTCCGAGCCGGTTTCGCTGCTCGCACCCTTTCACCATGAGGGCTTCAGCGTCCCGCTGATCATGACCGGCGCGGCGGTCCTGTGTCTGTCCTTCCTCGGCTTTGACGCCGTGTCGACCATGGCCGAGGAGACACCCAACCCACGGCGTCTCATCCCCCTCGCCATCATGGTGGTGAGCCTGCTCGGTGGCCTGCTGTTTGTCCTCGTTTCGTATTTCGCGCAAATGGTTTATCCGGAATGGAACACCTTTGCCGACCCGGACTCTGCGTCGCTGGACGTCATGCGCCGCGTGGGGGGTGAGCTGCTGGTGACCGCCTTTACCGCCACTTACGTGGCCGGATGTTTTGCCTCGGCGATGGTCTCCCAGGCCAGCGTCTCCCGGGTGCTGTTCGCCATGGGCCGGGACGGCGCGCTGCCCCGGGTGTTCGGCAGGCTGGTGTCGAAGAAACGGGTGCCGGCCACCGCGATCATGCTGGTCAGCCTGTTCTCGCTGATTGCCCTGTTCATCACCCTGGATACCGTCGCCAACATGATCAGCTTCGGTGCGCTCTTCGCGTTCTCGGCGGTGAATCTGGCAGTCATCAAGCATTACCTGGTCGACCAGAAGCTGCGCGGCCTGCGCAATGGCCTGTTATACGGCGCGGTGCCGGCCCTGGGGTTCCTCAGCACCATTTGGCTGTGGACCAGCCTGTCCAGCATGTCGTTCATGATTGGCCTGTGCTGGATGGGCCTGGGGCTCATTTGTTTGCTGGGCGTTACCCGTGGGTTCCGAATGAAGCTGCCGGAGTTGCAGATGGCGGAGTGATCAGTGGTATGACAGTGCGCAGCGTTTCCGGCCGCTGAGGCGGGGACGCCCCCTGTGATCGCCCACCAGGCTTTCACGGGGGGGCTTATCGCGGGCAAGCAGATTTCCAGATCGGGCGGGATCTGCTCACATGGGTTTGGGCTTGGAAGGGAACGAAGCGTAGAAAGCAAAAAACCCGCACTAGGCGGGTTTTTTGTGTGCTTTCAGGTGTGCTTGGCATCACCTGAAAACGAAAGGTGGTGCCCAGAGACGGAATCGAACCGCCGACACGGGGATTTTCAATCCCCTGCTCTACCGACTGAGCTATCTGGGCAACGGGGCGCATTAAACGGGTTTTTCAGGGGGTCGTCAAGCAAGTTATCAAAAAAAATTTAATTATTACCGTCGCTTACGATCCGACCCCCGATTTTACGGGCTTACTCGGCAGGCGGCACGTAGCCTTCGGCCTTGGCGTAATCCTCGCCGGAGAAGTACTTGTCCATCTCGCCCTGAAGATATTTACGGTCTTCGGCGTTCATCATGTTCAAGCGCTTTTCGTTGATCAGCAGGGTCTGGTGTTTTTGCCAGTCGGCCCAGGCCTTGGCCGAGACGTGGTCAAAAATGTCCTGGCCTTTGGCACCCGGGAATGGAGCGCGCTCCAGGGCGGGCAATTCTTCTTTGTACTTGCGGCACATGATGGTGCGGGTCATGACGACTCTCCTGCGTTCAATACGGCGGCCGCGCGTTCGAGCAAGGTCTTGACCGGGGCGGCAAGGCCCAGGCGCGGCGGGGTGGCGAGGTTATACCAGAGCCAGTCGGCCTCGGCCACGTGATGGCCGGCCTCCTGGACCTGAACCAGCCAGGGTTCGATGGATAACTGGAAATGGCTGAAGGTGTGCACCAGGCTCGGCAGTGCCTGCTGGTTGCCCAGCGCCAGCGAGTGCTGCGAGGCGAGGTGTTGCAGGTCGTCGAGGTCATCGAGTTCCGGCAAGCTCCATAAACCACCCCACAGGCCCGTGGATGGGCGGCGGTAAAGCAGGATCGCACCTTCGGCATTGGCGAGCATCGGCATCAGCGTGCGTTTCTGCGGGATGGCTTTGCGTGGCTTGGGAATCGGGTAGCGGGTTTCCAGGCCGAGCATGTGCGCTTCACAGCCCTTTTCCAGCGGGCAGAGCAGGCAGCTCGGCTTGCTGCGGGTGCAGAGCGTGGCGCCCAGGTCCATCATTGCCTGGGTGTAGGCGTTGACCCGATCGTGCGGGGTAAAGCGCTCAGCGTTCGCCCAAAGCTGTTTGGCGACCTTCGGCTCGCCTGGGTAGCCCTCTTGTGCGGTAAAGCGCGCCAGCACGCGTTTGACGTTGCCGTCGAGGATGGGCGCGCGCAGGCCCATGCTGATGCTGGCGATCGCACCGGCCGTGGACAGGCCGATGCCGGGCAGGTCGGTGAGTTTTTCCACGTCCCGGGGAAATTCACCACCGTACTGCTCGACGACGATCTTCGCGGTTTTCTGCAGATTGCGCGCGCGGGTGTAGTACCCCAGGCCAGTCCAAAGGTGCAGCACTTCGTCCTCGGGCGCCGCCGCCAGGGCTTCGACTGTCGGCAGCGAAGCCATGAACCGGTCGAAGTAATTCAGCACGGTGTTGACCTGGGTTTGCTGCAACATGATTTCCGAGACCCACACCCGATAAGGGGTGATGCCCTGTTGCCAGGGCAAATCGTGGCGGCCGTGGCGGTCGAACCACTCCAGCACCGCCGTTGAAAACTGCTCGGCTTTCATCGCTTGAACAGCCCCTTGAGTGCGTCCTTGAGTTCCGGGCTGACCTTGTCGCCCAGTTTCTCGTCGATTTTTTCGCTGATGCGCTCGCCCGCCAGTTTGCTCGCGACCTGGCCCATGCGTTCGTTGTCCAGGCGGCAGGCCTTGGCGCCCAGCTCCAGCGGACCGCGGCAGCGCAACGGCCACTGGATGCCGACAAATTTCTCGCCCACCTGGCAGGCCGGATCCGGCATGTCGCTCTTGTCGCCTTCGACAATGATGCCCACGCGGTAATCCATGCCCAGGACGCGCAGGTCCACGTCGCCGTCGCCGTTGACGGTCATGCCCGGGATGCGCACTTTCAGGTCCGGGTTGCTCGCGACACCGTTACGCAAGGTCAGGTTGCCCTTGAGCTCCTGGAACGGTGTGTCCTTGCCCCGTGGCTCGCCGCTGAGCTCCTTGCGGTTGAGCGTGGCGATGCCTTTGCACAACTGCTGTTCGAGGTTGGCATTGAGCAGCACGCCATTGTTGATGGCGAAACTGGCGTTGCCGTTCAGGGTTTCGATCAGCGCCTTCTGGCTGTTGCCGCTACCGGTGAGGGTGCTGTTGAGTGTTACCAGGCCCTTGACCGGTGGTTCCTTGCCCTGGCTTTCGAGGATTTTTTCCGCTGGCACCCGGCTGATCTGCGTCTGCATATTCAACACCGGCGCCTGTTGGCGCACATCGAGGGTGCCTTTGGCTTCGAAGTTGCCCTCGTACAGGTCACCGCTCAGGCTGGACAGCGTCAACAAGCCACCCTGGCCGTTGGCCTTGAGTACGGCGTTCTGGATCGGCAGTTTTTCCAGGGTCAACTGGCCGAAGGTCAGGTCGGCGTCTACATCCAGCTTGTTCAGGCGTTCCACCGGCAGCAGGCGTTCGTTGCTCCAGGCTTCCTTGGTTGGGGATTGCGGCAGCGGTGTGCTGCCGGCCCCGGCCATGGCATCGGCTTCGGTGCTGGCGACTTCGGCTTGGCGCACTTGCTTGGCGCTGTTGGCCTCGGCCGACTTCGGTGCCAGGTAACGGTCGACGTTGAAGGTGTCAGCCTTGAGGGTGGCGCGCAGAGATTGCTTGGCGAAGTCCTCGACGGCGATACGACCGGTGAAGGTGCTGTCGTCGACTTTCAGGTTGATGTCATCGAGCGTGAGACTTGTGGGCGTGCCGGCCAGGCGCGTGGCCAGTTCGACCTTGCCCAGGCTGCCTTCGGCCATCGCCGGGAGTTTCTGGCCGATGCTGTCGACGAATTTCGCCAGGTCGAACTGGGCAATCGACAGGCCGCCGTTAACCTGCGGGGTCTTGTCGAGGTCATTGACCTTCAGCTCACCCAGCGCTCGCAGTTGGTTGGCGGAGACCTTGATCCCGGTCCATTCGGCGACGTTGGCAGCCTTGTCCAGCAGCAACTGCCCCTGGGCGGCAAAGGTCACGGTCTTACCTTGCAACGGATCGCCGGCGACTTCACCGGACAACTTCATGTCTTCGAGCTTGTAGCGCTGCAGCGCGCGCTCGAAACGCAATTCGCCGTTGAGCTCGGTGCGCACCCGCAGAACCGGCTGGTTGGTGCCCAGGAATGCGGTGAGCTTGACCGGGATATTGGTGGAGTCGTGCACCGGGCCAGTACTGAGCTGGATGCTTTCGGCGCTGAATTGCTTGCCGGTTTTTTCGTCGCTGTATTCAACGCGGGCGTTGTTGACGGTCAGGCTGTCGATGTCCAGGCGAATGGGCTGGGCCGGTTTTTCCGCCTGGGCGGTGGTTGTCGGCTCGGGTTCACTGGTGGAGTCGGCCGGCGTGGCCGTGGTTGCAGGCTTGGGCACCTTGCCGATGTCTTCCCAGTTGCCGTGGCCGTCCTTGTCGCGGTTCAGGCGCAGGTTCAGGCCTTCGACGCGCACATCGCTCATCTGCACTTCACGGCGCAGCAATGGCAGCACGCGAACCGACAGGCCGAGCATCTGCAGGTCGGCGAACGGTTCGGCGGGCTTGGCCAGGGTGGCGACTGCCGCATCGTGCAGTTCCAGGCCCAGCCAAGGGAACAGGCTCCAGCCGATATCGCCATTGAGCGTCAGCTCGATGTGGGCCTTGTCGCGGGCAATCTGGCGTATCTCGTCTTTGTAGTCGTTGGGATCGAAGAGGTGGGTCAGGGCAAAGCCCAGCGCCACTACGATCAGCAACAGCCCGAGAAGTACCAGACCCAGGATTTTGCCGAACGCTTTCATGGGCGAGTCCTTGTAGTTAGTCGAATTCGAAATTTAGCCGGGGAGTATAGCGCTCCGCGGCGACCGACCGGGCAGATCACAAGGGCAGAGCAACGGGCATCCAGGCAAAAAGGGATTTTTCCTACGTGTAATCAGGATCTGTACGGAAGAAGAGTTGTTAAGGAGTTCGACAATGATCGGAACGGAGGTTCCTTTGGGTGGTACGAAAACAGACAACTTCGAAAACGTGATGTCAGTTTGGTTTTTCGGCTGCTGGCAAATGCTACCCTGCACCCGTTCGTCCGTCCCTCTGTGACGTGATGTCGCAGGAAAAACGAGCTTTTCGCTAAAAAACAGTCATGTCTGCGTGCATTAAGGCTGAGGGTGAAGAGTGGCTGGCGAACACTACCGACAATTGGGGGGTAAACAATGACCACGAGCATCACGGCGGACGGCCTTCAAGCCGGCCAGCCCGCGTTCCTTTCCAAGGAACGCATCATCGCCAGGCCCGGTTTCAACCGTTGGCTGGTGCCACCGGCCGCGCTGGCCATCCATCTGTGCATCGGCATGGCGTACGGCTTCTCGGTGTTCTGGTTGCCGCTGTCCAAAGCGCTGGGCATCACCGCGCCAGTGGCTTGCGCGCCGGACATGAGCTTCATCGCCCAAGTTTTTTCTTCGCAATGCGACTGGCCGATTTCGA
Source organism: Pseudomonas sp. WJP1 (assembly GCF_028471945.1). Lineage (NCBI taxonomy): Bacteria > Pseudomonadati > Pseudomonadota > Gammaproteobacteria > Pseudomonadales > Pseudomonadaceae > Pseudomonas > Pseudomonas sp. WJP1. The sequence goes on from NZ_CP110128.1 coordinate 303,044, forward strand.
TGCTCGGCTGGATCTACACCCTGTTCTTCATCTTCCTGGGTTGCTCTGCGGCCATCTGGGGTGGCTGGCTGGAGCACGCCGGGCCACGCAAGGCGGGTGTCGTCTCGGCGCTGTGCTGGTGCGGCGGCCTGCTGATTTCCGCGCTGGGGGTCTATACCCACCAGATCTGGCTGATGTGGATCGGCTCCGGGGTCATTGGTGGCATCGGTTTGGGCCTGGGCTACATCTCGCCGGTGTCGACACTGATCAAGTGGTTCCCGGACAAGCGCGGCATGGCGACCGGCATGGCGATCATGGGTTTCGGCGGGGGCGCGATGGTCGGTGCGCCACTGGCGGCGGCGTTGATGAGCCATTTTGCCTCGCCAACCAGTGTCGGCGTGTGGCAGAGCTTCCTGGTCATGGCTGCGATCTACTTCGTGTTCATGATCGGCGGCGCGTTGTCCTATCGTGTGCCGCCTACCGGCTGGAAACCTGAAGGCTGGACGGCACCGGCGAAAAAAGCCTCGAACGCGATGATCACCCACCGTCACGTGCACGTGAATGTCGCTTGGAAAACGCCGCAATTCCGCCTGGTATGGCTGGTGTTGTGCCTGAACGTTTCGGCGGGTATCGGCATTCTCGGCATGGCATCGCCACTGTTGCAGGAGGTTTTTGCCGGCAAACTGCTGGGCAATGACCTGACATTTGGTCAGCTGGACGCCGGGCAACTGGCTTCGATTGCCGCCATCGCTGCAGGGTTCACCGGTTTGCTGAGCCTGTTCAACATCGGCGGGCGTTTCTTCTGGGCTTCGTTCTCGGATTACCTGGGCCGCAAAAACACCTACTTCGTGTTCTTCGCCCTGGGCTTTGCCCTGTACGGACTGATCCCGAACCTTGGGCACCTGGGCAGTGTCGCGCTGTTCGTGGCGGCGTTCTGCATCATCCTGTCGATGTACGGCGGTGGTTTTGCCACAGTCCCCGCTTACCTGGCGGACCTGTTCGGCACGCAAATGGTTGGCGCGATCCACGGTCGCCTGCTGACGGCGTGGGCGGCGGCGGGCGTGTTGGGCCCGGTGCTGGTGAACTATCTGCGTGAATATCAGCTGAGCATCGGCGTTGAACGTGCGGCGGCTTACGACATCACGCTGTACATCCTGGCGGGCCTGCTGGTGCTGGGCTTCATCTGCAACCTGCTGGTGCGCCCGGTGGCCGACAAGTACTTCATGACCGACGCCGAGCTGGCTGCCGAGCAGGCGCTGGGCCACGACAAAGGGGCTGACAGCAGCACCGTGCTGGAGTGGAAAGCCGATGCCGGCACCAAGCCGCTGGCGGTGGCTGCATGGCTAGTGGTGGGTATTCCGTTGGCGTGGGGGGTCTGGGTGACCTTGCAGAAGACTGCAGTACTCTTTCACTAAGTAAACGCTTTACCCCTGTAGGAGTGAGCCGGCTCGCGAAAGCGGTCTGACAGTCGACAGAAATGTTGAATGTGAGGGCCCATCGCGAGCAGGCTCACTCCTACAGTTGTTTTGTGGTGTGTGTGCAAATGGCTTGTATGGACATGTCTATCCCCGACGACTGGGGATTCTATCCGTCAGCGATATCACCTCCCGTGTTTCTGTTTCGCGCCCGCGCCCCTATAATGGTTGCCTTTTTCGCCCAATGATTTTGCGGAGCTGGTGATGGCCGAACGTATGGCGTCAGTCGAGCGCGACACTCTGGAAACCCAGATCAAAGCCTCGATTAACCTGGATGGCACCGGAAAGGCCCGATTTGATATCGGTGTACCTTTTCTTGAGCACATGCTGGACCAGATCGCCCGTCACGGGCTGATCGACCTGGATATCGTCGGCAAGGGCGACCTGCACATCGACGACCACCACATGGTGGAAGACGTGGGCATCACCCTCGGTCAGGCATTTGCCAAGGCCATCGGCGACAAGAAAGGCATCCGTCGCTACGGCCATGCCTATGTCCCGTTGGACGAAGCGCTGTCCCGGGTGGTCATCGACTTCTCCGGCCGGCCAGGCCTGCAGATGCACGTGCCCTACACCCGCGCCAACGTGGGCCGCGGCTTTGACGTCGACCTTTTCCAGGAATTCTTCCAGGGCTTCGTCAACCACGCACTCGTCAGCCTGCACATCGACAACCTGCGCGGCACCAATACCCACCACCAGATCGAAACCGTGTTCAAGGCTTTCGGCCGCGCGCTGCGCATGGCTGTGGAGCTCGATGACCGCATGGCCGGGCAAATGCCATCGACCAAGGGCGTCCTGTAATGCAGACAGTCGCGGTTATCGATTACGGCATGGGCAACCTGCACTCGGTGGCCAAGGCCCTCGAGCACGTCGGTGCCGGCAAGGTCCTGATCACCAGCGATGCGAACGTGATTCGCGAAGCCGACCGGGTGGTGTTTCCCGGTGTTGGCGCGATCCGCGATTGCATGGCGGAAATCCGTCGCCTGGGGTTCGATTCGCTGGTGCGTGAAGTCAGCCAGGATCGTCCGTTCCTCGGCATCTGCGTGGGCATGCAAGCCTTGCTCGAGCACAGCGAAGAGAACGACGGCGTCGACTGCATCGGCCTGTTCCCGGGTCAGGTGAAGTTCTTCGGCAAGGATCTTGTCGAGGATGGCGAGCACCTGAAAGTCCCGCACATGGGCTGGAACGAAGTGCAGCAGAAGGTGAGTCACCCGCTGTGGCACGATATCCCGGACATGGCGCGGTTCTACTTCGTGCACAGCTACTACATCGCCGCCGGCAATGCGCGGCAGGTGGTCGGTGGCGGTCACTACGGGGTCGATTTTGCCGCGGCGCTGGCCGAAGGCTCGCGTTTCGCGGTGCAGTTCCATCCGGAGAAAAGCCATACCCATGGCCTGCAGTTGCTGCAGAATTTCGCCGCGTGGGACGGTCGCTGGTAATGGCCGTCAAGAAGAAGCCGCCGATCCTGACCCTCACGCCTGAACAGGAGAGTGAGGCCAATCGCAAGATCAAGCGCTTCATGGAGGATCGCTTCGAACTGGACCTGGGTTCGTTCGAAGCGGCCGAAATCCTTGAGCTGTTTACCCGCGAAATTGCTCCGCACTATTACAACAGGGCGATTTTCGATGTGCAGACGCACCTCAAGGAGAGGTTCGAAAGCATCGAAAGCGACCTGTGGGCGCTCGAGAAAAACTGATTTCCGAGCCAAGCTGAACATTCGAATTTGAAGGTTTGCCAGATGCTGATTATTCCCGCTATCGATCTTAAAGACGGTGCCTGTGTTCGTCTGCGCCAGGGCCGCATGGAAGATTCCACAGTGTTCTCCGATGACCCGGTGAGCATGGCAGCCAAGTGGGTGGAGGGCGGTTGCCGTCGTCTGCATCTGGTCGACCTGAACGGCGCGTTCGAAGGCCAGCCGGTCAACGGCGAAGTGGTCACTGCGATTGCCAAGCGCTACCCGAACCTGCCGATCCAGATCGGCGGCGGCATTCGTTCGCTGGAAACCATCGAGCACTACGTCAAAGCGGGCGTGAGCTACGTGATCATCGGCACCAAGGCCGTGAAAGATCCGGCCTTCGTCGCCGAAGCCTGCCGCGCGTTCCCGGGCAAGGTGATTGTCGGACTGGACGCCAAGGACGGTTTCGTCGCTACCGACGGCTGGGCTGAAATCAGCACCATCCAGGTGATCGACCTGGCCAAGCAGTTTGAGGCCGACGGCGTGTCCGCCATCGTTTATACCGACATTGCCAAAGACGGCATGATGCAGGGTTGCAACGTACCGTTCACCGCTGCGCTGGCTGCTGCCACGAAGATCCCGGTGATCGCTTCCGGTGGCATCCACAACCTGGGTGACATCAAGACGCTGCTCGACGCCAAGGCGCCAGGCATCATCGGTGCGATCACCGGTCGCGCGATCTACGAAGGCACCCTCGACGTCGCTGAAGCGCAAGCTTTCTGCGATTCGTACAAAGGCTGAGGACTGACCATGGCGCTGGCCAAACGCATCATCCCTTGCCTGGACGTGGACAACGGCCGGGTCGTCAAAGGTGTGAAGTTCGAGAACATCCGCGATGCAGGCGACCCGGTGGAGATCGCCCGTCGCTATGACGAGCAGGGTGCCGACGAGATTACTTTCCTCGACATCACCGCCAGCGTCGACGGTCGCGATACCACGCTGCATACCGTCGAGCGCATGGCCAGCCAGGTGTTCATCCCGCTCACCGTAGGTGGTGGCGTGCGCACCGTGCAGGACATCCGCAACCTGCTCAATGCCGGTGCGGACAAGGTCTCGATCAACACAGCGGCGGTGTTCAACCCGGAATTCGTCGGCGAAGCGGCGCAGCACTTCGGTTCGCAATGCATCGTGGTTGCCATCGATGCGAAGAAGGTCTCGGGACCTGGCGAAATCCCGCGCTGGGAAATCTTCACCCACGGCGGTCGCAAGCCTACCGGCCTCGACGCGGTCGAATGGGCGAAGAAGATGGAGGGCTTGGGTGCCGGTGAAATCCTCCTGACCAGCATGGATCAGGACGGCATGAAAAACGGCTTCGACCTCGGTGTAACCCGTGCCATCAGCGATGCGCTGGGTATTCCGGTGATCGCTTCCGGCGGTGTCGGCAACCTGCAGCACTTGGCCGATGGCATTCTCGAAGGTCACGCCAGCGCGGTGTTGGCGGCGAGTATTTTCCACTTTGGCGAATACACCGTGCAGGAAGCCAAAGCCTACATGGCCCATCGCGGAATTGTGATGCGCTGAACAAACCAGTGCAGGCCAGTGGACATCATGGCGGGCTCAGGGCACTCTTGAGTACGCCATGGATTTCGGTAGCCAGACATGTTTAAACGCATTCTTCTTGTCCTCGCCAGCGCTTCCCTGTTGCTCATCAGTAGCGCACGCGCCGCAGACAACTCCGCCACGGAACTGGTGTTGCTGACGGAAAACTTCCCGCCATACAACATGGCCAAGAACGGCAAGAACTTCGCTCAGGACGAGAACATCAATGGTATCGCCGTTGATATCGTTCGCGAGATGTTCAAGCGCGCCAACGTCACCTATAGCCTGACCCTGCGTTTCCCTTGGGAGCGGGTCTATAAACTCGCACTGGAAAACCCCGGTTACGGAGCCTTCGTGATGGCGCGTTTGCCGGACCGCGAGCGGCTTTTCAAGTGGGTCGGACCGATCGGGCCGGACGACTGGATCATGCTGGCCAAGGCTGACAGCAAAATCTCCCTCGACACCCTGGAGGACGCGCGCAAGTACAGGATTGGTGCCTACAAGGGCGATGCGATTGCCGAGACGCTCGCCAAGCAGGGCCTGAAGCCAATCGTGGTGCTGCGCGATCAGGATAATGCGAAGAAACTGGTCAATGGCCAGATCGACCTGTGGGCTACCGGCGACCCCGCCGGGCGCTATCTGGCGCGCCAGGACGGGGTAAACGGACTCAAGACCGTGTTGCGTTTCAACAGCGCCGAACTGTACCTGGCGCTGAACAGGGATGTGCCGCAGGCGACCGTCGCCAAGTTGCAGGCAGCGCTGGATCAGATGCGCAAGGACGGTGTGGTTGACGAGATCATGGGGCGGTATTTGTAGGCGTTCGCGAGTCTGTTTCCGGCACAGAGGGCGTGATTACTTCAGTCTCCTGTTCCGGTGGATATTCGGTCAAGTGCAGGCTATTGCCATCGATGTAATAGAGTTCGCAGGGCACTTGAGTCTTGTTTTCCCGCAGCAATCTGAAGGTGCTTTGCAACTCATAGGCCGCAACGGCTTTGTTCTTTGCAGCTACTACGGCGACCTCCACGTGTGTTGGGCCTCCCCAGCCGCCGGATGCATCGACCAGCGCAAAGCTGGTGCTCAACCTTGCGGTGAATAAGGAGGGCGCACCCTTGGGCCACTGCCCATCGATCGAAATAGAAGTGATGCGTGAAAACACATCCGCATTCGCCATGCTCTGAGGGCGGCGTGCAGGCCAATGATAGGTCTGGCGTGCGCCGCTATCGTTTTTGCCATATCCCACAAGTACATATTGGTCAGTTCTTTCCAGCATGTAGAAAGGTGATGTGCGTAATTGCTCAAAAGGCCTGAGACTGGGATCTTTTACGGTGAACCAGGGGAGTTTAGCCGTCTGAGTGATCTTGCCCGACTCAAAAAGTAGCGGCTGTTCGTTTCCCGTGAGTTCTGGAGCTACGGGTGAGGGCTGGATGTCCAGGGGAATCGGCATCCGTAAGGCGTAAGCCGTGATGTGTGTTACAGGTTTTGTATGGGAGCCCACCCCGATAAAGGTGCCAGGTGCACAAAGGATTTCCCCGGCTGCGGTGTCCGGTGGATAGATACCCCACGCACTGAAGGCCTGCCTGGCACCGCTGCCCTTGTCGTCCCAGATCAGGTCGCTGATGAATGACGGGGCTACCAGGTCTCTGCGTACGCAACGTATGTCACTTGGCAAAGGCTTGTCGCGGCCGTTGGAGCACAACTGCCCCAATGCCACGTAGCCACTTGGAGCGATTGGTTGCCATATCGTGCAGTTTGCCCTGGCGCCTGAACCGGCATCGCTCCAGACTTGTTCAAAGTCGATGGGCGCACGCAGAGCTGGTTCCTTGCCGCTATCGCTCGACAGTTCGCCCTCGCAGACAACCATCACCATCCTTTTCTCGTTGATGTTGTCGAGTCCGGAGGCAACGACGTCACCCAGCGGGAAAAACCCTGGCAGCAAATCAGGAGCGGGACTCGGTCGCCAGAACGCTGCGGGTTTCGATTTCGAGCCGGTGCTGTCCCAGGTGCGGCGGAACTCGGTGGTAAAGTTGATGAGCAGGTTATCGTGCTTTATGGATTCGATTCGTCTTGCGGCTAATGGGGTGCTGTCTTGGGTGTTCATATTGATTCCAGATAGATGAGAATGCGACAGAGGGAGTCGCAACCTGTTGTTCACTATCCAGAATGGAGGTGGGTATCTGGCGGTAACTATTTATCGACTTCGAGCCGGTTATTACCGATAAACGCCGTCTTTACCATGAGCGACCATGGCGCGATTGCCGCGCACGCTGATCATCTGCCTGATATCAATCCACTCGATTCCCTGAGCCTTCAGTTTCGGCAACTCGCGCTCCAGCACCGTCAATGTCTGCGGGTAAGGATGCCCGATCATCACCGCCGAGCCCTGTTTTCGCGCCAGGCTGATTGCCGTCTGCAGTTGCGTGAAGATGGCCGCTTCAGTGCGCTCGTCATCCAGGAATACATCCCGGGAAACACTGGCCAGTGCGGTCTTCTGGGCTTGCTGCGCGGCCACGGTCTGGGCGCTGGTGCGGCTGTCGACGAAGAACTTGTGTCGACGCTGCAAGTCGGCCATCAACCAGGCCATCGCGGCCGGTTGAGCGGTCATGCGGCTGCCCATGTGGTTATTGATGCCGGCGGTGTAGGGCACGACCTTGAACGCCGCGTTCAGGCGTTTTTCAAGCTCTTCGATGGGCAAGTCGGGATGCCAGGCGAATGGTCCGGTGGCCGGATCCATGGGCATGTGCAAGATGACGATCTTGCCGGCGCGATGGGCTTCGCGGGCGAATTCGGTGGCGTGAGGGGTGTCGGGCATGATTGCCGTGGTGACCGGGCCGGGCAGGGCCAGCACCTGGCGATCCCGGGGCAGGCTCTGCCCCAGGTCATCGATGATCAGGCTGATATAGGCCTTTTGAGGGGCGGGCGCTGCGTGCACAACACCCGCCAGGTAACACAGCAACCCCAGGACTACCCGCAAAAGCATCTCAGCGGCCGGACGTGATGCTCAGCCCTTTGAGCAGGCTCAGGGCCTGGGCCAGTTGGTAATCGTCGTCCTGCGGCATCGGCTTGGTCTTGCCGCCGGAACTGGTCGGCTTGTCGGCGCCGCCGTTGCCGTTGCCCAGGTGACCCTGCAAATCGGCTTCCTTGAAGTAGTCGCCGTCTTGCTCGTTGGTGATCTTGGCCTTGCGCACTTCGATGTCCGGGATGATGCCCTGGGCCTGGATCGAGCGGCCGTTTGGCGTGTAGTACAGCGCCGTGGTGATCTTCAGGGCGCGGTCGTTGTTCAGGGGCAGTACGGTTTGCACCGAGCCTTTGCCGAAACTCGGCGTACCCATGACCACCGCGCGTTTCTGGTCCTGCAGGGCGCCGGCGACGATTTCCGAGGCCGAGGCGCTGCCGCCGTTGATCAGCGTGACCATTGGCACGGCTTCGCTTTCGTCCTTGCCGGTGGCAGAGAAACGCAATTCGGAGTTGGCGATGCGGCCCTTGGTGTAGACGATCAGGCCCTTGGTGATGAAGTGGTCGACCACTTCCACCGCCGCTTGCAGCACACCGCCCGGGTTGTTGCGCAGGTCGAGGATGATGCCGTTGAGTTTCTTGCCGTTGTCCTTGCGCAGCTTTGCCAGGGCCTTGGACACTTCTTCGCCGGTCTTGACCTGGAACTGGGTGATGCGGATGTAGCCATAGCCTGATTCGAGCAGCTGGCTCTTCACGCTCTTCACCTGAATGATGGCGCGGGCCAGGGTCACATCGAACGGCGTGCCGCCGTCACGTACCAGGGTCAGGGTGATTTTCTGGCCGATCTTGCCGCGCATCTTGTCCACGGCTTCGGTCATGCTCTGGCCGCGGGTGGGTTGGCCATTGATTTTGACGATGAAGTCGCCCGCCTGGATGCCAGCCTTGGAGGCCGGTGTGTCATCGATCGGCGACACCACTTTGATGAAGCCGTCCTCGGCGCCGACTTCGATGCCCAGGCCGCCGAATTCGCCGCTGGTGCTTTCCTGCAGTTCAGCGAAGTCTTCAGGTCCGAGGTACGCGGAGTGCGGGTCAAGGTTGCTGAGCATGCCCTTGATCGCGTTTTCCAGCAGGGTCTTGTCGTCAACCGGTTCGACATAGGCAGCCTTGATCCGATCCATGACCTCGGCAAAGGTGCGCAACTCTTCCAGCGGCAATGGCGCTCTGGTGGTCGCGGCAGAGCCCGCAGGCGCGACTGCCGGGGCCGGTTGAGCGGCAAACGCCAGAGGCGCGCCGATCACCAGGGCAATCGCCAGGGCCAGCGAGGTAAGACGGGACAAATACAGCATGTCGAACGAACTCCTAATGTAGGTGACTCAGCGCCTATCCTTGCGCGCGGCACCATTGCGCCGGATCACTCGGGTGACCCTGCTGACGAATAGCAAAGTACAGCGCTGGTGTGTCCTGCCCGCCACTGTTACCGACAGTGGAGATGGATTCACCGGCTTTTACCACGTCACCCGCAGACTTGAGCAGTGTCTGGTTGTGACCATAGAGACTCAAGAAACCGTTACCGTGGTCGAGAATCACCAGCAGCCCGGCGCCGCGCAACCAGTCGGCGAACACCACTCGACCGCCATGCACCGCATGCACCGTACTGCCGGCAGAAGCGCCGATCATTACGCCGTCCCACTTGGTGCGGGCGTCGTCGCCACGGCTTTCACCGAAGCGCGCCAACAGTCGACCATCGACAGGCCAGGGAAGTTTTCCGCGAGTTGACGCAAATGCGCCACCAAAGGTTTCGCCTGAACTTGAAACCATTGGGCCGGGTGTCGATTTAACCGGTTTGCGTGGGGCGTCATCGTTGGCTTCTGCCAGCGCCTGGGCCTCACGTAAACGCTTTTTTTCGGCTTCCTGCTGGGCGATCAGCGCTTTTTGCCGCGCTTCCTCTGCCTCACGGGCCTGGCGGGCCAGGGTTTCTTCAATGGTTTTAAGGACTTTAGACAGGTCTGCCTGATCCTGCTCGCGGGCTGCCAGTTTCTGGTCGCGGGCCTTCACGTCGTCGTTGAGCTTGGCCAGGACTTGCTGGCGCTCCTGGCGAACCTTTTCGAGTTCGCCACGCTGGGTTTCGAGGCTACTTTGCTGCACCAGCAATTGCGCCTGCTGCAGGCCGATGTCTTTTTCGACATTGGCCAGCTGGCGCAGGGTTTCGTTGAAATTCTTCAGCTGCTCCAGGCGGGCCTGGCTCAGGTAGTCGTAATAGGTGAGCGTGCGGGCGAACTTCTCGGGATTCTGCTGGTTGAGCAGCAGTTTCAAGTACTCCTGGCGGCCGTTCTGGTAAGCCGCGCGGGCCTGGATGGCGATCAGTCGCTGCTGTTCAGTGCGCGCGCTCTGGAGTTTTTTTTTCTCCGCATCGAGTCGCTGCAACTCGGTTTCGCTTTTCTTCAGCTCTTTTTGCAGGGCGTCGACCTGCTTCTCGAGCTTGCCCATCTCGGTCTCGGTACCCTTGAGGTCTTTCTGCACGCCGGATTTTTCTTCCTGCAGCTTGCCCAGCAGTTTTTTCAACTCGGCAATGTCCTGACGCGTGGCGTCCAACTGTTGCTGGGTTTGCGCGCGCTCATCGGCGAAGGCCGGTAGGAGCAGGCAGGTCAGGGCAAGGGCTATCAGGACGCGAAGCATAGAGGCAGGCGACACCAGGGAAAGGGACGCCCTAGTATGCCCGCCCCACGCTGCAAAAAAAACGCCCAATTGGGGCTGTGTGATAACTGGCCCGAAAAACCACGCAAACCCACTGTAGGAGCGAGCCTGCTCGCGATGGCGTCCTAACATTCAACATCGATATTGACTGTTGGATTGCAATCGCGAGCAGGCTCACTCCTACAGGGGATTGCGGTGTTTGGTGTAGCCGGGTTACACCAGAATCGAAGTCCCGGTCATTTCCGCCGGTTGTTCCAGGCCCAGCAGCTTCAGCATGGTCGGTGCCACATCCGCCAGCACGCCGCCTTCACGAACCTTCAGGTCGCGCTTGCCGACATAGATGAACGGCACCGGCTCGGTGGTGTGCGCGGTGTGCGCCTGGCCCGTGGTCTCGTCGGACATTTGCTCGACGTTGCCGTGGTCCGCGGTGATCAGGGCTTCGCCGCCGACTTTCTCCAGCGCCTCGACGATACGGCCGACGCACTGGTCAAGGCACTCAACGGCCTTGACCGCCGCCTCGAACACGCCGCTGTGGCCGACCATGTCGCCGTTGGCGTAGTTGACCACGATCACGTCGTAACGCTGGTTGTCGATGGCGTCGACGATGCGGTCGGTGACTTCCGGCGCGCTCATTTCCGGTTGCAAGTCATAGGTGGCGACTTTCGGCGACGGGATCAGGATGCGTTCTTCGCCCGGGAACGGTTCTTCACGACCGCCAGAGAAGAAGAAGGTCACGTGGGCGTATTTTTCGGTTTCAGCGATGCGCAGCTGGGTCTTGCCGTTTTTCGCCAGGTAGTCGCCCAGCACGTTTTCCAGGCTGCCGGCGGCGAAGGCCGATGGTGCGGGAATGCTGGCGGCGTATTGGGTCAGCATGACGAAACCGGCCAGTTTTGGCTGACGGGCACGCTCGAAGTCCTTGAAGTCGTCCTCGACGAAGACTCGGGTCAGTTCACGGGCGCGGTCGGCGCGGAAGTTCATGAACACCACGGCGTCGCCGTCTTCTACTTTAACGGGCTCGCCGATGGAGGTGGCCTTGACGAACTCGTCGCTCTCGCCACGCTCGTAGGCGGCTTGCAGGCCTTCCTGGGCGGTGGCGGCGTTGAATTCGCCATTGCCGTCGACGATCAGGTTGTAGGCCTGGGATACGCGGTCCCAACGGTTGTCGCGATCCATGGCGAAGTAACGACCGATGAGGCTGGCGATCCGGCCTTTGCCCAGCGCCTGGAAGGTAGCGTCCAGTAGTTCGATCGACGATTGCGCGCTTTTCGGCGGAGTATCGCGGCCGTCGAGGAAGGCGTGCAGGTAGATTTTTTCGGCGCCGCGCTTGGCAGCCAGTTCGGCCATGGCGACCAGGTGATCCTGGTGGCTGTGCACGCCACCATCGGACAGAAGTCCCATGAAGTGCACGGCTTTGCCGGCAGCGACGGCTTTGTCCACAGCAGCGCAGATGGTCGGGTTCTCGAAGAACTCGCCGTCGCGGATCGATTTGGTCACGCGGGTGAAATCCTGATACACCACGCGGCCAGCACCGAGGTTCATGTGGCCGACTTCGGAGTTGCCCATCTGGCCGTCAGGCAGGCCGACGTCCATGCCGCTGCCCGAAATCAGGCCGTTGGGCACGGTGGCCCATAAACGGTCCAGTACGGGCTTCTTGGCCGCAAAGATGGCATTGGATTCAGGGCTCTCACTGTGACCGAAGCCGTCGAGAATGATCAGGACCAAAGGTTTAGGCGTGGTAGTCATGGAGTCCACTCGTGGCTGAGAAAAGAGGGCGATGGAAAAGGGAGTGGCAGTTTAAAGCGAAGTTCCGGCCACGTCACCGCCGGACGGGGTTTGGCCCACCATAGTGGCTGTGTATACTGGCCGACATTTTAACGCCCTGGAACCTCCTTCGATGGTTGCTCACCTGATTGAATTTGCCACTAACCACTACATCCTCGTCGGTATCTTCGTCGTACTGCTGGCGTTGCTGATTGCCTATCAGATGCAGGGCGGCGGCCGTAGCCTGAGCACCGGCGAACTGACTGGCCTGGTCAACAAAGACGCCGGCGTGGTGATCGACATTCGTCCGACCAAGGACTTTGCCGCCGGCCACATTGTAGGCGCGTTGAACATTCCCCACGACAAACTGGCTGCTCGCGTTGGCGAACTGGAAAAGCACAAGGCCAAGACCATCATCCTGGTCGATGCCATGGGCCAGACCGCCGGTACCCACGCTCGTGAACTGGTGAAGGCCGGCTTCACCGCCGCCAAGCTGTCCGGTGGTGTTTCCAGCTGGAAAGCCGACAATCTGCCACTGGTGAAGTGATATGAGTAACGTCGTCGTCTATTCCAGCGATTACTGCCCTTATTGCTCCCGAGCCAAGTACCTGCTCGAGAACAAAGGTGTGGCCTTCGAAGAGATCAAGGTCGATGGCAAGCCGCAGGTGCGTGCCGCAATGGCTCAGAAGGCCGGACGTACATCCGTGCCGCAGATCTGGATCGGCAGCACCCACGTTGGCGGTTGTGATGATTTGTTTGCCCTGGAACGCGCCGGCAAGCTCGATGCGCTGCTCAAGGCCTGAATTCCATACCCTATAAAAGCCCAAGATCAGAAAGGATCTGAGATGACTGACCAACAGAACACTGCAGCTAGCGAAGAAGAAACCGCACCGCAATTCTCCTTGCAGCGCATCTACGTACGTGACTTGTCCTTCGAAGCCCCGAAAAGCCCGGCGATCTTCCGCCAGCAGTGGGAGCCGAGTGTCGGTCTGGATCTGAACACCCGTCAAAAGGCGTTGGAAAACGACTTCCACGAAGTCGTACTGACCCTGTCGGTCACCGTCAAGAACGGTGAAGAAGTGGCGTTCATCGCCGAAGTGCAGCAGGCCGGTATCTTCCTGATCAAGAACCTGGACGACGCTTCGATGAGCCACACCCTGGGCGCGTTCTGCCCGAACATCCTGTTCCCGTACGCTCGCGAAGCGCTGGACAGCCTGGTGACCCGCGGCTCGTTCCCGGCCCTGATGCTGGCTCCGGTGAACTTCGACGCCCTGTACGCGCAAGAGCTGCAACGCATGCAGGCGGCGGGCGAGACTCCGACCGTTCAATAATCTGCGCTGCTGAAAATCGCGGGCAAGCCCGCTCCCACAGGATTGTGCAAAACCTGTGGGAGCGGGCTTGCCCGCGATTGTTTCTGTCAGGCGAAAATGATTTCGGACTATTTGAAGTCGTTCTGCCGCCAGGCTTCGTACACGGCGACGGCCACGGTGTTGGACAGGTTCAGGCTGCGGCAGCCTTCGCGCATTGGCAGGCGCAGGCGTTGTTCGCCGGGCAGGGCGTCGAGCACCTCGGCTGGCAGGCCACGGCTTTCCGGGCCGAACAGGAATGCATCGCCAGGGGCGAAACTGGCGTCGTGAAACGGCCGCGAGCCCTTGGTGGTGAAGGCGAACAAACGGGGATGACCGAGGCTTTCCAGGCAGCTGGCCAGGTCCGCATGGCGTTGCAGAGTGGCATACTCGTGGTAGTCGAGGCCCGCCCGGCGCAGGCGCTTGTCGTCCATCTCGAAGCCCAGCGGTTCGATCAAATGCAGGTGGCAGCCACTGTTGGCGCACAGCCTGATAACGTTGCCGGTGTTCGGCGGAATTTCTGGTTGGAAAAGGATGACGTGAAACATGCACGGCTCCGAAGGTAGAGATGAGCGGCATTCTACGCCGCAAGCCGACCCTCGTTCGAAACTATTCCCGCGTGTGATGGCTTCGCTGGCAATCGTGGGGGTGATGGTAGGGTTGATGATCGGTCGCCTGACCACCCCCGACCCCAGCGAATTGCAGCAGATCGAAGTGACGGACGACGGGTTGGTGGTGTGGTTCAACAATGAGCCCAAGACCCACGGCGAGATCGTGGAAGGCAGTGTCGCGCTGTTGTTCGAAGCGCAGGGCAAGGCGCAAAAAGGCCAGCTCAAGCTCAACGGCAAGGATGTGAACTGGCGAACGCGATTGAGTGACGGGGGATTGTTGCTGACGCTGGTGGCGGCCCGCCCCCTTCAGGGTGAGTGGGCCGGTAGCGAGGTCGATGACCGCTGGCGGCTGGAGATCCATCTCCGGGAGCAATAAAAGAGGGAATCCCCGGCCTGCCTGTACCAAGGTCCCCAAAACGGGAGGGCTCATCGCTTGTGCGGTGTGAGCCCGGTGTAAAGAGGGAATCCCCGGCCTGCCTGTACCAAGGACCCCAAAACGGGAGGGCTCGTCGCTTGTGCGGTGTGAGCCCGGTGTAAAGAGGGAATCCCCGGCCTGCCTGTACCAAGGTCCCCGAAACTGGGTAGTGATCTGAATCACTGATGGGACTACTGCAGGGGGCGTGCCAGGTTTTAACAAGTTGAAACAGAAAGTCGCGTGGAAAAGCTGAAAGCCCCGTAATCCGGGGCTTTCGTGTTTTTTCGATAGGGGTTCGATTACGAATACAAGCGGGGTTTTGGATCAGTTGCCGTGCGCGATTGCGGTTCACGGTGCATTCAGGCGGTGCACGGCAGCCCAAAAAGCTTCGCGAGCAGGCTCGCTCCCACAAGGTTCGGTAGCGTTAGTGAGAACACTACAAATCCACTGTGGGAGCGAGCCTGCTCGCGAATTGGGTGTGACGGTCAGTGAAGAATCAAGGCTGATTAACCCTCATCCCCCTCATCATCATCCCCACCATCTACCTTCATCCCCAGCTCCTTGATCTTGCGCGTCAGGGTATTGCGCCCCCAGCCCAGCAACACGGCGGCATCGCGGCGGCGGCCGGCGGTGTGCTTGAGGGCGGTTTCGATCATGATCCGCTCGAAGGTCGGCACGGCGCTGTCCAGCAGGCTGGACTGGCCGCGAGCCAGCGCCTGGTCGGCCCATTGGCGCAATGCCTGTTCCCAGTTGGTCACCGGGGCCGAATCCTGAGGCAGGCTCAGCAGTTCCGGTGGCAGGTCGCCGATATGCACTTCGCGACCCGAGGCCATCACGGTGATCCAGCGGCACGTGTTCTCCAGCTGGCGCACGTTGCCCGGCCATGGCAGGTTTTTCAGGTATTCCTCGGTTTCGTTTTTCAGCAATTTCGGCTCGACCGCCAGCTCCTGCGCTGCACGGCCGAGGAAGTGCTTGGCCAGGGTCGGGATGTCTTCGCGACGGTCCGACAGGCGCGGTATGTGGATGCGGATCACGTTGAGACGGTGGAACAAGTCTTCCCGGAATTTCCCGGCATTCACCAGGGTTTCAAGGTTCTGGTGCGTGGCGGCGATGATCCGCACGTCCACCTTGACCGGGACGTGACCACCGACACGGTAGAACTCGCCATCAGCCAGTACCCGCAGCAAACGAGTCTGGGTGTCCGCCGGCATGTCGCCGATTTCGTCGAGGAACAGCGTGCCCCCGTCCGCCTGCTCGAATCGCCCGCGACGCAGGTTGGCGGCACCGGTGAACGCACCTTTTTCGTGGCCGAACAGCTCGGATTCCATCAGGTCTTTCGGGATCGCCGCCATGTTCAATGCAATGAACGGTGAAGCGGCCCGCGGGCTGTGGCGGTGCAGGGCGTGGGCCACCAGTTCTTTACCGGTGCCGGATTCGCCGTTGATCAGTACGGTGATGTTGGAGTGGCTCAAGCGCCCGATGGCGCGAAACACTTCCTGCATCGCTGGCGCTTCGCCGATGATTTCCGGGGTGCGGGTCAGTGCGACCGGGACTTCCAGGCCTTGTTGTTCCTGAGCGTGCTGATTCGCGCGCTTGACCAGGGAGACCGCTTCGTCGACATCGAACGGCTTGGGCAGGTATTCAAAGGCGCCGCCCTGATAGGACGCGACAGCGCTGTCCAGATCGGAGTGCGCGGTCATGATGATCACTGGCAGCCGGGGGTGTTGCTCGCGAATCCGCGCCAGAAGGTCCAGGCCGCTCGCACCGGGCATGCGGATGTCGGAGATGATCACGTCCGGCTGCTGGCGCGCCAGGCGGCTCATCACGCCATCGGCGCTGTCGAAGCTTTGCGTGGTCATGCCTTCCTGCTGCAAGGCTTTTTCCAGGACCCAGCGGATAGAACGGTCGTCATCGACGATCCACACGGTTTCACTACGGCTCATGTCGATGTGGCTCCTTGTTCCAGTGGCAGAAAGATCGAGAAGGTGGTGTGGCCGGGGTGGCTGTCACATTCGATCAAGCCCTGGTGCTGGCTGATGATGTTCTGGGTAATGGCCAGGCCCAGCCCGGTACCGTCCGGACGGCCGCTGACCATGGGGAAAAAGATGGTTTCCTGAAGATCCGCAGGAATGCCCGGTCCGTTGTCGATGATTTCGATCTTGGTCACCAGGCGATGGCGCACGTGGCCGATGGTGAACTGGCGCATGGCGCGGGTGCGCAGGCTGATGCGGCCCAGGCGCAGCTCATTCTGGCTGCTGATGGCCTGCATCGCATTGCGCACGATGTTCAGCACGGCCTGGATCATTTGTTCGCGATCGATCAGGACGTCTGGAATACTCGGGTCGTAGTCGCGCACCAAAGTGATGCAGCCCTGGCTTTCGGCCTCGACCAGATGGCAGACGCGTTCCAGCACCTCGTGGATGTTGCACATGGCCAGCGATGGCAGTTTGTTCGAGCCGAGCATGCGATCGACCAGGTTGCGCAGGCGGTCGGCCTCTTCAATGATGACATTGGTGTAATCGCGCAGGCTTTCTTCCGGCAGCTCGCGGGCCAGCAGCTGTGCCGCGCCGCGAATACCGCCCAGCGGATTCTTGATTTCGTGAGCCAGGCCGCGCACCAGCATCTTGCTGGTTTCCTGCTTTGAAAGCTGCGCTTCTTCCTTGGTGATGCGCAACAAACGGTCGCGGGGGTGGACTTCGAGCAGCAGCAATGTGTCTCCGCCTGAAAGGATCGGCGTTACCGCGTAATCGACCGTGAGGGTCTGGCCGGTAAGTGCGGTAAGCATCGCTTCGCGCTTGGTAAAGGGATGCGCCTGCTGTACCGCCTGGCGCAACGAATTCAGCGCCTCGGTGGATTCGGTAAACAGCTCGCTGATGAACTGCCCATGGCTGCGCTGGCCGCTGATGGCCAGGAGCATCTCCGCCGCGGGGTTCATGTACTCAAGGCGCAGTTCGGCGTTGAGCAGGATGGTGGCGGTGGTCAGGTTGTCGAGCAGCAAGCGGTGTAGTGCGTCGCTGATGGTCATTCAGGACCTCTTTTGGCGCATGAATAAAGAGCTGATGCGAGCAAACTGCAAAAACCAAACCAAGGCTCTGAAAAGAAGCGTTTAAGCGCTGAAACGGGCGTTTGACGCTCGATTGCGTGGCGCTTTGCCAGATTGTTCGGGTACTTTCGAACCAAAATGGGTTGGAATTTGAACGCGGTGCAACCAATCGCACCAATATAGTGCGAAAAATCAAACGAGGCTAAAACAAGCGCAAGTCCTTCAGCGCTTGTGCACTCGCTGCAAGGTAAAGGTCACCGTGGGGCTCTGCTGTACGACTGTTTCGCCGTCGATCACTTGCACGGCGACGCTGTGCAAGCCGCGATCGATGTTCACCAGCTGCAGGATCGGTACGTTGCCTGGCTGGCCATAGGGTTGCCCATCCAGTAAAAGCCTGAACAGGTGCGAGCCTTGTAGGCGCGGTTTGATCAGCACGTTGACGGTGAAGGTGCCGTTGTTGGCGCGCAAGGCCCCTTCGTTGGGCAGGCCTGTCAGCTCAAGAACCTCGTAGGCACTGTTTATCTGCTCGCGGCTGTTGATGGGGGTGGGCGGAGCAGGTTCGCTGGGCGGTTGGCGCTCGATACGGTTCAAAGGTGGCAAATCAACCGCCTGGGCGCTAACGCCATCGGGTGGTTGATTGCTGTACGCCGTGTTGCCGGCAGCATCGGTGTACTTGTAGATCTGGGCCATTGCAGGAAAGCCTGATAACAGCCCCAGGAACAATAAGAGTGGCCGCATTCAGGCTCCCTGTGAGCAGCAAAAATTACTCCGACAAAGGAATACCCTCGCTGCCAGCATAGAACACGATAAGTTCTACCGGTTCCTCACCGGTGACTCCGCGGTGGGTGATATTGACCATTTCGGCCACGGCTTCGCCTTGTTTGACGCGCCGGATCTGACCACTGTCCTTGCTTTCTATCGTCAGCTCGCCGCTGAGGATATACGCCGCATTTGGCATGACGTGGGTATGCCATGGAAGTTGCGTATTGGCCGGGATCTTCAGCTTAAGCACTGACAGTTCAGGTTCGGCGTAAGGGTAGTGAGTGTAAGGCGTGTCGTCCCAGGATCTGCTGCTTTGCAACAGGACTTTGCGTTCGATCGCTGTTGGGGACGCGGAGTTGCTACAGCCCTGCAAGGCGAGGGCGACGAGGGCGGTAATTAGGGGGGTGAGCATGGATCGCTTCATGTTTCCGTCCTTTGAGTTCAAGACGGTACAGGCTACGGGGCGCTCATATTTTTTTAAGCCGGACGTTGCCGGGAATGCCCGGGGAAACATGGACTGTTTGCGTGAGACGTTGCCTACAAAAAAAGGCCTCCCGAAGGAGGCCTCTTTGTCACGCCGCTTGCGCAGGCGCTACCGGATTAGCAGCTGTAGTACAGCTCGTATTCCAGTGGGTGTACGAAGGTACGTACCTTGATTTCTTCTTCGCTTTTCAGGGCGATGTAAGCGTCGATGAAGTCGTCGCTGAAAACGCCGCCTTTGGTCAGGAACGCACGACCTTTGTCCAGCTCTTCCAGGGCTTCTTTCAGGCTGCCGCAAACTTGTGGGATCTCTTTCGCCTCTTCAGGCGGCAGGTCGTACAGGTTTTTGTCAGCTGCGTCGCCAGGGTGGATCTTGTTCTGGATGCCGTCCAGGCCAGCCATCAGCAGTGCAGCGAAGCACAGGTACGGGTTGGCAGCCGGATCCGGGAAGCGTGCTTCGATACGGCGGGCTTTCGGGCTCGACACGTAAGGAATACGGATCGAAGCCGAGCGGTTACGAGCCGAGTAGGCCAGCATTACCGGAGCTTCGAAGCCTGGAACCAGGCGCTTGTAGGAGTTGGTTGCCGGGTTGGTGAAGCCGTTCAGGGCCTTACCGTGCTTGATGATGCCGCCGATGAAGTACAGGGCGGTATCGGACAGGCCGGCATAACCTTCGCCAGCGAAGGTGTTCTTGCCTTCTTTCCAGATCGACATGTGTACGTGCATACCCGAGCCGTTGTCGCCGTACAGAGGCTTAGGCATGAAGGTAGCGGTACGGCCGTAGGCATCGGCAACGTTGTGCACGACGTACTTCAGGGTTTGGGTCTCGTCGGCTTTCTTCACCAGGGTGTTGAACTTGACGCCGATTTCGTTCTGGCCGGCAGTTGCCACTTCGTGGTGGTGAACTTCGACGGTCAGGCCCATTTCTTCCAGTGCGTTGCACATGGAGGTACGGATTTCGTGGTCGTGGTCGAACGGCGGAACCGGGAAGTAGCCACCTTTGACGCCTGGACGGTGGCCTTTGTTGCCGCCTTCGATGTCCTGGTCGGACATCCAGGAACCTTGTTCGGAGTAGATCTTGAACATGGAGCCGGAAATGTCGGACTTGAACTTCACTTGGTCGAAGATGAAGAACTCTGGCTCTGGACCGGCGAACACGGTGTCACCGATACCGGTGGATTTCAGGTGCTCTTCGGCGCGCTTGGCGATCGCACGTGGGTCGCGGTCGTAGCCTTGCATGCTCGAAGGTTCGATGATGTCGCAGACCAGGATCAGGGTCGGCTCTTCGGTGAACGGGTCCAGAACAGCGGTGGAGTCGTCCGGCAGCAGGATCATGTCGGAGGCTTCGATGCCTTTCCAGCCAGCGATGGAGGAGCCGTCGAACATTTTGCCGACTTCAAAGAAGTCATCGTCCAGCGCATCGCGAGCCGGCATGGTCACGTGGTGCTGAGTGCCCTTGGTGTCTGTGAAGCGCAGATCAATCCACTTGACGTCATGATCTTTGATGAGTTGAACCGACTTCGACATAGTGTCCTCCGGGTGGATTAGGGCTGGTAGTGGATGCCCTTAAATGTTTGTGATGCCGGCGCGAATACTCTGCCAAGGCAACCTGCCTCACAAGGGAGCAAATTGCATGCCAGTGCCCCACCATGGGTTTTTTGCCCCAAATTCACGCTTATAGAGGTGCAAAAGGCTTTAAAGCAGAAAAATGCGCCCCTTAATGTGGCGCTGAAATCGAAATATGACCTGTTTTGGTGCGTGCAAAACCTTCTGCACATTAACTGGTTAAACCTTGAGCAATTTCCGCTATAATCCGCGCCCCCCTTTTTCGGCAGGCCTTGCGCGCGCTGTTTCCATGAAATTAATCGTAAAAGTCTTTCCAGAGATCACCATCAAGAGCCGCCCGGTACGGATGCGTTTCATCCGCCAGTTGGCCAAGAACATCCGTGCCGTGCTCCGTGACCTGGACCCGGCTGTGGTGGTGAACGGCGTGTGGGACAATCTCGAGCTGGAGACCCGCGTCAGCGACCCCAAGGCCCTGAAGGAGATGGGCGAGCGCCTGAGCTGCATGCCGGGCATCGCGCACTTCCTGCAAATCGACGAGTACCCGCTGGGTGACTTCGATGACATCGTCGAGAAGTGCAAGCAGCACTACGGTGATGCACTGGCCGGGAAGATTTTCTCGGTACGTTGCAAACGCGCCGGCAAGCACCCATTTAGCTCCATAGACATCGAAAAATATGTCGGCAGCCAGTTGCGCCGTCAGTGCGGTGCCGCCGGAATCGACCTGAAAAAGCCTGAAATCGAAGTTCGCATCGAAGTTCGCGACCAACGGTTGTTCGTGATCCACAGTCAGCACAACGGTATCGGCGGTTATCCGCTGGGTGCGCTGGAACAGACGTTGGTGCTGATGTCCGGTGGCTTCGATTCCACCGTTGCGGCCTACCAGATCATGCGCCGCGGCCTGATGGCGCATTTCTGCTTCTTTAACCTGGGTGGACGTGCCCACGAATTGGGCGTCATGGAAGTCGCGCATTTCATCTGGAAGAAGTACGGCAGCTCGCAACGCGTGTTATTTGTCAGTGTGCCGTTCGAAGAAGTGCTGGGAGAAATTCTCGGCAAAGTCGATAACAGTCATATGGGCGTAGTATTGAAGCGTATGATGTTGCGCGCTTCCTCCCAAATTGCCGATCGACTGCACATCGAAGCGCTGGTGACCGGTGAGGCGATCTCCCAGGTGTCGAGCCAGACGTTGCCGAACCTGTCGGTGATCGATTGCGTGACCGACAAACTGGTCTTGCGCCCGCTGATTGCCAGCCACAAGCAGGACATCATCGACACGGCCAACGAAATCGGCACCGCCGACTTCGCCAGGCACATGCCGGAGTACTGCGGGGTCATCTCGGTGAACCCCAAGACCGCTGCCAAGCGCCATCGCGTGGAGCACGAAGAGAAAGAATTCGACATGGCAGTCCTTGAGCGTGCGCTCGAGAACGCCAAACTGGTACCGATCGATCGCGTGATCGACGAATTGGGCCAGGACCTGCAGATTGAAGAAGTCAGCGAAGCGCTGGCCGGTCAGATCGTCATCGACATCCGTCACCCGGATGCCGCTGAAGACGACCCGCTGGACCTTGCTGGCATCGAGGTACAAACGATGCCGTTTTATGCACTGAACGCTCGTTTCAAGGAACTGGACCCTACTCGCCAGTACCTGCTTTATTGCGACAAAGGCGTGATGAGTCGCCTGCATGCCCACCATTTGCTCAGTGAGGGACATGCCAATGTGCGCGTTTATCGACCGAGCTAAGTGCCCGGGGCTGTTTGCCTGTGGCTTGCGTCACCGGCCCCCCGACGCCGCCGTCAAGCTGTAACGGCAAGGCCTGACTCTACTGTAAATCGCTGCCAAGACTTGTCAGCACACCGAATCCTCTGATCGAGATACACAAGTGATCGAAAATCTACGCAACATCGCCATCATTGCCCACGTTGACCATGGTAAAACCACCCTGGTAGACAAACTCCTGCGTCAATCCGGCACCCTGGAGCGCAACGAGCTCAACGACGAGCGCGTGATGGACTCCAACGACCAGGAAAAAGAGCGCGGTATTACCATCCTGGCGAAAAACACCGCCATCAACTGGAACGGCTACCACATCAACATCGTGGACACCCCGGGCCACGCCGACTTCGGCGGCGAAGTAGAACGCGTAATGTCGATGGTTGACTCCGTTCTGCTGCTGGTTGACGCTCAAGACGGCCCTATGCCGCAAACCCGTTTCGTGACCAAGAAGGCTTTCGAAGCCGGCCTGCGTCCGATCGTGTGCATCAACAAGGTTGACCGTCCAGGCGCGCGTCCGGACTGGGTTCTGGACCAGATCTTCGACCTGTTCGACAACCTGGGTGCCACCGAAGAACAGCTCGACTTCAAAGTCGTCTACGCCTCGGCCCTGAACGGTATTGCCGGTCTGGACCACAACGAAATGGCTGAAGACATGACCCCGCTGTACCAGTCGATCGTCGACAACGTACCAGCGCCGGCTGTTGACCGTGACGGTCCGTTCCAGATGCAGATCTCCGCACTGGACTACAACAGCTTCCTGGGTGTTATCGGTGTTGGCCGTATCGCTCGTGGTCGCGTCAAGCCGAACACCCCGGTTGTGGCTATCGGCGCCGATGGCAAGAAGCGTAACGGTCGTATCCTGAAGCTGATGGGTCACCACGGTCTGCACCGTGTAGACGTTGAAGAAGCTGCTGCAGGCGACATCGTGTGCATCAGCGGTATGGAATCGCTGTTCATCTCCGACACCCTGTGCACCCCGGACAACGTCGAAGCGATGAAGCCGCTGACCGTCGACGAGCCAACCGTTTCCATGACCTTCCAGGTAAACGACTCGCCATTCTGCGGTAAAGAAGGCAAGTTCGTGACTTCCCGTAACATCAAGGAACGTCTGGACAAAGAGCTGCTTTACAACGTTGCACTGCGCGTTGAAGAAGGCGACTCGGCTGACAAGTTCAAGGTTTCCGGCCGTGGTGAGCTGCACCTCTCGGTACTGATCGAAACCATGCGTCGCGAAGGCTTCGAAATGGCTGTAGGCCGTCCGGAAGTGATCATCCGTCTGGTTGACGGCGTGAAGCACGAACCTTACGAAAACGTGACCATCGACCTGCCGGAAGAATCCCAAGGCAAGGTGATGGAAGAGATGGGCCTGCGTAAAGGCGACCTGACCAACATGGTGCCGGATGGCAAGGGCCGTGTACGTCTGGAATACAACATCCCTGCTCGCGGTCTGATCGGTTTCCGTAACCAGTTCCTGACCCTGACCAACGGTGCTGGCATCCTGACCTCGATCTTCGACCGTTACGACGTGATGAAGTCCGGCGACATGTCCGGCCGTCAGAACGGCGTTCTGGTTTCGGTTGAAACCGGCAAGGCACTGACCTACTCCCTGGAAACCCTGCAGGCGCGTGGCAAGCTGTTCGTTGAACACGGTCAGGAAATCTACAACGGTCAGATCGTTGGTCTGAACAGCCGTGACAACGACCTGGGCGTCAACCCTACCAAGGGCAAGAAGCTCGACAACATGCGTGCTTCGGGTAAAGACGAAACCATCGCCCTGGTTCCACCTGTTCGCTTCACCCTGGAACAGGCTCTGGAATTCATCCAGGACGACGAGCTGTGCGAAGTGACTCCTAAGTCCATCCGTCTTCGCAAGAAGATCCTGGACGAAAGCGAGCGTACCCGCGCTGCCAAGAAAGCCAAGGCATAAGATTTAGCCCAGGCTGAATGAAAACGCCCCCGGTCGAAAGGCCGGGGGCGTTTTTGCATTTAAGGACTTGCGCTGCAGATTGCGTGGCGGCTGGGTGAAGATTGGCGTGACGCCCGCAGGCTGAATCAAGCATCGAACCATCGGAAGGCGATAAAGGCTTCGGCTACTTTGCGTAGCAACACGTTGTCCGCCTTATTGGATACTCCGTCGCGGTTCACATCCACATTGGTGAAGGAGTGCAGGCCGCCATCATTGTCCCTGTCATAGGCAGTGGCGCGTTGAATCCGAATGGGGGTGCAGAGCGTGCCATCGTCTTCACTGAATTGAAGCGTGACGATATTGGGAGAGCCATCCTTGTGATGGTCCATTGCGGCAATCTTCAGATAACGTTCCCAATTATTTCCTGCATTGAACCAGTTAAGTTGCAGGAAAACCTCGGCGAAGGCCGTCAAAAGCAGTTGGTCCTGGAAATTCTGCTTTCCGTCGCTGTTGATATCACCCGCGAAACCAAACTCAATCCTGCCATCGGCGGACATATCCACCGCAAAAGCTTCGCGTACCAGATTGGCCGGGCCATCGTGGAAATGCAGCAAGACGGCATCGGCTTTTCCGTTACCGCTACGATCCTGGGCTGTCACTTTTAAATAACGCATGAGCATCTTCTCTGAGGGAGTGATGCTCCACGCTAGTGTTTATGACTGACCTTTTCTGTCGGTGAAAGCTTGGCGAACCATAGGAAATCGCTCCAGGCGCATCGGATCGCGTTACCCAGGCATGTCGGAATAAACCAAAAGGCTGAAAACCTTTTCGCCAAACGTCCTTGGCGCCGGTGCTGTTGGCCCGAAAGCCGGGCCTTGATCAGAACCGCTCGATACTCCGCGAATTCCGCTCGCGCTCCACTTCCTTCGGCTTGTACGCGCAATACCCCGGCCGTGGGCCGATTTTCGGGTGGTTGCGGCACGTATCCGGGCGCTTTTCATAAATAGTGCACAGACGGCTCTTACGATCCAGGTACAGGCAATCGTTGTTGCTCATGCGCTGGAGGGTGAAGATCTCGGATTTCTGGTTGTAGCGCTCGACGATCCCTTCCTTCTGCAGGCGCTTGGCGATGTTCTTTGGCGGGTCGCCGCGTTCGAACTCGTCGACGATGCCGATGCGGATCAGGTCCTTGATCTTGACCTCGACCGGCAGGGTGCAACAGCTCGATAGGCAGGAGCCGCACATTGGGGCAGAGTACTTGGCCCAGGTATCGAGTCGGTCGATCTCCGCGGCGGCGATCAGGTTCGGCTTCATCATCGGTTGTTACCAGCGTGTGCATCAGGGCGCGCGATCATACCGGGACTGGTGGATTTTTGAACAACCTTTCGCCAGTTTTTTTCACGGACATGCAGCAGCAGCGCTAATCCGGCACGGCCCCTGCATTGATTCAGGTACATGACAATGCATTGCCGGCTTGACGCGCATTAACAGGAAAAACTGCCGAACCAGAGGCTATACCGTCTGTCAGACCGTCTAGTCTCAGACAATTCCAAGCTCGCTCGAGGTCCTATCGATGACTCAAGAACCACTTGTTCGCGAAGCAGAGGTGGCCGCATTCCGCGACGCCGTCTTGACCAAACTCACCTACGCGGTGGGCAAAGACCCGGATCACGCCTTTGACCATGACTGGTTCGAAGCCATTGCCCTGGCAGCGCGCGATCACATGGTCGAGCACTGGATGGACCACACCCGGCAGATTTACCGCAAAGGACAGAAGCGGGTTTATTACCTCTCCCTGGAATTCCTGATCGGTCGGCTGCTCTACGACAGCCTGAGCAATCTCGGCCTGCTCGACGTGGCACGCGAAGCCCTGACCGAACTCGGCGTCGACCTTGAACGCATCCGCCTGCTGGAGCCCGATGCGGCGTTGGGTAACGGTGGCCTCGGACGACTGGCGGCGTGCTTCATGGAAAGCATGTCGACCCTGGGTATCGCCGGTCATGGCTACGGCATTCGTTACGAGCACGGTTTGTTCCGTCAGGCCGTCGTCGACGGTTGGCAGCAGGAACAGACCGAGCACTGGCTGGATTTCGGTAACCCTTGGGAGTTCGAACGGCCTGAAGTGGTTTATCCGATCGGCTTTGGCGGCGGCGTCGAGACCGTGACCGATGAGAACGGCAAGTCCAAACAAGTCTGGCATCCAGCGGAAACCGTGCGGGCCATTGCCTATGACACGCCGGTGGTCGGTTGGCGCGGGGCCAGCGTGAACACGTTGCGGCTGTGGCGCGCACGGGCCATGGAAGATTTGCACCTGGAACGCTTCAACGCCGGTGACCACCTGGGGGCGGTGGCCGAAGTGGCCCGGGCCGAAAGTATCTCGCGGGTACTGTACCCGGCAGACAGCACCGAGGCGGGCCAGGAACTGCGGTTGCGCCAGGAATACTTCTTCGTCGCCGCATCCCTGCAGGACCTGCTGCGCCGCCATCGCAACATGCACACCTCGGTGCTGACCCTGGGCGATCACGCGGCGATCCAGCTCAACGACACCCACCCCTCGATTGCCGTTGCCGAGTTGATGCGCCAGTTGGTCGATGTCTACGACGTGGCATGGGATGCGGCGTGGCAGGTCACGGTCGACACGCTTTCCTACACCAACCACACCTTGCTGCCCGAGGCGCTGGAAACCTGGCCGGTGGGCCTGATGGAGCGCATGCTGCCACGGCACATGCAGATCATTTACCTGATCAACGCCCAGCACATCGACTCGCTGCGGGCCAAGGGCATCCACGATTTCGACGTGTTGCGCGCGGTGTCCTTGATCGAGGAAGACAACGGTCGACGCGTGCGCATGGGCAACCTGGCGTTCCTCGGCTCCCACAGCGTCAACGGCGTATCCGCCTTGCACACGCAACTGATGCGCAAGACGGTGTTCTCCGAGCTGCACAAGCTTTATCCGCAACGGATCAACAACAAGACCAACGGCATCACTTTCCGCCGCTGGCTGTACCAGGCCAACCCGGAGCTGACCTCGATGCTGGTCGATGCCCTCGGCCAGGACCTGCTGGACAAGCCCGAGGAGCGCTTGCTCGAGCTGCAACCGTTCGCCGATAAGTCGGCGTTCCGCAAAGCGTTCGCCGAACAGCGCCTGCACAGCAAAAAGGCCCTGGCCTACCTGATTCATGAGCGATTGGGGGTGGCGGTCAACCCGGCGGCGATGTTCGACGTGCAGGTCAAGCGGATCCACGAATACAAGCGCCAGCTGCTCAACCTGATGCACACCGTGGCGCTGTACCAGGCGATCCGTGCGGAACCTGAAATCGACTGGGTACCACGGGTGAAGATCTTCGCCGGTAAAGCCGCGGCCAGTTATCACCAGGCCAAGTTGATCATCAAGCTGACCAACGACATCGCCCGGGTGGTGAACAACGACCCGACCGTACGCGGCTTGCTCAAGGTGGTGTTCCTGCCCAATTACAACGTCAGCCTGGCGGAGAGCATCATTCCGGCGGCGGACCTGTCCGAGCAGATCTCCACGGCCGGCTTTGAAGCCTCGGGCACCAGCAACATGAAATTCGGTCTCAACGGTGCATTGACCATCGGCACGCTGGACGGTGCCAACGTGGAGATGTCCGAGCGCATCGGCGTCGAGAACATGTTCATCTTTGGCCTCAGTGCCCAGCAGGTTGAAGCGCGCAAGCAGAACCACGAGTTCAGCGCGGTGCCGGACATCGCTGCGTCCCATCGACTCAACGATGTATTGCAAGCCATTCGCGGCGGGGTGTTCTCGCCGGATGATCCATCCCGTTACACCGGGCTGATCGATTCGTTGGTGGACTACGACCGCTTCCTGGTCTGTGCCGATTTCGATTCCTACTGGAACGCGCAAATGCGCGTCGAAGCCCTTTGGCACGATTCCGAGCAATGGTGGCGCTCGGCGGTGTTGAACACCTCGCGCATGGGCTGGTTCTCTTCCGACCGGACGATTCGCGAGTACGCCACGGAAATCTGGAAGGCGTTGGAGTAACGCTTCCAGCGGATCGATATACAAGCGGCAGCAAAAGATCGCAGCCTCCGGCAGCACCTACAGGGATTTGTATGCCCTTGTAAGGGCTGCCGGAGGCTGCGATCTTTTTGGAGCTGGCTGCGCTAATCTTCGTGGATTGCGCTTAGGGATATGGATCATGCAATGGATGTTCATGCTCATTGGCCTCGTACTGGGCTGGATACTCGACGAGTCGTTCAGCGATGCGTTGCTGGGTGCGTTGCTCGGGCTGGGTATCGGTCAAGCCGTTCACATCGGCAGGCTGGGATCGCAGGCCAGCGAGCAGCGCCGTCTGCTTGAACAGGCGCAGCTTGCACTGCGGGCGGTCGAGCAACGGCTGGCTGTGCTGGAGGCGCCTGAAGGCAGCGCTGCCGTTCCAGTTGCGGACATTGCGGTCCCCCCAATCTCCATCGAAACCCCGGAACTGATCTGGGAACTGCCGCCCGAACTGGAACCGGTCGCCGTAGAAGTTAACCAAACCAGGCAAGCGCAGCCCCTGGATGCGTGGAAACCAGCGCCAACCGAGCGTGAACGCGCCAATCCCCCTGAACCAAACCTCGTCGAGCGCGCCATCAACGCTGCGCGTGCCTGGCTATTAGGTGGCAACACCGTGCTGCGGGTCGGTGTGGTGCTGCTGTTCCTCGGCCTGGCCTTCCTGCTGCGCTACGCCACTGAGGGCATGGTGGTGCCGATCGAGTTGCGCTACGCCGGTGTCGCGGCGGTTGCATTGGGGCTGCTCGGCCTTGGCTGGTGGCTGCGGACGCGTAACAACGATTACGCCTTGATGCTGCAAGGCGCCGCAATTGCCGTGCTGTACCTGACGGTGTTTGCCGCGATGCGCTTGCATCCGTTGCTCGACCCCTCGGCGGCGTTTGGCCTGTTGGTGGCGGTGACGGTGTTTTCGGCGATCCTGGCCATTACCCAGGATGCACTGGGCCTGGCTGCCGCCGCCGCGCTGGGCGGATTCGCCGCGCCCCTGCTGGCCTCCACGGGGGCCGGCAGTCACGTCGCGCTGTTCAGTTACTTCGCCTTGCTCAACGCCGGCATCCTCGCGATCGCCTGGTTCAAGGCCTGGCGCTTGCTCAATGTCATCGGTTTCACCGGCACCTTCGGTATCGGGTTCGCCTGGGGCTTGCGCTCCTATACGCCAGAGTTGCTGTGGAGCACCGAGCCCTTCCTGATCCTGTTCTTCGCTATGTACCTGGTCATCGGCTTGTTGTACGCCCGACGTAAATTGCTGCAAATGGGTGACGCGCCCGAGGATGAAAGCCGTGAAGCGCTGTTGCGCTGGTCTGCGCGCAAGGGTGATTACGTCGACGGCACGCTGCTGTTCGGTCCGCCGTTGGTTGGCTTTGGATTGCAGTTCGCCCTGGTTCAGCATCTGGAGTTCGCTGCCGCGTTCAGCGCCCTGGCACTTGGCATGATCTACATGGGGCTGGCTCGTTTGCTGATGGGTGGACGCGCATTGCTGTTGGCGGAAACCTGCCTGGCGCTGGGTGTGATCTTCACCAGCCTGGCGATTCCCCTGGGGCTGGATGCGCGATGGACGAGCGCGGCATGGGCGGTGGAAGGCGCGGGGATTTTCTGGTTGGGCCTGCGCCAGCAACGTCCGTTCGCCCGAGCGTTTGCCTTGTTGTTGCAGGCGGGCGCGGCGCTGGTGTTTGTCGGTGAACTGCGCAGCGGCGAGAGTAGCCTGCTTGAGGGCACGCCGCTGGGGGCGTTGATGCTCGGCGGCGCATTGCTGTTCAGCTTCCATCAACTGCACAAGGCCTTGCCTGCGCAGATTTCCTCCTGGGAACGCCATGTCCCTCCGGTTCTGGCCGCTCTCGGTCTGACGTTCGTCTACTTGCTGGCGCCGATGTTCTTTTTCGCCCATGGCACGTCAATCAGTTGGGCATTGGCCGGGCTGCTGACGTTGTTCGTCGCTCTGCGCCTGCCCTCGGCCACATTCCTGCTGGGTGCATTGGTCGTTCAGTTGCTGGGTGCCGTGTTGTTCCTGATGGCCGAACCGCTGGCCAGCGAAGGCTTGCGGCCGTTGGCCCATGCCGGATTCTGGTCGCCGCTGATGCTGGGCCTGGTCGCGTTGATCGGGGCGTGGCGTTTGCACATCGGCGTTGCTGTCACGGTGATCAATCGCGTGAACCTGCAGCGCTTGTCCTGGGCATTGCTGGCGTGGGGCGCGGGGTGGTGGGCCCTGGCTTGGGTCAGTGAAGTGCTGCTGTTTGCCCCGTTGCCGCTGCAGGCCACGTTGATGCTGGCGGCCGCGGCAATCAGCGTGGCGCTCTGGGCCGTGTTGGCGCTGCGCCTGGCGTGGCCCGCGCTAGGCGTGCTCTGCACCTTGCTGATCCCGGCCGCCGGCCTGATATTGCTCGCCGCCTGGCATCCGCGATTTCATCCGGCGGCCAACGTCGGCTGGTTGCTGTGGGCCGTGGTGTTCGTCGTGCATTTCATGTCCCTGCGACGCTTGGCGCCCATGCTGCCGAGCGCTGCCTTGAGTAGTGCCCACGTACTCGGGTGCTGGCTGCTGATCGGTGTGCTGGCCCTTGAGCTACGTTTTGGCTTGCTGCTGTTGTCCGAGCAGTACAACGCCTGGCGCTGGCTGGGCTGGGCGCTACTGCCGAGCCTGTACCTGGTGCTGATGGCGGCACCGCGTGCCTGGCCTTGGCCGGTGTCGACCTACGCCAGCGAATACCGTGTGTATGCCGCCGCGCCTTTGGCTTTGTTGATGCTGGGCTGGTTCTGGCTGGCCAATATCGTCAGCGATGGCAAGGCTGAGCCCTTACCCTATGTACCGCTGGTCAACCCGCTGGATCTGGGCCTGCTGTTTGCCTTGTTTGGCGTCTACGCCTGGTCCCGCAGCGAGGCCGCGCAACTGGCGATCCGCAGGCGCTATGCCGCTGCTGTGCAACTGATAGTCGGTGTTTCGCTGTTCCTGTTCTTCACGACCCTGGTGATGCGCACGGCTCACCATTGGGGCGGCGTGCCGTTCGAGCTGGAGGCCTTACTCGAATCCATGCGGGTCCAGGCCGGCCTGTCCATCGTCTGGACGTTGATGGCACTGGCTTTGATGATTGGTGGCCATTTGCGTCACCGGCGTGAGGTCTGGTTGATCGGTGCGGCCCTGATCGGCGTGGTGGTGGCGAAACTGTTCTTCGTGGAATTGAGCAACCGTGGCGGGCTGGCGCGGATCGTGTCGTTTATCGGCGTTGGCGTGTTGCTGCTGGTAGTGGGCTATTTCGCCCCGTTGCCACCCAGGCGCGTCGAAACCGTGGCGGACCCCGAGAAACCGGCGCCGCAAACCCAAGGAGTGTCGTCTTGAGTCAGAAGCTGAACCTGGTCTGGTTGGGTATCGCTGCAATGGGCTTGGCACTGACTGTCTCTGCCCAGGAAACACGGGCCCAGGAAACACCGACGGACTTCGCCACGCAAGTGCCATTGACCGTGAGCGGTGAAGGTCCTTGGTATCGCCTTGAGCTGCCCCTGGCCGTGCAGTTGAGCGCACGGCAGACGGACCTCAGTGACGTGCGCGTGTTCAACGCCGCTGGCGAACCGCAAGCCTATGCCCTGTCACAGGCCAGTGCACAAGCTGACGACAACCGCACGCTGACTGACGTCAAATGGTTCCCGCTGTACGACTCGGCGGACGCCACCGAACATGCCCCGAACGTGCGGGTGCAAGCGAACGCCAATGGCACCCTGGTTCAGGTGCAGCCTTCCACTGAGCTGGAGGTGGGGGAGGAAGCGTTACGTGGCTGGCTGCTGGACGCCAGCGCCATCAAGGCGCCGTTGCAACAGCTGGTTCTCGACTGGACCAGTGAGCGTGATGGCTTCCAGCGGTTCAGCATCGAAGCCAGCGACGATTTGCAGCATTGGCAGTCCTGGGGCGAGGGGCAACTGGCGCGGTTGACGTTTGCCGATGAGCGGGTCGAGCAGCATGAGGTCGGCCTGCCGGGGCAATCGGCCCGCTATCTGCGCTTGCTGTGGGACACGCCGCAATCGGCACCGACACTGACATCGGCGCAGCTGCAAAGCGTGCGCAGCTTGCCGCTGCCGTTGGTCTGGTCCCATGCGTTGGATGGCAGTAGCGTGAAGGCAGGGGAATACAGCTGGCAGTTACCGAGGGTGCTGAACGTCGAGCGAGTACAGGTCGAGTTGAGTCAACCCAACAGCCTGGCGCCGGTCATCCTGTCTGGGCGCCGCGACAGCAGCTTGCCGTGGCAACCATTGAACAATGGCTTGCTCTATCGCCTGACCCAGAGTGGCGAGGATGTGGTGCAGAACCAATTGCAGTTGCCGGGGCATGCCGTGCAACAGTTAAAGCTGACCGTGGACGAGCGCGGCGGTGGCCTGGGCGCACAAGCGCCAACGCTGAAGTTTGCCGTGCGGGCGACGCAATTGGTGTTTCTGGCGCGGGGGGGCGGGCCTTACAGGTTGGCGCTGGGCAATGCGACGGTGAAGGCGGCGAGCTTGCCGTTGTCGACTCTGATTCCGGATTACAGCGCGGCCAAGCTGGCGATGTTAGGCCGGGCGTCGGTGGATGGCGAGGCGCCGATACCCCCGATGGTATCGACCGTGCCGGTATCGGTGGGCACCGACTGGAAGAAGGTTGGCCTGTGGGCAGTGTTACTGCTTGGCGTGTTGTTCCTGGCGGCAATGGCGTTCAGTCTGCTGCGCAAGCCGCCAGCCAACACCTGAAAATGGCTGGCGCTGCGCACCATTTTCGAGCAAGCCCGCTTCTACAAAACAAGTCCATTTCCTACTACGCTGAACCCCGCGCATGAACTCTCTTGAGCCGATCACGTCTGATAGGAGGAAATGCGCCCCGACTCGCGTTAAACTGCGCGGGTTTTTAGTCCCCCATTCCTCCGGAGCCTTCCATGTCCCGCGTTACCTTGAGTCGCTATTTGATTGAGCAGACCCGCAGCAACAACACTCCTGCCGATCTGCGCTTCCTGATCGAAGTGGTGGCGCGTGCCTGCAAGGAGATCAACCACGCCGTGTCCAAAGGCGCCCTCGGTGGCGTTCTGGGCAGCATGGGCACTGAAAACGTCCAGGGCGAAGTGCAGAAGAAGCTCGACGTGATCTCCAACGAGATCCTGCTCGAAGCCAACGAATGGGGCGGTCACCTGGCCGGCATGGCGTCCGAAGAAATGGACAATGCCTACCAGATCCCGGGCAAATACCCGAAAGGCGCGTACTTGTTGGTATTCGACCCGCTGGACGGTTCGTCGAACATCGACATCAACGCCCCGGTCGGCACCATCTTCTCGGTACTGCGTTGCCCGAACGAATACCTGAGCCAGAACGAGCCTTTGAATGAAAAGGCCTTCCTGCAGCCAGGTACCCAGCAAGTGGCCGCCGGTTACGCGATCTATGGTCCACAGACCATGCTGATCCTGACCCTGGGCCACGGCGTGAAAGGTTTCACCCTGGACCGTGAAATGGGCAGTTTCGTACTGACCCACGAAAACATCACCATTCCTGAAACCACCCAGGAATTCGCGATCAACGCGTCCAACCAGCGTCACTGGGAAGCACCGGTTCAGCGCTACGTTGGCGAGCTGCTGGCAGGCGATGAAGGCCCGCTGAAAAAGAACTACAACATGCGTTGGGTGGCCGCGATGGTCGCCGACGTGCATCGCATCCTGACCCGTGGTGGCTTGTTCATGTACCCACGCGACAGCCGCGAGCCATCGAAGCCGGGCAAACTGCGCCTGATGTACGAAGCCAACCCGATGTCGTTCCTGGTGGAGCAGGCGGGCGGCGCGTCCACCAATGGTCACCAGCGCATTCTCGACATCCAGCCTGAAGGGCTGCACCAGCGCGTAGCGGTGTTCCTGGGTTCCAAAGAAGAAGTCGCACGCGTGACGGCTTACCACAAGGAATAAACCATGAACGCGCCCTGGCAGCCGTTGCTTGATTGGTGGTTCGGTACAGCCGAAACAGCCAGGGCAATCGCGGCTGACAAGGGCAAGTTGTGGTTTGGCAAGCGTGACAGCCAGGACCTCGAGGCGCGCGAGCGTTTCGGGGACCAGGTCGAGCAGGCACTGGCCGGCGGATTGACCGAGTGGATGCAACGTCCCGAAGGTTGGCTGGCACTGGTACTGTTGCTCGATCAACTCCCGCGCATGATCTTTCGCGACACCCCCAAAGCCTTCTCCGGTGATCTGCGGGCCCAGAAACTGGTCGCCCAAGGCATTGCCGCGGATTTTGATCGGCAGTTATCACCGATTCAGCAAGTGTTTATCCTCCTGGTGTTCGAACACAGCGAGAACCTCGCGGTGCAGAACGAAGGCGTCTCGCGCTACATCGATCTGGTGGCGCAACAACCGGAGAGTGATCGGGCATTGTTTGCCGATTACCTGGATTTTGCCGAGCGGCATCAGAAAGTGATCGCGCAGTTTGGACGGTTTCCGCATCGCAATGCGGTGTTGGGGCGAGAGAGTACGGCTGAGGAATTGGCGTTTCTTTCCACGCCAGGGTCACGCTTCTAAACACGCACCTATGGATTGCCTTGAAGCAGTCGCTTCATCAGTAACGTTGGAAGGCTTTTTCGCGTATCGGCAATGATATGGACGAAGACTGTCTGTTCACGAACCTCATAAATGACTCTGTTCATTCCTGAGAGGATTTGTCGATACTGGCTGAGATTCAGCTTCTCGATTTCTTCCGGTACCGACCCTGAATAGGGTTGCTCCGCCAAATGGCGGATGGCAGCCTTAAGGTTGGAATAAGTGCTTTGCCAGGTCTGGCTTGAGAAATTTTTGATGAGATAAGTACGAAGTTCTTTTAAGTCTGTTTCGGCGGACTGAAGAATGACGACCTTCAAACTCATTGCTGGTCAGCCCTATCTAGGTCAGAGAAAACATCCTCGGCATCGCGAAACTTGCCTTCCTCAATCTCACGATTGCCCATCGCCAGAAGTTTCAAAAGGGCCATTGTGTCTTCTTGCTCTTCAAAACTTTTCACATCCATGACCACAAGCTTCGCTTCACCGTTTTGGGTGATCACCAATGGCTCGCGGCTTTCTGTGAGTGTTTTGACGATTTCGGCGGTATGACTTTTCAAATAGCTGATTGGCTTGATTTGAGATGAAAGCTTCATGGCGTGGCCCCCGTCGGAATGAGTAGGACCGAGTTTAGTCTTAATTCAGTCTTGTGTCAGTGGGGGCTGACCGGTGATTCATCAGCGTTACCGATGCCGTCTTCGCGGGCAAGCCCGCTCCCACAGGATTATCTGTCGGCCACAAAATCTGTGTCCGCCAGAGATAACTGTGGGAGCGAGCCTGCTCGCGATGAGGTCGGTGAGAGCGCCTTAGATCCGGAAACTTCCGACCAACTGCTTCAACCGCGCCGCCTGCTGTTCAAGATCAGCGCACGCACGCAAGGTCGACTGCAGGTTCTCCACACCCTCCTGGTTCAACGTGTTGATCTCGGTGATGTCGACGTTGATCGATTCCACCACGGCCGTCTGTTCTTCCGTCGCCGTCGCCACGGACTGGTTCATGCCGTCGATCTCGCCGATGCGCTGGGTCACGCTGCCCAGGCGCTCGCCGGCCTGGTTGGCGATGCCAACGCTGCTTTCGCTCTGGCGCTGGCTGTCGGTCATGATGGTTACCGCTTCCCGGGCGCCGACTTGCAGTTCCTCGATCATCTTCTGCACTTGCTGCGCCGAGTCCTGGGTGCGGTGGGCGAGGTTGCGCACTTCGTCGGCGACCACCGCAAAACCACGTCCGGCTTCACCGGCGCGCGCGGCTTCGATCGCCGCGTTGAGCGCCAGCAGGTTGGTCTGTTGTGAGATGCTGGTGATCACTTCCAGAATCTGCCCGATGTTGACGGTGTTGCTGTTGAGCGTCTCGATGTTGCCGCACGAGTCGCTGATCTTTGCCGACAGCTGGTGCATCGCCGAGATGGTTTTATCCACAACCTGCTGGCCCTCTTCGGCCAGCGCGCGCGCATCGCTCGAATGCTGTGAGGCGAGGGCGGCGTTCTGGGCGATTTCCTGGGCGGCGGCGCCGAGCTGGTTGATCGCGGCGGCCACACTGCTGGTGCGCGAGGCTTGCTGGTCGGAGTTGAACATCGACGAATTGGACGCGGCGACCACGCGCAGCGCCACTTCGTTGACCTGGCCCGTGGCCGAGGACACTTCGCTGATCGAGGTGTGGATGCGTTCGACGAAACGGTTGAACGACAGCCCCAGTGCGCCAAATTCGTCATGGCCGTGGATGGTCAGGCGTTTGGTCAGGTCGCCTTCGCCTTCGGCGATGTCGTGCATGGCGCGGCCCATGGTCAGCAACGGCTGCATCAGGACGCTGATCAGCATGCCCAGCAACGTGATGATGATCACCACTGCAATTACCATGGCGATGATCGCCGAGGTGCGGAATTCGCTCAGCATCGAGAACGCGGTGTCCTGGTCGAGCACCAGCGCCACGTACCAATCCGCTGACGGCACGCCGTTGACATGGGTGAAGGAAATGAACTGGCTTTTGCCATCGATCTCCACTTCTTTCATGCCCGGGCTGACTTTCGGCGCACCATTGGGGTAAGCGTCGGTGAGATTTTTGAGCACCCATTTGCTGTCCGGGTGAATCAGGATCTTGCCGTCGGCGCCCACGATGAAGGCATGACCGTGGCCGCCGAAGTTCAGCGAGTTGATGATCGCACTGACGCTGGACAGGTCGATGTCGGCGCCAGCAACACCAATCATCTGGCCCTGGCGCTGAACAGGCGTTGCCACCGTGATCACCAGCTTGCCGGAAGACGCGGCGATGTACGGTTCAGTGACGATGATCTGCTGTGCGTTGTTGGCAGCCTTGTACCAGCCGCGGGCGCGCGGGTCGTAGTCTGCCGCGCGATTGCCCGCCGGGACCGAGAACATCACGCCATCGGCGCCACCGAAGTAACTCAGCTGGAAATTGCCGGTGTAGGCGGGCAGGTCGATGATGCGTTTCAGGCTGGCAGGGGCATTGCCGTCGGCGCTGACCTGCTGGGCCATGGATTGCAGCAACTGCATGCGGCTTTCCAGCCAGGTCTGGATGTTGCTGGTGGTCAGGCTGCCAAGTTCCTGCATCGAGGCTTCGGTGCTGCTGCGCAAGGTCTGGCGCTGGCGATAGTCGTTGAACAGGATGAAACAAGCGAATGCGACAGCCACCACGAGGGCGGCAGCCAACAAGATCTTGTGGCTGAATTTCATGTTTCTGGTCATTGGATGGGCTACCGCAGGAGATCTGGTCGACAAAAGGGGGGCAAATGTCACGGGCGTGGCTTTGCGTTGCCTGTATGTCGACTGGACGGCGCCAAAGATTAGGCGCTTCATGCAAAAAACGACGAAATACTCGGTAGCAGGACGAAGTGCTTGAAAATTCGCGCAAAGGCAGACGAGCGGCCTGATAAATAGCCCATCGGGAAGGGAACCAGACTGGGGTTTTCTCTTCTAAGGTTCAGCTTGGCAGTCATGCCAATACCCTCGTCCGTGGAGTTTCACATGTCGCTGCGATCCATCGCCCTGCTGTCGTTTTGCGTGTTGTTGGCTGCGTGCAGCAAGGTCAATCAGGAAAACTACTCCAAGCTGGAGTCAGGAATGGCCAAGGCCGAGGTTGAAACCCTGTTGGGTAAACCCGCTGATTGCTCAGGCGCGCTCGGCATGTCCAGTTGCACATGGGGCGACAAGAACAGCTTTATCAGCGTGCAGTTCGCCGGTGACAAAGTGTTGATGTTTTCCGGCCAAGGCCTGAAGTAAACCGGGGCCACAGGCCCACGGGAGAAAAACAATGAAGCGGTTATTGATCTTGCTTTTTGCCGGCCTGGTATTGGCCGGTTGTGCCAGTTCTGGCCAGGACCCGTTGGCGCCCAAAACCGCCAACAGTGTCAATCTCAAGCGCTATCAAGGTACCTGGTACGAGTTGGCGCGAATGCCGATGTACTTCCAGCGCGACTGCGCGCAATCCGAAGCCCACTACACGCTCAAGCCTGACGGTAACGTCGCGGTGTTGAATCGCTGCCTGACGGCACAGTGGCAATGGGAAGAGGTCAAAGGCACGGCGTATCCACAAGTGCCAGGCAAGAGCGACAAACTGTGGGTCGAATTCGATACCTGGTTTTCAAGGTTGATACCGGGCGTGGCGAAGGGCGAATACTGGGTGTTGTACGTCAGCGATGACTACAAGACTGCTATCGTGGGCGACCCGAGTCGTCGTTACCTGTGGTTGCTGGCGCGTACCCCGACCGTCAACGGCGTAGTGCGTGAAGAATTGCTGAGCAAGGCGCGTCAGCAGGGTTATGACACCACGCGGCTGATCTGGCGGGCAACGGATACGCAGATGGCGAAGACCTCGGACTGAGGTTTTAGATGATCGTTCCCACGCAGAGCGTGGGAACGATTAGTAGCAGGGTTTTGGTCAGCCCAGTAGTTCGCGCAGGACCTGAGTGAAGGCGCGATTGCTTTCCTCTTCCCCGGCATGCCGCCCGTCACGCACCACCCACTGGCCATTGACCAGCACATCACGCACCTGACGATCGCCACCGGCAAACAACCACCGATTCAGAATCCCGTCACCACTGGCGGTCGCCAGGTACGGATCGTTGCCATCCAGCACCAGCCAATCCGCGCGCTTACCCACTTCCAGCGCGCCAATCGGCTGACCCAGCGCTTGTGCGCCGCCATCCAGTGCTGCGTCATACAGCGTGCGGCCGACCATCGGCTGGTCCGCGCCGTACAACCGGTTACGACGCTGATCGCGCAAGCGTTGTCCGTATTCCAGCCAACGCAGTTCTTCCACCACGCTCAACGACACATGGCTGTCGGAACCGATGCCCATGCGCCCGCCCTGGGCGAGAAAATCCACTGCCGGGAAAATCCCGTCGCCCAGGTTGGCTTCGGTGGTCAGGCACAGGCCGGCGATGGCGCGACTCTTGGCCATCAGCGTGACTTCTTCCGGGTTGGCGTGGGTGGCGTGGACCAGGCACCAGCGCTGATCGACCTCGGTATTTTCATACAGCCATTGCAGCGGACGACGGCCGCTCCAGCTCAGGCAGTCGTCGACTTCCTTCTGCTGTTCGGCGATGTGAATGTGCACCGGGCATTGCTTGTCGCTGGCCGCCAGCACTTCGCTGATCTGTTGTGGTGTGACCGCGCGCAATGAGTGGAAACACAAACCCAGGGACTGGGCCTTCTCCTGGGCCAGCAGGGGTTGCAGGCGTGATTGCAGCTTCAGGTAATTCTCGGTGCTGTTGATGAAGCGGCGCTGGCCGTCGTTCGGGCTCTGGCCACCGAAACCGGAATGACTGTAGAGCACCGGCAGCAAGGTCAGGCCAATACCGGCTTCGCTGGCGGCCTGGCTGATGCGCAGGGCCAGTTCAGCCGGGTCGGCATAAGGCTGGCCGTTGTGGTCATGGTGCACATAATGAAATTCCGCGACCGAGGTGTAGCCGGCCTTGAGCATTTCGATGTACAGCTGGCGAGCGATGACGCCGAGTTGTTCCGGGCTGATTTTTCCGACGAGGCGATACATCAGGTCGCGCCAGGTCCAGAAACTGTCATTGGGATTGCCTGCCACTTCCGCCAGCCCGGCCATGGCCCGCTGGAAGGCGTGGGAGTGCAGGTTCGGCATGCCTGGCAGCAGCGGACCGCTCAACCGTTCGGCGTCATCTGCATGGGAATCGGCCTGGATATGGGTCAGGACGCCATCGGCGCTGACCTCAAGACGTACATTGTTGGCCCATCCGTTAGGCAGCAGCGCGCGTTCGGCAAAGAAGGCGGACATGGTTCAGCACCCCATCGTGTGTTATTTGTATATACATATACAGACGTTTGCCTGCCCGGTAAACTCCGGCAAGCTAGCGACATCAATCAAACGACCAAGGATTAACCGTGCCGACTCCGCCTCCAGTCTCTCCGTTGGCCGCGAACATGGGCGACAGTCCGGCGCCCTTGTACGCCCGCGTCAAACAAATGATCACCCAGCAAATCGACAGCGGTAACTGGCCGCCGCACTACCGCGTTCCGTCGGAAAGCGAGCTGGTCAGCCAGCTGGGTTTCAGCCGGATGACCATCAACCGCGCCTTGCGCGAGATGACCGCCGACGGTCTGTTGGTGCGCATGCAAGGTGTTGGCACTTTCGTCGCCGAGCCGAAAAGCCAGTCCGCCCTGTTCGAAGTGCACAACATCGCCGATGAAATTGCCTCCCGTGGCCATCGCCACACCTGCAAGGTGATCACCCTTGAAGAAGAGGCCGCCGGCTCCGAACGCGCCCTGGCGCTGGACATGCGCGAAGGCCAGAAAGT
Source organism: Pseudomonas sp. WJP1 (assembly GCF_028471945.1). Taxonomy (NCBI): domain Bacteria; kingdom Pseudomonadati; phylum Pseudomonadota; class Gammaproteobacteria; order Pseudomonadales; family Pseudomonadaceae; genus Pseudomonas; species Pseudomonas sp. WJP1. The sequence continues at coordinate 343,411 of NZ_CP110128.1, forward strand.
GTTCCACTCGCTGATCGTGCATTTCGAAAACGACATTCCGGTGCAAATCGAAGACCGTTTCGTCAACGCGTTGGTGGCGCCCGACTACCTCAAGCAGGACTTCACCCTGCAAACGCCGTACGCCTATCTGAACCAGGTCGCGCCGCTGACCGAAGGCGAGCACGTGGTCGAGGCGATTCTGGCCGAGCCGTCCGAATGCAAGTTGCTGCAGATTGAAAAAGGCGAGCCGTGCCTGCTGATCCGTCGCCGCACCTGGTCGGGGCGTCAGCCGGTAACCGCCGCTCGCTTGATCCACCCCGGTTCCCGTCATCGTCTGGAAGGTCGGTTCCACAAATGAATGAGCTGAAAGTTTTACGCGCCAAAGATTACCCGCGCATGCCGTGGAAAAACGGCGGCGGCAGCACCGAAGAGATCACCCGCGACGCCGGCACTGGCCTGGATGGTTTCGGCTGGCGCCTGTCGATTGCCGATATCGGCGAGTCGGGTGGTTTTTCCACCTTCGCCGGTTACGAGCGGATCATTACCGTACTGCAGGGCGACGGCATGACCTTGGCGGTCGACGGTCAGGTCACGCGGCCGTTGTTACCCATCGATCCGTTTGCCTTCAGCGGCGAGAGCCAGGTGTCCTGCACCTTGCTGGGTGGACCGATCCGCGATTTCAACCTGATTTATGCGCCGCAGCGTTACAGCGCGCGGTTGCAATGGTTGAGCGGCGAGCAGCGGTTTTTCAGTGAGGCTGGGATTGTTCTGGTGTTCAGCGTGAGCGATGCGCTGGAAGTGAAGGTCGGTAACAGTGCTTCGCAGCTTGGTCGTCATGATTGTTTGCAACTTGTCGGTAACACCGGACTGCTGGAAGTTTCCAGCAACGACGCCTGCTGCGTGATCGAGCTGTCCGCACGCTGACCAGTCTTGTTGAAATCGTCGTCTTGCAGCTTGCTCATTAACGCCGTATGCGCGCTGTTGTTTTGGTCGGTAAAGTATCCGGCAGGTCAAACCCTCGACGATAGGCAACGACACGGCGCACGGTAGTGGTTTGCATAAGCTGTCTGGCAAGATCCGATTCGATGGCAGCGCGAGCTAGCCCTTGGGAAGCATGCATCACGTTACTCACAACATCTCTGGCAACGGGTGCGATAGCTCTGGCTAGTACAGTACTTCCTGCTAAAAAAGCTGCTTGGGCAAGTGGACGAGCAATTCGATCTGTAATCAATGATGCGTAGGGGCTAAAGGAAATTCCGGCAGCTACACCTGAAGTGAACGCCGATGCAGTGGCAATGTTATCCCAGCCACTGTGTAGGTTCTGTGCACGTGCTAGAAATGACCCGGCCAAGGATGTCCCCGTTCCTATCAAGGCTGTTGCCGTTGTGGTTAACGTTCTGAGAAGAGCTGCAATGAGGTGACCCGTTGGGTCCGAGTAGTTGACAGGATCTCCCAGGCAATACGTATACGGATTCAATCCACCTTCACTAAACGGGCTCAAATTGTCCGGGCTATTGAATCGCATCAGCGTCGGATTGTAAGCGCGGTAACCATTGCCCAACAGGTAATGCCCGGTTACTGGGTCACAGCGTTCACCATTGAATGCAAGTACGCTGCTCGCGTTGGTATTCGCTTGGTGATGGCCATATGGCGTATAGATCAATGGGAGTCGTTGATCCTCAAGTACAGAAATTATCGAACGCTGCTGATCTGCACCCAACAGGCTGGCGCCCGTGAGCGACGGAAGCTGCTGTTGTGCCAGCAGATAATTGCGATGCTGAAAAATTGTGCGATGCCCCAGGCCATGGATTTCTGTGGCTAACCTGTTGCCCAAATAGAACCGTTGAGCTGCCGTACGCGTCGCAGGAGTGCATTCGACCAACTGATCCAGTGGGTCATAGCGATATCGGCATAAGATAGTTTTTGATTCGAACGTAGAAATCATGGCTTTTAAAGCCTCGAAAAAAACAATGATTCGAGGTGGCAGCCTAAAGCAATCGGTCAGGGTTGCTAACTATCAGAACTGCTAGTAGCCAGTTTCCGCCACGGGTCAGAAGAAAACGGACGTTCCCTTTTGCGCACCAATTTCTTCCAGGGTTGTTACCTAAGGCCCCAGCGTGGCGCAAAACCACGCTCAAGTAACAGCACACCCACTCTTCAAAAAATCCCCTCGAAAAATTTCATCTCCGCCAGAACCCTTGATCCATGCGTTCTCCAGCCGTTTCAGAATTTTTCTTGAATGCTCATCCAACAAGTTGGCCGCTTGATTGCATATGCTTGTATGTACAAGTAAAGACGTATGCGTATGAGTCGATCGAGACTCCCCGCAACGTCCACTGATTCGCTTGGGGCGCGTTGATGCGCACAGGCTGGCTTACCCACCGCCAGGGTTGGTTTGGATTGATCGCTGAGGAGTCTTTTTCGTGACTGACAATAAAACTACCAAGTTTCGTGACGTTGAAATCCGCGCTGCCCGCGGTAACAAGCTGACCGCCAAGAGCTGGCTGACCGAAGCGCCGCTGCGCATGCTGATGAACAACCTCGACCCGGAAGTCGCCGAGAACCCTAAGGAACTGGTGGTTTACGGTGGCATCGGTCGTGCGGCACGTAACTGGGAATGCTACGACAAGATCGTCGAGAGCCTAACCAATCTGAACGACGACGAGACCCTGCTGGTGCAATCCGGCAAACCGGTCGGCGTGTTCAAGACTCACGCCAATGCCCCGCGCGTGCTGATCGCCAACTCCAACCTGGTGCCAAAATGGGCCAGCTGGGAACACTTCAACGAACTCGACGCCAAAGGCCTGGCCATGTACGGCCAGATGACCGCCGGCAGCTGGATCTACATCGGCAGCCAGGGCATCGTCCAGGGCACCTACGAAACCTTCGTCGAAGCCGGTCGCCAGCACTACAACGATGACCTCAAAGGTCGTTGGGTCCTGACCGCAGGCCTCGGTGGCATGGGCGGCGCTCAACCTCTGGCTGCAACCCTGGCCGGCGCTTGCTCGCTGAACATCGAATGCCAGCAGGTCAGCATCGATTTCCGTTTGAACAGCCGCTACGTCGACGAGCAAGCCAAAGACCTCGACGACGCTCTGGCTCGCATCGCCAAATACACCAAGGAAGGCAAAGCGATTTCCATCGCCCTGCTGGGTAACGCCGCTGAAATCCTGCCGGAACTGGTCCGTCGCGGTGTGCGTCCGGACATGGTCACCGACCAGACCAGCGCCCACGACCCACTGAACGGCTACCTGCCAGCGGGCTGGACCTGGGAAGAGTACCGCGCTCGCGCCAAGACCGAGCCTGCTGCCGTGGTCAAAGCCGCCAAGCAATCGATGGCCGTGCACGTTAAAGCGATGCTGGATTTCCAGAAAATGGGCATCCCGACTTTCGACTACGGCAACAACATCCGCCAGATGGCCCAGGAAGAAGGCGTGGAAAACGCATTCGACTTCCCAGGCTTCGTACCGGCCTACATCCGTCCGTTGTTCTGCCGTGGCATCGGCCCGTTCCGTTGGGCTGCGCTGTCGGGTAACGCCGAAGACATCTACAAGACCGACGCCAAGGTAAAAGAGCTGATCCCGGACGACGCCCACCTGCACAACTGGCTGGACATGGCGCGCGAGCGCATCAGCTTCCAGGGTCTGCCGGCGCGTATCTGCTGGGTTGGTCTGGGCCTGCGCGCCAAGCTGGGCCTGGCGTTCAACGAAATGGTACGCAGCGGTGAGCTGTCCGCGCCAATCGTGATCGGTCGCGACCACCTGGACTCCGGCTCGGTATCGAGTCCGAACCGCGAAACCGAGTCGATGCAGGACGGCTCCGACGCCGTGTCCGACTGGCCACTGCTCAACGCCCTGCTCAACACCGCAAGCGGCGCGACCTGGGTGTCCCTGCACCACGGCGGCGGCGTCGGCATGGGCTTCTCCCAGCACTCGGGCATGGTGATTGTCTGCGACGGTACCGATGAAGCGGCCGAGCGTATCGCGCGCGTGCTGCACAACGACCCGGCGACCGGCGTCATGCGTCACGCTGATGCGGGTTACCAGATCGCGATCGACTGCGCCAAGGAACAAGGGCTGAACCTGCCGATGATCACTGGCAAGTAATGCTTGCCCTGTAGGAGCGAGGCTTGCCCGCGAACCGCGGTGTGTCAGAAATGACGCCTTCGCGAGCAAGCTTCGCTCCTACAGGGGATCACACCAACCCAGAATAACAATCCACAGAGGTTGAACCATGGCTGTCAGCAACGAACGTGCAGGCAACAAACCGTTGATCGAGAAACGCTCGATCGACTACATCCCGGAAGCGGAAAGACACGGTCGTCTGTTTAGCCAGTTCACCCTGTGGATGGGTGCCAACCTGCAAATCACCGCGATTGTCACCGGGGCCCTGGCCGTGGTGTTGGGCGGTGACGTGTTCTGGTCGTTGATCGGTCTGTTGATCGGTCAACTGATCGGCGGCGGCGTCATGGCGCTGCATGCGGCGCAAGGGCCGAAGCTTGGCCTGCCGCAGATGATCTCCAGCCGGGTACAGTTTGGCGTTTATGGCGCGGCCATCCCGATCGTGCTGGTCTGCCTGATGTACCTGGGCTTCACCGCAACGGGCACCGTGCTGTCCGGACAGGCACTGGGCCAGTTGTTTGGCGTCAGTGACACCGTCGGTATCCTCATCTTCGCCAGTGTCATCGTGCTGGTCACGGTGCTCGGTTATCGGGTGATCCACTGGATTGGCCGGGTTGCCAGCGTCATTGGTGTGATTGCCTTCGTTTACCTGTTCAGCCGTCTGATGAGTCAGACTGACGTTGGCGCACTGCTGGAAATCCGCCACTTCAGCTGGAGCAGCTTCCTGCTTGCGGTGTCGCTCGCGGCGTCCTGGCAGATCGCCTTCGGCCCTTACGTGGCTGACTATTCACGCTACCTGCCGAGCAAGACTTCCTCGGTGAAAACCTTTTTCGCCGCTGGCGCAGGTTCGGTGATTGGCGCACAGGTGGCGATGATGCTCGGCGTGCTTGCCGCTGCCTCGGCCAACGGACAATTCGCCGGCCACGAAGTGGCCTACATCGTTGGTTTGGGCGGTACCGGTGCCACCGCTGCGCTGCTGTATTTCAGCATTGCGTTCGGCAAGGTCACCATCTCCACGCTCAACTCCTACGGCAGCTTCATGTGCATTGCGACCATCATCAGCGGTTTCCGTGGTGACCTGAAGGTAACGCACTTACAGCGTCTGGTGTTCGTGCTGGTCATCGTCGGTGCTGCGACGCTGATGGCGTTGCTTGGTCAGCACTCGTTCCTCGGCGCGTTCAAGTCTTTCATCCTGTTCCTGCTGGCGTTCTTTACTCCTTGGAGTGCGATCAACCTGGTGGACTACTACTGCATCACCCGCGAGCGCTATGACGTACCGGCGCTGGCTGATCCGAACGGTCGCTACGGCCGTTGGAACACCCTCGGTATCAGCGTCTATGTTTTCGGTGTGCTGGTGCAGCTGCCGTTCATCGCCACCAAGTTCTATACCGGTCCGCTGGTGAATGCCCTGGGTGGTGTGGATATTTCCTGGATCATCGGTCTGGTGATTCCCGCAGCCCTGTATTACGTGTGTGCGAAAAAATGGCACGGAGCAGTACCTGATCACCTGATTCTGCCGGTCGAGCAGGACAGCGTTGTACAACCTAAAACAAGCGGGGCCGGTCGCGCTGCGGCGCAGGCCTGATTGGACGTGGACAGGGCTGGATGCCTCTTGACTGCCGTAAGCCAATTCATGATTAGGAGCGTCACTACAATGAAATCGAACAAGACCCTGCTGACCACATTGCTTTCCATGGGCCTGCTGGCCAGTGCCGGCGCCACTCAGGCGGCGGGTTGGTGCGAGTCGGGCAAACCGGTGAAATTCGCTGGCCTGAACTGGGAAAGCGCCATGCTGCTGACCGACGTGATGCAAGTCGTGTTGGAAAAAGGTTACGACTGCAAGACCGACAGCCTGCCGGGCAACTCCATCACCATGGAAAACGCCCTGAGCAGCAACGATATCCAGGTGTTCGCCGAAGAGTGGGTCGGCCGCAGCGAGGTCTGGAACAAGGCCGAGAAGGCCGGCAAGGTCGTCGGTGTCGGCGCTCCGGTCGTCGGCGCCATCGAAGGCTGGTACGTGCCGCGTTACGTGATCGAAGGCGATGCCAAGCGTAAGCTGGAACCCAAGGCCCCGGACCTGAAAAACATCGCTGACCTGGGTAAATACTCTGCCGTGTTCAAGGACGCCGAAGAGCCATCCAAAGGGCGGTTCTACAACTGCCCGGCCGGCTGGACCTGTGAGCTGGACAACAGTGAAATGCTGAAAAGCTACGGTCTGGAAAGCACCTACACCAACTTCCGCCCAGGCACCGGCCCGGCGCTGGATGCCGCCGTGCTGTCGAGCTACAAGCGTGGCGAGCCGATCCTGTTCTACTACTGGTCGCCAACGCCGTTGATGGGCCAGGTCGACGTCGTGAAACTCGAAGAAAAACCCGGCGTGAACAAGACCGTGACCATCAAGGTCGGCCTGTCCAAGACTTTCCACGAAGAGGCGCCGGAACTGGTGGCCGTACTGGATAAGGTCAACATTCCAATCGACCTGCTGAACCAGAACCTGGGCCGCATGACCAAAGAGCGGATCGAGTCGCCAAAACTGGCCAAGATCTTCTTGAAGGAACATCCTGAAGTCTGGCACGCCTGGGTAAGTGAAGACGCAGCCAAGAAAATCGACGCGGCCTTGTAGGTTGGGCTTCTCCGGCTGTCGGCAGCGGCAGTCGGATGCTTGATCGCAACCCCTTGATTGAGAGTCTCTTATGTTTCCCGAAAGCTTTACCTTTTCCATCGCCGACTGGGTCAACGGTTGGGTCGATTCGCTGGTCACCAACTACGGCGATGTGTTCCGCAGCATCTCCGACACCCTGTTGTGGGCCATCGTCAATCTTGAAGGGCTGCTGCGTGCGGCCCCCTGGTGGCTGATGCTGGCGATCGTGGCGGGCGTTGCCTGGCACGCGACCCGCAAAGTGGTGACCACAGCGGTCATCGTCGGCTTGCTGTTCCTGGTGGGCGCGGTCGGCCTCTGGGACAAGCTGATGCAGACCCTGGCGCTGATGATGGTGGCCACGGTCATTTCGGTGCTGATCGGCATCCCGTTGGGCATCCTCTCGGCGCGCAGCAATCGCCTGCGTTCGGTGCTGATGCCGTTGCTGGACATCATGCAGACCATGCCGAGCTTCGTGTACCTGATCCCGGTGCTGATGCTGTTCGGCCTGGGCAAGGTCCCGGCGATTTTCGCCACCGTGATCTACGCCGCGCCACCGCTGATCCGCCTGACCGACCTGGGTATTCGCCAGGTTGACGGCGAAGTGATGGAAGCCATCAACGCCTTCGGTGCCAACCGTTGGCAGCAACTGTTCGGTGTGCAATTGCCGCTGGCCCTGCCAAGCATCATGGCCGGGATCAACCAGACCACCATGATGGCCCTGTCGATGGTGGTGATCGCCTCGATGATCGGTGCCCGTGGCCTGGGTGAAGACGTGCTGGTGGGGATTCAGACCCTCAACGTCGGACGCGGCCTGGAAGCCGGCCTGGCGATCGTGATTCTGGCAGTGGTGATCGACCGCATTACACAGGCGTATGGTCGCGCACGGCATGAGGTGAGCAAATGAACAACGCAACCGTGAGCAAGATCGAAGTCAAGAACGTCTTCAAGATTTTCGGCAACCGCGCCAAGGATGCCCTGGCGATGGTTGGCCAGGGCAAGACCAAGGATCAGGTGCTGTCCGAAACCGGCTGCGTGGTCGGTGTGAACGATTTGTCCCTGAGCATCGGCAGCGGCGAGATCTTCGTGATCATGGGCCTTTCCGGTTCCGGCAAATCCACCCTGGTGCGCCACTTCAATCGCCTGATCGACCCGACCAGCGGCGCGATCCTGGTGGATGGCGTGGACATCCTGCAATACGACATGGAAGCCCTGCGCGAATTTCGCCGGCGCAAGATCAGCATGGTGTTCCAGAGCTTTGGCCTGCTGCCGCACAAGAGCGTGCTGGACAACGTCGCCTACGGCTTGAAAATCCGTGGCGAGAGCAAGCAGATGTGTGCTGAACGCGCGCTGCACTGGATCAACACCGTGGGCCTCAAGGGCTACGAAAACAAATACCCGCACCAGCTCTCCGGCGGCATGCGCCAGCGTGTAGGTCTGGCCCGGGCGTTGGCGGCTGATACCGACATCATTCTGATGGACGAAGCCTTCAGTGCCCTCGACCCGTTGATCCGTGCCGAGATGCAGGACCAGTTGCTGGAACTGCAAAAGACCCTGCACAAGACCATCGTCTTCATCACCCACGACCTCGACGAGGCCGTGCGCATCGGCAACCGCATCGCGATCCTCAAGGACGGCCGCCTGATCCAGGTCGGCACGCCACGAGAGATCCTGCATTCGCCGGCGGATGAGTATGTCGACCGGTTCGTGCAGCGGCGGGCGGCGGTAGTTTAAAGATTTGCAGTGATTGGGCGGGCCCCTTCGCGGGCAAGCCTCGCTCCTACAGGGTTTACCGCACACCTGTAGGAGCGAGGCTTGCCCGCGAAGGCGGCGGTTGAGCTGCATCAATATTCAGGTTGTACGCACGAGGTTGAAGATGTCCCAGGCTGAAAAAATCGTTATCGCCAATGCCCCGTTGCGTTGGCAGGATGTGGTTGCCGTAGCCCGCCATGGCGCACAGCTTGAGCTGTCGGCGCAGGCCTGGGCACGCATTGAAAATGCGCAAGCGATCGTCCAGCGCATCGTCGCCAGCGGCGAACGCGCCTATGGCGTGAACACCGGCCTGGGCGCCTTGTGCAACGTGTCGCTCAAAGACGAACAACTGAGCCAACTCTCGCGTAATACCCTGCTCAGCCACGCCTGTGGCGTTGGCGCACCATTGGCCGACGAGCAGACCCGCGCAATCATGTGTGCGGCGATCCTCAACTTCACCCAAGGCAAATCCGGCGTGCATCGCCGGGTGGTTGAAGCCTTGCTGGCGCTGCTCAATCGCGGCATCACCCCGCAAGTGCCGTCCCAGGGTTCGGTCGGTTACCTGACCCACATGGCCCACATCAGCATCGCCCTGCTGGGTGTCGGCAATGTCAGCTATCGCGGGCAAGTCGTGTCGGCGCAACAGGCGCTGGCCGAAGAAGGCCTGCAACCGGTTCAGCTCGGTGCCAAGGACGGTCTGTGCCTGGTCAATGGCACGCCGTGCATGAGCGGCCTCAGCTGCCTGGCCATTGCCGACGCCACGCGCCTGCTGCAATGGGCCGACGTGATCAGCGCCATGAGCTTCGAGGCCCAGCGTGGGCAGATCGCTGCGTTCGATGCCGAGATCATCGCGCTCAAGCCGCATCCGGGTATGCAGCAAGTCGGGATCAACCTGCGCGCGCTGCTTGATGGCAGTGAAGTAATTGCGCAGAGCAAAGGCATTCGTACGCAGGATGCATTGAGCATCCGCTCGATTCCACAGGTGCACGGCGCCGCTCGCGATCAGCTCGATCACGCGATCAAGCAAGTCGAAACCGAACTGAACGGCTGCACCGATAACCCGTTGCTGTTGGGTACGCCGGACAACTTCCGGGTCATGTCCCAGGCCAACCCTCACGGGCAATCGGTGGCGCTGGCGGCGGACCTGCTGGCCATCGCCATGGCGGAAATCGGCTCCATCGCCGAGCGTCGCCTGGACCGTTTGATCAACCCGCACGTCAGCGGTCTGCCGGCATTCCTGGTGGCCAATCCGGGGGTGAACTCCGGGATGATGATCGTGCAATACGTCGCCGCTTCGCTGTGCGCGGAAAATCGCCAACTGGCGCAACCGGCAGTGCTCGATAACTACGTGACTTCGGGCTTGCAGGAAGACCACCTGAGCATGGGCACCAACGCCGCGCTGAAGCTGCATCGCGCGCTGGAAAACTGCACGCAGATTCTCGCCATCGAGTACCTGCTGGCGGCCCAGGCCTTTGAATTTCTCAAAGAGCAGCGCTTCGGCGCCGGTACCGATGCGGCATGGCGTCTATTGCGTGAGCGCGTCCCGGCCTACGATCAGGACCGCTGGCTGGCGCCGGACATCGCCGCCGCCGCCAGCGTTTTGAAAGACCCGGCTTTGTTGCAAAAGGCGTTACCGAATCTGAACTGATTTCCCTACAAAACCAGCGTGCCAAGGCGCCAGCCCTCTTACAAAAGGGGGAAGCGACGGACAACGGATATCTCCGGAGCGTCTGGTAGTTAATAACAAACTCTCAAAAGGAGCATGAAATGACTGCGCTTAATTTGATTCCTGGCCAACTGACCCTTGCCCAGCTGCGTGATGTTTATCAGCAACCGGTCAAAATCACCCTCGACCACAGCGCCGCGGCCCAGATCGAAGCCAGCGTTGCCTGCGTGGAGCAGATCCTCGCCGAAAACCGCACCGCCTACGGCATCAACACCGGATTCGGCCTGCTGGCCTCGACCCGCATCGCCAGCGAAGACCTGGAAAACCTGCAGCGCTCACTGGTGCTGTCCCACGCCGCCGGTGTCGGCGAGCCGATCAGCGACGCGTTGGTGCGCCTGGTCATGGTGCTCAAGGTCAACAGCCTCAGCCGTGGTTTCTCCGGCATCCGTCGTGTGGTGATCGACGCGCTCATCGCTTTGATCAATGCCGAGGTCTACCCGCACATTCCGCTCAAAGGTTCGGTCGGTGCGTCCGGCGACCTGGCACCGTTGGCGCACATGTCGCTGGTGCTGCTGGGCGAAGGCAAGGCGCGCTACAAAGGCGAGTGGATGGAAGCGACCGAAGCGCTGAAAGTCGCCGGCCTGACCCCGCTGACCCTGGCCGCGAAAGAAGGCCTGGCGCTGCTCAACGGCACGCAAGTTTCCACCGCGTTTGCCCTGCGTGGCCTGTTTGAAGGCGAAGACCTGTTCGCTGGCGCCCTGGCCCTGGGTGGCCTGACCGTCGAAGCCGTGCTGGGTTCGCGTTCGCCATTCGATGCACGTATCCATGCCGCCCGTGGCCAGAAAGGCCAGATCGATGCCGCTGCCGCTTATCGCGATCTACTGGGCGAGCGCAGTGAAGTCTCCGATTCTCACCAGAACTGCGAAAAGGTCCAGGACCCGTACTCCCTGCGCTGCCAGCCGCAAGTCATGGGCGCCTGCCTGACCCAGTTCCGCCAGGCTGCCGAAGTGCTGGCGATCGAAGCCAACGCCGTCTCCGACAACCCGCTGGTGTTCGCCGCCGAAGGTGACGTGATTTCCGGCGGTAACTTCCACGCCGAGCCGGTGGCCATGGCCGCTGACAACATGGCCTTGGCCATTGCTGAAATCGGCTCCCTGAGCGAGCGTCGCATTTCGCTGATGATGGACAAGCACATGTCGCAGCTGCCGCCGTTCCTGGTGGCCAATGGCGGTGTGAACTCCGGCTTCATGATCGCCCAGGTGACCGCCGCGGCGCTGGCCAGCGAGAACAAGGCGCTGTCCCATCCGCATTCGGTGGACAGCCTGCCGACGTCCGCCAACCAGGAAGACCACGTGTCCATGGCCCCGGCAGCGGGCAAGCGTCTGTGGGAAATGGCCGAGAACACCCGTGGCATCCTCGCTGTGGAATGGCTGGCCGCCGCTCAGGGCCTGGACCTGCGCAATGGCCTGAAGACTTCGCCGAAGCTGGAAAAGGCTCGCGCCATCCTGCGTAAGGAAGTGCCGTTCTATGAGAAGGATCGCTTCTTTGCACCGGACATCAATGCGGCGACCGAGCTGTTGGCTTCGCGTTGCTTGAACGAGCTGGTTTCGGCGAAGTTGCTGCCTAGCCTGTGATGGACTCATCGCCAGCAGGCTGGCTCCCACAGTTGTAATGCGTACCTCTGTGGGAGCCAGCCTGCTGGCGATTCGATTTTGAATACTGTGGAGACTAAGGGATGAAAACCCTCTGGCAACACTGCCACGTCGCAACCATGGCCCAAGGCGTCTACTCGATCATCGAGGATGCCGCCATCGTGACGTCCGGTGCGCACATCGAGTGGGTCGGCCCGCGCAGTGAGCTGCCGTCCGGCGAGTACCCGGCGGTCAATGATTTGAACGGGGCCTGGGTCACGCCCGGCCTGATCGACTGCCACACCCACACGGTGTTCGGCGGCAATCGCAGTGGCGAATTCGAGCAGCGCCTGCAAGGCGTCAGCTACGCGGAAATTGCAGCAAGCGGTGGCGGCATCGCCAGCACCGTTCGGGCTACTCGCGCGGCCAGCGAAGACGAACTGTTCGCCAGCGCCGCCAAGCGCCTGAAAAGCCTGATGCGCGACGGCGTCACCAGCGTCGAAATCAAATCCGGCTATGGCCTGGACCTGGCCAACGAACGCAAGATGCTGCGGGTAGCCCGTCGCCTCGGTGCCGAATTGCCGGTCAGCGTGCGCAGCACCTGCCTGGCGGCTCACGCCTTGCCCCCGGAGTACACCGATCGCGCCGACGATTACATCGATCACATCTGCAGCGAAATGCTCCCGGCCCTGGCCGCCGAAGGGCTGGTGGACGCGGTGGACGCCTTTTGCGAATACCTGGCGTTTTCCCCTGCTCAGGTTGAGCGCGTATTCATCACTGCCCGGGAATTGGGTCTGCCGGTGAAACTGCACGCCGAGCAGCTCTCGTCCCTGCATGGATCGAGCCTCGCGGCGCGTTACCACGCACTGTCGGCCGATCATCTGGAATTCATGACTGAAGACGACGCCATCGCCATGGCCAAGTCCGGCACGGTGGCCGTGCTGCTGCCCGGCGCCTTCTACTTCCTGCGCGAGACCCAGTTGCCGCCGATGGAGGCCTTGCGCAAACACGGGGTGAAAATCGCCATCGCCAGCGACCTCAACCCCGGCACCTCACCGGCACTGTCGTTGCGTTTGATGTTGAACATGGCCTGCACCTGTTTCCGCATGACCCCGGAGGAGGCCCTGGCTGGCGCGACGATTCATGCCGCCACAGCATTGGGCATGTCCGCTACCCACGGTTCGCTGGAGGCGGGCAAGGTCGCGGATTTCGTTGCCTGGCATATCGATCGCCCGGCCGACCTGTGCTACTGGCTGGGCGGTGACCTGGAAAAACGCGTCGTGCGTCACGGCGTGGAAACAAGTCTGTAGGAGAGCAGTTGTGGATAAGGTTCTGAACTTCAAACAAGGCCGCGTGCCGCTGCTGATCAGCATGCCCCACGCCGGTGTGCGCCTGACTCCGGCAGTCGAAGCCGGGTTGATCCCCGACGCGAAAAGCTTGCCGGACACCGACTGGCATATCCCGCAGCTATACGATTTCGCCGCCGAACTGGGTGCCAGCACCCTCGCCGCCGAATACTCGCGGTTCGTCATCGACCTGAACCGGCCGTCCGACGACAAGCCTTTGTATGTTGGCGCCACCACCGGTCTGTACCCGGCGACACTATTCGACGGCATTCCGTTGTTCCGCGAAGGGCTGGAGCCTTCCAAGGAGGAGCGTGCAACCTATCTGGAGCAGATCTGGACGCCGTACCACAGCACCCTGCAACAGGAGCTGTCGCGCCTCAAGGCTGAATTCGGCTATGCGCTGCTGTTCGATGCGCACTCGATCCGCTCGATCATCCCGCACCTGTTCGACGGCAAGCTCCCGGACTTCAACCTCGGTACCTTCAACGGCGCCAGTTGTGATCCGCAGCTGGCCTCTCAGCTGGAAGCGATCTGCGCCGGTCACCCGGACTACAGCCATGTGCTGAACGGGCGCTTCAAGGGCGGGCACATCACTCGGCATTACGGCAATCCGGCAGAAAACATTCATGCCGTGCAACTGGAGCTGGGTCAGTGCACGTATATGGAAGAGTTCGAGCCGTTCCGCTATCGGCCGGATCTGGCCGAGCCGACGCGGGTGGTGTTGAAGGAGTTGCTGCAAGGCCTGCTGGCGTGGGGCGAAAAGCATTACAACGTGTAACCCTGCAACTGATCGTTCCCACGCTCTGCGTGGGAATGCCGCCATGGACGCTCCGCGTCCACTGTGACGCAGAGCGTCACGGGATGCATTCCCACGCAGAGCGTGGGAACGATAACTCTGACTCTACATGTGCATGCTCAATGACGTAATTCGGGTTTATGATGCCCAACGGCAGAATAATAGAAGTCCCCCCAGGGATGACCTCGACCCCTTACGGAGTGCGCAATGCAGACTTTGTACCCGCAGATCAAACCCCACGCCCGGCACGATCTGGCCGTCGACGAGACCCACACGCTGTATGTCGACGAAAGCGGTTCACCGCAAGGTTTGCCGGTGGTGTTCATTCACGGCGGTCCAGGCGCCGGGTGTGATGCGGCGAGCCGGTGCTACTTCGATCCCAACCTGTACCGCATCGTCACCTTCGATCAGCGTGGTTGCGGTCGCTCCACCCCCCACGCCAGCCTGGAAAACAATACAACCTGGGATCTCGTCGCCGACCTTGAGCGAATCCGCGAGCACCTGGGCATCGACAAGTGGGTGCTATTCGGCGGTTCCTGGGGTTCGACCCTGGCGCTGGCCTACGCGCAAACCCATCCGGAGCGTGTGCACGGGCTGATCCTGCGCGGTATTTTTCTCTGCCGCCCGCAGGAAATCGAATGGTTTTATCAGGCGGGTGCCAGCCGCTTGTTCCCCGATTACTGGCAGGACTACATCGCCCCTATCCCGTTGGACGAGCGCGGCGATTTGCTCACGGCATTCCACAAACGCCTGACCGGCAACGATCAGATCGCCCAGATGCACGCGGCCAAGGCCTGGTCCACATGGGAAGGCCGGACCGCGACCCTGCGGCCGAACCCCCTGGTGGTCGATCGTTTTTCCGAGCCCCAGCGCGCGCTATCCATTGCTCGTATCGAATGCCACTACTTCACCAACCATGCGTTCCTTGAAGCCAATCAGCTGATTCGCGACATGGACAAAATCGCTCATCTGCCCGGCGTGATCATCCATGGTCGCTATGACGTGATTTGCCCGCTGGATAACGCCTGGGAGCTGCACCAGGCCTGGCCGAACAGCGAACTGCAAATCATCCGTGACGCGGGTCATGCTGCCGCTGAACCGGGGATTACCGATGCATTGGTGCGTGCTGCCGATCGGATGGCGCGGCGTTTGCTCGATCTGGCCCCCGACGAAGCATGAAGGGGCTGCTGCAGCGCGTGCGCGGCGCGCGGGTCGAGGTAGCGGGGCAGGTGGTCGGCGCGGTCGATCAGGGGTTGCTGGTGCTGGTCGCCGTCGAGCCGGACGACACGCGGGCCAGCGCCGACAAACTTCTCAATAAGCTGCTTAACTATCGTGTGTTCAGCGACGCTGAGGGCAAGATGAATCTGTCCCTGGCGGATGTGGGTGGCGGGTTGCTGCTGGTCTCGCAGTTCACCCTGGCCGCCGATACCAAGAGCGGCTTGCGCCCGAGTTTCTCGACCGCGGCCCCTCCGGCCTTGGGCGAGGAGCTTTTCGACTATCTATTAAGCAAAGCGAAACAGGTGCATGGCACTGTGGCATCAGGTAGATTCGGCGCGGATATGCAGGTGCACCTGGTCAACGACGGCCCGGTAACCTTCCTGTTACAGACCTGAAAGCGCTTGAAACATCTTTTTAAGCGCATTTCGACTGAAAACAGGCGTTTTCCCCGATAAATACTTTGTTACCCCTGATGCGTTGTAACGCGGCCTACTAGATAATCGCGCGCTACGGGGATCAGCGTTCGTTGGTCCATTTTGACTTAGGTAGAGACTTGTCCGGATCCGATTGGGGAATCATTTTGCCCCAGCGGAGTCGGAACAATGCTCGCCAACTTGGCAAGAGTGGTCTGCGGGACCGGTTTTTTCGTACCGGATACCTGCTGGCCCTTTAACTGGCCGTTGGTTTTTTGATCTGTTTTCGGCGAGGGTTGCTCGTGATTGTTAGTCCCTGTAACGCACCAAAATTGACTGCCAAACGGTTTCGTAGCGCATTGGTAGCGGGCTCGGCACTGCTGTGCCTGCTCAGCGCCGGCCAGCTTTGGGCATTCAGTCTGGATGATGTATCGGTCAAGGCAAAAGAGCTGGCCGGGCAAAAGTACGAAGCTCCGCGCAGTAACCTGCCGAACGAATTTCGCGAGATGAAATTCGCCGACTATCAGAAAATTCGTTTCCTGACTGAAAAAGCCGAATGGGCCGATCAGAAGACCCCGTTCAAGCTGTCGTTCTATCACCAGGGCATGCATTTCGATACGCCGGTGAAAATCAACGAAATCACGGCGAACACCGTCGAAGAGATCAAGTACGACCCAAGTCGTTTCGATTTCGGCGACGTCAAGTTCGACCCCAAGGCCACCGAACAACTCGGTTACGCCGGTTTCCGTGTCCTGTACCCGGTCAACAAGGCTGACAAGCAAGACGAAATCATGACCATGCTCGGCGCGAGTTACTTCCGCGTGGTCGGCAAGGGTCACGTCTACGGTTTGTCCGCGCGCGGCATGGCGATCGACACTGCATTGCCGTCCGGCGAAGAATTCCCGCGCTTTCGCGAGTTCTGGATTCAACAGCCGAAACCGGGCGACAAGCACCTGGTGATCTTCGCCCTGCTGGATTCGCCCCGGGCGACCGGTGCGTATCGCCTGACCCTGCGTCCGGGCAGCGACACCATTGTCGACGTCAAGGCGCAGATGTTCCTGCGTGACAAGGTCGGCAAACTGGGCATCGCGCCACTGACCAGCATGTTCCTGTTCGGCGCCAACCAGCCGTCGAAAGTCCTCAACTACCGTCGTGAGCTGCACGATTCCAGCGGCCTGGCGATCCATGCCGGCAATGGCGAGTGGATCTGGCGTCCTCTGAACAACCCGAAACACCTGGCGGTGAGCAACTTCTCGGTCGAGAACCCGCGCGGCTTCGGCTTGCTGCAACGTGGCCGTGACTTCAGCCACTACGAAGACCTCGACGACCGCTACGACAAGCGTCCAAGCGCCTGGATCGAGCCGAAAGGCGACTGGGGCAAGGGCACCGTCGATCTGGTCGAGATTCCGACCGCCGACGAAACCAACGACAATATCGTGGCTTTCTGGAGCCCGGAAAAAATGCCGGAGCCAGGCCAGCCGCTGGACTTCGCCTATCGCATGCACTGGACCATGGACGAAGCGGCGCTGCACGCACCGGACAGTGCCTGGGTCAGTCAGACCCTGAAATCCACCGGCGACGTGAAACAGTCCAACCTGATTCGTCAGCCGGATGGCAGCGTTGCCTATCTGGTGGACTTCGAAGGTCCGTCCCTGGCGGCACTGGCACCGGATACGGATGTGCGCAGTCAGGTCAGCGTCGGCGAGAACGCCGAGCTGGTCGAGAACAGCGTGCGCTACAATCCTGAAACCAAGGGCTGGCGCCTGACCCTGCGCATGAAGATCAAGGACCCGAGCAAGTCCACCGAGATGCGTGCGGCACTTGTGCAGAACATCGTGCCTGCCGATCTGGCCAAGACTTCGATTCCAGCCTCCACCTCTTCCGTAGCCAAGGCCGACAAGGTAGCGGCCAAGCAGGCGGAGAAAGCGGACAAGGAAGCGAAAGCCGCCGAGGCCAAACAGGCCGAAGCCAAGCCAGTTGCAGATGCCAAGGACAAGGCGAACAACAATGACGTCAAGCAGCCTGCTGCTGCCGACGCGGTCCCAGCCACACCGGAATCGGCATCGACTGAAGAAGTCCTGACCGAGACCTGGAGCTACCAGTTGCCTGCCGATGAGTAATTCTCAAGTACAGCCAGAGACTCTGTCCGAGTACCTGGCACATCTGCCGATGACCGACCAGCAGCGCGCGGAACTCGCGGGCTGCAGGTCCTTCAGTGAACTGCATGAGCGTCTGTCGTCGCAGACGTTCGACGCACCGACCGAGGCCGCCCAGGCCTCGGTTGGCACACGCCTGACCCTGAGCACCGCCGAGGAATTGCAGGACGCTGAAATGCTGGCGCTCGACGCCAGCGGTCGTGTCTGCCTGAAGGCCACTCCGCCGATTCGTCGGACCAAGGTCGTGCCGGAGCCGTGGCGTACCAATATTCTGGTGCGCGGCTGGCGGCGTATGACCGGTCGGACCAACCCGCCGAAGCCGCCAAAGGATGAGAACGTGCTGCCGGCGGCGCGCTGGCGCACGGTCGGTTCGATCCGTCGCTACATTCTGCTGGTACTGATGCTCGGCCAGACCATCGTCGCCGGCTGGTACATGAAAGGCATCATGCCGTACCAGGGCTGGTCGTTCGTCGATCTTGACGAAGTCCTGCACCAACCGCTGCTGCAAACCGCCACGCAAGTGCTGCCGTATGCCTTGCAGACCAGCATCCTGATCCTGTTCGGGATTCTGTTCTGCTGGGTTTCGGCCGGTTTCTGGACCGCGCTGATGGGCTTCCTCGAGTTGCTCACCGGTCACGATAAATACCGTATCTCCGGCAAAAGCGCCGGTAACGAGCCGATTCCGAAGGATGCGCGCACCGCTCTGGTGATGCCGATCTGTAACGAAGACGTGCCTCGGGTGTTCGCTGGTCTGCGTGCAACGTTCGAGTCGGTAGCCGCCACGGGTGACCTGGATCGCTTTGACTTCTTCGTCCTCAGCGACAGTAACGACGCCGACATCTGCGTCGCCGAACAGCAGGCCTGGCTGGACGTCTGCCGTGAAGCCAAGGGCTTCGGCAAGATCTTCTATCGCCGCCGTCGTCGTCGTGTGAAACGTAAAAGCGGCAACCTCGACGACTTCTGCCGTCGTTGGGGTGGTGACTACAAGTACATGGTCGTGCTCGACGCCGACTCGGTAATGAGCGGCGAGTGCCTGACCAGTCTGGTACGCCTGATGGAAGCCACGCCGGACGCCGGGATCATCCAGACCGCGCCACGTGCGTCGGGCATGGACACCCTGTATGCGCGCATGCAGCAATTCGCCACCCGCGTGTACGGTCCGCTGTTCACCGCCGGCCTGCACTTCTGGCAGTTGGGCGAATCCCACTACTGGGGCCACAACGCAATCATCCGCATGAAGCCGTTCATCGAGCACTGCGCCCTGGCGCCGTTGCCGGGCAAAGGCGCGTTCGCCGGTGCGATCCTGTCCCACGACTTCGTCGAAGCCGCGCTGATGCGTCGTGCCGGTTGGGGCGTGTGGATTGCCTACGACTTGCCGGGCAGCTATGAAGAATTGCCGCCGAACCTGCTGGACGAACTCAAGCGTGACCGTCGCTGGTGCCACGGCAACCTGATGAACTTCCGCCTGTTCCTGGTCAAGGGCATGCACCCGGTGCACCGTGCGGTGTTCCTGACCGGCGTGATGTCTTACCTGTCGGCGCCGCTGTGGTTCTTCTTCCTCGTGCTGTCGACGGCGCTGCTGGCGGTCAACACGCTGATGGAGCCGCAATACTTCCTCGAGCCGCGCCAGCTCTATCCGCTGTGGCCACAATGGCACCCGGACAAGGCGATCGCGCTGTTCTCGACCACGATCGTATTGTTGTTCCTGCCGAAGCTATTGAGCATCATCCTGATCTGGGCCAAGGGCGCGAAAGAGTTCGGTGGCAAGTTCAAGGTGACGCTGTCGATGCTGCTGGAGATGCTGTTCTCCATGCTGCTGGCGCCGGTGCGGATGATTTTCCACACCCGTTTCGTGCTCGCCGCGTTCCTGGGCTGGGCCGCGACCTGGAACTCGCCTCAGCGTGACGACGACTCCACGCCATGGAGCGAAGCGGTCAAGCGCCACGGTCCGCAGACCTTGCTGGGTTTCTTCTGGGCCCTGCTGGTGATCTGGCTGAACCCGAGCTTCCTGTGGTGGTTGGTTCCGATTGTCGGTTCGCTGATGCTGTCGATCCCGGTGTCGGTGATTTCCAGCCGTGTCGGCCTGGGCCTCAAGTCCCGTGACGAAAGCCTGTTCCTGATCCCTGAGGAATACAATCCGCCGCAGGCACTGCTGGCCACCGACCAGTACACCCACGAAAACCGCTGGCATGCGCTGAACGACGGCTTTGTGCGTTCGGTGGTCGATCCGCAGCAGAACGCCCTGGCGTGCTCGCTGGCAACCTCGCGTCACCGCGAGGCCGAGCCGATCGAATGGCTGCGGGTTGAGCGAGTACGGCACGCCATGAAGGTCGGGCCGGAAGGCCTGACCAACAACGAACGTGTGCAGCTGCTGAGCGACCCGGTGGCATTGGCTCGCCTGCATGAGCAGGTGTGGAGCGAAGGTCACCCCGAGTGGCTGGGTGCGTGGCGCAAGTCGGTCCAGGCCGATCCGCATGCGCCGCTGTTGCCGCTCAGGCCGCTGAGCGTGCAGCCGCAGTTGGCATAACGAAAAAAACCCGCGAAAGCGGGTTTTTTTTGATCAGTCAAAACACAACAAATCCTGCCTCAACCCTTGTGCAAATGAGCAGGTGCGTTAGCATCCGTCCCCGAATTGGTGCGCCCGGACCGCTTTGTGTCCGTATCTGTCTGTTTTCCTTGGAAAACTGTCGATTTCGCGCCGCAAACGCAATGGTTTTGGGGACTTGAAGATGAAGAAGTATCTGTCGATGCTGCTGGTCGGCGTCACGGCATTGGTTGCAGTCAGCGCGGCGCAGGCCGGTGCCATTGATGACGCGGTCAAGCGCGGCACGTTGAAAGTCGGCATGGACCCGACCTACATGCCGTTCGAAATGACCAACAAACGCGGCGAGATCATCGGTTTCGAAGTCGACATCCTCAAGGCCATGACCAAGGCCATGGGCGTCAAGCTGGAGCTGGTGTCCACCGGCTACGACGGCATCATCCCGGCCCTGCTGACCGACAAGTTCGACATGATCGGCAGCGGCATGACCCTGACTCAGGAACGCAACCTGCGCCTGAACTTCAGCGAACCGTTCATCGTGGTTGGCCAGACCCTGCTGATCCGCAAGGAGCTGGAAGGCACGATCAAGTCCTACAAAGACCTGAACACCGCTGACTACCGCATCACCTCCAAGCTCGGCACCACCGGCGAAATGGTCGCTAAAAAGCTGATCTCCAAAGCCAAGTACCACGGTTATGACAACGAGCAGGAAGCCGTGCTCGATGTAGTCAACGGCAAGGCCGACGCCTTCATCTACGACGCGCCTTACAACGTCGTGGCTGTGAACAAGGTCGGCAACGGCAAGCTGGTATTCCTCGACAAGCCGTTCACCTACGAGCCGCTGGCGTTCGGGCTGAAGAAGGGTGACTACGACAGCATCAACTTCATCAACAACTTCCTGCACCAGATCCACGAAGACGGCACCTACGACCGCATCCATGACAAGTGGTTCAAAGACACCGCTTGGCAGAAGGACATGGAGTAAGGCCCGGTCAGATAGACCGCGTCGCGCCCAATCGCCAGCAGGCTGGCTCCCACAATGAAATGCATTCCCCTGTGGGAGCCAGCCTGCTGGCGATGACGCCCTCCAAGGCAACACAAATCCCGGAACCTGTAATGAAACAGAAAAAAGCCCAATGGCCCTGGCACGTGCTGACCGTGCTGGTGCTGATCGGCCTGGCCGGCGCGTTGTATTACGCCACCTCGCTGATGTCCTACGAATGGCGCTGGAACCGCGTACCGCAGTACTTTGCCTACCACGCCGAAGAGTCCCAGCGCGCCGCCGACATCTCCACCGTCAGTGAACTGGTGCGCAAGGGCGACAAGGCTGAAGTCACTCTGCGCAACGACGCCGGCGACGAGCAACACCTGACTGTCGATGACAACAGCCTGCAAGTCGCCCAAGGCGATGACGTGGCCGAAGGCGATGTGATTGGCGTCACCCGTCACTGGGCCGCCGGGCCGCTGCTGTGGGGGCTGTGGACCACGCTGTGGCTGTCGGTGGTGTCTGGCGTGCTTGGCCTGTTGATCGGCCTGGCGACAGGCCTGTGCCGGCTGTCGAACAACCCGACCCTGCGCGACCTCTCGACCATCTACGTCGAGCTGGTGCGCGGTACGCCGCTGCTTGTACAGATCTTCATTTTCTACTTCTTCATCGGCACCGTGATGAACCTGTCCCGGGAGTTCGCCGGGATCGCCGCACTGTCGCTGTTCACCGGCGCCTACGTGGCGGAAATCATCCGCTCCGGCGTGCAGTCGATTGCCCGTGGCCAGAACGAAGCCGCGCGTTCCCTGGGCTTGAGCGCGGGGCAATCGATGCGTCATGTGGTGCTGCCGCAGGCGTTCAAACGCGTACTGCCACCCCTGGCCGGGCAGTTCATCAGCCTGGTGAAAGACACGTCGCTGGTGTCGGTGATCGCGATTACCGAACTGCTCAAAAGCGGTCGCGAAGTGATCACCACCTCGTTCTCGCCGTTCGAAATCCTGTTCTGCGTCGCCGGCCTGTACCTGTTGATCAACCTGCCGCTGTCGAAAATCGCCAGCCGGCTTGAGCGGAGGCTCGCGCAAAGTGATTGAAGTCCGCGATCTGGTAAAAGTCTACGACACCCGTGGCCAGGTGGTGCGTGCCGTGGATAACGTCTCCACCAACGTTGCCAAGGGCGAAGTGCTGGTAGTGATCGGTCCGTCCGGTTCCGGCAAGTCGACCTTCCTGCGCTGCCTCAATGGCCTTGAAGAGTTCGACTCGGGCTCGGTGAGTATCGATGGCCTGCAACTGGCTGACCCGAAGACCGACGTGAACGCTTATCGCCGCGAAGTCGGCATGGTCTTCCAGCATTTCAACTTGTTCCCGCACATGACCGTGCTGGAAAACCTCTGCCTGGCACAGAAAGTCGTGCGCAAGCGCGGCAAGAAGGAGCGTGAGGCCAAGGCCATGTTGCTGCTTGAAAAGGTCGGTATCGCGCAGAAGGCCAATGAGTTTCCGTCGCGCCTGTCCGGCGGTCAGCAACAGCGCGTGGCCATTGCCCGGGCATTGGCGATGGAACCGAAGGTCATGCTGTTCGATGAGCCGACTTCGGCGCTGGACCCGGAAATGGTCGGAGAAGTGCTGGATGTGATGAAAAACCTGGCCGTGGAAGGCATGACCATGGTCTGCGTCACCCATGAAATGGGCTTTGCGCGGGAAGTGGCGGATCGGGTGTTGTTCTTCGATCACGGGAAATTGCTGGAAGACGCTTCGCCAGCGGAGTTCTTCGATGCGCCGAAGGATCCGCGGGCTCAGGCCTTCTTGCGGCAGGTTTTGTAACTTCAGCGTCTGTCAGATTGCAATCGCGGGCAAGCCCGCTCCCACAGGTTCAGGTGTTGAACACAAATCTTGTGTGCGCCGATGAACCTTGTGGGAGCGGGCTTGCCCGCGATTGCATCACCTCGGTCCCAAGCGAACCTGGGACCTCGCATCACCTCAAACCCTGAACTTGCCCACCAGCATCTGCAAATGCGTCCCCAGCCGCGCCAGCTCGATGCTGGAGGCCGCCGTCTCTTCACTCGCAGCCGACGTCTGATCCGACACATCGCGCACGTTCAGCACGCTACGGTTGATCTCTTCGGCGACAGCGCTCTGCTGTTCTGCAGCGGCGGCAATCTGCTGGTTCATCGCCTGGATCGCCGACACCGTGCGGGTGATGTTCTCCAGTGAGCCGCCGGCGCGACGGGTCAGCTCCACGCTGCTGTCGGTCAGGGCGCGGCTGTTGTCCATGATGCTTGCCACTTGCTGCGTGCCGTTTTGCAGGCCGACGATCAGCTCTTCGATCTCTTCGGTGGACTTCTGGGTGCGTTGCGCCAGGCTGCGCACTTCATCGGCAACCACCGCGAAACCACGTCCGGCTTCACCGGCACGGGCGGCTTCAATGGCCGCGTTGAGTGCCAGCAGGTTGGTTTGCTGGGCGACGGACTTGATCACGTCGAGCACGCTGCCGATCTTGTCGCTTTCACGCTTGAGCTCGCCCATGGCCTCGGTAGAGTGACTCACTTCCAGGGCCAGGCGCTCGATCTGCGCGATGGCTTCGCCCACCACCTTGTCCCCTTCGCGGGCCTGTTGATCGGCGGCGACGGCGGCTTCGGAGGCTTCCTCGGCGTTGCGCGCGACTTCCTGCACCGTGGCGGTCATTTCATTCATGGCGGTGGCCACCTGGTCGGTTTCGACCTTCTGGTTGGTGACACCGGCGCTGGTTTGTTCGGTAACGGCGGACAGTTCCTCGGCGGCGCTGGCAATTTGTGTAACGCCGTCGCTGATGCCGCCAATCAGTTCACGCAGGCCCTGGGTCATGCTCTGGATGGCCCGTTGCAGCTGGCCTAGTTCGTCCTGGCGCTTGGAGAGCAGGTTGTGGGTCAGGTCGCCAGCGGCGATGCGCTCGGCCGCCTTGAGGGTCTGGTTCAGCGGAATCACGATCTGCCGGGTGATGGCCCAAGCGGCAAACAGGCCAAAGACCAGGGCCAGGACGGTGGCCAGCAACAGCATGTTCTTGGCGTGCGCTACGTCGGTATCGCGCACCAGCGTTTGTGAGGCGGTGAGCTTCTGGCTGACCTCGAGCAGGATTTCGCCCTGGGTGGCCATACGCTTGAATGCGTCGGCGCTGGCGGTCTGGGAATCGCGGTACTGGCTGACCGCGGCGCGGTAGGCCTTGAGCGAGTCAGTCGCTTGCTGCAGGTTACCGATGTGTTGTTCCGGCAGCTTCGACGGCAGGTTTTGCAGGTATTTCAGGGCGTTGTCGATGGCATCCAGCGCCGGCTGCTCGGCCTCGGCTTTACCGCTGTAGGTGTAACCTCGCACCTGGAAGCGCGCTTGCTGGATCAGTTTGCTGAGGTCGATCACGCTGTTGAACTGCGCCACGCTGTCGCCTTGCAGCATGGATTGTTCGACTTCAGCGACTTTGGCCACGGCATTGTCGGCGGTGGCGCCCAGTTTGCTGCGGGCGTCTTCGCGGCTGGCGCTGATCTGGTTCATGGACGCGAAGGCTTGCTTGTATTGGCTCACGGCGGCCAGTTGCTGGTCGACCATGGCCACGTCGGCGGGTTGCTCGATCATCCGGCGAGCCGCTTGCAGGCTGGTCTCGAGCTTGCTCAACCAGTCATTGACGGCACCGGGGCCTTGCTCGCCGCGGCGCATTTCGTAATCCAGGCGGGCGATGCGCAGGTCTTTGGTCATCCCGTTGATATCGGAAATGAACCCCAGCGTATCACCGCGACGGGTAACGTCGCTCAGGCCGGTCCAGCCGGTGAAGGTGATCAGCATCGTCAGCAGCAGCACAAGACCGAAGCCGACGCCCAGCTTGCGGTTTACGCTTACGTTCCCCAGTTTATCGGCTAGCGATTGGTACATGCTGCAGCTCCCTTGGACCACACATTGGTTTCATGGGAGGTGTATCGGCAGAGAAGTGGGGTTCTGTAGGTGCTGCCCGATGGGCGGATAGATGATGAACCTGTGGGAGCGAGCCGGCTCCCACAAAGGAAAGTGTCTGGGTTAGAAGAGGCGTGCCAGCAGGGCAGTAACGGCGGTTTCCACGCGCAGGATGCGCTCACCCAGCTGCACCGGTTGCAGGCCGGATTTGCCCAACAAGTCGATCTCGTACGGGATCCAGCCACCTTCCGGGCCGATGGCCAGGGTCACGGGCTCGGTCAGGGCGCGGGGGCAGGGCGGGTACTGGCCAGGATGGCCCACCAGGCCAAGGGTGCCCTCGGTAATGGCAGGCAGGCGATCCTCGACGAACGGCTTGAAGCGTTTCTCGATCACGACTTGCGGCAGCACACTGTCCCTGGCCTGTTCGAGGCCAAGGATCAGTTGCTCGCGAATGGCCTCGGGCTCCAGGAACGGGGTCTGCCAGAAGCTCTTCTCGACGCGATAGCTGTTTACCAGCACGACCCGTGGCACACCCATGGCCGCGACGGTCTGGAACACCCTGCGCAGCATTTTGGGCCGCGGCAGGGCCAGGACCAGGGTCAGCGGCAGCTTGGCGGGTGGAGGCTGGTCGAGGGTGACGCGCAGTTCCGCCTCGTTGGCGTCCAGGCGCAGGACCTCGGCCGACCCCATCAGGCCGCCGATGCGGCCGACCCGCATGCTGTCACCGACTTCACAGCGGTGGACTTCCTGCATGTGGGTCAACCGCCGGTCACGCAGCACAACCCGGTCGGCCGCAATGAAGTCGGCCTCTTCAAGGAGCAGCAGGTTCACGGTTGGGTCGCTGGCGGCTGGTCGTTGTTATCGTCGGCAGGCTGGTCGTCCGGATGCTCGCCTCGCTTGCTGATCAGGCTGCCGAACAGGATGCCGATTTCAAACAGCAGCCACATCGGTACGGCCAACAGGGTCTGCGAGAAAATGTCTGGCGGGGTCAGGATCATGCCGACCACGAAGCAGCCGATGATTACGTACGGGCGGATTTTCTTCAGGTACTTGACGTCGACCACGCCGATCCACACCAGCAGCACCACGGCCACCGGGATTTCGAACGCCACGCCGAAGGCGAAGAACAGCGTCATGACGAAATCGAGGTAGCTGGTGATGTCGGTCATCATTTCCACACCGGCCGGGGTGGCGGCGGCGAAGAACTTGAAGATCAGCGGGAACACCAGGAAATAGGCGAATGCCATGCCGGCGTAGAACAGCACGATGCTCGAGCACAGCAAGGGAACGGCGATGCGCTTCTCGTGCTTGTACAGGCCTGGCGCGATGAAGCCCCAGATCTGGTGCAGGATCACCGGGATCGCCAGGAACAGCGACACCATCATGGTCAACTTCAGTGGCGTCAGGAACGGCGACGACACATCCGTGGCAATCATCGTCGCGCCCGCTGGCAGGTAGGCCCGCAGCGGGGTCGAGACGAAGGTGTAGATCTGCTGGGTAAAGGCGAACAGCCCGGCAAAGATGATGAAGATCGCCGCTACGCAGCGCAGCAGGCGGGTACGCAACTCGGTGAGGTGCGAAACCAGCGGCATGTGCTGGTCGTTTTCAGGAAGATCGCTCATGGGGCTCGCGGCGGCAGTGTTGGGTCATGAGGGGCCGGCGCAACGGGCGCAGCCGCAGGTGTAGCGGGGGCCACCGGCGTCGCTGCGACAGGTGCAGCGGCAACCGGCGCAGGTTCAACGACAGGCGCATCAATCGTCTGCGCCGCCACAGGCTCGACAGGTGTCGGTTGCTGCTGGGTCGGCGAGAAGATCTTGCGGGCCTCCTGCTCAAGCGACAGGATGTGCTCGTTGTGCAGTTGCCGACGAATCTCGTCGGCACCGATTTCACGTTCAACTTCCTGTTTGATTGCATTGAAGCTGCGCTTGAGGCGCCCGACCCACAGGCCGGCGGTGCGCGCAGCGCCCGGCAGGCGCTCGGGGCCCAGCACCAGCAGGGCGACGAGGCCAACGAGCAGCAGTTCAGAGAAGCTGATACCAAACATTAGTCAGTGCTCACGAGTCTTTGCGGATCGGCTCTTCGACTTTCTGTGCCTGCACGTCGATGGTGTGCGGCTGGTTCACAGAAGCCTGTGGCTGAACCGGTGGCACCGGTTGAGCTGGAGTCGCTGTCGGATCGGCCGGTTTTTCGTCGTCGTTCATGGCCTTGCGAAAGCCCTTGATCGACTCGCCGACGTCGGTGCCGAGGTTTTTCAGTTTCTTGGTACCGAATACCAGTACCACGACAACCAGGATGACGACCCAGTGTTTCCAGTCAAAAATGCCCATGCTGCTGCTCCTCTCTAATAGTTATTCAGGCGGACGGGCGCGAGGCTTTCTCGGCGTGCCCGGACAGACCGAAGCGACGGTCCAGTTCATCGAGTACAGCCTGGGGATGCTGCCCCAATTGGGCGAGCATGACCATGCTGTGGAACCACAAATCGGCGGTTTCGTAGATCACATCGCTGCAGTCGCCGCTGATGGCGGCGTCCTTGGCGGCAATGATGGTCTCGACCGACTCTTCACCGACTTTTTCCAGAATCTTGTTCAAGCCCTTGTGGTACAGGCTGGCGACGTACGAGCTGTCGGCGGCGGCGCCTTTGCGCTCTTCCAGCACTTGGGCCAGACGGGTCAACGTGTCACTCATGTTTGTGTCCTGCGGAATAGATGGCGTGCGGATCTTTCAGGACCGGGTCGACAGTCGTCCAGTCGCCGTTTTCGAAAACGCGGTAGAAGCAGCTCTGGCGGCCGGTATGGCAGGCGATGTCGCCAATTTGCTCGACCATCAGGATGATCACGTCGGCGTCGCAGTCCAGGCGCATCTCATGCAGCTTCTGCACGTGGCCGGACTCTTCGCCCTTGCGCCACAGCTTGCCACGCGAGCGCGACCAGTAGATGGCGCGGTTCTCGGCAGCCGTCAGTTCCAGTGCTTCGCGGTTCATCCAGGCCATCATCAGGACGCGCCCGGTCTTGTGGTCCTGGGCAATCGCCGGCACCAGGCCGTCGGCATCCCACTTGATCTCGTCCAGCCAGTTTTTCATCTTCGACTCCGACAGCGAGCCCGACACATCATTAGTCGGGCTCAACGTTGAAACAGTGTGCCAGTGCGCAGCACAACTGGCTATCGGCGAACGACCAGATACAAGCCGACCGCCATCATGATGCCCGCCGGCCAGTAAGCCAGATCGTTCAATGGCCCGCCTGCGGCGAGGATCGCGCCACCGGCCAGATGGGCCGTACCGAGCAGGCGCAGGAACCAGTCGTCGCGTCGCCGGTGCCACGGCGGTGGCGGATCGCTGGCGTGGGGCTGGGACAGGCGTTCGAGCAGGTCACGGGTCATGTTGGCCAGGTGCGGGATCTGTTCGATCTGGCTCTGCACGTTGCCAAACAAGGCTTTGGGACTGACGCGCTCACGCATCCAGCGTTCGAGGAAGGGCTGCGCGGTGTTCCACAGGTCGAGGTCCGGGTACAGCTGACGGCCCAGGCCTTCGATGTTCAACAGGGTTTTCTGCAGCAGGACAAGCTGCGGCTGTACTTCCATGTTGAAGCGCCGGGCGGTCTGGAACAGGCGCATCAGCACCTGGCCGAAGGAAATATCTTTTAACGGTTTTTCAAAGATCGGTTCGCAGACCGTACGGATCGCCGCTTCGAATTCGTTGAGTTTGGTTTCCGCCGGCACCCAGCCCGAATCGATGTGCAGCTGTGCCACACGCCGGTAATCACGCTTGAAGAAGGCGAACAGGTTGCGCGCCAGGTAATCCTGGTCCTCGGGGGTGAGGCTGCCGACGATACCGCAGTCGATCGCAATGTACTGCGGGCTCCACGGCTGCACGGTGCTGACGAAGATGTTGCCGGGGTGCATGTCGGCATGGAAGAAGCTGTCGCGGAACACCTGGGTGAAGAAGATCTCCACGCCGCGTTCGGCGAGCATTTTCATGTCGGTGCGCTGGTCGGCCAGGGTCGCCAGGTCGGTGACCTGGATGCCGTAGATGCGCTCCATCACCAGCACTTTCGGCCGGCACCAGTCCCAATAGACTTGGGGCACGTAGAGCAGCGGCGAGCCGTCGAAGTTACGCTTCAACTGGCTGGCGTTGGCCGCTTCGCGCAGCAGGTCGAGTTCGTCGTAGATGGTTTTTTCGTAGTCCTGGACCACGTCCACCGGGTGCAACAGGCGCGCGTCGGCCGAGAGCTTTTCGGCGGCGCGGGCGAGGATGAACAGCCACGCCAGATCTTGCGCAATCACCGGCTTGAGGCCTGGCCGGATCACCTTGACCACCACTTCCTCGCCGGTTTTCAGCTGCGCGGCATGCACCTGGGCCACCGACGCCGAGGCCAGCGGTTCGACGTCGAAGCGGCTGAACACTTCACTGATTTTCTTGCCGAGCTGCTCTTCGATCAGCTTGACCGACACTTGCGAGTCGAACGGCGGCACGCGGTCCTGCAGCATCATCAGCTCATCGGCGATGTCTTCGGGCAGCAGGTCGCGGCGGGTGGACAGGATCTGCCCGAACTTGATGAAAATCGGCCCCAGGTCCTGCAACGCCAGGCGCAGTCGTGCGCCACGGCTCAGGTCCAGGGTCTTGCGCGGAAACCAGCGCCACGGCAAGGCGTAACGCAGCACCAGCAGGAACCAGGGCAACGGCAGGGCGAACAGCAGGTCATCGAGGCGGTAGCGGATCACGACGCGCTGGATGCGCAACAAACGGCGGACGGCAAGCAGCTTCATGCGTTATCGCTTGGGTCGAGGGATCGGGAAAGGCGCTCGAAACGCGCCTCGAGGCGTTCCAGATCGAGTTTGATCTGGTCCAGTTCACTGAATCGGGCTTCGGCTTCGCGCTGACCGACGAGGGTGCGCGATTCTTCGGCCAGGTATTCGCCCAGATTCTGGCCGAGGCTGGCGAACCCTTGCTGATACCAGCGGGCGCGGCTGCGCAGGTGACCGCCGACCAGTTGCGTGGCGACGGGGCCGAGCCAGCGCGAGAGTTCGTACTCCCAGTCCAGCTCGAGGTCCTGGAGGATTGCCGCCAGTTCCAGCAGCACCCCGCTGTCGCCGTCGAGCTCGACTTCAGGTGCGTGCAGCACCGCCGTCTTGTCCTTGCTCATCGCCAGCTTCAGCAGGCTGGAGGCCGGTGCACGCAAGGTGCAGTCGGCGCCGGTTTCCCAATGGGAAGCGAGCATCAGGCCTTCATCGCTGGGCAGGATGAACACTTGCAATGCCGGGCTGCGGCAATCGACGGCAATCACCTTGCCAGCCAGATGCGCCAGCCGCGGCAGCGCCGTGCTGTCGAGACGAAGCACCCGGTTCAGGCCAAGCTCAACGCTGGCGAGCACGCCGGCGAGCAGCATCAGGGCTTGATGCCACGGTGCAGGGCGACGATGCCTGCGGTCATGTTGTGATAGGTCACGCGGTCGAAACCGGCCTCGACCATCATCGACTTCAGGGTTTCCTGGTTCGGGTGCATGCGGATCGATTCGGCCAGGTAGCGGTAGCTTTCCGAGTCGTTGGTGATCAGCTTGCCCATCAACGGCATGAAGGCGAACGAGTAGGCGTCGTAGGCTTTGGACATCAGCGCGTTGGTCGGCTTGGAGAACTCCAGCACCAGCAGGCGACCACCAGGCTTGAGCACGCGCAGCATGGAGCGCAGGGCGTCTTCCTTGTGCGTGACGTTGCGCAGGCCGAAGGCGATGGTCACGCAGTCGAAATGGTTGTCCGGGAACGGCAGTTTTTCCGCATCGGCCTGGACGAATTCGACGTTGCCGGCCACACCCAGGTCCAGCAGGCGGTCACGGCCGACCTTGAGCATGGATTCGTTGATATCGGCCAGCACCACCTGGCCAGTCGGGCCAACGAGGTGCGAGAACTTGCGGGTCAGGTCGCCCGTGCCGCCAGCGATGTCAAGCACCCGGTTACCAGTGCGCACGCCCGACAATTCGATCGCGAAACGCTTCCACAGACGGTGCATGCCGCCCGACAGGAGGTCGTTCATCAGGTCGTACTTGGCGGCTACCGAGTGGAAAACCTCAGCGACTTTTTCCGCTTTCTGGCTTTCCGGAACGTTTTTGAAGCCGAAGTGAGTGGTGGGTTCGGCATCGCTGCCTTTGCGCTGATCAGTCATATCGCTGTCACCAAAAGAGAATGCGCGACATTCTAATCCCCAAGGGATGCTTTGTCTTGGCAAGGCTGCAGGTAAGATGGATCACCCTCGGGACGTTTTGCCGCAGCAGCGGTCAAGATTCAATGAACAAGCATTCATAAAGCAGGAGTCATTCAATGGCCCATTTTAGTGTTGAGCGTGCCCACGGCCTGGGTAAGGAAGCGGCCCGCGAGAAGGCCGACAAGCTGGCGCAAAAACTTTCCGATCAGTATGGCCTGGAGCCGCAGTGGTCCGGTGACACCCTGAACCTCAAGCGCTCCGGTGTGAAAGGTGCGGTGCATGTCACTGACGACTCGATCAAGGTCGATGTGGAGTTGGGCCTGATGATGTCGGCCATGAGCGGCATGATCAAGGCGGAAATCGAAAAGGCGTTGGATAAAGCCCTCGTCTGATTCCCGAGTCGAACCACATCCCCTGTAGGAGTGAGCCTGCTCGCGATGACGGAGTGTCAGCCGACCTAAATGTTGACTGACACTCCGTCATCGCGAGCAGGCTCACTCCTACATTTTTTTGTGGTGCGGCCAATGAATCATGTCGGTTGTTAGGGTGCCGTTTCTAATTTTTCTCCCTACTTTGTGCCAGAGCCCGACACTTATCCGGGCAGTTCCTCAAACCTTCTGCGCGTGAGGTGCACCATGGCAAAAGTTATTTTGAAGAAAAAAATCGACGCATCGACGACCGCTCTGCATGACGTCAAATCGTATGCCCGCAAGATCTGGCTGGCGGGCCTGGGTGCCTACACCAAGGTCGGCCAAGAGGGTAGCGAGTACTTTCAAGAGTTGATCAAGGCCGGGCAAGCAGTTGAAACCAAAGGCAAAAAAGTAGTTGCCGAGAAGCTTGAAGCGGCCAATGCCGAGATCGATGAAGCCAAGAGTGAAGTGAGCACTTTCAAAGGCAAGGTCGAACTGCAACTCGACAAAGTCGAGAGAGCGTTCGACACGCGTGTCGCAAGTACCTTGAATCGTATCGGCATTCCGTCTAAACATGACGTTGAGGCACTCTCTGCCAAGCTCGATGAGCTCACGGCACTGCTCGAACGCGTCGAGCGTAAATCTTAAGGAGAACGGGATGGCTGGTAAAAAGAATACTGACAAAGAAGGCAGCTCGTGGATCGGGAAAGTCGAAGACTACTCCCGCAAGATCTGGCTGGCTGGTTTGGGCGTGTACTCGAAGATCGACACTGACGGCAGCAAACTCTTCGACTCACTGGTCAAGGACGGCGAGAAAGCCGAGAAGCTCACCAAGAGCGCTGTTGGCAAAACTGTCGATGCCGCCAAGGACTCCGCTTCGTCGGCCAAGTCGCGCATCAGTGGCGTGAAAGATCGTGCACTGGGCAAGTGGGATGAGCTCGAAGGTGCTTTCGACAAGCGCCTGAACAGCGCCATTTCGCGCCTGGGCGTGCCGAGCCGCAATGAAGTCAAGGCGCTGCACAGCAAGGTCGATACCCTGACCAAGCAAATCGAAAAACTCACCGGTGCCAAGGTTGCGCCTGTTGCGGCGAAAACCGCGGCAGCCAAGCCGGCCGCCAAAACTGCAGCCAAGCCATTGGCTAAACCTGCTGCTAAAGCCGCCGCCAAACCGGCTGCAAAAACTGCGGCTGCCAAGCCAGCTGCCGCCAAACCAGCGGCAAAACCGGCAGCTGCTAAAACCGCCGCCAAGCCTGCAGCGAAAACCGCTGCCGCTAAACCGGCAGCCAAGCCAGCAGCAAAACCTGCTGCTGCGAAAAAACCAGCAGTGAAAAAACCGGCCGCTCCAAAAGCAGCCGCCGCCAAACCAGCAGAGGCTCCAGCCAAACCGGCAACGCCGGTTGCTTCGGCCGCTCCGGCCAGCACTGCGAACTCCGCTGCTGCGCCTACCCCTGCTGTAACCCAGACTGCCGCGCCAGCTCCATCGACGCCAACCAGTCAGTCCTGATCGTTCAGGGCTCTAAAAAACGCCCGGCCTGCCAAGGTCGGGCGTTTTTGTTTGAGGCTTGAAAAGATCTTAATGCTCTTCCAGGTACTGCAACGCCATTTGTTCAGTCGCCGCTTTGATCGGCGGCAGCAAGTGCGGTGCCACCAGCATCATGATCTGGTAGACCACCAAGCGCACTTCGCCTGCGCGGCCGAGTATCCGCTGATAGTCCAGTGAGAACAGCAGTGTCAGGGTGATCTGCTCCACCAGTTGCCCCAGCGCCTGGGTGTCGCTGACCAGTTGTCCCAGGGCTTTCAATCGCGCCAGCAACGACGCCAGTGTGCGCTTGAGCGCATTGAGCAGGTTGCGAATACCCTTGGCCAGTTTCGGCAGGCGCCCGGCCAGGTTCGACAGGTCCTGGAACAGAAAGCGATAGTGGGACAGGCGCTCGACGATCAGGTGCAGGAACAGCCAGTAATCCTCGGGGGCCAGCTCGACGTCGGCCGGGGGATCGAGCAACGGGGCCAGTTCGGCCTGGAAACGTTCGAACAGGCCGAGAATCAGCGGTTCCTTGCCGTGGAAGTGGTAGTACAGATTGCCCGGGCTGATGCCCATTTCGTTGGCAACTTCCATGGTGGAAACATTCGGTTCGCCCTTCTCATTGAACAACTGCAGGGCACATTCGAGTATCCGTTCGCGGGTTTTCATCCAGTCTTCTTTTGATCGGGTCATGCCACGGCCGGTAGAGACCGTGGTCGTTGAACATCAGCGCACGCGCACGTAAGTCCCGGGCGCCGCCTCCATCGGTGGATAATCCTGATTGCCGAGGGCCATGTGTGTTTCTTTTTTCGCGCCCGAGCGTTCCTGAATCCAGCCCAGCCATTGCGTCCACCAGCTGCCGTCGACGGGCTTGGCGTCGTAGTACCAGGCCCTGGGGTCGCTGCTCAGTTTTGCGCCTTCGAGGTAGTTGGCTTTCGGATTGTTCGGCGGGTTGAGAATGCTCTGCACATGACCGCTGTTGGACAGGACGAAGCGGCGCTCGCCACCGAGCAGCAGGGTCGAGCGATACACCGCGTCCCACGGCGTGATGTGGTCGTTGATGCCGGCCACGCTGAAACTGTCGACGGTGACCTTCTGCAGATCGATCGCGGTGCCGCACACTTCCAGGCCACCGGGATGGCTCAGCGGGTTGTGCTTGAAGAAGTCCAGCAAGTCGCCATGCAGGGCGGCCGGCAGGCGTGTGTTGTCGTTGTTCCAGTAGAGGATGTCGAACGCCGGCGGCTCCTTGCCCATCAGGTAGTTGTTGACGAAGTAGCTCCAGATCAAATCGTTGGGGCGCATCCAGGCGAAGACCTTGGCCATGTCGCGGCCGTCCAGCACACCTTTCTGGTAGGAGCGGCGCTTGGCGGCTTCCAGGGTCTGTTCGTCGGCGAAGAGCGTGGCCGGGCTGTCCAGTTGGCTGTCGAGCAGGCTCACCAGGTACGTCGCGCTGGAAACGCGGCGCAGCTGGCGCTTGGCTTGCAGGTGACCCTGCAGGGCGGCAATGGTCAGCCCGCCGGCGCAGGCGCCCATCAGGTTGACTTCGCGGGCGCCGGTGATCGCCCGGCAGACATTCATCGCTTCTTCCACCGCTTCAACGTAGGTCGACAGGCCCCATTCGCGGTGGCGTATATCCGGATTACGCCAACTGATGACGAAGGTTTGCAGGCCGTTCTTGAGCGCGAACTGGACGAAGCTGTTGTGGGGGCTGAGGTCGAAAATGTAGTACTTGTTGATCTGTGGCGGCACCACCAGCAGCGGTTTGGAATACTGCTTTTCGCTCATCGGCTTGTACTGGATCAGCTCCAGCAGTTCGTTGCGAAACACCACGGCGCCGGTGGTGGTGGCGACGGTCTTGCCGACCTCGAATGCGTGCTTGGTGACTTGTCGGGGTAGTCCGTCGTTGTGCAGTAGGTCGTCGACCAGATGGCCGATCCCGCGCACCAGGCTGTTACCGCCGGAGTTGAAGATTTCCTTGATCGCCAGCGGATTGAGCAGGCTGTTGGACGGCGACACGGCATCGTTGAGCAGGGCGAATGCGAAGTGCGCGCGGGCGCGGTCATCCGGGGTCATGTTGCTTTCGTCGATCCAGCTTTTGACCTGCTTCTGCCAGCTCAGGTAGGCCTGCAGGCTGCGACGATAAAAGGGGTTGAGACTCCACGCCGGGTCGTCGAAACGCCGGTCCTGCGGGTCGGTGGGATGCAGGGTGTCGCCCAGCAGCACGCGACCCAGTTGACCACCTAGTTTCAAGGCGTGTCGCGCGGTGTGCACGGGGTGGCGCAGGC
Source organism: Pseudomonas sp. WJP1 (assembly GCF_028471945.1). Lineage (NCBI taxonomy): Bacteria > Pseudomonadati > Pseudomonadota > Gammaproteobacteria > Pseudomonadales > Pseudomonadaceae > Pseudomonas > Pseudomonas sp. WJP1. Next base: position 378,973 of record NZ_CP110128.1, read on the forward strand.
CATGGGCGGCAACACTGCGCAAAGTCGAAACCAGATCCCGGCCGCGCAGGCCGGTAATCGCACTTTGTGCATTGATGAACTTGGCGGGAGTGGGTAGTGACTCCCTCGCAGGTTTATCGCGCATGACTCAACACTCCTTCGTCTTCAGGCCAAATACAAAACACCGAACCAGAACACCATAGACGCTGTAACGGGTTGTTGCGCGGTGCGATGTCCTGCCGCCCCCTCTTTGCCATACAAAAAATGGGCCGGTCAGCCACCAAATGGCGCCGGATGCGGGTGCATCACCGCACGCTGGCGCTCCTCCTCGAGGAACTTCATGATGATCGGTGCCACCGCTTCGGCCCGGGTAATCAGGAACAGATGGCCGTCATCGATGATGTGCAACTGGGCGTTGGGAATCCGCCAGGCCAGCAAGCGCATGTTGACCAGCGGGATCAAGGGATCGTCGTCGCCGGCCAGGACCAGGGTCGGCTGGTTGATCTTGTGCAGCCAGTGAATGCTGGTCCAGCCGAGGCCGGCGAACAATTGCCAGTAGTAACCGAGCTTGCCTGCCGAACGGACCTTTGCCGCATGGCTCGCGGCCAGCGTCGGGTCGCGACGGAACGCGCCGCCGTAGATCATCGGGGCAATGCGGATCACATGGGAGGGCTGGATGTAACGCCGTGGGCTGGCCATCATCCACAAGACTTTCGGCTTGCCCGGCACCATCACCGCGCCCGCTGCCGTCGCTGCCAGGACAAGCTTCTTGCAACGCTCTGGATAGTCATAGGCGAACTGTTGCGCAAGCGCACCCCCCCAGGACACGCCGATCACATTGACTTGCCCGTAATCGAGGTAGTCGAGCATGCGTGCTGTGAGTTTGGCCAGGCTTGGAAAGCGATACGGAAGATTCGGCGTGGACGAACCGCCGACACCGGGCACGTCGAAGGCGATGACTTCCAGGTCCGGGTCCAGCGCTGCGACAAACGGAAACACCAGCTCCAGGTTGGCACCGATGCCATTGAAAATCAGCAGTGGCGTCAAGTGAGGCTTGCCGGGGCGCACCGCCGTGCGGAGGGTCTGGCCATCCAGGTCGACGGTGCGGAATATGAACGGTTGCGGCATGCTTCTGGCCCTGTTTATGAATTCATCCCCGAACCCCTGTAGGAGCGAGCCTGCTCGCGAAGGACGTTAACGATAACGCGTGCTGTCTGAGTTAACGCGTTGTCCTCACGTTTTTCGCGAGCAGGCTCGCTCCTACAGGTGAAGGCGGGGTGTGTCAGTTACCGTTCGTGCACGTACGTGCCTGGCGCCGCTTCACCCGGCGGATAGGCCTTGTTGCCCAGTTTTGCCGGGGCCTTTTTCAGCTCGCCCGAGCGTTGGGCCTGCCAGGCCTGCCAGTGCAGCCACCAGGAATCAGTGTGCTTGGTGGCGTTCGCTTGCCACTCATCGGCATTGTTCGCCACTTCAGTGCTGGTCATGTAACGGGATTTCGGGTTGCCCGGCGGGTTCAGGATGCTCTGGATATGCCCGCTGCTGGACAGCACGAACTCAACGTTGCCGCCAAACAGCTGCGCCGACTTGTAGCAGGACTTCCACGGGGTGATGTGGTCGTTGGTGCCGGCCAGGGAAAAGATGTCGGCCGTCACTTGCTTGAGGTCGATGGCGGTGCCGCACACTTCCAGTGCATTCGGGCGAATCAGTGGGTTGTTTTTGAACAACTCGATCAGGTCGCCGTGGAACGCCGCGGGCAACCGGGTGGTGTCGTTGTTCCAGAACAGGATGTCGAACACCGGCGGTTCGTTGCCCAGCAGGTAATTGTTGACCCAGTAGTTCCAGATCAGGTCGTTGGGGCGCATCCAGGCGAAGACCTTCGCCATGTCGCGGCCTTCCAGTACGCCGGCCTGGTACGAGTGGCGCTTGGCGGCTTCGAGGGTCTGTTCATTGACGAACAGGGCGACGTCGCTCTCGAGAGTGGTATCGAGCACGCTCACCAGCAAGGTCAGGGCGTTGACCTTGTTTTCGCCGATTGCTGCGTAATGGCCCAGCAGCGCGGTGCAGGTGATGCCGCCGGAGCAGGCCCCGAGCATGTTCACGTCTTTGCTGCCGGTGATCGCGGTAACGACATCAACCGCTTCCTTGAGGGCTTCGATGTAGGTCGACAGGCCCCACTCGCGCTGTTCCTTGGTCGGGTTGCGCCAGCTGACGATGAAGGTCTGCACGTTGTTGCGCAGGCAGAACCGCGCCAGACTCTTGTCCGGGCTCAGGTCGAAAACGTAGAACTTGTTGATCTGTGGCGGCACCACCAGCAGCGGGCGTTCGTGCACCTGCTCGGTGGTCGGCTTGTACTGGATCAGTTCCAGCACATCGTTGCGAAACACCACCGCGCCTTCGGTCACGCCAAGGCTCTTGCCGACTTCGAACGCACCCATGTTGACCTGGCTCGGCATGCCGCCGTTGTGTACCAGATCCTTGGCCAGGTGCGAGAGGCCATCGAGCAGGCTCTTGCCGCCGGTTTCGAAAAAGCGTTTGACTGCCGCCGGGTTGGCCGCGGTATTGGTCGGCGCCATGGCTTCGGTCATTAGGTTGATCACGAAGTGCCCGCGTGCCACATCGCTGGGGCCGAGGTTGCTTTCGTCGATCCAGGCGTGGAGTTCCTTGCGCCACGCCAGGTAGGTTTGCAAATAGCGTTTGTAGAGCGGGTTCTGGCTCCAGGCCGGATCGGCGAAGCGACGGTCATCGCTGGTCGGTTGCAGCCCGGATTTACCAAACAGCACGTTCTTGAGTTCAAGACCAAAGTGCGCGACATGTTTGACGCTATGCACCGGTTGCTTGATGGCCTGCCTAAGCACCATTCGAGCAGAAGCCAGTAGATCCTTTCCACGCAGCCCAACGACAGGATTGAGCCCCAGGGTGTTTTCCGAGGCTTGATACTTCAACTCATCGTTACTCTTGTTACTCATCTACGACGCTCCATTGCCCTGAGACGAGTACCTTGGTCCCACTGTGTAGTCACACAGCCAATGCCAGGTACTACGCTCGGGTGACCGTTAATTCTGCATCACTGCTTTTCAGTTCAGAGAGCACTGCAGGGAACTTGCCAGCTCCATTGGTTACCCGAGTTTAATTTTTTTCGCAAGCGGGCCAGGCGTCGACCCTGAAGCCGAGCATTCAAACAGATGGAATTAGAAAATGCCCTCTAAAGAGCAAGAGGTGCAGGCTAGAGCATCAGCTTGACGACGGATTCGTTCGGGTCGCGGGTTTTTCCTGCGGCCTTGAGCTCGGCAAGATAATCGTCCCAGAGTGCGTCATGACGCCGCCCCAGTTCGTAGAGGTATTCCCAGGTGAACAGGCCGCTGTCGTGGCCATCGTCGAAGGTCAGCTTCAGTGCGTACTGACCGGCCGGTTCTATCTTGCTCAGTCCTACGTTGATCTTGCCAAATTGCAGGATGGGTTTGCCGTGGCCCTGGACCTCGGCGGAGGGGGAGTGCACGCGCAGGAACTCGGCGGGCAGGGTGTATTCCTCGCCGGACGCGTATTTGAGCGTCAGGGTTTTCGAGGCTTTGTGCAGCTTGATGTCGGTGGGGAGTTGGGTCATGACCTGAAGTCCGTTCTGTGGCAGTCCGCCAGGCCAATGTGGGAGCGGGCTTGCTCGCGAAGAGGCCATGACATTCAACATCAACGTTGAATATCAGACCGCTTTCGCGAGCAAGCCCGCTCCCACAGGGGCCGCGATTACCGTAAGTATGGCTTACAGGATATAACGGGACAGGTCTTCGTTCTGCGCCAATTCGCCCAGGTGGCCGTTGACGTAGTCGGCGTCGATCTGGATCACCTTGTCGTCATGCACGCTGGCCAGGTCGCCAGCGCTGAAAGATACTTCTTCGAGCAGGCGTTCAAGCAAGGTGTGCAGGCGACGGGCACCGATGTTTTCGGTTTTCTCGTTCACCTGCCAGGCGATCTCGGCAATGCGCTTGATACCGCTCGGCAAGAACTCGATACCCAGGCCTTCGGTTTTCAGCAGCGCGCAATATTGCTCGGTGAGCGATGCGTGGGGCTCGCTGAGGATGCGCTCGAAGTCTTCCGGGCTCAGGGCCTTGAGTTCGACACGGATCGGCAGACGACCTTGCAGCTCGGGCACCAGGTCACTTGGCTTGCTCAGGTGGAAGGCACCGGAGGCGATGAACAGGATGTGGTCGGTCTTGACCATGCCCAGCTTGGTGTTGACGGTGCAGCCTTCGATCAGCGGCAGCAAGTCGCGCTGCACGCCTTCGCGGGACACATCGACGCCGCCGGAGTTGCCGCGCTTGGCGACCTTGTCGATTTCGTCGATGAACACGATGCCGTGCTGCTCGACCGCTTCCAGGGCCTTGGCCTTCAACTCTTCATCGTTGACCAGGCGGCTGGCTTCTTCGTCGCGCACCATCTTCAGCGCTTCTTTGACCTTGAGCTTGCGGGCTTTCTTCTTGCCCTTGCCCATGTTGGCGAACAGGCTTTGCAGCTGGTTGGTCATTTCTTCCATGCCCGGTGGCGCGGAGATGTCGACGCCGGCCATTTCGGCGACTTCGATTTCGATCTCCTTGTCATCCAGCTGGCCTTCGCGCAGGCGCTTGCGGAACAGCTGACGGGTGTTGGAATCCTGGGTCGGGGCATCGTCGCTGCTGAAGCCCATGCGTGCCGGTGGCAGCAGGGCGTCGAGGATGCGCTCTTCAGCAGCGTCTTCGGCGCGGTGGCGTACCTTGACGATTTCCTGTTCGCGCAGCAGCTTGATCGCGGCATCGGCCAGGTCACGAATGATCGATTCGACGTCACGGCCGACGTAGCCGACTTCGGTGAACTTGGTGGCTTCGACCTTGATGAAAGGCGCGTTGGCCAGTTTCGCCAGGCGACGGGCGATCTCGGTTTTACCGACACCGGTCGGGCCGATCATCAGGATGTTCTTGGGCGTTACTTCAACACGCAGCTCTTCCGGCAGCTGCATGCGGCGCCAGCGATTGCGCAGGGCAATGGCGACGGCGCGCTTGGCATCGTCCTGGCCGATGATATGGCGATTGAGTTCGTGGACGATTTCACGGGGAGTCATGGACATAATATTCAAAGGACCTAAAGCAAGAATGAGCCGTGGCACGGGGCCGAATCAGGCTTACTCGGCGCAGTCCTGCTCCTCAATGGTCTGGGTGTGGTTGGTGAATACGCAGATGTCGCCGGCAATGCCGAGGGCGGTTTCGACGATTTCCCGGGCCGACAGGTCGGTTTTTTTCAGCAGTGCGCTGGCTGCGGCTTGTGCATAGGCGCCGCCGGAACCCATGGCGATCAGGCCGTCTTCTGGCTCGACCACGTCACCGTTGCCGGTGATGATCAGCGAGGCGTCCTTGTTGGCAACGGCGAGCATGGCTTCGAGGCGGCTCAGGGAACGGTCGGTACGCCATTCCTTGGCGAGCTCGACAGCGGCGCGTACCAAGTGGCCCTGATGCTTTTCAAGTTGGCCTTCGAAGCGTTCGAAGAGGGTAAAGGCGTCAGCGGTGGCACCGGCAAAACCGGCAATGACCTGGCCGTGGTACAGGCGACGAACTTTTTTCGCGTTGCCTTTCATCACGGTATTGCCAAGGGAAACCTGGCCGTCGCCGCCCATGACGACTTTGCCGTGGCGGCGAACTGAAACGATGGTGGTCAAGGGAAGAGTCTCCACGCTGCGGGGCGAAAATGCCGTATGCCCATTCATATGGGGGTGGTGGAGTGGATTTCAACTGTAGGACGCGGCGGGGGACGAGCGGTGTTTTCGCAAGCGGGCGCGGTGGTGTCTATTCTGACGCCATCGCTGGCAAGCCAGCTCCCACAGAGTTTGCGCAAATCCTGTGGGAGCTGGCTTGCCAGCGATGAACGATGACGCGGTTACCTTGAAGAAATCAACGGTTCTGGCGTTGTTGTAACAACAGATTGCTGAAGCCGGCACCGGCCAGTTGTTTCTGTGCCGTGGTCAACTGCTCACGGTTACTGAACGGACCCACCAATACCCGATACCAGGTCTCGTCCTTGACCGTCCCTGATTCAACCGCCACCGCCTGACCCAGCAGAATGATCTGCGCCCGCACCTTGTCGGCGTCAGCCTCCTTGCGGAACGATCCGGCCTGCAGGAAGAACTTGGTCACCGGTGCGGCCTTGGCCACGGGTGGCGCTGGCGGCGGCGTAATGCCGGCCAGGGCGGCCTGGGCGCGGGCGGTATCGATCTTCGCCGCTTCCGCCGGGGTAACCGGCGTGGTCGGAATGGCCGGCACTTGTGGCGTCGGCAGGGTCTTTTCCGGCACGGCATCCGGCGGCACGATGACTTCAGATTCCGGCAACAGGGTGTAGAAGTCGTACTTCGGTTTCACCGGTTGCGTCGGGCTCGGCGGGGTCTTGTTGGCCTCGGCGATCTTGGTGGCTTTCTGTTGCTGCTCGACTTTCTCGCGTTTGACCGTGTCGCTGCCCTTGCCCGGCTCCAGCTTCATCAGGAATACGATGAAAGCACCGACCGTCAGGCCGATGGCCATCCACAGCCAACCCGGGATCGGTTGCTTCGCTGGAGCTTGGTAACGGCTGGCGCCACGCTTGGGTGCAGGTTTTTTCTTGGCAGCCAACTTACATACGCTCCAGAGTTTCCAGGCCCAAGAGTTCCAGGCCTTGCTTGAGAGTGCGTCCAGTCAGCGCGGCGAGGCGCAGACGGCTCTGCATTTGTTCCGGGGTGTCGGCGGCGAGGATCGGGCAGTTCTCGTAGAAGCTGGAGAACAGGCCGGCGACGTCGTACAGGTAGGTGCAGAGGATGTGCGGCGTGCCTTTCTCGGACACGTTGTTCAGCACTTCGCCGAACTGCGCGAGTTTCGCCGCCAGTTCGTGCTCGTGCGCTGCTTCGAGAACGATCTGACCCTCTACTTCGCTGAAGTCCTTGCCGAGTTTGCGGAACACTCCAGCCACGCGGGTGTAGGCGTACAGCAGGTACGGCGCGGTGTTGCCTTCGAAGTTCAGCATCAGGTCGAAGTTGAAGCTGTAGTCGCTGGTGCGGTGCTTGGACAGGTCGGCGTATTTCACCGCACCGATGCCCACCACCTTGGCGATGTTGCGCAGCTCGGCTTCGGCCAGCTCCGGGTTCTTGTCCTTGACCAGGGTGTAGGCGCGCTCCTGGGCTTCGGTCAGCAGGTCGATGAGCTTCACGGTCCCGCCATCGCGGGTCTTGAACGGGCGACCGTCAGCGCCGTTCATGGTGCCGAAGCCCATGTGTTCCATTTCCATCGGGTGCGTCACGAAGCCGGCCTTGCGGGCGACGGCGAACACTTGCTGGAAGTGCAGGGCCTGACGCTGGTCGACGAAGTACAGGGCACGGTCGGCCTTGAGCTTGCCGCTGCGGTAGCGCACAGCGGCCAGGTCGGTGGTGGCGTAGAGGTAGCCGCCGTCAGCCTTGACGATGATCACCGGCAGCGGGTCGCCGTCGGCGTTCTTGAACTCGTCGAGGAACACGCACTGGGCGCCGTTGCTCTCGACCAGCATGCCGGCAGCCTTAAGGTCGTTGACCACATTGATCAGGTCGTCGTTGTAGGCGCTTTCGCCCATCACGTCGGCCATGGTCAGTTTGACGTTCAGCAGCTCGTAGATCTTCTGGCAGTGGGACAGCGAGATGTCCTTGAACTTGGTCCACAGCGCCAGGCAATCGGGATCGCCGGCCTGCAGCTTGACCACCAGGCCACGGGCGCGGTCGGCGAACTCTTCGGATTCGTCAAAGCGGCCCTTGGCGGCGCGGTAGAAGTTTTCCAGGTCCGACAGCTCGTCGCTGGTGATCGGGTTTTCCTGCAGGTAAGCCATCAGCATGCCGAACTGGGTGCCCCAGTCGCCGACGTGGTTCTGCCGGATCACTTCGTCACCGAGGAATTCCAGCACGCGGGCTACGCCATCGCCAATGATGGTCGAGCGCAAGTGGCCGACGTGCATCTCTTTGGCCAGGTTCGGTGCCGACAGGTCGACCACGGTGCGCTGTGCCGGGCCGGCCTTGCGCACGCCGATGTGGGCGTCGGCCAGGGCGGCGTCCAGGCGCGCGGCCAGGGCGTCGGTGTTCTGGAAGAAGTTCAGGAAGCCAGGGCCGGCGATTTCGGTCTTGGAGACGTTTTCGTCAGCTGGCAGGGCTGCGATGATTTTTTCCGCCAGGTCGCGCGGCTTCATGCCCGCAGGCTTGGCCAGCATCATGGCGATGTTGCTGGCGAAGTCGCCGTTCTTCTTGTCGCGGGAGTTTTCAACCTGGATCGCCGGCGACAGGCCTTCAGGCAACACACCTTCGTTGACGAGTTGGGTGATGGCTTGTTGGATCAGCTGGCGAATGGTGTCTTTCATGGTCTTCTCTTTCGACCGCAGGCGCGGCGGCGCATCAATGCGCTGGTGGAAAAACTGGGCATTATCCGTTGCCGAGGCGGCCTTGCCAACTATAGCGGGCAGGTTATGGATATGCGGTGACAAATCGGGCCCCTTCGCGAGCAAGCCCGCTCCCACAGGGGAACGCATTTCAAATGTGGGAGCGGCGGTGCGACGATTCGACTTGCTCGCGAAAGCGATCTCAAAATCAATACAAATCGACCGGATCGACATCCAATGACCAGCGCACCGCCCGCCCGCTCGGCATCTGCTCCAGTACCAGCAACCAGCTGGCGAGCAGCCGGTGCAGCGGCGCCCGTGCCGTCGCTTGCAACAGCAACTGTGCGCGATAACGCCCGGCCCGACGTTCCATCGGTGCCGGCACCGGCCCCAGCAGTTCGATTCCGCTCAAGTTCTGTTCAGCGAGCAAGCGCTCGGCCTCGCTGCAGGCCTCATCTAGAAACCCTTCGGCTTGGCCGGGCTTGTGCGCCTCGGCCCGCAGCAATGCCAAATGCGCAAACGGCGGCAGGCCGGCTGCGCGACGTTCGCTCAAGGCCTGCTCGGCAAAGGCGAAGTAACCCTGCTCGGTCAACTGTACCAGCAGCGGATGGTCGGCCAGGTGCGTCTGGATGATCACCTTGCCCGGCTCTTCCGCCCGGCCTGCCCGCCCGGCGACCTGGACAATCAGTTGCGCCATGCGCTCACTGGCGCGGAAGTCGCCGGAGAACAGCCCGCCGTCCGCATCCAGGATCGAGACCAGGGTTACCCGTGGGAAGTGGTGGCCCTTGGCGAGCATCTGCGTGCCGACCAGGATGCATGGCTGGCCCTTCTGTATGGTGGCGAACAACTGGTTCATCGCGTCCTTGCGCGAGGTGCTGTCGCGGTCGACCCGCAGCACCGGATAGTCCGGGAACAGGATCCCCAGGCGTTCCTCGGCCCGTTCGGTGCCGGCCCCCACGGGGCGCAAGTCGACCTTGTTGCACTTGGGGCACTGGCGCGGCACGCGTTCGACGTAGCCGCAATGATGGCAGCGCAGTTCGCCGTGGCGCTGGTGCACGGTCATGCGCGCATCGCAGCGTTGGCACTCGGACATCCAGCCGCAGTCATGGCACAACAGGGTCGGGGCAAAGCCGCGGCGGTTGAGGAATACCAGCACCTGTTGGCCGGCGGCGAGGGTCTGGCCAATGGCTTGTTGCATGGGCCCGGAAATACCGCTGTCCAGTGGCCGGCTTTTCACATCCAGGCGCAGGAATCGTGGTTGCTTGGCACCGCCAGCGCGCTCGTTCAGCCGCAGCAGGCCATACCGGCCGGTGTAGGCGTTGTGCAGGCTTTCCAGAGAAGGTGTGGCAGAGCCCAGGACAATCGGGATGTTTTCCTGTCGAGCCCTGACCAGCGCCAGATCGCGTGCGTGATAGCGCAAGCCTTCCTGCTGTTTATAGGAACCATCGTGCTCTTCATCGATGATGATCAGGCCCGGGTTTTTCATTGGTGTGAACAGTGCCGAGCGGGTGCCGATAATGATGTCGGCTTCACCATCGCGGGCGGCAAGCCAGGCCTCGAGACGTTCGCGATCATTGACCGCCGAGTGGATCAGGGCGATGCGCGCGTTGAAACGTTGCTCGAAGCGCGCCAGGGTCTGCGGGCCCAGGTTGATTTCCGGGATCAGCACCAGGGCCTGCTTGCCGGCCTCCAGGGTTTCGCGGATAAGCTGCAAATACACTTCGGTCTTGCCGCTGCCGGTAACGCCGGCGAGCAGGAACGCATGGTAACTGTCGAACCCGGAGCGAATGGCTTCATAGGCTGCCCGCTGCTCTGGGTTGAGTGGCAGCTCGGGTTGGGCCAGCCAGTGGTCGTGTCGGGCGCCGGGGGCGTGTCTGCGGATTTCGACCTGGACCAGTTCCTTGGCCAGTAACAGATCGAGGCTGTCCTTGCTCAGCATCAGCTTGCTCAGCAACTGATGGGCCACGCCGTGGGGGTGCTGGGCCAGCGTTGCCAGGGCTTCGCGCTGGCGCGGGGCACGGGCGATACGGGGGTCATCGAGGCTGGCGCCCGGCGCGGCGGACCAGAAGCGCTCCTGGCGCGCCTCGGCCAGTTCGCCCTGTCGCAGCAACACCGGCAGTGCCCAGCTCAAGGTGTCGCCGAGGCTGTGCTGATAGTACTGCGAGGTCCACAGGCACAGTTTGAACAGCGTGGGCGGCAACGGCGGCGTAGCGTCAAGCAGGGCGAGGGCGGGCTTGAGTTTTTCTGCCGGCACTTCGCTGGTGTCGGTGACCTCCACCAGGATTCCGATCATCTCCCTCCGGCCGAACGGCACCCGCAAACGCATGCCGGGGTGCAACTGCGCACGCAGCACGCCGGCCGGTGCCCGGTAGTCGAACAGGCGGCGCAGGGGCGAAGGCAGGGCGAGGCGCAGAATGGCGTCGGGCACGCGGGGGGATCTCGATAGGCGGGTACAAAGGAAGGCTCAGGGCCGGGAGCCTAGCAGACGACCGGTTTGAGGGACAGCTTGCGTGATTGGCATTGTCTGGTAGAATCCGCGGCCTAATTACGTGCGGTATTCAACAATAGTGTTGGGTGGCGGCACGCTAGCCCGAGGAAGACACCATGAAAGCTGATATCCATCCAGAATACCCAGCAGTTGCTGTTACCTGCAGCTGCGGCAACAAGTTCGAAACCCGTTCGACCTTCGGCAAAGCCCTGGCGATCGACGTTTGCAACGAGTGCCACCCGTTCTACACCGGTAAGCAGAAGACTCTGGACACTGGCGGCCGCGTTCAGCGCTTCGCAGACCGTTTCGGTGCTTTCGGTGCGAAAAAGGCCTAAGGCCGATCATCCTGGGAAAACGCTGCAGTTTTTCCATGCTGATGAAAAAGGCGTCCCCCGGGACGCCTTTTTTGTGCCTGTGATTTGGCTGCAATGGCCATTTTCAAATAATTGTAGACATTATTTACTTGGATTGTGAACAGTCTATCCCTTGTGTTCCGCGGCTCTTGGGCCAAAGTCGTAGGGTGGGGCGCTTGACAGGGGTGACCGGTCAGTCTTGTGGGGATTTTGTCAGGCGCGTATCCTCGCTGACCAGTCTGTCCAACAGTAAAAGCGGAATGCCAAAATGTCTGATCTGAAAACTGCCGCTCTCGAATATCACGCCAATCCTCGTCCAGGGAAGCTGAGTGTCGAGCTCACCAAGGCCACTGCTACTGCCCGCGACCTGTCGCTGGCCTACAGCCCCGGCGTAGCTGAACCAGTACGCGAGATCGCCCGCGATCCTGAGCTGGCCTACAAGTACACCGGCAAAGGCAACCTGGTTGCAGTCATTTCCGATGGCACCGCGATTCTGGGCCTGGGCAACCTCGGCCCATTGGCCTCCAAGCCAGTGATGGAAGGTAAAGGCGTGCTGTTCAAGCGCTTCGCCGGCATCGACGTTTTCGACATCGAAGTCGACTCCGAAAGCCCGCAAGCCTTCATCGACACCGTCAAGCGCATCTCCATCACTTTCGGTGGCATCAACCTGGAAGACATCAAGGCGCCTGAGTGCTTTGAGATCGAACGTGCCCTGATCGAGCAGTGCGATATCCCGGTATTCCACGACGACCAGCACGGCACCGCAATCGTGACCGCGGCCGGCATGATCAATGCCCTGGAAATCGCTGGCAAAACCCTGCCGCAAGCCAAGATCGTGTGCCTGGGTGCCGGTGCTGCCGCCATCTCCTGCATGAAATTGCTGGTGAGCATGGGCGCCAACATCGAAAACATCTACATGGTTGACCGTACCGGTGTGATCCACTCCGGCCGTGACGACCTGAACCAGTACAAGGCCGTCTTCGCCCACGCGACCGACAAGCGCACCCTGGCAGACGCCCTGCAAGGCGCAGACGTGTTCGTTGGCCTGTCCGGCCCGAACCTGCTGAGTGCTGAAGGCCTGCTGTCGATGGCGCCGAACCCGATCGTGTTCGCTTGCTCGAACCCGGATCCGGAAATCTCCCCGGAGCTGGCGCACGCCACCCGTGACGACGTGATCATGGCCACCGGCCGTTCGGACTACCCGAACCAGGTCAACAACGTTCTGGGCTTCCCGTTCATCTTCCGTGGTGCCCTGGACGTTCGCGCCAAGCGCATCAACGAAGAAATGAAAGTGGCTGCGGCCAATGCCCTGCGCGAACTGGCCAAGCTGCCAGTGCCTCAGGAAGTGTGCGACGCCTACGGCGGCATCGCGCTGGAATTCGGTCGTGAGTACATCATTCCGAAACCAATGGACGCCCGCCTGATCACCGTGATCTCCGATGCCGTGGCCAAGGCTGCGATCGAGACCGGCGTGGCAACCCTGCCGTATCCGAAGAACTACCCGCTCAAAAGCGTGGATGACGTGTTCAACGGCTAAGCCGTTGTAGTGCTTCAACCGAAAGCCCCGGCTTGTAAGAGTCGGGGCTTTTTTGCATCTGTGAGTTTTGCGTCGATTGTGTGGTCCTCTTCGCGGGCAAGCCCGCTCCCACAGGGTTTATGCGATTCCTGTGGGAGCGGGCTTGCCCGCGAAGGCGGCAGTTAAATGAATGCGAATCTGGCAGGCAATAAAAAGCCCTGCACTTCTCACGAGGGCAGGGCTTTTTGATGTGGCTGCGATCAGAACAAATCGATCGGCGCGCCCTCATCTGCCGGTAGCGGGCTGCCTGGCGCATTGCCGTTGCCCAGCTCGTTGCCCGTCGGAGGCGTATCTTCGACCTTGAAGAGTTCGAAGTAGGCCCCTGGCGTGCCTGGAGTGGCTGCACGGCCGCTGATCGGGTCTACCCGCAGGCTCAGGATGCCTTCCGGCTCTGGTTGCGTGTGTGGCGGCAGGCCTTTGAGCGCGGCGCCCATGTAGTTCATCCAGATCGGCAGGGCGACGGTGCCGCCAAACTCCTTGCGACCCAGGCTTTCGGGCTGGTCGAAGCCCGTCCAGACGGTGGTGACGTAATCGGCGTTGTAACCGGAGAACCAGGCGTCCTTGGATTCGTTGGTGGTACCGGTCTTGCCAGCAATGTCGCCGCGGCCCAGTGCCAGCGCGCGGCGTCCGGTGCCGAGCTTGATCACGTCTTCCAGCATGCTGTTGAGGATGTAGGTGGTGCGTCCATCGACAATGCGTTCAGCCACGGCGGGTGTTTGTGGGGCTGCTTGTGCGCCCGGTACCTGGCCAGGTGTTGCATTGACCGTAAAGGCTTCGGCGACGGGTGCGGCGATACCGTCGGTTGCGGCGCCGCCTTTCGGCACGCTGGGCGGGTTGGCAACGAATAGCGTGTCGCCGTTGCGGCTGTCGATCTTGTCGATGATGTACGGGGTGATCTTGTAGCCGCCGTTGGCGAAGGTGCTCCAGCCCGTGGCGATTTCCATTGGCGTCAGGGTCGCGGTGCCCAGGGCCAGGGACAGGTTGGGCGGCAGGTCCTGCTTGTTGAAGCCAAAACGGGAGATGTAGTCGATGGTCTTGCCAACGCCCATCGCTTGCAGCAGGCGGATCGAAACCAGGTTGCGAGACTTGTAGAGCGCTTCACGCAGGCGGATCGGGCCGAGGAAGGTGTTGGTGTCGTTTTTCGGGCGCCAGACCTTGTCCAGGTATTCGTCGACAAACACGATCGGTGCGTCGTTCACCAGGCTGGAGGCGGTGTAGCCATTATCCAATGCGGCGCTGTAGACAAAAGGCTTGAAGCTCGAGCCCGGCTGGCGCTTGGCCTGGAGGGCGCGGTTGTAGTTGCTCTGCTCAAAGGCGAAACCGCCGACCAGCGCGCGGATGGCGCCGTTTTGTGGATCAAGCGAGACCAGTGCGCCCTGAGCCTGCGGGATCTGGCTGAACTTCAGAGAATTGTCCGCCTGGCGCTGCACCCGAATCAGGTCGCCGACTTGGGCTACATCCGAAGGCTGCTTCGGATTGGCGCCCATGCTATTGGTGTTCAGGAATGGGCGAGCCCATTTCATGCTGTCCCAGCCAACGTGTTCGCTGCCGGTGCGGGTCAGCACCTGCAGGCCGCCCTTGTCGACCTGGGTGACGATGGCCGGTTCAAGGCTGCTGATGGTGCGTTGCTTGGTCAGTTCGTTCGCCCACGCCTCGCGCGTCTTGCCTGGCAGGCGGGACTCGGGGCCCCGATAGCCGTGACGCTGGTCATAGGTCATCAAGCCTTCGTGGAGGGCGGTGTTGGCCATTTCCTGCAGGTTGCTCGGCACCGTGGTGGTGACGCGGAAACCTTCGGTGTAAGCATCGCTGCCATAGCGGCCAACCATTTCAGCGCGGGCCATCTCGGCGATGTAGGGCGCGTTCACTTCCGGGGTCGGCACGTGATAGCTGGCGTTCAGTGGCTCGTTGATGGCGGTGGTGTAGTCGGCTTCGCTGATTTTGCCCAGCTTGTACATGCGCCCCAGGATCCAGTCACGGCGCTCCTTGCTGCGCGCCGGGTTGGCCAGCGGGTTGAATCGCGAAGGCGCCTTGGGCAGGCCGGCGATCATCGCCATCTGCGCCAGGCTGATGTCGCGAATCGACTTGCCGTAATACACCTGCGCCGCGGCTTCGATGCCGTAGGCACGGTTGCCCAGATAGATCTTGTTGACGTACAGCTCAAGGATTTCGTCCTTGGTCAGTTGCCGTTCGATCTGCAGGGCCAGGAGGATTTCGGTGGTTTTGCGCGAGAAGCTGCGTTCGCTGGTCAGGAAGAAGTTCTTCGCCACCTGCATGGTGATGGTGCTGCCGCCGGACTGGATATGGCCGCTTTTGACCAGTTGAGTGGCGGCGCGCATCAGGCTGCTGGGATCGACGCCGTAGTGGTTGGCGAAGTTATCGTCTTCAGCACTTAGTAACGCATTAATGAAATTGGGGGGAATGTCGGCGAAACGGATCGGTGTGCGGCGCATTTCGCCAAATTCTGCGATCAACTTGTTGTCGCTGCTGTACACCCGCAAAGGAATCTGCAACTGGATGCTTCTCAGTGCCTCAACGGACGGCAATCCGGGACTAAGGTAAAGAAACGCCCCACTCAGACCCAGAAGCAGTCCGCAGAATACGGCGACGATGGACCAACCGAAAAATTTCAGCAGACGAATCAAGGCTTTTGGACATCCAGGGCAAAAAATGAATTTGGCATCAGGGTTCAGGCTAAGGAGAACGACCCGCGCTTGAGAAAAAAGCGGAAAAAACGCTGGGCATTATAAGCATTTTTCCGTCCAAGGCGTTATTTGCGCTAGCTGTCAAGACGGGTGGATTGAACGCAACACCCGTTATGGAGTCCGTAACTCACGGAAAGTCATAGGGAATTGGTAGTGCTAGGACTCTTCAATAAAAAAGCCAGGTCGCTTCTGGGGATCGATATCAGCTCCACTTCGGTGAAGCTGCTGGAGCTGAGCCGCCAGGGCAATGGCTATAAGGTCGAGGCCTACGCGGTCGAGCCATTGCCCTTCAGTGCGGTCGTCGAGAAAAATATCGCCGAACCCGATGGCGTGGGCCAGGCACTGTCGCGTGCGCTGGTCAAGGCCAGGACCAACCTCAAGAGCGTGGCGGTGGCCGTGGCCGGTTCGGCGGTGATCACCAAGACCATCGAGATGGATGCCGGCCTTACCGACGACGAGATGGAAGATCAGCTCAAGATCGAGGCCGACCAGTACATCCCTTATCCGTTGGACGAGGTCGCCATCGATTTCGAAGTCCAGGGTGCGTCAGCGCGCAATCCTGGTCGGGTCAATGTGCTGCTCGCCGCCTGTCGCAAGGAAAACGTCGAGGTCCGTGAGGCCGCCCTGGCGCTGGCGGGCTTGACTGCGCGCGTGGTCGACGTTGAAGCCCATGCACTGGAGCGTTCTTTCGGTTTGCTCGAGAGTCAGCAGGGTGGCGCTCAAGGGCGTCTGGTGGCAGTGGTCGATATCGGGGCCACGATGACCACCCTGAGCGTGCTGCATGACGGACGGATCATCTACACCCGCGAGCAATTGTTCGGTGGCCGCCAGCTCACGGAGGAAATTGGGCGCCGATATGGCCTGACCGCTGAGCAGGCCGGCCTGGCGAAGAAGCAGGGCGGTTTGCCGGATGATTATGTCAGTGAAGTGTTGCAGCCATTTCGAGAGGCGCTGGTGCAGCAAGTGTCGCGTTCATTGCAGTTCTTCTTCGCTTCGGGCCAATACAACGCGGTTGACCATATCCTGCTGGCAGGCGGTACCGCGTCAGTTCCCGGCCTGGACCGGTTGATCGAGCAGCAATTGGGCACGCCAACCCAGGTGGCCAATCCGTTTTGCGACATGACGCTGGGTATCAAGGTCAACGCGGCGGCCCTGGCCAGCGATGCACCGGCGTTGATGATCGCCTGCGGGCTGGCCCTCAGGGGTTTCGACTGATGGCGCGGATCAATCTATTACCTTGGCGCGAAGAGCGGCGTGAAGAGCGGCGCAAGCGCTTTCTACTGGTGCTGGCCGGTGTGCTGGTAGGGTCGGCAGGTGCATTGCTCGTCGCCAACCAGGTCATCGGCAACGCTATCGAGCGGCAGGTTGCGCGTAACAATTACATCGGCAAACAGATCGCCGTGGTCGACGAACGGATCAAGCAGATCAGCGATCTCAAGGCCCGTCGTCAACAATTGGTCGAGCGCATGCGCATCATCCAGGACCTGCAGGGCAATCGCCCGAACAGCGGGCGAATTTTTGATCAGCTGGCGCGGACCTTGCCTGATGGGGTGTATTTCACCGAAGTGAAAATGGCGGGCAATACCTTGTCCATCACCGGTGCGGCGCGATCTAACAACCGTGTTTCAGACCTGATGCGAAACCTGGATGCGTCCGACTGGTTCGATGCGCCCAGCCTGACCGAAGTCAAGGCGACGACCGCGGGTCAACTGGACCAGGCCAACGTTTTTCAGTTGACCGTTCGTCAGGCCCAGCCTGCGACCGTGGAGGATGGCGAATGAGTCCGTCCGAATGGTTCGAAGGGTTGCGCAGGATCGACATCAACGATCTGGACACCCACAACATGGGGGCCTGGCCACCCGCGATCAAAGTCCTGATGGGCGTTGTGGTCGCGATTTTGGTGCTCTCGATTGGCTACAACTTTTCCACGAGCGAGCTTGCGAATCAGCTCGAACTCAAGCGCGAGGAGGAGTCGACCCTCAAGGAGCAATTTGCCAGCAAATCCCGTATGGCGGCGAATCTGGAGCTCTACACCCAGCAGATGAAGACGATGGAGAACTCCTTCGGCGTGCTGCTACGGCAACTGCCCAGCGACACTGAAGTCCCCGGCCTGCTGGAAGACATCACGCGAACGGGGCTGGGCAGCGGCCTGGAATTTGAAGAGATCAAGCTGTTGCCGGAGGTCGCCCAGCCGTTCTACATCGAATTGCCGATCCAGATCACGGTTACCGGCGCCTATCACGACCTGGCCACGTTCGTCAGTGGCGTGGCCGGGTTGCCGCGTATCGTCACCCTGCATGATTTCGACCTGGAGCCGGTCAACCCCGACGACGGATCGAAATTGCGCATGAGCATCCTGGCCAGGACTTACCGCTACAACGACAAGGGGCTGCGTTGATGAGCCCGCCGCGTGGTTTATTAATCCTGGTATTGGTCGCCGTATTGGCAGGCTGTGGCGGCGGCGATGATTTCAGCGACCTGGACGCCTACATGAACGAAATGCGCCTGCGGGCGCCGGGCAAGATTGAACCAACGCCGACATTCCGGTCTTACCCGACATTCACCTACAACGCCGCCAACTTGCGCAGCCCGTTTGTCCCGCAGGTCAAAGTCGATCTGGCACGCCAGCAGGGGGCGCGCAACGTCAAGCCTGACCCCAGTCGGGTCAAGCAGTACCTCGAGGGTTTCAATATCGAGCAGTTTGAAATGGTCGGCACGATCTCCAATGCGGCAGGCTCCTTTGCGTTGCTACGCGGCGCCGGTGGGGTGCATCGGCTGAAAGTCGGTGATTACCTGGGGCGTAACGACGGCCGGATAGTCGCCATCAGTGGCTCGCAAGTCGAAGTGGTCGAAATCGTTCCCGATGGCGAAGGTGCCTGGCTGGAGCGGCCGCGGACCCTTCCTTTGAAAGAGCATTCATAGTGGAACTCGAACAATGAACAGGATTTTCTCCGCCCTCGGAGTATCGCTATGGATAGCGTTGTCGCCGATGGTACAAGCGGTCAACCTCAAGGCGCTGGATGTTGCCGCGTTGCCGGGGGACCGCGTCGAGTTGAAGCTGGTGTTCGACGAGCCACCTCCGACGCCCCGTGGCTACACCACGGAGTCCCCGGCCAGGATTGCCCTGGATCTGCCCGGTGTCGTCAGCCAGCTGGCGAGCAAGACTCGCGACCTGGGCAATGGCAATGCCCGCAGCGCAACCGTGGTGGAGGCCAAGGATCGTGCGCGGCTGACCATCAATTTGACCCAGTTGAGCCCCTACGACTTCCGGGTCGAAGGCAACAACCTGTTTGTGGTCGTCGGGCAGAGTGGCAAAAGCCCTGCACCAAGAGCGGCTGCCGCTGTTGTACCGGCACCGGCCCATGCGCGTGCGGCTGTACCGGCAGGCAAGGCGATTCGTGCGGTGGATTTCCAGCGGGGTACCCAGGGGGAAGGCAATGTCGTGATCGACTTGTCGGATCCGTCCATTGCGCCCGATATTCAGGAGCGCGAAGGCAAGATCATTCTCAGCTTCACCAGGACCCGATTGCCCGAGCCATTGCGCGTGCGCCTGGACGTGAAGGATTTCGCCACACCGGTACAGTTCGTCAATGCCAGTGCGACGGGGGACAGGGCGACCATCACCATTGAGCCCAATGGTGCCTTCGACTATTCGACCTACCAGACCGACAACAAGCTGACCGTCAGCATCCGCCCGATGACGGTCGACGATCTGCAAAAGCGCAACGCCGGCCGCAATGCCTACAACGGTGAAAAGCTCTCGCTGAACTTCCAGGACATCGACGTGCGCTCGGTGTTGCAGCTGATCGCCGATTTCACCAACCTCAATCTGGTCGCCAGTGACACGGTGCAAGGGGGCATTACCCTGCGCCTGCAGAATGTACCCTGGGACCAGGCGCTGGACCTGGTGTTGAAAACCAAGGGCCTGGACAAGCGCATGGTGGGAAATGTGCTGCTCGTCGCCCCGGCCGACGAAATTGCCGCCCGTGAACGCCAGGAGCTGGAGTCACAGAAGCAGATTGCCGACCTGGCACCCCTGCGTCGGGAACTGTTGCAGGTCAATTACGCCAAGGCGGCCGATATCGCCAAACTGTTCCAGTCGGTGACCAATGCCGAAGCGAAAGCCGACGAACGGGGGTCGATCACCGTCGATGAGCGCACCAACAACATCATTGCCTACCAGACCCAGGACCGACTCGACGAACTGCGGCGGATCGTTGCGCAACTGGATATTCCAGTGCGCCAGGTGATGATCGAGGCGCGCATCGTCGAAGCCAACGTCGACTACGACAAGAGCCTCGGCGTGCGCTGGGGTGGCTCGATACAGAACAAAGGCAACTGGAGCGCTTCGGGAGTCGGTAACGGCACCAGTGACGGCGGTAGCTCGCCGTTCGTCGACCTGGGGGTCGCCAACAACACGTCGGGCATCGGCATCGCCTTCATCACGGACAATGTCTTGCTGGACCTTGAATTGTCGGCCATGGAAAAGACCGGCAACGGCGAAATCGTCTCGCAACCCAAGGTGGTCACCTCCGACAAGGAAACCGCAAAGATCCTCAAAGGCACCGAGATTCCCTACCAGGAAGCCAGCTCCAGCGGCGCTACGTCGGTCTCGTTCAAGGAGGCTTCGCTGTCGCTGGAGGTGACGCCGCAGATCACGCCGGACAACCGGATCATCATGGAGGTCAAGGTTACCAAGGACGAGCCGGACTACCTGAACAAGGTCCAGGATGTACCGCCGATCAAGAAAAACGAGGTCAATGCCAAGGTCCTGGTCAACGATGGCGAGACCATCGTCATTGGTGGTGTTTTCTCA
Organism: Pseudomonas sp. WJP1; assembly: GCF_028471945.1. Classification (NCBI taxonomy): domain Bacteria; kingdom Pseudomonadati; phylum Pseudomonadota; class Gammaproteobacteria; order Pseudomonadales; family Pseudomonadaceae; genus Pseudomonas; species Pseudomonas sp. WJP1. The sequence continues at coordinate 399,263 of NZ_CP110128.1, forward strand.
AATACTCAAAGCAAGGTTGTAGATAAGGTGCCATTTCTTGGCGATGTGCCGTATCTTGGCCGCCTTTTCCGGCGTGACGTGGTTTCGGAGAAAAAATCCGAGCTGTTGGTGTTTCTCACACCGCGTATCATGAATAACCAGGCGATTGCTGTGAGTCGTTGATTCTGTGCGAAATTTGATACTTGTAGGACCGATGGGGGCTGGAAAAAGCACCATCGGCCGGTTGCTGGCCAAAGAGCTGCGCTTGCCATTCAAAGATTCCGATAAGGAAATTGAATTACGCACGGGCGCGAATATCCCATGGATCTTCGACAAGGAAGGCGAACCCGGCTTTCGTGAGCGCGAGCAGGCAATGATTGCCGAGCTGTGCGATTACGACGGCGTGGTGCTGGCGACGGGCGGTGGCGCGGTCATGCGCGAAGCCAATCGTCGGGCACTGCGTGCCGGCGGACGGGTGGTCTATCTGCATGCCTCCGTCGAGCAGCAGGTCGGCCGCACGTCCCGCGACCGCAATCGACCCTTGTTGCGCACTGCCGATCCGGCCAAGACCCTGCGGGATCTGCTGGCGATCCGCGACCCCCTTTATCGGGAAATCGCCGATCTGGTGGTGGAAACCGATGAGCGCCCGCCACGTATGGTCGTGCTCGACATCCTGGAGCGTTTGCAGCAATTGCCGCCCCGTTAAAGCGTCGCACGAAATGCGCTATCCTCGGCGTCCTGCCATGACCGCTCCAGGTTGTGGCGAACGGCCGACGAACGGCGTCACACCAACGGTGGCCGTAGACATTCGTTAACTCAAGGCAGGTTGCCTGATTCCATCTTCACTGTGGGGACACATGCAGACACTCAAGGTCGATCTAGGCGAGCGCAGCTACCCGATTCATATTGGCGAAGGTTTGTTGGACCAGCCTGAGCTGCTGGCCCCGCATATTCGCGGACGGCAAGTGGCGATCATTTCCAATGAAACCGTCGCGCCGCTCTATCTCGAACGCCTGACCCGCAGCCTTGCGCAGTTCTCGGTAATCTCCGTGGTGCTGCCAGACGGTGAGGCCTTCAAGACCTGGGAAACCCTGCAGCTGATTTTCGACGGTCTGCTGACCGCGCGGCACGATCGGCGCACCACGGTGATTGCCCTGGGCGGCGGCGTGATTGGCGACATGGCCGGCTTTGCGGCTGCCTGCTACCAGCGCGGTGTCGATTTCATCCAGGTTCCGACCACGCTGCTGTCGCAGGTTGACTCTTCGGTGGGTGGCAAGACCGGGATCAACCATCCGCTGGGCAAGAATATGGTTGGCGCCTTCTATCAGCCGAACGTCGTGCTGATCGACACCACGTCCCTCAACACCCTGCCGGCCCGCGAGCTGTCCGCCGGCCTGGCCGAAGTCATCAAGTACGGGCTGATCTGCGATGAGCCGTTCCTGACCTGGCTGGAAGACAACGTGGACCGCCTGCGCAATCTGGATCAGCAAGCCCTGACCTATGCCATCGAGCGCTCTTGTGCCGCCAAGGCGGCCGTGGTCGGCGCCGACGAGAAGGAGACCGGTGTGCGGGCAACGCTCAACCTGGGTCATACCTTCGGTCACGCCATCGAGACCCATATGGGCTATGGTGTCTGGCTGCATGGTGAAGCGGTCGCTGCTGGCACTGTAATGGCTCTGGAAATGTCCGCGCGCCTGGGCTGGATCAGCGAACAGGAGCGCGACCGCGGCATTCGCCTGTTCCAGCGCGCCGGCCTGCCGGTTGTTCCGCCTGAAGAGATGACGCCAGCCGATTTCCTCGAACACATGGCAATAGACAAGAAAGTGATCGACGGTCGTTTGCGCCTGGTGCTGCTGCGCCACATGGGCGAAGCGGTAGTGACCGACGATTATCCGAAAGAGGTTCTACAGGCCACGCTGGGAGCGGATTACCGCGCCCTGGCTCAGCTTAAAGGTTAATAAGAACGCGATGACTAGTTTGCATGCCGACGAGGCTTTCCTCGGCCACTACCAGTTGAATCATGACCCTTTTGCTCCACGGGTCCCTGGCTTCAAGTTTTTCCCTGCCCAGCGCAAGCCGGTGCTGGGGCAGTTGCACCATCTGGCGCGGTACAGCCAGTTGCTGTTGGTAGTCACAGGTCCGCACGGCAGTGGCAAGACCCTGCTGCGTCAGGCTCTGGTGGCCAGTACCAACAAGCAGACCGTGCAAAGCGTGGTGGTTTCCGCCCGTGGTGCGGGTGATTCGGCTGGCGTGTTGCGCCAGGTTGCCCAGGCGCTGGACGTTGCCCAGGCCGAGGTCGGTGCAATCCTGAAACAGGTAGTGCAGCTTGCCCTCACGGGACAGGAAGTCTATCTGCTGGTCGATGACGCCGAGCAGCTCGACGAGTCCGCGCTTGAAGCCTTGATGGCCCTTGGTGCGGGTGCGCCGGAAGGCCGTCCGCATGTGTTCCTGTTCGGCGAGTCGTCCATGATCGCTCAGCTTGAGGCTTTGCAACTCGAGGAAGAACGCTTCCACGTCATTGAGCTGCAGCCTTACACCGAAGAGGAAACGCGTGAATACCTGGAGCAGCGGCTCGAAGGCGCCGGTCGGGGTATCGAACTTTTCACTGCAAATCAGATCTCTGATATTCACGAAAGCTCCGAGGGTTGGCCTGGCAACATCAACCAGGTTGCCCGCGATGCGATGATCGAAGCCATGATTGCCAGCCGCTCAGCGGTGAAGCGTCCAAGTATGGGGTTCAATATGCCGAAGAAACACGTATTGGCGATTTCCGCCGTCGTTGTGGTCGCGGTAGCCGCCGCCTGGTTGATGCCCGGTCGCAGCAAGGCACCGACCACGGGGGCGCCTGCCAACGAGCAGGCGCAATTACCGCTCGGCCAGGGTTCGCAAGGCGGGGCTCCGGCCGTCGAATTCGCCGGTAACTCGCAGCCAACGCCATTGCCGTTGGTCGGCAATTCGCAGCCGGTCATGCGGGCCCCATTGGCCGAAGCAGCGGGTGGCATTACCGAGGGCGATGACGGCGTGCCGGTCGAGGGTTCCAGCGCCACGCCGCCGACCGTGACCACCATTGCACCGCCAGCTGGCGTTCCAGCCGGTCCTGCGCCAACGCCAGCAGCCAAGCCCACACCTGCACCGACCCAGGTCGCTACCGCCAAGCCAGCGCCTGCTCCGGTTGCCAAGCCGGCTCCAGCTCCGGCGCCAGCCAAGCCAGCCGCCGTTGCCGCCAAGCCGGCCGAGAAGCCAGCGACCGTCGCCAAGGCTGCCGGTGGCACCTGGTACGCAGGTCAGGCGCCAGGTAACTACGTGGTGCAGATCCTCGGCACCAGCTCCGAAACCGCCGCGCAAAACTTCGTCAAGGAGCAGGGCGGCGAGTACCGTTATTTCAAGAAAGTCCTCAACGGCAAGCCGCTCTACGTGATCACCTACGGCAACTTCGCCAATCGTGATGCAGCCGTTTCCGCCATCAAGGCCTTGCCAGCGAAGGTTCAGGCTGGTAAACCTTGGCCTCGCACTGTCGCCAGCGTCCAACAGGAACTGGCAACAACTCGCTGAAGATTCGGCGGCCTTACCCAGGCCGCCTCTCCAAGCACCTCAAAATTTCTACAAGTGCGCGCAACCTTCCAGGCTGCGTGCCTTGTGGTGTCTGCGTCACAGTAGTCTTTGAGTCGTAGCGGTCAAAATTAAAAAAAGTTTTGACTAGCACAGCAGATCGCTTTAAACCTTTCACAAATGCGACATAGATTTGCGACATTTCGTCGCCAAATTTGTGAGGCCAAGTGTCGGTGTGTACAATGACCTCCCTTTTGCCCCCGCAAAGCTGGCGTACGTTCGGCGCGGATGGTAAGTGGTTGAATTGAAAAGAAATTTGCCTCGATGAGAGGCAGCCTGGTGAGAAAGTGTCTATGAAAGCAGGTCTGTACCAACCAGATGAATTCAAGGATAACTGCGGTTTCGGCCTGATTGCCCATATGCAGGGCGAGCCCAGTCATACCCTTTTGCAAACGGCCATCGAGGCCCTGACCTGCATGACCCACCGCGGTGGGATTAATGCTGACGGCAAGACCGGTGACGGTTGCGGTCTGCTGATTCAAAAGCCGGACGTGTTCCTGCGAGCCATCGCCCAGGAAACCTTCGGCGTCGAATTGCCCAAGCAATACGCCGTGGGCATGGTTTTCTTCAACCAGGACCCGGTCAAGGCCGAAGCCGCTCGCGAGAACATGAACCGCGAGATCGTGGCTGCCGGCCTGCAGTTGGTCGGCTGGCGCAAAGTGCCGATCGACACCAGCGTCCTCGGCCGCCTGGCCCTTGAGCGCCTGCCACAGATCGAGCAGGTGTTCATCGGTGGCGAAGGCCTGAGCGACCAGGACATGGCCGTCAAGCTGTTCACCTCCCGTCGTCGCTCATCGGTGTCCAACGCCGCCGATACCGACCACTACGTCTGCAGCTTTTCGCACAAGACCATTATCTACAAAGGCCTGATGATGCCGGCGGACCTGACCGCCTTCTATCCGGACCTGAGCGATGAGCGCCTGCAAACTTCGATTTGCGTGTTCCACCAGCGCTTTTCCACCAACACCCTGCCGAAATGGCCGCTGGCTCAACCGTTCCGCTTCCTGGCGCACAACGGCGAGATCAACACCATCACCGGCAACCGCAACTGGGCCGTGGCCCGTCGCACCAAGTTCACGAACGATCTGATGGATCTGGAAGAGCTCGGCCCGCTGGTCAACCGCGTTGGTTCCGACTCTTCGAGCATGGACAACATGCTCGAGCTGATGGTCACTGGCGGCATCGACCTGTTCCGTGGCGTGCGGATGATCATTCCGCCTGCGTGGCAGAACGTCGAGACCATGGACCCGGACCTGCGCGCGTTCTACGAATACAACTCGATGCACATGGAACCGTGGGACGGCCCGGCCGGCGTGGTAATGACCGATGGTCGCTACGCGGTGTGCCTGCTCGACCGTAACGGTCTGCGTCCGGCGCGTTGGGTCACCACCAAGAACGGTTTCATCACCCTGGCTTCGGAAATCGGTGTCTGGAACTACCAGCCTGAAGACGTGATCGCCAAGGGCCGTGTTGGACCGGGCCAGATCTTTGCCGTGGACACCGAAACCGGTCAGATCCTCGACACCGATGCCATCGACAACCGCCTCAAGTCACGTCATCCGTACAAGCAATGGCTGCGCAAGAATGCCCTGCGCATCCAGGCGACCATGGAAGACAACGACCACGGTTCGGCCTTCTACGACGTCGATCAGCTCAAGCAGTACATGAAGATGTACCAGGTCACGTTCGAAGAGCGCGACCAGGTGCTGCGTCCGCTCGGCGAGCAAGGCTACGAAGCCGTGGGTTCGATGGGCGACGATACGCCGATGGCCGTGCTGTCCCAGCGCGTGCGCACGCCGTACGACTATTTCCGCCAGCAGTTCGCGCAGGTGACCAACCCGCCGATCGACCCGTTGCGTGAAGCCATCGTCATGTCGCTGGAGATCTGCCTCGGTGCCGAGCGCAACATCTTCCAGGAGTCGCCGGAACACGCTTCGCGCGTGATCCTCAGCTCGCCGGTCATTTCCCCGGCCAAGTGGCGCTCGCTGATGAATCTCGATCGTCCGGGCTTCGAACGCCAGAAGATCGACCTCAACTACGACGAAAGCATCGGGCTGGAAGCGGCGATCCGTAACGTTGCGGATCAGGCTGAAGAAGCCGTGCGCGCCGGTCGTACGCAGATCGTCCTGAGTGACCGTCACATTGCCCCGGGCAAGTTGCCGATCCACGCTTCCCTGGCCACCGGCGCGGTACACCACCGCCTGACCGAAAAGGGCCTGCGTTGCGACTCCAACATCCTGTTGGAAACCGCGACCGCTCGCGATCCGCATCACTTCGCCGTGTTGATCGGTTTCGGTGCCTCCGCCGTTTATCCGTTCCTGGCCTACGAAGTGCTGGGCGACCTGATCCGTACCGGTGAAGTACTGGGCGACCTCTACGAGGTTTTCAAGAACTACCGTAAAGGCATCACCAAGGGCCTGCTCAAGATCCTGTCGAAGATGGGTATCTCGACCATCACTTCGTACCGCGGTGCGCAGTTGTTCGAGGCCATCGGCCTGTCCGAGGAAGTCTGCAACCTGAGCTTCAAGGGCGTGCCAAGCCGCATCAAGGGCGCACGTTTCGTCGACATCGAAGCCGAGCAGAAAGCCCTGGCCACCGAAGCCTGGAGCGCGCGCAAGCCGATCCAGCAAGGTGGCCTGCTGAAGTTCGTCCACGGTGGCGAATATCACGCCTACAACCCGGACGTGGTCAACACCCTGCAAGCCGCCGTGCAACAGGGCGACTACAGCAAGTTCAAGGAATACACCTCGCTGGTGGACAACCGTCCGGTGTCGATGATCCGTGACCTGCTGAAGGTGAAAACCCTCGACACGCCGCTGGACATCAGCGAAATCGAACCGCTGGAATCGGTGCTCAAGCGCTTCGACTCCGCCGGTATCTCTCTGGGTGCCCTGTCGCCTGAGGCTCACGAAGCCCTGGCCGAAGCCATGAACCGCCTTGGTGCGCGTTCCAACTCCGGCGAAGGCGGCGAAGACCCGGCGCGCTACGGCACCATCAAGAGCTCGAAAATCAAGCAGGTTGCTACCGGCCGTTTCGGTGTGACCCCGGAATACCTGGTCAACGCCGAAGTGCTGCAGATCAAGGTTGCCCAAGGCGCCAAGCCGGGCGAAGGTGGTCAACTGCCAGGGGGCAAGGTTAACGGCCTGATCGCCAAGCTGCGTTACGCAGTACCAGGCGTGACCCTGATTTCGCCACCACCGCACCACGACATCTATTCGATCGAAGACTTGTCGCAGCTGATTTTTGACCTCAAGCAGGTCAACCCGAAGGCGCTGGTCTCGGTGAAGCTGGTAGCGGAAGCAGGCGTCGGTACCATCGCCGCCGGTGTGGCCAAGGCCTATGCGGACTTGATCACCATCTCCGGCTACGACGGCGGCACCGGTGCATCGCCACTGACCTCGATCAAATACGCGGGCGCACCGTGGGAGCTCGGCCTGGCCGAAACCCACCAGACCCTGCGCGGCAACGACCTGCGCGGCAAAGTCCGGGTACAGACCGACGGCGGCCTGAAAACCGGCCTCGACGTGATCAAGGCAGCCATCCTCGGCGCTGAAAGCTTCGGCTTCGGCACCGCGCCGATGATCGCCCTGGGCTGCAAATACCTGCGCATCTGCCATCTGAACAACTGCGCCACCGGCGTCGCGACCCAGAACGAGAAGCTGCGCAAGGATCACTACATCGGTACCGTCGACATGGTGGTGAACTTCTTCACATACGTCGCCGAAGAAACCCGTGAGTGGCTGGCCAAGCTGGGCGTGCGTTCCCTCGAAGAGCTGATCGGTCGTACCGATCTGCTGGAAGTGCTCGAAGGCCAGACCGCCAAGCAGCATCACCTCGACCTGACCCCATTGCTGGGCAGCGACCACGTGCCGGCGGACAAGCCGCAGTTCTGCGGCGTTGAGCGTAACCCGCCGTTCGACAAAGGCCTGCTGGCCGAGAAAATGGTCGAGATGGCCACCTCGGCGATCAACGACAAGAGCGGCGCGGAGTTCGAACTGGATATCTGCAACTGCGACCGTTCCATCGGCGCGCGGATCTCCGGCGACATCGCCCGTAAGCACGGCAACCAGGGCATGGCCAATGCGCCAATCACCTTCCGCTTCAAAGGCACGGCCGGCCAGAGTTTCGGTGTGTGGAACGCCGGCGGCCTGAACATGTACCTGGAAGGCGACGCCAACGACTACGTCGGCAAGGGCATGACCGGCGGCAAGCTGGTGATCGTTCCGCCAAAAGGCAGCATCTACAAGACCCAGGACAGTGCCATCATCGGCAACACCTGCCTGTACGGCGCCACTGGCGGCAAGCTGTTCGCCGCCGGTACCGCGGGCGAGCGTTTCGCCGTGCGTAACTCCGGTGCCCACACCGTCGTGGAAGGCACTGGTGATCACTGCTGCGAGTACATGACCGGTGGTTTCGTCTGCGTCCTGGGCAAGACCGGTTACAACTTCGGTTCTGGCATGACCGGCGGTTTCGCCTACGTGCTCGACCAGGACAACACCTTCGTTGACCGGGTCAACCACGAACTGGTGGAAATCCAGCGGATCAGCGGCGAGGCGATGGAAGCCTACCGCAGCCATTTGCAACGCGTGCTGAACGAGTACGTCGAGGAAACCGACAGCGAGTGGGGTCGTGAACTCGCCGAGAACCTCGACGATTACGTGCGCCGTTTCTGGTTGGTCAAGCCCAAGGCTGCCTCCCTGAAATCGTTGCTTTCCAGCACCCGTGCCAACCCGCAGTGATATGCGCCTGAAGAGTTTGATGAGGTTTTAAAATGGCTGAACGTCTGAATAATGACTTCCAGTTCATCGAGGTCGGGCGCAAGGATCCGAAGAAGAAACTGTTGCGTCAACGCAAGAAAGAGTTCGTGGAAATCTACGAACCGTTCAAACCCCAGCAGTCGGCCGACCAAGCCCACCGCTGCCTGGGTTGCGGTAACCCGTATTGCGAATGGAAGTGCCCGGTGCACAACTTCATTCCCAACTGGCTGAAACTGGTGGCCGAGGGCAACATCCTCGCCGCCGCGGAGCTGTCGCACCAGACCAACACCCTGCCGGAAGTCTGCGGCCGGGTGTGCCCGCAGGACCGTCTGTGCGAGGGTGCCTGCACCCTGAACGACGGCTTCGGCGCGGTGACCATCGGTTCGGTGGAGAAGTACATCACCGACACCGCGTTCGCCATGGGTTGGCGCCCGGACATGTCCAAGGTCAAGCCGACTGGCAAGCGTGTCGCGATCATCGGTGCGGGCCCCGCGGGCCTGGGCTGTGCCGACGTGCTGGTGCGTGGCGGTGTGACCCCGGTGGTGTTCGACAAGAACCCGGAAATCGGCGGTCTGCTGACCTTCGGCATCCCCGAGTTCAAGCTGGAAAAGACCGTGCTGAGCAATCGTCGCGAAGTCTTCAGCGGCATGGGCATCGAGTTCCGCCTCAATACCGAGGTGGGCAAGGACGTGACCATGGAACAACTGCTCGAAGAATACGATGCCGTATTCATGGGCATGGGCACCTACACCTACATGAAGGGCGGCTTCGCCGGTGAAGACCTGCCGGGCGTGTACGACGCGCTGGACTTCCTGATCGCCAACGTCAACCGCAACCTGGGCTTTGAAAAGTCGCCGGAAGATTTCGTCGACATGAAGGGCAAGAAGGTCGTGGTACTCGGTGGTGGTGACACGGCGATGGACTGCAACCGTACTTCGATTCGCCAGGGTGCCAAATCGGTGACCTGTGCCTATCGTCGTGACGAGGCGAACATGCCAGGCTCGCGCAAAGAGGTGAAGAACGCCAAGGAAGAAGGCGTGAAATTCCTCTACAACCGCCAGCCGATCGCGATTGTCGGTGAAGACCGTGTCGAAGGCGTAAAGGTGGTCGAGACCCGTCTCGGCGAGCCGGACGCCCGTGGCCGTCGCAGCCCCGAGCCGATTCCGGGCTCCGAAGAGATCATCCCGGCCGACGCCGTGGTCATCGCCTTCGGTTTCCGTCCGAGCCCGGCGCCGTGGTTCGAGCAGTTCAGCATCCAGACCGACAGCCAGGGTCGCGTCGTGGCACCCGAGCAAGGTCAGTACAAGCACCAGACCAGCAACCCGAAAATCTTCGCCGGTGGCGATATGGTGCGCGGTTCTGACCTGGTGGTGACGGCGATCTTCGAAGGCCGTAATGCGGCGGAAGGGATCCTGGATTACCTGGGCGTCTAACCAGGCGACACAAAAACCTGTAGGAGCGAGCCTGCTCGCGATGGCGATAGATCAGTCACCCAATGTATTGACTGGTACTGCGCTATCGCGAGCAGGCTCACTCCTACAGTTGTTTTGTGGTGCTGCGAAGACCGATGTTTCCCCGCGACAAATTGACCTGATAGACAAAAGGCTGAGCTGCATTCGTGCCTTTTGCGTCCGGCTCTGAGAAAATGCCCGCACTTTTTTTCCGGATGCCGACATGACTGCCCTGAAGAACGACCGTTTCCTGCGCGCCCTGCTCAAGCAACCCGTAGACGTCACCCCTGTGTGGATGATGCGTCAAGCCGGTCGCTACCTGCCTGAATACCGCGCCAGCCGCGCCAAGGCCGGCGATTTCATGAGCCTGTGCATGAACCCGGCGTTCGCTTGCGAAGTCACGATGCAGCCGCTGGACCGCTATCCGCAGCTGGACGCGGCGATCCTCTTCTCCGACATCCTGACCATCCCCGATGCCATGGGCCAAGGCCTGTACTTTGAAACCGGCGAAGGCCCGCGTTTCAAGAAAGTCGTCAGCACCCTGGCCGACATCGAAGCCCTGCCGATTCCTGATCCGCAGAAAGACCTCGGTTACGTGATGGACGCGGTCAGCACCATTCGCCGTGAATTGAACGGCCGTGTGCCGCTGATCGGCTTCGCCGGCAGCCCATGGACGCTGGCCACCTATATGGTCGAAGGCGGCTCGTCGAAAGACTACCGCAAAACCAAAACCATGCTCTACGACAACCCGCAAGCCTTGCACCTGCTGCTGGACAAGCTCGCGCAGACGGTCACCAGCTACCTCAACGGCCAGATCCTGGCCGGCGCGCAAGCGGTGCAGATCTTCGACAGCTGGGGCGGTAGCCTCTCGGCGGCGGCGTACCAGGAATTCTCTCTGGCTTATATGCGCAAAATCGTCAGCGGCCTGATCCGCGAGCACGAAGGTCGCAAGGTACCTGTGATCCTGTTCACCAAGAATGGCGGCCTGTGGCTGGAAAGCATTGCCGATGCTGGAGCCGACGCGTTGGGACTGGACTGGACTTGCGACATTGGCAGCGCCCGTGCCCGTGTCGGTGACAAGGTTGCCTTGCAAGGCAATATGGACCCGACCGTGCTTTACGCCAAACCCGAAGCCATTCGCGCAGAAGTCGGGCGCATCCTCGCCAGCTACGGCAAGGGCAGCGGCCACGTGTTCAACCTCGGCCATGGGATCACCCCGGAAGTCGACCCGGAACATGCCGGCGTCTTCCTGCGCGCGGTGCATGAGTTGTCGGCGCAGTACCACGAATAACTGCGTTTAAGTTGTTTAAAACCCGTCCGGCCCGGCGCCGTACGGGTTTTTTATACTTTTAGTTTTTTATCTCCAGTTCAAGTGTTGCCCCTTGTAAGATTTTTTTCATTCTGTGTCAGATAAAGAGCTAGATGGAACTATCCTGCAGCAAGTAGAGATTTTCCCTACATATAAAGTTGTTTCATTCAAGTAAATTTCCCGGACCGTGCTCCCCTCTCGTGGTGAGCAGAATTGCAATTAACGGCGTATGAAATACACGCCTTTGATTCTCGATAAGCAGTCTGGAATTTATTGGATGAAAAATACTTACTACAAAGGAAGTGCGTTGGCCGCCTGCACTTCCTCAATGATCCTGTTATCGGCAATGTTGGCGTCACAAAGTGTTTCCGCGCATGGCTATCTGGAAGTGCCACCTTCGCGCGCACTGCTTTGCCAAAAGGGAGTGAACACCAACTGTGGCGCTGCGCAATACGAACCACAAAGCGTGGGCGAAACCTTCAAGGGCTTCCCGGCGGGCATCGGCGGAGCGCCGTTGCAGGGACCGATCGACGGCAAGATCCCCAGCGGTGCTCATCCGAGCTTTTCTGCCATGGACGCCCAGTCGGCAACCCGATGGAGCCTGACTGAAATCCGCGACCGGAACATCGATTTCCAATGGCGCTACACGCAAGCGCATCCAGCCACCAAGCATGAGTATTTCATCACTCGCAACGGTTGGAATCCTAACGAACCGCTCAAGCGCGCCTCGTTCGAAAGCACTCCGTTCTGTTCCGTCGACGGCGGGCATCAACTGCCGGTCTCCGGCGCCAAGCACAACTGCTCCATCCCTGAAGACAAATCCGGACAGCACGTCATCCTGGGTATCTGGACCGTGGGTGACACGGATGCGGCGTTCTATAACGCGGCCGACGTGAACATTCTTGCCGAGCCGGCGCTGCCGGGTGGCTGGTCTTCGGTCGGCAGCATTTCCGCCGGGACCCCGTTGCTGATTGGCGACAAGGTCAAGGCTCGCGCATTCTCGGCCAATGGTGAGAGCCCGGAATACAGCGTGGAAGTTTCCATTGATACCGTAGAAGAAGGTTCGCCGAACAACTGGTCGTTCAAGTTGGCAGAGAAAATCAACAAGACTCACACGGTTATCCGCGCTGGTATTCGTAACGAAAATGGCGACATCGAGCCGATCCGTGGCAACAACACTTTGTACGCGCAAAAAGAAAGCGGCGTGGCCCGTTACGAAGTGCAACTGAACATGCAGGAAGATGCAGCGGCTCGTCTGTCGGTGGCTTCCCTGCAACCTGAGTTTGTGTTGGAAAAAGGCTTGGCCAATATCAATTTCAACATATTGTCCAATCGCAAGATGAACGTCGAAGCGACGCTGTTCGATGAAAGCAACAAGCCGGTCGGTTTCACTTCCGCACAGGTGGACAGCGGCCCGGCCTGGCTGGCCCTGGATGTTCGCAGCAACCCTGGCAAGCACACCCTGACGCTGGTTGGCACGACTCTGGATGGCCGGACGACTCGCCAGGATACTCAGGTGACCCAGTTGACGGGTGAAGGCGCCGGCGCTGACTACGACTTCGTTTTCCCTGAAGGCCTCGGCGAGTACACCGACGGTACCAAGGTACTGCAACCGAAGACCAACGAAGTCTTTGAGTGCAAGCCATTCCCTGAATCCGGTTATTGCAAGCAGTACAGCCCGTCTGCCAATGGTTTTGAACCTGGCGTCGGTGCGCATTGGCACATGGCCTGGAACAAACTTTAAGTCCCTCGCAGAACTTCAGGTGACCTGGAAAGGTCGCCTGAAGGTTTTCTTTTTTTCGAGTTGCAAATGATGGTTTCGGATTATTCCAGGCAACGTGTGCTACTGCACTGGATCTCGGCGGCGGTTATCTTGTGGGCCCTGGCATCCGGGTTCTATGTGGCCGGCATGGATGTGTCATCCCAAGTTAAACACTTAGTGGCATTTATCAATGTTTCACTGACCACGGCGTTCATACCGGTTTTTGTCTGGCGACTGTTTATTTTTGTCTATCACACCCTGCATGTAAGCGTGGTCGGCTTTTCGACACTGGAAAGGCTTGTGCTACTTGCTCACTCGCTGATCTACCTCACGGTGAGTGTTGTTTTGGTGACCGGTGTTTTGATGATGGATCGCCCCATCAATGTGTTCGAGGTGGTCAAGATCCCTCAACCATTAATCAATCCTGGCCTTATCGCGTCATTCACTGCGATTCATGTGTGGGCGTGTGTGGTTCTTTCGGTGCTGATTGCACTGCATGTCGGTGCAGTGATCGTGCATGAGGTCTCTGGCCGCCGGATACTGCGGCGAATGTCTTTATGAGAATGCAGCAATCATTCGATCGAGCGGCTCGAGAGGCCCGTTCGTGAAGAATTCATGGAAGGTGACTAGCCGTTTTGGCCTGCTGGCAATGCCGGTGGGTTATGCCGCGCTGCTGATCTGGCAGGAGTGGCACTTTCGTGAGCACCTCGCCTCGCCGCCGCTGCCAGTGTTGGCGCCAGCCTCTGTTCCCGTCCATGTCCTGCTGGATGCTACTGCGGTGGCGTCGGTGCTGGGCCTGACCCAAGAGGCCTCGTTGCTCGCCAGTGCCGAGCCGCTGACCTTGCAGGCCAGTTTTGTCCTTAGCGCCGGTTTGTCCAAAGCGTTGCTCGTCGATGCCCAAGGCCCCCGTATGTATCAGGTGGGCGAACGTTTGCCCGGTGGCAGCGTGCTGCGCCGCGTCGAGGCTAGTCAAGTGGTGCTGTGGAACAAGGGGCGGGAAGAGCGATTAACCCTGCAACCGTCTGCTGCGCGTTTCCTGCGCAGACTTGAGTCTCCAGGTGACACACAGGCTCCCGCGGTTTCTACGCGTTATCTACTCCCGGTTTCCGGGCCGTCAGAGTGATCAACATCATGAACAGTTTCATTGGCGCGCAGGTTTTGCGCTGGACTTTTTTACTTGTCGTATTGGCGAGCCTGACTTTGCCGGGCGCGTTGCAGGCCGCGCAAGAAAAGTGGCAGTTGGCGATGAACAACGCCGAGCTGCGCGACATCGTTGAGGAAATCTCCGGCATTCTGGGGACCACCGTGGTGCTGGATCCCAGGGTCTCCGGACGCATCACGGTCATGTCTCAACAAGCCCTTGATCGCGAAGGCGTGCGCCGCTTGTTCTACGGGGTGCTCGATGCCCACAACTTCACGGTGATCGACGAGGGTGACCGCATCCTGATCACGCCCGTGACCGAAGCCAAGACCCGCGCCGGCACCAGCCCTGCAAAAAACCCTACGCCCTCGCAATTTGTCACCCGGGTGATCGAGCTGAACAATAGCAGTGCCGCCGACATCGCCGGGCTGGTCCGGCCATTGGTCTCGGCCAACGGCTATGTCGGGCCGTCCGTGTCGGCCAATGCGGTGGTGGTCACGGAGACGGCAGCCAATGCGCAGCGCATCGTCCAGGTCATCCGCCAGCTGGATTCCGGACAAAGCAACATGCACGCCGTGGTGCAGTTGCGCCACGCCCGGGCCAGTGACGTGGCTCCGGTAATGGAAGCTTCGCTGGGCAAGCGCACGGCCGAGAACGCGATCCAGGTATTGGCCGACAGCAGAACCAATCGCTTGATCCTGATTGGCCCGGCGGCCGTTCGCCAACGCCTGGCCGAGCTGGCGCGCGGCCTCGATGTTCCTGCCACGGCGACTGCGGATAACGCCCGGGTGATCCGCTTGCGTCACAGCGACGCCAAGCAGTTGGCCGAGATCCTGGAAAGCATGGGGCAGGGCCGAAAAGCGGCTCCGGCCCTTGGCAATAGCAAGGACGCAGCGCCAGGCACTGCCTTCATGATCAAGGCCGACGAAAGCCAGAACGCACTGGTACTGATCGCTGAGCCGGAGCAGGTCAGGACCATCGAAAGCATTGTGCGTCAGTTGGACCAGCCGCGCGCCCAGGTGCTGATCCATGCCGCCATTGTCGAGATTTCCGGGGACATCGCTGAAGCGGTCGGCGTGCAATGGGGCATCAGTACGGGAGATGCGAAAGGCTTCATCAACTTCCCCGGCACCGATATCCCGATCGTCGGCGGCCTGGATTTCAACGAGAAAAAGTCCGCGCCCGAAGGCGCGCTGTTGCGCCTGGGCAGTGATCGCTTTGGTGCATTGATTTCGGCCCTGGCCAGCAATACCCACAGCAACCTGCTCTCTACGCCAAGCCTGTTGACGCTGGACAACCAGGAAGCCCACATCATCGTCGGCCAGAACGTCCCGTTCAAGACCGGCTCCTATGCCACCAACAGCAACGGAGCGGACAATCCGTTCACCACCGTCGAACGCAAGGACGTGGGCATCAGCCTGAAGATCAAGCCTTACATCAACGAAGGCTCGACGCTGCGCCTGGAGGTCGAACAGGAAGTATCGGACATCGCGCCCTCGGTATCGGGCATCGACTCCTCGGACCTGATCACCAACAAGCGCGCCCTCAAGAGCACCATCCTGGCCGACGATGGCGAAATCATCGTCATTGGCGGGTTGATCAGGGACAGCGTCAGAACCCAGAAAAGCGGGGTGCCGTTACTGCGTGATATTCCTTATCTGGGCGCACTGTTTCGCTGGAACCGGGACACCCAGAGCAAAAGCAATCTCATGGTGTTCCTGCGGCCCACCATCGTGCGCAGCAAGGAAGACCTTAGCGGCATCAGCCAACAGCGTTACAACGCGCTGCGTGACTTGAGTCAGTCGGGGGCGCGGGATAACAACTCGTTGCTGCTGCCGGCTGATTCGCGTCAGCTGTTCGAACCGGTCTCCGAAGCGCCTGTGCTTGACCTGCGCAAGCCTGCGCCATGACCCGTTCAAACGATGGTTGTCAGCCACTGCCCTTCGGTTTTGCCCGTCGTTTCGGCGTGCTGCTGGAGTGCGAAGGCGACGAGTCGAGCCTTGCGGTGCGTGCCGATACGCCGCTCACCGCCGTGGCGGAAGTACGCAGGGCATGCGCTCGCGAGCTGCCGCTGCGGGTGCTGGAACCCGAGATTTTTGCAGCACGCCTGGCAGCCGCCTACCGCGAAGGCCAGAGCGCCGCCGAGCAGGTTGCCCAAGGACTGGACGAAGAGCTGGACCTGCTCAGCCTGGTGGACAAGGTGCCGCAAACCGCCGACTTGCTGGAGCAGCAGGGCGATGCGCCGATCATCCGTTTGATCAATGCATTACTGAGCGAGGCGATGCGCGAGCAAGCCTCGGACGTGCATCTGGAAACCTTCGAGCAGTACCTGTCGGTGCGCATGCGGGTCGACGGGCAGTTGCGTGAAATGCTTCGGCCGCGACGTGAATTGGCGACGCTGCTGGTGTCGCGCATCAAGGTCATGGCGCGCCTGGATATCGCTGAAAAGCGCGTGCCCCAGGACGGTCGGATGGCCTTGCGCCTGGCCGGGCATGAAGTCGATGTACGGGTCTCGACCCTGCCCTCGGCACACGGCGAACGGGTGGTACTGCGCTTGCTCGACAAACAGGCCGGGCGCCTTGAATTGTCGCGCCTGGGCATGCCGCAGGACATCCTCCGGGACCTGCGCCACCTGCTGGGCAAACCGCACGGCATCCTGCTGGTGACCGGGCCTACCGGCTCAGGCAAGACCACCAGCTTGTACGCTGCGCTCAATAGCCTGAACGACCAGACCCGCAATATCCTCACGGTCGAAGATCCCATCGAATACCACCTGCCGGGCGTGGGGCAGATGCCGGTCAACCCGAAAGTGGACATGACCTTTGCCCGGGGGTTGCGAGCGATCCTGCGCCAGGATCCGGACGTGGTGATGGTCGGCGAAATCCGTGACCGCGAGACCGCTGAAATTGCCGTCCAGGCTTCCCTGACCGGCCACCTCGTGCTCTCGACGCTGCACACCAACAGTGCGGTTGGTGCGGTGACGCGCCTGGCGGACATGGGTGTCGATGCCTACCTGCTGGCATCGTCGCTGGTGGGCATTCTGGCCCAGCGATTACTGCGCACGCTATGTCCTCATTGCAAGGCGCCCTATGGCGCGGATGCGACTGCCTGCCAGCGCCTGGGGCTTGATGTCGCACCGTTGCAGCTGTTCCGGGCCGTGGGTTGTGAGCAGTGTCAGCAAGGTTATCGCGGGCGCGTCGGCATCTATGAACTGATCAGCGTCACACCGGCATTGGCGACGCTGATTCACCAGGGGGCCAGTGAGCAGGCCTTGGCCAACGAGGCGCGCCAGGTGTCGCGCAGTCTGTTCCAGGACGGCCGCCAACGGGTGGTGGACGGGCTGACCAGTCTCGACGAGCTGCTGCGCGTGACTCGGGAGGACTAGGTCATGCCGACATTCGATTACCGGGCCGATGACGTCCAGGGCCGCCAGCGCAAGGGGCGGCTGGAGGCGGACAACCCCCGACATGCGCGGCAAGTGCTGCGTGAGCGCGGGTTGTGGCCGCGCGACTTGAAGGAAATCCGCATCGTGGGTGGCGCCAACAAGCCCGGCAACGCTGGGCGATTAAGTGCCGCCGACCTGGCGCTGCTGACACTGCAGTTGTCCACGCTGGTTCAAGCCGGCTTGCCCTTGGAGGAGTCGCTTGAGGCCGTGGCGAAACAAAGCGACAAGCGCCGGGTTGGCAGTTTGCTGTCGGCGGTACGTAGCCGGGTCATGGAGGGCCATGCCTTGGCCGATGCGTTGGCGCAGTTTCCCAAGGCGTTCCCCGAACTGTTCCGCGCCACCGTGGCCGCCGGCGAACGCTCTGGCCATCTGGGCCAGGTGCTGGAGCAATTGGCTGCGTATACCCAGGCTCGCCAGGCCTCACGGCAAAAAATCCAGATGGCGCTGGTGTACCCCTTGATCCTGATGTTGGCCAGCGTGGTCATCGTCGGCTTTCTGCTCGGTTACGTGGTGCCGGACGTGGTGAAGATTTTTGTCGACAGCGGCCAGCCGTTGCCGTGGTTGACCCGGGCGTTGATCGGTACCAGCGACGGGTTGCGCAAGCATGGCCTGCTGTTGATCGTCGTGCTGGCGCTGTTGATCACCCTCTGGCGCTGGAGCTTGCGTCAACGGGTCTGGCGCCTGCGCTGGCATCGCCAGGTGTTGAACCTGCCGGTCTGTGGTG
This sequence comes from Pseudomonas sp. WJP1, assembly GCF_028471945.1. Taxonomy (NCBI): domain Bacteria; kingdom Pseudomonadati; phylum Pseudomonadota; class Gammaproteobacteria; order Pseudomonadales; family Pseudomonadaceae; genus Pseudomonas; species Pseudomonas sp. WJP1. The sequence continues at coordinate 417,440 of NZ_CP110128.1, forward strand.
ACGTGCTGCGCGCAATGGAAGCTGCACGATTTGCCAGCACCCTGGCCATCCTCGGTAAGAGCGCCGTGCCCTTGGTCGACGCACTGGAAATCGCCGCTGCCGTGATCGGCAACCTGACCATCCGTGCGCGGATGACCGACGTCGCCCGCTCGGTTCGTGAAGGTGGAACCCTGACCCATGGCCTGGAACTGAGCGGCGACATCCCGCCGATGATGCTGCACATGATCGCCAGTGGCGAGCGTGCGGGCGAACTCGATCGCATGCTGGCCCGCGCCGCCGAACAACAGGAAAGCAGCCTGGCGGCGCGTATAGCCCTGGTGGTGAGCCTGTTCGAGCCGGCCATGCTCGTGTTGATGGGCGGGGTGGTGCTGCTGATCGTCCTGGCCATTCTGCTTCCGATTCTCAGCCTCAACCAATTGGTGAATTGATCCATGAACGCTTTACGTCACAGAACTTCCCAGCACGGTTTTACCCTGATCGAGATCATGGTGGTGGTGGTCATCATCGGCATCCTGGGGGCAATCGTGGTGCCGCAGTTCATGAGCCGTCCCGACCAGGCCAAAGTCACCGCTGCCAACGTCGATCTGCAGGCCATCGCCACCGCCTTGGAAATGTATCGCCTCGACAACTTCCACTACCCCTCCACGCAACAGGGTCTGGAGGCCTTGAGCAAGCATCCTTCCGGAGTGCCGGCGGCGCGCAACTGGAACCCTCAGGGTTATCTGAAAAGCTTGCCCGTCGATCCGTGGGGCACGCCCTATCAGTACCTCAATCCCGGTGTTAAATCGGTCGATGGCGGCTACGACTTGTATTCCCTCGGCTCCGATGGCGTAGCGGGTGGCGAAGGGCACGCGGCGGAAATCGGCAATTGGGGCCGTTGAAGCATGCCGCGCCGTTGTCGGGGATTTACCCTGCTGGAAATGATGATTGTGATCGTCTTGATCGGCGTGCTGGTGGGCACGGTGAGTCTTGCCACTGGCGTTAACCCGGTACAGCAAGCTCGGCAGGAGGCGGGCGCCCTAGCTGGCGTCGTCCGCCAACTGCGGGAACAGGCCGTGCTCGAGGGGCGGGAGTACGGCCTGCGGCTGAGCGTCGAAGGGTACCGGGCAATGCGCCTCGATGGGCGTAGCTGGGAACCACTGGCAGCCTTCTACCGATGGCCCGGGAACTTGCGGTTGAGCCTTGAGCAGGAAGGGTATTCCCTGCGGCTGGGCGCTGACGCCGGGCCTCCCCAGATTGTGCTGTACAGCAGCGATGAAACCAGCAGCTTCACACTGACGTTCGCAGGCCAGGACAGGGTTTGGGCGACCGTGACCGGCGATGGCATAGGTGAGGTGATGGTCGATGACTGAGCCGTCGTTCGTACCTCGCATGGGCGGATTCACCTTGCTTGAGGTCATGGTGGCCCTGGCGATTTTCGCGACCCTGGCGACGGCGGTGCTGTCCGCCAGCCAATACGTGGTGAGGCAGGCAGGCGCTGCCGAAGAGCGTCTTCTCGCGGCCTGGGTGGCAGACAACCAGCTGAACGAGTTGCGCCTGCAATCGCTCCCCGTGAGTGCACAGCCACAACGGATGGTGAGCATGGCGGGGCGCGACTGGGTGGTACGTCAATACGTCGGCGTGGCGAGCGATCCGCATGGGGTGCCGGTCGAGGTCGAAGTCGGCCTCGCCGGTCGTGACCAGACCCTGTTCCGCGCCAGTGGCTGGATAGCCAATCGTCATGAATGAGCAAGGCGGATTCACCCTGCTGGAGCTGGTCATTGCCATTGCGATTTTCGCCTTGCTGGGGCTGGCCAGCTGGACGCTGTTCGACGGTGTGGTGCGTGTACAGCAGGGCACGCAGAGCCACGAGCGTGAATTTCGAAACCTGCAACGCGCCGTGGCGGTGATTGAGCGCGACTTGCTGCACATCGCGCAACAGCCTGTCGTGCTTGAGCCGTCGCAGTTGCAGCTGTTGCGCGGCAATTGGCGCAATCCCCTGGACTTGCCGCGCAGTGAGCGACAGTTGCTGACCTATCGACTCGACAACGGCGTGCTATGGCGCGACAGCCGGGCAGAAGGGGCCCGGAGCGTGCAGCAGCAAAAACTGCTCGACGATGTTCGAGACCTGCGCTGGCGTTTGTACGACAGCCAGGTCGGCTGGCGCGGCGATTGGCCGTCCGGGCAGCACCTGAAGGCGCCCCTGGCCTTGGAAATACAACTGTCGGCAGGGCGTTTCGAGGCGATCCGCCGGGTGCTGCTATTACCGGGGGCAATGCCATGAGGGCAGGTCAACGTGGCGTTGCATTGATCAGTGTATTGCTGGTCATGAGCCTGGCGCTGTTAATCGTCGGCGGCATGCTGCGCAGCCATCACACATTGCTGCAAAGCACTGGGCAACAGTTACAGCAGATGCACCTTCGGCAACTCGGTATAGCCGGGGAAAGCTGGGGCCTGGGATTGCTCAAGGCTCAGGAAAAGGACAGCGAGCCGATTGCTGAGCCGCCCAGCGTTTTCACCGTTGAGGACGCACAGATACGCGTCGAAATCGAGGACCTGGCCGGGCGTTTCAACCTCAATGCCCTGTTGATTCAAGGCCAGCTCGATCAAGTCACGCTCAATCGCTGGACGCGTCTGCTTGCGCTGCTCGAACTGCCGTCGCTGCAACTGGAGCAAGTGGGGGCGCTGCGCGAGCTCAGCCAACTGCGACTGCTTCCCGGTGTCGACGCTGAGCTGTTGCGTCGCCTGGCGCCCTGGGTCGCGTTGTTACCGGTAGAGGCGGCGACGAACATCAACACGGCACCGGCGCTGGTATTGCGCACGCTGGACGGTGTCGAGCGCACAACGGCCGAAGCCCTGGTACGCCAGCGCTCCACGACAGGCTGGCCAAGCGTTCAGGCCTTTACCCAGGACCCGCTGTTATCCGGCCTGGGCTTGAGCAGCCATGGCCTGGGCGTTGACAGCCGCTGGTACCGCATCACCGTTCAAGTGACCCAGGGGCAGGCTCATCTGCGGCAGGCCACCGATGTTGAACGCGACCCAAAGACGCGTCAGTTGAAGATTCTGCAACGGCGTGTTCTGCCCTCGAACGCAAGCGAGATACAGCAATGAAAACCTGGCTTTACCTGACCGCCGAAGGCTTGGCCCTGCCCACGCTCGCCTGGCCTTGTTGCCGCTGGACTTCGACCGGCGAACGGCAGCGCCTGCCCTTGGATCAAGCGGCACAGGTACTGGCTGGGCAGGCGGTCGATGTGCTGTTGCCCATGGAACTGTGCAGCTGGTTGCGCAGCGACCCATGGCCCTCCCGGCGCCAGCCCGGTGCCCAGGCCATCGCCTTCGCCGTCGAAGAGCAATTGAGTGAAGCGCTGGAAAAGTTGCACCTGAGCATCGGTGCGCGCGATTCCCGAGGTCGCTATCCGGTGATGGTGATCGACCGCGAACGATTTGCCGCGGTGCTCGCACTGCTGGCCGAAGCGGGTATTGAAGTGCGATCTGTATTTGTCGATGCCGACGCGTTGCCTCGTGGCCAGGCGCTCGGTATCTGGTGGTGTGGCCGCTGGCTGCTCGGTGGCGGCTTGCCTGCTCGCCTGACTTTATCGGATGGCGGTTTGGTAGCGCTCAAGCCAGGTTTGCCCATGGACATCCAGTGGCGCGACGAGCGTCAGGACGCCACTGATATCGATCAGTGGCTGACCTCGGTGCATGGACAGGCAATCAATCTGTTGCACGGTGATTTCGCTGCGCCTCGAAAACGCCTGCCCTGGCGTCTCGGCGGGCTGGTCGTGCTGGCGCTGGTGCTGCTCGACTGGGGCGCCAGTGAAACACGGATCGGTTTTGTCCAAAGCCAGGCCCGTGAGCTCTACAGTCGCAACGAGCAGCAATTCAAGGCGCTTTATCCGGACCAGACCCGCATCGTTGACCTCGCGCTGCAACTCAAGGCGTTACAAAGCCAAAGTGCGGCGCCCCGGGACGGCCATATCGCCGAGCTGGTCAAACTCGTCGAGCAAGTCATCGGCGCCAGCAACGTCGATGTCCAGCGCATTGAATTTCGCGAAAGCGATGGTTGGAAAGTCCGGCTGACCGCCAGTAGTTTTACCGAACTGGAATTATTGCGTGAACGTGGCCGCCAGCAAGGTTTGCCTGTGCGACTCGACAGCGCGAGCAAGGAAGGCGATCGGGTACAGGCGACCCTGACCCTGGAGCAAGGCGCATGAAGTTGAGCGGGTTGATCACATGGCCAACGCTGCTGCAGCGCTGGCAACGTCTGTCGCTGCGCGAGCGACGGTTGTTGCTGATGTTGGGCGCGTTTGTCTTTGGCATGGCGGCATTCAGCCTGGTCTGGCAACCGACGCAGCAGCGTCTTGCGACGGCCGAGCGTCAGTATCAGCAGCAGCTGGCACTGGCGGCGCAATTGCAGATGGCGCGTCCAAGCAGTACGCGCAAGGCTGTCACCCAGCCGCTATCGCTACACGTCAGTGAAAGCGCCACCGAAGCGGGGCTCGAATTGCATCAGGTCAACACCGACGGCGATCAATTGCGCCTGAGCGTCAGCGGTGACGCCAAGGCATTGCTGGCATGGCTGGACCGCCTCGAACGCAATGGCACCGCTCTGCAATCCTTGACCCTGGAAAAGCGCAACGCGGTGCTGGAGGCGCGTGTGGTACTCAGATAGTCGCGCCGGTTCCCGGCAGTGGCGGCAACTTTGCCAGCTTCAAGGCGACCAGCAATGCCACGACCAGCAAGGCGCCGATGAACAAGCCGATTCCGTTCCAGCCGCCCAAGTGCCAGAACACGCCGCCCGCCGTACCGGCAATGCTCCCGCCGGCGTAGTAGCTGAACAGGTACAAGGACGATGCCTGGCCCTTGGCCTTGAGGGCACGGCGACCGATCCAGCTGCTGGCGACCGAGTGGGCACCGAAGAAACCGAACGTGAAGACCAGCATGCCGAGGATGACCAGCGGCAATGGCGTGAACATCGTCAGGGCGAGACCGCTGATCATCAGCGCGATAGTGCTCCATAGCACTTTGCGGCGGCCGATTTTGTCCGCCAGCGAGCCGATTTTCGCCGAGCTGTAGATACCCGACAGGTACACCACGGAAAGCAGCCCTACAAAGACCTGATCCATGTGATAAGGCTCGGCCAGCAAGCGGTAGCCGATGTAGTTGAACAAGGTGACGAACGCCCCCATCAGCACGAAGGCTTCGAGAAACAGCAGCGGCAGGCCGGCGTCGCGAAAGTGCATGGTGAACCCGTCGACCAGGCTGCGCGGGTGCAGCGAGCGGGGGCGGAAGTTGCGCGACTCAGGGAGGATTTTCCAGAACACCGCTGCCGCAATCAGCGCCAGGCCGCCGATCACCAGCATTGCCGTGTGCCAGCTGACGAAGTCGATCAAGACGCCGGTGATAAGCCGCCCGCTCATGCCGCCGATGGCGTTGCCGCCAATGTACAAGCCCATGGCGAGGCCGATGTGCTGTGGGTGAATCTCTTCGCTCAGGTAGGTCATCGCAACCGCCGCCAGGCCGCTCAACGACAATCCAATCAGCGCGCGCATCGCCAGCACGCCATGCCAGCTCGGCATCATCGCGCTGGCCATGGTGCACAGTGCGGCGGCGAACAGCGCCGCCACCATCACCGGTTTACGCCCGACCCTGTCGGAGATCGGGCCGGTGATCAGCAGGCCGATGGCAAGCATGCCCGTGGCTACTGACAGGATCAGGCTGCTCTGTGCCGCGTTGATGGAATATTCGTGGGACAGCAACGGCATCATCGGTTGCACGCAGTAGAGCAGGGCGAACGTCGCGAAGCCGCCGCAGAACAGCGCCAGCACGGTGCGCATGAAGGCTGGCGTGCCTTTTTCGATGTAGATCTCTTTCAGCTCGACAGCCACATCGTCCAGTGCGGCGGGAGGAATTTCATGGGTAAGTGGAGCGACAGCAGTTTTCACGGTGGACCTCGGAGGAGCGCAGCCGGTCAGGCAATGAAAAAAGCATATAGCTGGCTAATGATTCAATCCAATATATTGTTCGACCTGTTTGATAGCTTTAACGACCTAATGGGGTTTTCATGGAATTGCGTCATCTGCGCTACTTCATCGCCGTCGCCGAAGAACTGCATTTCGGCCGCGCCGCACAGGTGCTGGGCATCTCCCAGCCACCGCTGAGCCAGCAGATCCAGGCGCTGGAACAGGAGGTCGGCGCGCGCTTGTTCGAGCGTACCAATCGTCGGGTCGAGCTGAGCGAGGCCGGTCGACTGTTCCTGGAAGAGGCGCGCCTGGTGCTGGCGCAGGTCGACAAGGCGGCGGATGTCGCGCGGCGGGCGCAGTTGGGCGAACTGGGAGAGCTGAAAATCGGTTTCACCTCGTCGGCGCCGTTCAACTCAACGATTCCCCAGGCGATTTTTTCGTTTCGCCAGCGTTTTCCGGCGGTGCATTTGAACCTGCGGGAAATGAGTAGCACCCAGGTCGCCGATGCGCTGGTAGATGAGTCGATCGAGGTCGGGATCATGCGGCCGCTGGGGCTGCCCGACTCGCTAAGCGTGGTCGAACTGATGCGCGAGCCCTTGGTCGCGGTGCTCAGCTCAAAGCATCCGCTGGTGAAGGACAGTGAAGAGGGATTGTTCCTGTCAGCGTTGGCCCTCGAGCCCTTTGTATTCTTCCCGCGCAGCTACGGCAGTGGCCTGTACGCGCAATTACTCAGCTTGGCCCGAGACGCCGGCTTCAGCCCGCACTTCGCCCAGGAGGCCGGCGAGGCGATGACCATTATCGGTTTGGTGGCCGCAGGGCTGGGTGTGTCGGTGCTGCCGGCGTCTTATCAGCGGATGCGCATTGACGGCGTGGTCTATCGACCGCTGCTCGATCCGGCGGCGGTGTCGGCGGTGTGGCTAGTGCAGCGCAAGGACCAGAAGTCGCCGATGGCCAGGGCGTTTGTGGAGTTGTTGACGCGAAAAGTAGAGCCTCTTCTACCCTGATTGTTTTGCAGTTAATTGAGGCTGCCGAACATCGACTCTTTAGAATTCCTGGTTGAGTGGGTGTAGCTCAGGGGCTACACTCGGCGCATGACGGAGATTCTTCGAAGTTCGACATTCTCCGGCTGGCTATTGAAGCTGGCCGATAGCCGCGCCAGGATGCGTATTCAGGTGCGAATTGACCGCATGGCCGATGGAAATTTTGGTGATGTCAAAGCCATCGGAGAAGGGTTGAGTGAAGCACGTATCGACTATGGTCCCGGTTATCGGGTCTATTTCATGCAGCAAGGCAGCCAGTTGGTCATCCTCCTTTGTGGTGGAGACAAAAGCAGCCAAACCCGCGACATCAAACAAGCCAGGCTCATTGCGAAATCCTGGCAGGAGCAAAACCCATGACCGAACAATTCACTCGCTGGGACTCTGCCGAGTACCTCAAGACCGAAGAGGACATGGCAAATTATCTGGACGCTTGCATGGAGGAAGCGGGAGATGATCCAGCATTCATCGCCAAAGCTCTCGGGACCATTGCACGTGCTCGCGGCATGACCCAGGTCGCGCGGGATGCGGGGCTGTCTCGGGAAAGTCTCTACCGCGCATTGTCAGGTGAAGGGAATCCGGAGTTCGGGACCATCCTGAAGGTCGTTAAGGCGTTAGGCTTGAAATTACACGCCAGCACCTGAAATACTGGCAACGTTCCCGAAAGGGGCTTGTGAGACTCTGCGGATCCTGGGCAACCAGTCATCACAGAGCCAGGCAGGTATAGGGCGATGACAAGCCGACCTGTTTGTGAAGGGGCGCCGAAAGGCGCCCTTTGTCGTTGTGCGCCTTACGACCAGCGCTTGAAAATCAGCGACGTATTCACCCCGCCAAACGCAAAGTTGTTGTTCATCACATACTGGTTGCTCATCTGCCGAAACTCGCCACGCAGGTAGTCCAGCTTGCCGCAATGCGGGTCGACTTCGTCGAGGTTGAGGGTATGGGCGTACAGGTCGCTGTTCATCATTTCGATGCTGAACCAGGACTCCAGCGCGCCACAGGCGCCAAGGGTGTGGCCGAGGAAGCTCTTTTGCGAACTGATCGGCATGTGTTGGCCGAACAGGCTGCTGGTGGCCAGGGTTTCGGCGATGTCGCCCTGTTCGGTGGCCGTGCCGTGGCCGTTGACGTAGCCGATGTCGGCAGGGCTCAAGCCCGCGTCTTCCAGGGCCAGCTCCATGGCCCGGCGCATGGTGACTTGTTCCGGGCGGGTGGTGTGCTGGCCGTCGGCATTGCTGCCGAAACCGACGAGTTCGGCGTGAATACGGGCGCCCCGCGCCAGGGCGTGTTCCAGTTCTTCGAGCACCAGCATGCCGCCGCCTTCACCGATCACCAGGCCGTCGCGCCCTTTGTCGTAGGGGCGCGGGGTGGTGTGCGGGGCGTTGTTTTTCAGACTGGTGGCGTAGAGCGCGTCGAACACCATGGCTTCGGTCGGGCACAGTTCCTCGGCGCCGCCAGCGAGCATCAGCGGCAGACGGCCGAACTTGATGGCTTCGTAGGCATAGCCGATGCCCTGGCTGCCGCTGGTGCAGGCGCTGGAGGTGGGGATCAGGCGGCCGGTGAGGCCGAAGAAGATGCTGATGTTGGCCGCCGTGGTGTGCGGCATCATGCGCACGTAGGAATTGGCGTTCAGGCCTTCGGCCACCGAGTTGAGCAGCATGTTGCCGAACGCCTTGATCTCGTCGGTGCTGCCGGTGGACGAGCCGCAGGCAACGCCCATGCGCCCGTCCTTGATCGATTCGTCGCCGAGCAATCCGGCGTCGGCCAGCGCCTGTTCCGCCGCGCCGACGGCCAAGCGTGAGACGCGGCCCATGCTGCGCAGTTGTTTGCGCGTCCAGTGGCCCGGCACCTTGAAGTCATCGATGGGCCCGGCCAGGCGCGTATTGAGTTCGGTGAAGCGGTCCCATTCGTCCATGCGGCGGATGCCGCTGCGGTTGGCCGCGAAATGGCCGGCGATGGTTGCCCAATCGCTGCCCAGCGAGGTGATGCCGGCCATGCCGGTGACGACGACGCGCTTCATCAGCACAGGCCTCCATTGACGGCCAGAACCTGCCGGGTGATGTACGAGGCTTCCGCCGACATCAGGAAATTCACCGCGCCGGCCACCTCTTCAGGGGTGCCCATGCGCTGTGCGGGGATCATCTTCATCATTTCTTCCACCGGCACGTTTTCATCGAGCATGGCTGTGTCGATCAGGCCGGGTGCGACACAGTTGACGGTGATCTTGCGCTTGCCCAGTTCGATCGCCAACGCCTTCGCCGCACCGATCAATCCGGCCTTCGAGGCGCTGTAGTTGACCTGGCCGCGATTACCGATCAAGCCGGACACCGAAGTGATGCAAACAATCCTCCCGGCGGCGCGCCGACGGATCATCGGCATCATCACCGGGTGCAGCACGTTGTAGAAACCGTCGAGGTTGGTGCGCATCACCACATCCCAATCATCCTCGCTCAGCGCCGGAAAAGCACCGTCACGCGTCAGCCCGGCGTTGAGCACCACGCCGTAATAGGCGCCATGGGTTTCGACGTCGGCCTCAAGAATGGCTTTGCAGCCGGCGCGGTCGGACACGTCGAATTGCAGGATGCGCGCCGTGCGACCCAGGGCCTCGATCTCGACTTGCACGGCTTGGGCATCCGCCAGGCCACTGCGGCAATGCAGCACGATGTCATGCCCGGCCTGGGCCAGGCGCAGGGCGATGGCGCGGCCGATGCCACGGCTGGAACCGGTGACCAGTACGAATTCAGTCATGACTGGACTCCTTCGGATTCATGAAGATATTGAGCCGCCTGGGGCGGGCGATACACGTTCAGGCGGGCGCTGGCGTGAATGCCGGGTGCGTTGATGTGGCACTCGAACACGCCCATACCGTTTTCATCTTCCAGCGAGCGGATGCCATGCAGGGTCAGCTCGGTGCCGGCGGGAAAACGGTCGACGTTGCATTCGAACTTGCGAGACCCGAGCAAAAAGCCCAGCTCCACGGCATCGCCACGCTGGCGCGCCTGGCAACCGGCGAAGGCCGCGACGCTCTGGGCCATCAGTTCAATCCCGACCCAGGCCGGCAGGCTGCCGTCGTCGAGGTTGAACAGCCCGTCGGGCTTGACCCTGAGGCGGGTGTGAATCTGTTCCTCATCGAATGCCAGGATCTCGTCGATGAGAATCATGTCGCCAGCATGGGGCAGCAGTTCGGCGAGCGGCCAGTCAATCATGGGGCGTCTCCGATAATCAGGCTGACGTTGTTGCCACCGAAGGCGAAGGAATTGCTCATCAGGTAGCGAGGTCCAGTGGACGCCAGGCGATCGGCGGGAGTCACCCATTTCAGGGCGGGCAGTTCGGGATCGGCTTGGCCGTCCCATACATGTGGCGCCAGGCTGTGTTCGCGGTTGTCGTCACTCAGGCTCAACCAGCAGAACGCGGCTTCCAGCGCGCCGGCCGCGCCAAGGGTATGACCGGTCATGGGCTTGGTCGAAGAACAGGGGACGCCGGCCGGGAACAAGGCCGCCACCGCGTGGCTTTCCATGGCGTCGTTGTGCGGGGTGGCGGTGCCATGCAGGTTCAGGTAGGCGATCTGCCCGGGTTGCAGGCCGGCCCGGCTCAACGCCTTGCGCATTGCCTGTTGGGCGCCGCGGCCGGTGGGTTCCGGCGCGGAAATGTGGTGCGCATCGGAACTGGCGCCACTGCCCAGCAGGGCAATCGGCTGGCTGTCGCCAGGCTGTTTGCTCATCAGGAACAGCACGGCCGCTTCGCCGATATTGATGCCGTTGCGGTTCACCGAAAACGGATTGCAGCGTTGCCCAGACACCGCTTCGAGTGCCGAGAAGCCGTTGAGGGTCAACTTGCACAGGGTGTCGACACCCCCGCACAGCACCACGTCGCACACGCCCAGGTCGAGCAGGCGCTGGGCACTCATCAACGCGCGTGCGCTGGAGGTGCAGGCGGTGGAAATCACGTAGGCCGGGCCGCTCAATTGCAGCCAGTCGGCGAGAAAATTCGCCGGTGCACCGAGTTCCTGTTGCTGGTAGTCGTACTCGTCCGGGAATTGTTGTTCGCGCACGTAACGGGCCAGGCCCTGGCTGGCTTCCTCGATGCCCGAGGTACTGGTGCCCAGCACGATACCGATGCGGTCGCTGCCGAAGGTCTGGATGGCCTGATCGATATCGCCGCGAATTTGCAGCACTGCTTCCATCAACAATTGATTGTTGCGGCTGCGTTGGCAGGTCAGCTCCGCGGGAATCGGCACGAGTGCGCCTTGGACCGCACCCACCGGCAATGACCGCTCGGGCACCCAACCGGCTTCGCTGCGCATGCCGGAGCAATCGCCGGCGAACAGGTTGCGGGCGACTTCGTTTTTGTCGCGGCCCAGGGCGCAGACGACCCCGAGGGCATTGAGGTAAGCCGTCATGGTGCGTCACCGCTCAGGGGCGTGATTTGATATTTCGGGCCTTTGGGCAAATTCAATTCGAAGCTCAATGGTTGTGAGTAACGGACGTCCCAGCGCGCCGGCAGTGAGCGTTGTGCCCCGTGTTGCCACGCCTGCGGATAGTTGCCAGGCAGTTCATCCCTGGGGGTCAGTGCAAACAGCAACGCGGCGAACAGCTCCCGGGCTTCCGGGTTGGGCGGCAACAGGCCATCGGCGTGCCAATGGCCATCGATCAGCTTCTGACGGGCTTGGGGAATACCCAGCAAGTCCATCATCGACCAGCGTATGGCAGGACCTTCACGCTGGATGACCAGCACCCAATCCAGTCGCTGCTGGTCTTGCAGGCGCTGGATGTGCAATTGCAGCGGCAACGCCACGTTCGGGCTCTGTTCGGGCAGAGGCGCCTGGCTGGCGCAGGCGCTCAGCAACAGGATGCAACCGAGCAGCAGGCATCGAATCATCTGGCACACCCTTCAACGGGCTTGCACACCGCGTAGCGCTTGTCAGTCATGTCACATCCCGTGCACAGAGTTCTGACAACATCCGCAGCCGACGTTTCGGTTCTGCGACGAATGGGTTGCGCTCGTCCCAGGCATAACCGGCGAGGATCGAGCTGATCATGCGCCGAATCTCCGCAGTGCCGTCAGGGTAGTAAATCACGTCCTGGAACGTCCCGGCGTACCAGCCCTCGACGTAGCAGCGGAACGTATCGACCCCGCGCTTGAGCGGTTCGGCGAACTCACGCTGCCAGTCAACGGCCTCGCCTTGCAGTTGGCGGTGCAGCACCCCGGCGGCCATGCTCGCCGAGCGCATGGCGATGGTCACGCCGGAGGAAAACACCGGGTCGAGGAATTCCGCCGCATTGCCCAGCAACGCGAAACCCGGCCCGTGCAGGGTTTTCACATTGGCGGAGTAACCGCCGATGGTGCGGGCTGGCGTGTCCCACACCGCATTCTCCAGCACTCCGGCCAGGCTTGGGGTCTCGGCAATGAAGCCGCGCAGGCATTCGTCGAGATTGTCGCTGCGGCCCGCGAAGTGTTCCGCCGCGGCCACCACGCCGACCGAGCAGCGGCCATTGCTGAACGGAATGGTCCAGAACCAGACGTCACGCTGCACAGGATGGGTGGTGATGAGGATCTTGGTGCGATCGAAGTTCGGATGGTCGATATGGTCTTCGACATGGGTGAACACCGCCTGGCGTACCGGAAAATTCGACGGTGCTTCAAGGTCGAGCAAGCGCGGGAGGACGCGGCCGTAGCCGCTGGCGTCGAGCATGAAGTCCGCCTCGATGCGGTACTCGCTGCCGTCCTCGCGTCGTACGCCGAGCAGCGGCCTGGCCCGATCGATATCGACGCTGACGATGGTTTCGCCATAGCGGATTTCCACGCCTTGCAATGCCGCCTGATCAGCCAGCAGTTTGTCGAAGTCTGCGCGCTGGACCTGGAACGTCGTCGGCTTGCCCTGAGTGAACGTGTCGCCAAAATCGAAGGTGCTGTAACGCTCGCCCCAGGCAAACGCGGCTCCGGTTTTCAATTGGAAACCTGCGGCGTTGACGGCGTCGAGCATGCCCGCTTCCTCGACGAAATCCAGGCAGTGGGACAACAGGCTTTCGCCGATGGAAAAGCGCGGAAAATGCTGGCGCTCGATCACCAGTACGTCATGCCCCTTGCGCTTGAGCAGCGCGGCGGCGATGGCCCCTGAGGGACCCGCGCCGATCACCACGATCTGACGACGTTGCGTTTCAACGATTGGCATGGGGGCTCCTTGCCGGGGCGGCAGCTATCAATGGGACCCTATGCATGCCGGCCAGTGCCGGCAGCAGGGTCGCGACCAGGCCCATCAGCATCAGCGCAAAGTACAGCGCCGGGCTGATGAGCTGTTGTTGCAGCAGCAGGTTGAGAAAGACGATCTCGCTCAAGCCGCGAATGTTCAGCAGCACGCTTTCGCGCCAGCGGCTGGCGCCCTGGAACGAGGCGCCGGCCCAGCCCAGGCCGAGCCAGTTGCCGAGCAGCTTGCTGGCAATCGGCAACAGCAGCAGAGCCGCCAGCTGCACCCAGCCGAGGCTGTCCATCGCGCTGTGCACGTTGATCTGCACGATACCGAACGTGAGGATCAGTGGAATGGCGATGTAGGTCTGCAAGCGGCTCATCCAGATCGCCGGCAACGGCAGGACCAGCGGCGCCTTGAGGGCCGCCATGATCAGTACATAACCGATGCCGAAAATCAGGGCATTGAGCTTGTAGTGTTCGGCGATCACCAGCAATGCGAAAAAGCCCAGGCTGTACAGCCACGTTTGCCGCAGGCCCAGCAAACGCAGGAACACGGGCAGGCACGCGCCGGCCAGGGGCAGCAGCAGGCTGCTCAGGTGCAGGCTGCCCTGGGCGAGGGCGAACAGGGTCCAGCAAGCCAGGTCGATGATGATCGCGGTTTGCACCAGGCGCCGGGTGGCGGCGTGCGGGTACGCGATGTGCCGCAGGTACAGGTACAACACCGGGATCGCGGTAATGGCGAACAGCAGGCCGACCGCCAGCGAACTGATCCAGGGTTGTGGCGGCAGCAGCCAGATGGCCGTGGCCAGGCCGCAGGCGAACGGAACGCAGAAACTCGGCAGGGCGATTTTCAGGCTCTGGCGATCCAGTTGCAGGTCGATCACATCGCTGAGGATATAGCCCAGCAGCAGCGCGAAACTCAGGCTGTAGAGGTTCTTCAGCCAGCCGGGTGACACCAGCGCCGCGCCGCTCAGCTGCCATTGCGGTTCGATCCAGAAGTACATCAGCAGGGGCAGGCCGAGGGTCGCCAGCAACAACTGGCTGACGATTGGAATCAGGCCGAAATGCCGACCGAGCCGGGTCGCAAGGGCGAACAGTACCAGGGCCATCGCCCAGAACAGCGCAATCATCATGTCGTCGGTTCCGTGAGGCTGGCGGCATGCACCTGGCGACCGGCCCAGGGCGCGAGCAGGAAGCTGAAGATCAGGCCCAGGCTCACTGACAGGCCGAAGTTGCTCACCGCCGGTGTGCTCGACACCGCCAGCAGGCCGAATGACAGCCAGGTAGTCAGCGCGGCCAGCAAGGTGCCCAGCAGGCTCACCGCGGCGCCGCCGACCTGTTCGCGCATGAGGATGGCGTAGTCGACGCTGATCGCCGTCACCAGCAGCAGGCCGAACAGGCTGAACAGGGTCAACGGTTGCCCCAGCCAGCCGAGACTGGCCAGGCTGCACAAGGCCGCCAGTAACGGCAGGGACACAATACGCAGTGCGCCGCCAGGACCGAACGGCAGGATAAGCACCAGCACGATCAGCACGCAGGAGGCGAGTTTCAGTTCTGCGGCACTGATCTGGGTGGCGGCGAACACGCTGTTCAACTCGCCCAGTCGATCCACCAGTTTCACGCCCGGCAGATCCTCGGCTTGTACCCGTAACAGCGCGGGATTGTTCAAGCCCTGCAAGCTGACCATCGCCGCCACGCCGTCAGCGGTCGGCCCCAGCCACAACAGGCGATAAGGCTCGGCCAGCGGGCCGGCCAGCGCGCTGTCGATGTCTTCGACGGGCAATGCCTGCAACTGGCTCAGCTCCGCTTGCAGCGCCTGTGCCGGTACGCCGACATCGAGCAACGGCTGCCAGAACGGCGGCAATTTGCTCAACGCTTCACGCACCTTGCGCTGTTCGCTGGGCGGGCTGACCAGTTGATTGAGCGACAGGTAGCCTTGAAGTTTCTCCAAACTGACCAACTGATCCAGGCGTTCACTCAGGGCGCTTTGGCGTTCGAGCAGTTGCTGTTGATTGGCCGCTTGCACCAGGAAAAACTGGCTGGTGGGTTGGTAGCCGGTGATTCGCGCAATGGTCTGCGCTTCGTCAGTCAACTGCTGCGGGGCGCCCACCCACTGGCGGATGTCGTTCCGGGTCTGGAGCTGCACCAGGCCGCCTGCACAAAACGCGATCAGCAGCGCCAGCAATACCGGCGTGCTCAAATGCCTGAGCAGCGCTTCGCGGCGCCCCAGTAAAAACTCGCAAAGCCGCAGGGGCCATTGCGCCGGGCGCAGCTCGGCACCCTTGAGCAGTGCGGGCAGCAGGCACACCGCGGACAAATAGGCTCCCAGCAGGCCCGCCGCCGAGAACACGGCAATCTGGGTCAACGCCGGGAATGGCGTCCAGGCCAGGGCCAGGTAGCCGATGGCGCTGGTGATCAGGCTCAGGGTCAGGCCCGGCAAGGTCAGGCGTAGTGCCGGCCAGCTGTGCCAGGGTTTCAGGCTCCAGCTCTTGGACAGGTAATGCAGCGGGTAATCGACGGCGACACCGATCAGGCTCGAACCCAACACCAGCGTCATCACATGCATGTGGCCGAACAGTGCCACGCAGGCCACCGCGCCAAACAACATGCCCACCAGCACCGGGACAAACGCCAGCAAGACGCGCCAGCGGCGGAAGGCCAGCAACAGCAACAACAGGATTCCGACCGTGGCACCGCCACCGACCCAGGTCATCTCGCGGGATGCTTGGCGCTGGCCGTTGGCGGCGTACAACAAACCACTCGCGGCCAGCAGTTGCACATCGGCCCGGGCGGCCTCCTCTCGGCTGTGCTGGAGCAGGTCGGCTACCTGCAGCGGAAGGTTCATGTCGAAAGCATTGCCGGTGGTCCGCGCCCGCAGCAGTACCCAGTGCTTGCCATCCGCCTCGGCGATAAGGGCGCCACTGCCGATGTCCAGTTGCACGGCACCGTGCTGTGGCTGGCTGTTCTGGATGCGCCCGGTCAGGCCCAGCCAGTCGTCCTGGCTCGGCACCAGGCTGAAACCGCTGAACGGGTCAAATAAGGCCTGCACCCGTTGCTGGATAAAGGCATCGGGGTGTTCGATCAACTGCTCGCGATCTTCTGCCGCGAGCATGGCCAGTCGGCCTTGCAGCAGTTGCGTGCGCAGGGCCGGCAGGTCGGCCTGCAGGTTCCATTGGACCTTTTCGAACAGGCCGCTGGCTTGCCACTGATCTCCCAGTTTTTGCGCCATGGCAATGGCTTGCTGGCGATCGGTGTGACCAACCAGCACCAGCATTTCGCGGTTCAGCGGTTCCTGCATGCGTTGCTCGGCGCGCAGTTCCAGCGCATCCGGCGCGGTGCCGGGCACCAGCTCCATCAGGTTGGCCGACAGCGGGGCACCATCGCGCCATTGCCAGCCGGCAAGCGCCAGCACTGCCAGCAGCAGGATCAGGAACAGCCACGGCAGCCTGCGTTCACTCGGCAAAGTCATGTTGCTCCGTGTCGCTCAAGGGTTGCGCGCTGGTGCTGTCCTGCATGCGCAGCAGCGTGCTGTCACCCTGGGTTTCCAGCAACTCGATGCTGTTTACCAGTTCGCCGCCGGTGATGTTGATCTGGTTGAACACCTGCTTGAGCAGCATCGAGCGTGGCGTCAACTTCAATGTCCAGTTCTGTGCATCGCCACTGAGCGACAGCTCGAAATCGCGCTGCAGTCCGCTGCTGTCGCCTTGCAGAACAGCCAGGAACAAGCGGTTCTGTTCAGCCCCGGCGCTCTTGCCCGGCAACATCTGCCAGCCGCTGGCGTCACGCCGGGCAATGCCGGTGGCGGTGATGCGGTAGTCCTGTTGCAACGGCGTCTTGAGCAGCCACAGCAGGCCATGATTTTTCGCCAAGACGAAAGTGCCCTTGCTGGTCAGTGGCTGGGGCAGGGCACGCAGGCGTTTTTCCTGGATGAATTGGCCGTGGATGACATCGGGCCTGGCCAGTTGCTCGCTGAGCTGTTGCAGGTCGAAAGCATTGGCCAGCCCTGGAATGCCCAGCAACACGCAAAACACTGTAGGAGCGAGCATGCTCGCGAAAAGCCTGAGAGCGCCGCGGGGTGTCAGGCGCCCAGCGTCATCGTTAACGACCATCGCGGGCAAGCCCGCTCCCACAGGGGGAAGGGGGCGGCTGAAAATCATGGCAGGGCCCTCTCTACGGCGTCGGTGAACACCTTCGGTGAGGCCAATTGCATTTCGCGATTGCTCATGTCGACGGCGACCTGTACGGAGACACCACGGGTCAGGCGTTCGCCGGTTTCCAGGTCGCTGATCAGGTAATTGATCTTCAACCGGTTCTCCCATTCCACCAGATTGGCGCGCACGTTAAGCGTCTGGCCGAACTGCGCGCCGCGTATGTAGCGCAATTGCAGGTCGATCACCGGCCACGCATAGCCCGACTCGGACATCGCCAAATAGTTGTGGCCGATCTTGTCCAGCAATGCGCAGCGGGCGATTTCCAGGTATTTGACGTAATGGCCGTGCCAGACGACGTTCATCCTGTCGACGTCGAAGAACGGCACGAGGATTTGCGTATCGGTGTAGAGCACTCCCTTGCTACGCATGCAGCCTCCAGTGTTGTGCGGCGATACGTTGCAGGCACAGGCGCAATTCGCCTTCCAGCGCTCGGTCTTCGATGACCGGCGGGAAATCCTGGCCCAACGCTTCATGCATGGCCGCGAGTGCTGGTGGCAGCGGTCGCGCATCCTCGGCCTGAGCGCGCAGCCAGACGCCCTGGTTGGCGGCCAGCAAGGTGGCGGCGGCGACCTGTTCGGTTAGCTCCAGCACGCGGATCGCATCACGGGCGGCGATGGTTCCCATGCTCACCTTGTCCTGGTTATGGCACTCGGTGGAACGCGAGAAAACGCTGGCGGGCATGGTGTTTTTCAGCGCTTCGGCGGTCCAGGCGCTGGCACCGATCTGCACCGCTTTGAAGCCGTGGTTGAGCATGGCGCGGTCCGCCGTGGCGCCGGACAGGTTGCTGGGCAAACCGTGGTTGTAGCGCTCATCCACCAACAGGGCGAGTTGTCGATCCAGCAGGTCGGCGACGTTGGCCACGAGGTTTTTCAAGCTGTCCATGGCGAACGCGATGTGCCCGCCGTAGAAGTGCCCGCCATGCAACACGCGTTCGGCTTCGGCATCGATGATCGGGTTGTCGTTGGCGCTGTTGAGTTCGATTTCAATGAACGAGCGCAGCCAGTTCAGGCTGTCGGCCAGCACACCAAGGACATGGGGAGCGCAACGCAGCGAGTAGCGGTCCTGCAGGCGATGCAGCGGCGCGGTCGGGGCGTCGATGGCCAGATCCTTGCGCAGCCAGGCGGCGACCTGCATCTGCCCCGGGTGCGGCTTGGCAGCGAACAGGCGCTCGTCGAAATGCTCCGGGTTGCCTTGCAGCGCAACCACGTTCAGCGCGGTGATGCGCGTGGCCAGTTGCAGCAGGTAATCGGCGCGGGCGTAGGCCAGGCAGGCGAGCCCGGTCATCACGGCGGTACCGTTCATCAGTGCCAGGGCTTCCTTGGGACGCAGCACCAGCGGCTGCCAGCCGAGTTCGCGGTGAACATCGCCAGCTTGCCGGCGCTCGCCGCGATACATCACTTCACGCTCGCCGGACAGTGTGGCGGCGACGTACGACAGCGGCGTCAGATCACCGCTGGCACCGACCGAACCTTCTTCCGGAATCAGAGGCAGGATGTCGTGTTCAAGGAACGCTTGCAGGCGTTCCAGCAGTTCCACGCGCACCCCGGACACACCCTGGCACAGCGACTGCAGGCGTGCCGCCAGCACCGCGCGGGTGGCCTGGGCGTCAAGCAGCTTGCCCAGGCCGCAGCCGTGGAAAGTGTACAGATGACGCGGCAAGGCCTCGACGTGATGCAGCGGCACCGCGACCACGCAGGAATCGCCGTAGCCGGTGGTCACGCCGTAGATCACGCCTTCCTTGTCGAGCAGGGAGTCGAGGAACTGCGCGCCCTTGGCGATGCGCTGGCTAAACTGTGCGTCGCCCTGCAACTGCGTCGGCGCCTGGCGGTTGGCCAGGGCCAGCACATCGTCGATGCGCAAAGGGCGTTCGCCGAAGATTACAGGCTCAAGCGTTGGCGTCGTCATCGGTCTTCCAGAAAGGGTAAAAGTTGAACCATTGTCGAGGTGCTTCGAGGCAATAGTGACTCAGGCGCTCGGCATAGCGGGTGGCCCACTGATGAATGACCTGTTCACGGTCGCTGCGTTTCCAGGTGATCGCGTCAGCGAAGGGCTCGAGGGTCAGGCGATAATCGCCGTCGGGTTTCTTCAGGCACAGCAGCAGGTTGACCGGGCATTTCAGCAGTCCGGCCAGCAGCCACGGCCCTTGCGGGAATTTTGCCGGGTGACCGAGGAAATCCACGGTCACGCTACGCCCGCCGTGCAGCGGCACACGATCGCCGGCAATCGCCAGCCATTCGCCGCGTTCCAGGCGTTCGTGCAGTTGCAGCATGGTCAGCGGGTCCAGTTCACTGACCTGGATCAGCCGCAGATTGGTCGCACCGGCTTCGCCCAGCAAACGGTTGAATCGCTCGGCGTGCTTGGTGTGCACCAGCACGTTCATGGTGACCTTTTCGCCGATCTCCGCCAGTGCGCGGCAGACCTCGAGGTTGCCCAGGTGGGCGCCCACCAGCATTTGCCCGCGTATACCGCGTAGCTGGTTGCGCAACAGCGCCGGGTCGATGATTTCGATTTGCTCGATGCCCAGCTTGCCGTTCCACACGTCGAGCTTGTCGAGCAGGGAGTCGGCGAAGGCCATGAACTGGCTGAATACCCGCCAATGGCTCGGCCGCAATTCGTCGCGACCGCTCCAGTCGGCGAGCCGTTGCTGGTACTGCCAGGCGCTATGACGGGCGCTGCGGCCGAACAGGAAAAAGTACAACACGATGCCGTACAGCAGTGGGCTCAGCAGTCGACGACCCAGCAATCTGGCGGCGACCGCGGTGAATTTCATCAGCCAGAAGCTGCCACGCTCCTCGCGGTCGGCCCAGTGTTGCTTGTCGGCGTTCATGTGCGCCACCGTCGCCAGAGAATCACCGGCGAGCGCAGCAGCATGCCGAAGAACAGCCGGGTGTGCATGCTCGTAATCAACACGTTGTCGTGGAACATGCGGAAATGCGAAACACCGTCCAGCGGGTAACGGACTCTGGTTTGCAGCCATTGCATCGGCTGTCCGCGCCAGGCCAGGCGGACCAGGATGTCCGAGTCGAAGTCCATGCGCTTGCCGATCTTCGCCGCGTCGATCAACGCCAGGACCGGGGGCAGGGGGTAGAGGCGATAGCCGCACATGGAGTCGCGAATCTGCAGCGACAGGGTGTTGATCCAGACCATCACGTGGGTCAGGTAGCGGGCGTACAAACGACCCTTCGGCACGCTGTCGTCATACAGCGGATAGCCGCAGATCACGGCCTCGGGATGGGCACGCGAGTGTTCGACAAAACGTCGGACATCCTGCAGGTCGTGCTGGCCGTCGGCGTCCACCTGCAAAGCGTGGCTGAAGCCCAGGCGCGAGGCTTCCCGCAGACCGGTCATCACCGCGCCGCCCTTGCCCTGGTTGGCGGCGAGGCGGATCAGATGCACGTTGTCACGCAGCGCCAATTGATCGAGCACCCTGGCACAGGCCGGGCTGCTGGCGTCGTCCACCAGAACGCACGGCAGATGGTTGGCGAGCAGCGCATCGACCACGGTGGTGATCGCGGTCTCGTGGTTGTAGACCGGGACGACGGCGCAGGGGTTATGCATGTGCCGCCTCCAGCAAAATCCGCCCACTGGAACAGGTGGCGGTTTCGTTGCGATAGGCGAAATACAGTTTGCCGCGGGTTGGGTCGAAGCGCAGGTGCAGCTGGACTTCGTCGCCGGGACGCACCAGTTGCTGGAACTTCAGCACTTCCATGCCGGCGAATTTCTCTGGCAGGTTCATCAGTTGCTGGCCCAGGTGCATCGCCCACTCCACCTGCACCACGCCGGGCAACACGGGAGCTGTGGGAAAGTGCCCGCTGAAATAGGCAAGGTCCGGCGGAACAGCCAGCTGCAGGCTCCACTCACCGTTGGTTTCGACTTGTTCCAGTACCTGCGGCGCCTTGGGGCGTGGTGCCAGCAGCAGGGCTTCGACGTCGGCCTGTGGCAGTTTGCCCTGGGCGTTCAACGGCAGTTGTTGCAGCAGGCGCCAGCGCCTTGGCAAAGCCAGGGCTTCACAGTGCAGGCTCAGGTGTTGACGCAGTTGTTCCGTGAGTGTACGTCGACCCTGATTACGCAGCACATGCAAGCCCGCGTCACTCAGGACCAGCAACGCGCCCAGCGAAGCGCGGTTTTCCTGGACGACACCCAGGCGCGCCTCGGCAACCCAGTCGTGGTCCATCAGCGCTTGCTCCAGCATCGGCAGCGAGATCCGTTTCTCCTCCAGCTTGACGATCCGGTCAAGTCGTCCAAGCAGTTCGAACCGGCCGTCAGCCGCGATTCGCGCTGCATCGGCCGTATGCTCGATATGACCGTCAGGCAAGTAGGGCGAGGCGATGAGCAAGGCACCCTCATTGTCCTGGCTCAACTGGACGTCGGCAAAGGGCTGCCACAGTGACTGGCCCTGACGCCAGGCTATGCCGCCCGTTTCCGAGCTGCCGAATATTTCCGTGGGCCATTGCTGCAGGCGTTGGTGCAGGCGCTGCGCGGCCTCGGCGGGCAGCGCGCCACCGGAAGAAAACACCCGACGCACCGAGCTCAGCGCTGGCCAGTCGAGGTTGTCGCCCATGCGCTTGAGCAGGGCCGGGCTGGCAACCCAGGCGAAGACCGGGTGCTCGCGACTGGCGCGCTGCAAGTCTTCCGGGAAGGCCAGTTGTCTGCGAACGAACGGGCGGCCCGCGCACAGTGGCCACAGCACCCGGAACAGCAGGCCATAGATGTGCTGGGTGGCGACGCTGCCAACGATGCAGGCCGGCCCCAGGTCGGCGCCCCACAGCTGTTCCAGGGCCTGGACTTCATTGACCAGTTGGCGCAGGTTTTTTTCGATGCGCTTGGGTTCGCCGCTGGAGCCGGAGGTGCACAGGCTTAGCGAACAGCCGTCAAGGTCGAGTGCAGCGGCGCCAAGGGGCGGATCCTGAAAATCCCCCGGATGCGTATCGTCCGGCTGATCGGTGAGCCATGCATCCACTTCGCCGGACCAGCGCTGGCGAGTTTGCGGTTGCAAGTCGGCGGGCAGCAGCACGCTGACCCCGGCACGCCAGGCGCCCAACAGGGCAATCGCCAGGTCGGCGGCGTCTTCAAGGTGCACGGCAATGTGCTGCACCCCACGGGTTTGCAGGCCAGCGGCCAGGCGCAGGGCCTGCTCACGCAATTGTGCGTGATCGAGCCGGGGTTCAGCCGTCACGGCACGCTCCGGCTCGGCCTTGAGCAGCATATTCTCAAGTTTTATCCAGTTCATGGGCGGCCTCGTACCCGTTGTCGTATTAGCCATTCAATGGCAAACATCAGGCCTATCAATCCGTAGGAGATCAGGCCGGTGTACAGCATCCACCAGCTCAGCGGCGCCCACAGTGTCAGGGCCGCAGCGCAGATCCCGTTGCACAGGAAAAACACGCACCAGGCGATGGTCACCTGGCGGGTATAGCGGATGGCCTTGGCCGGCAAATGCGCTTCGCGCAGGCGGGCCATGCGTTCGACCATCGGCGGACCATACTTCAGGCTCAGTCCGAACAGCCCCAGCATGAACCCGCTGATCAATACCGGGTACCAACGCAGCAGTAGCGGACTGTCGAACAGCGCCAGCAGCAGGCAGAACAGGATGGCCACGCCAGCCATCCACGAACTGCCTGGGCGTCGCTTCCCCGTCAGCGCGCGGGCCAGCCACAGGCTGCCCAGCAGCAGCCCGAACTGCCACGGGGCGAAATGCTCCATGCCGAAATACACCGCAAAAGGGTATAGCAAGCCCGCCAGCAGCAGGCCGAGGCCGATCAGTCGACTCATGCGGTCGGTTGAACCAGACGGTAGACCGCCTCGACCACGTCACTGACAGTACGCACCGACTTGAATTCTTCGGCGGCGATTTTCTTGCCGGTCTGGCGCTTGATGTGATCGATCAGGTCGACCGCGTCGATGCTGTCGATTTCCAGGTCCTGGTACAGGTTGGATTCGAGGCTCACCCGTTCGGGGTCCAGTTCGAACAGCTCGACCAAGGCATCGCGCAAGGTGTTGAAAATGTCGTCACGAGTTTGCATGGTCCGGTCTCAAGCTGCCTGTTTTGCAGTGACGAAGGCCGCAAGGCTCGCCACGTTACTGAAGTGATTGCGCGTGTCCTTGGCGTCGGCATCGATCTTGATGCCGTACTTTTTCTGGATGGCCAGGCCCAGTTCCAGGGCGTCTACCGAATCCAGGCCCAGGCCTTCGCCGAACAGGGTCTGTTCGTCTCCTATGTCCTCGGCACTGATGTCTTCGAGGCCAAGGGCGTCGATGATCAGGTTCTTTATGTCACGGTGCAGATCGCTCATCTTCGGCGAGCTCCTTGATAAAGTAAGAATGCAAATAATCGTTGAGCTTGCGCGAGGCCTGGGGGGGCGGGCCTAGCGCTGCGAAGGCCTGGGGATCTATATCGTCCCCGACGCGGAAACTGAAGTGTACGCGGCGCTGGGGGATGCGATACCAGGGCTCGGCCTTGGTCAGTGTGGTCGGGCTGACCCTGATCACTACGGGGGTGAGGATTTTCGCACCACGCACGGCAATTGCCGCGCCCCCCCGATGAAAGGCGGGCGCCTGGCCTGGCTGGGTGCGTGTACCTTCGGGAAAGATGATCAGGGTCTGGCCTTGCTTCAGCGCATCGGCGGCGGCATCGAGCATGTCCATGCTGCCGTCGTTGCTGATGTATTCGGTGCGACGCAGGGGCGTGCGGGTGAACGGGTTATCCCAAAGGCTTTGCTTGACCACACAGTTGGCGTGGCGAACCAGGCCGATCAAGAACACCACATCGATCAGCGATGGGTGATTGGCAACGATCATCTGGCCCGGCCGCCCGAGTTTTTCCGCGCCTTGAATCTCGTAGGTCAGCACGCCGGCGCGGGCCATGAAGCGGACGAACAACCAGAAACAGCGGCTGACAGTTTGACGCGCCCGCAACCGGTGGGTCTGGGCATCACCTGGCAGGCAGGCCAGCAACGGGAAAATTACCAGGCGCAGGCACAGGCCGCCCAACCCGAAGAGGGCAAAGCTTGCGGCAGTGGCCAGCAGGCGCCAGTAGTAGGCATCGCGGTTTTTTTCAGTCACAGGTTGCGTTGCCAGGTCCATACACGATTTTTCCAGGCATGTTGGCAGGTGGTTTGCGAGCCCAGCAGCGTGCACAACAGGTTCAACGCGTGCGGCCAGCGAGCGTTGGACAACGCATCCGTGGCGCTGTTCAGGGACAACTGCCAGTCATTACCCGGGGTAATCAGCAGGCCGACGGCATAAGGGAAGGGCACATCGTCGATCCAGGCCGAATAGGCCTGTGGCGGTTGCTCTTCGGTGACCACCAGTAATACCGCGGGTGAGCCTTCAGCCAGCAGGGCCGCAGCCTCCAGCATGCCGTGTTCAAGGCCGTCGCCAGCGGCGGCCAGGGCAGTCATTTCGCTGGTTTCACCGCGCATGATCGACCACAGGCCGATGATCGCGTTATGCACCGACAGGCTGAACTGGGTCGGCGACAATGGCTGGTCGACGGCCAGGTCGCTGAGAATGTCGAAGGTGCGCGGGGTTTCGCCGTGACGGGAAACAAAGACTAATGGCAGGTCCTGATGGGCTTCGGCCAATGGCCAGCCGACACTGAATGCCATGCGCGCCAGACGGCTGAGCCGCCGCCGCTGCATGGCCGGCAGGAACGAAACATTGGGTGCGGCATCGCTGGCCGGCAACATCAACGGTTGCCGGCACCAGGCCTGCCAGTCATCCACGCTTTCAAGCCCCGGGGCCCAAGCGCGCCACTGGGCGATGTTGAAATTGATCACAGACATTCAATCCCGCCCTTGCAGGCTTCCTGACGCGGTGAGTGGCGCAACGGCACGGCACACCCTGCGTGGCGCTTGGCGCCAAGTGGTGCGCATTATCCCGGTGCGACGAACGTGTAGCAAATACTGGTTACGTTTTGCTCAATCAGTTGTGCAGGTCAGTTCGCAAAAACTGAACGTTTGGCAATTATTCACATTTTCATCGGGCCGTCTGTCGGCTTTGGTCTCGGTTTACAGCGGTGCCAGCGGCATTTTCGGCAGGAAAAGTCTGCTGACTGTGTAGTCCCTGTGCCTGCGAGGTAGCGAAGCCATGCCGTGCACCACTACACTCGGTCATTCTTTGATACACGGAGGTTTTGCAATGCGGCGCGTGGTGTTCAATCAGAAAGGTGGCGTGGGCAAGTCCAGTATTGCCTGCAATCTGGCGGCGGTCAGCGCCAGCGAGGGTTATCGCACCCTGTTGGTCGATCTCGATGCCCAGGCCAACTCCACTCAGTACCTGACGGGACTCACCGGTGACGATATCCCGATGGGGATTGCCGATTTCTTCAAGCAGACTTTGTCATCCGGGCCTTTCTCCAAGAAAAACCAGGTCGACATCTACGAAACGCCGTTCGACAACCTCCATGTCGTGACCGCTACCGCCGAGTTGGCGGAGTTGCAGCCCAAGCTTGAGGCCAAGCACAAGATCAATAAGCTGCGCAAATTGCTCGAAGAGCTTGATGAAGACTACGATCGGATCTACCTGGATACGCCGCCGGCATTGAATTTTTACGCTGTTTCGGCGTTGATTGCCGCTGATCGTGTATTGATCCCCTTTGATTGCGACAGTTTTTCCCGGCAGGCGCTTTATGGTGTGCTGGCTGAGATAGAAGAACTGAAAGATGACCACAACGAAGGCCTGGAAGTCGAAGGCATCGTGGTCAACCAGTTTCAGGCCCGCGCCAGTCTGCCCCAGCAAATCCTCGACGAATTGATCGCCGAAGGCCTGCCGGTGCTGCCGGTGTACCTGGGCAGCTCGGTGCGCATGCGCGAATCCCACCAGGCCAACACGCCGCTGATCCATCTCGACCCGCGGCACAAGCTGACTCAGCAGTTTGTCGAGTTGCACAATTTGCTGGAAAACACCTGATCGTTACTGTCTACACAAAACACTGTGGGAGCGAGCCTGCTCGCGATGGCGGTAGATCAGTCAACAGAGATGTTGAATGTAAAGCCCTCATCGCGAGCAGGCTCGCTCCTACAGTGGTTCCGAATACCTTCAGATCCCTTGGCTACGCAACCAGCTCATCAACTGCGGTAACGGGAAGGCCCCGCTCTGGCGCGCGACTTCCCGACCGTTCTTGAACAGAATCAAGCTCGGAATCGAGCGAATTCCCAACTGCGCCGACAATTGCTGGTTTGCCTCGCTGTCCAGCTTGGCCAGCCGACATTTGCCCGCCAATTGCCCTGCCGCCTGCTCGAACACCGGCGCGAACGACTTGCACGGCCCGCACCAGTCCGCCCACACATCCACCAAAAGCGGCAGATCGCCCTTGATCTGACTGGCGTAATCGCCTTGCTTGAGTTCGAAGGGCTTGTTCAGCAGGACCTCGGCCTTGCAGCGTCCACATTTGGGATGGTCGCCCAGGCGCTCGGCGGGAATGCGGTTGAGGCCGTTGCAGTGGGGGCAGGGGATGAGGAGTGGGTCGGTCATGAGGGATATCCAATTGGAAGCTGATAGCACCTAGTTGGAGACGTTTGCTTATATTTTCAATCATGCATCGACTGACGTTGAAACTAGGCTGAAGAAGAATCTGATTGAGACCGTTGGTCTGCTTGGGGGTATCGCAACTTGCGATAAAAAATCTTTGTGATTAACTCATTCATAGCAAAATGCGATAAGGATGTTGCATGCGAGTATTTTCCGAAAGACGAATCTGGGACGCCAAGGAAAAGTGGCCGCAGGCGGCCAGCGCACTGGATCAGTGGTATCGAATGGCGAAGCGGTCAAGCCCAGAGATTTTGCGGCAATGAAATCTTCATTTCCCGCAACCGACAAAGTCGGTGAGTTTCACGTTTTCGATATTGGCGGTAACAAATTACGGCTGATCGCCTATGTTCGGTATCCGCATCAAAAAATCTACATAAAACATGTGCTGGATCACCGCGAATATGACCGCGGTAAATGGAAGGAGACAAAAGCATGAGCGTTATGATCAAAAACGCGGCCGAGCACTGGGAGTTCGTATCGCCATTGCTACGCAAACCCAAAAACGAAGACGACTATGACACGCTGGTGCAGGCACTCGACGAGTTACTCGAGATGACCGGAGTTGACGAGTCGCACCCCCTGATGAGTCTGGTGGACATCATCGGAGACTGGATTGAGGAATGGGATCACAAACATCACCCTATGCCCGAGGCCACAGGTGCCGAAGTGCTGGGTTACATGATGCGCGAACATGGATTGACTCAAAGTGACCTGCCCGGCGTCGGCCCTCAGTCGGTCGTCTCCGAAATCCTGAGCGGCAAGCGCCAGCTCAACCTGCGTCAGGTCCGCTGGCTGGCCGAGCGATTCAATGTGCCGGTAGACGTCTTTATCTGACCTGCCTCACGACGAACAACTGATCTCCAGGTGCTTGCCCCACTCCGGCGGCCTCTCGGCGTAGCTTTCCATCCCCGATTGTTCCTCGAACGGCTTGCTCAGCACCGCGTGCAGTCGTCGAACCTCGGAGTAGTCGCCGCTCTCTGCCGCATCGATAGCCTTCTGCGCCAGGTAGTTGCGCAGGATGTACAGCGGATTGACCGCATGCATCCGGGCGCGCCGCTGCTCCTGATCCACCTCGCCTTCGCGGGCCACACGGGCGACATAAAGCTCGCCCCAGGCATCGAAACCCTTGAGGTCGACGAAGTCATCGCGCAAACGGCCGACGGCCGCTTCGGGTAATTCTTCACCCAGGCGCCGGAAGAACAGGCTGTAATCGACCCCGCTGTTCTGCATCAGCTGCAGCAAGCGTTCCAGCAGTTTCTGGTCGTCCTCTTCGGCGGTGGTCAGGCCGAGGCGGCGACGCATCAGGTCCAGGTAATGGGCCTGGAACAGCGGCAGGTAGAGGCCGAGGGTTTCGCGCAGGGCCTCGACGCTGATGAACGGCGTCAGGGCCTGGGCCAGGGCACTGAGGTTCCACTGGCCAATGGGCACCTGGTTGCTGAATGAATAGCGGCCCTGGTCATCGGAGTGGTTGCAGATGAAATTGGCGTCGAAGTCGTCAAGAAAGGCGAATGGGCCGAAGTCGAAGGTAATGCCGAGGATCGACATGTTGTCGGTGTTCATCACGCCATGGCAGAAACCGTAGGCCTGCCACTTGGCGATCAGTTCGGCATTGCGCTCGACCACTTCACGGAACATCGCCAGGTACGGCTCCGGTTGTTCCAGGCACTGCGGGAAGTGCATGGCCAGAACGTGGTCACCCAGTACTTTCTGCTGCTCGGGGCGTTTGGTGTAGTAGAAGTATTCGAAATGCCCAAAGCGCACATGGCTCGGTGCCAGGCGCAGGACCATGGCCGCGCGCTCCTGTTTTTCGCGCCAGACCGGGGTGTCGGAGCCAATCACGCACAGCGCCCGGGTGGTCGGGATATTCAGCGCCTGCAAGGCTTCGGAGGCGAGGAACTCGCGGATCGAGGAACGCAGCACCGCGCGCCCATCGCCCATGCGCGAAAAGGGCGTCTGACCGGCGCCCTTGAGGTGCAGGTCCCAATGCTCACCGGCCTCGTTGTACACCTCGCCCAGCAACAGGCCGCGGCCATCACCCAATTGCGGGTTGTAGGAGCCGAACTGGTGACCGGAATAGACCATGGCCCTGGGAATCGCGTCAGCCCAGAGTTTGTGCCCGCTGAACAGCTCGGCGAACTCCGGGGTTTCGGCCACGGCGGGATCGAGATCGAGCAGCGCCATGGCAGCCGGGCTCGCGACAACCAAGCGCGGATTATCAATAGGTTCGGGCAGCACGTGGGCAGAAAACGCATCGCCCAGGCGGTCGAAGCGATTGTCGAAGGTCAGTTCGTCGAGGGCTTTCAAGGGCCGGCTCCAGCAGAATGTCCGAGCATTCTGCTGGGGAATGGCCGGTTAGTCGAGTTTGGCGGCAGGTGGTTCCTGCGCCGATTTACCGTCGACCAGTGGCACGATGGTTTTCGCTTCCGGCTCGATCGGTACCATCTTGTATTCCTGGCCGTGGAGATTCTTGAGGTAGACCTCCATCTGGCGGAACGAGATGTTGATGTGCTGCTTCTTGAACTCCCGGTTGATGAAGCGGTTGACCTCATCGAGCACTGGGTTGCGGTCGCCGAGGTCGCGCACATGCATGCGCAACTCGTGGTCGAGGGTGCTTTCGCCGAAGTTCAGGAAGTACACGTGCGGCTCGGGTTCCTTGAGGACCCGCGGGTTTTCCCGTGCGGCTTTCAACAGCAGCTCTTTCACCAGATCCAGGTCCGAGCCGTAATCGACCCCGAGCTTGAGCGTCACGCGGGTGATGGTATCGGTCAGCGACCAGTTGATCAGTTGCCCGGTAATGAACGTCTTGTTCGGGACAATGATGTCCTTGCGGTCGAAGTCGGTGATGGTGGTGGCGCGGATGCGGATCTTGCTCACAGTGCCCGACAGGTTACCGATGGTGATGGTGTCGCCGATGCGCACCGGGCGTTCGAACAGGATCATGATGCCGGAGATAAAGTTGGCGAAGATCTCCTGCATGCCGAAGCCGAGGCCGACCGATAGCGCCGCGACCAGCCATTGCAACTTGTCCCAGCTCACGCCGAGGGTCGACAGGGTCGAGACGAAGCCGATACCGGCGATCACGTAGGACAGCAGCGTGGTTGTGGCGTAGGCGCTGCCCTGGGCCAGGTTCAGCTTCGACAGCACGAACACTTCCAGCAACCCGGGCAAGTTACGCGCCAGGGCAAAGGTGATGCCGATGATGATCAGCGCGCCCAGCATGTCGCCGATGCTGATCGGCACCATGCTCATGTTGGCGCCCGTGCCGCTGGTGTATTCGTAGAGGGTGACGTTGTCCAGGTACGAGAACACCGTGATCAAGTCGGCCCAGACCCAGTACAGGGCAGCGATGAAGCCGCCCAGCAGCGCCAGGCGAATCAGGCGCAGGGACTGTTCATTGACCTTCTCGATGTCCATCGTCGGTTCTTCGATGACCGCTTCGCCGTCGCCGGCCTCTTTCGCCGCCTGGCGTTTGGCCAGGGCGCGCTGGTAAGCCAGGCGGCGTGCCGCCACGCTCAGGCCGCGCACGAAGGTCGCTTCGATCACCAGCCAGAACATCAGCAGGTAAAGGGTGTTGATCAGCCGGTCACTGAGTTTGAGCGCGGTGTAGTAGTAGCCGAAGCACACGGCCACGAACAGCGCGATCGGCAGCGCGGTAAACACAATGCCCAGGGCCTTGCGGAACAACGAGGCGTTTTCGTGGGTCGGGCTGCTGATCAGCAAGCGGCTGAGCAGCCAGGTCATCAAGGCGTAGCAGATCAGCACCACCGGCATGCCGAGCACGTCATCGGCCAGCGCCGCCGGTTGCAGTTCCGCCACCGCCACCACGGTGACCAGGGCCATCACGACCATGCCAAGGCGACGGACCCAGCCGCGCAGGAACTCCACCTGGGGTTTTTCCCAACGGAAGTGCAGTTCCGCCACGCCACCCGGCGCAAGGATTCGGTAGGCGGTGTAGAACACCAGCCAGGCCCCGGCCATTTGCAGCAATGCCGCGCCCATGCTCGCGTTCTGCCCGCGGGCGTCGATTTGCAGGGCCAGGCCACACAAGGCGAGGCCCAGCGACACCGGCATTGCCAGCAGGATGTTGATCAAAATGGCCTGGGGTGTGTGCCACTGGCTGTCACGCTTGAAATGGCCGATGTCCTGGTGGACCTTGTTCAGGCGGGCATACAGCTGCTTGCGTCGCCATAGCAGTGCGCCAATCAGCAGCGCCAGCGGCAGGAACAGCAGTGGGCGCTGGGTGAGGCCGTCGACCAGTTCACTCAGGCTCGAAGCCCAGGGCAGGGAATCCACCTGACGGCTCAGGCGCTCCGGCACAGTACGAAACCACTCCACATCCAGTGGCTTGTTGCTGGGAATCCAGAACATCTGCTCATCGAGTGTTGCCCGCAGGCTTTGCGCCGTACTGAGCAGTTGCTTCTGGTTCAGTTGCAGGGTGATGGATTCGTTGAGGACCGCGCTCAGTTCACGGTTAAGCCGTTCCAGCAGGTCGGCACGGGTGGTGGCCAGTTCCAACAGGGTTTTGCGCAGCTGTGGCGTGACCTGCTCGGGCGGCTGGGTCGACAGCAGGTTGTCGACGTAGGTCGCCGGGTTGCTGAGCAGCTCCCGTTGCTGGCTGACCTCGAACTGATACAGGCGAATATCGGCGATCTGGTCCGCCAGGTCGCGGTCGACCCGAAGGCGTGGCAAGGCCTGTTTCTGCTTGTAGAGAATCTTGGAGAGCAGCAGGCTGCCCTTGAGCACGTTGATCTGCTCGTCCAGGGCGGAATCGCTCTGGGTCAGGCTGTCCAGTTGTTGCTTGGTTTGCAGGTTCTTCTGCGTGACTTCGTTGAGACGGTCGGTGCTTTTGAGCAGGTAGTCCGAGAGCTTCAGGTTGGCCGTGCTTTCGACAGCCAGCAGGCTGCTGCCACCGGCCTTCTGTGCTTCGATCGATTGCTGGGTGACCGTTTCCTGCGACTGTGCGAGGCGTTTCTGGTTGATCAGGTTTTGCAGTTCTTGGATTTCCTGATCCAGGCGATCGGACTTTTCCGTCAACAGATCATGTTGGCTGTTACCCAGGTCTTGCAGCTGGGTATTGCCTGCCAGTTCCTGGCGGCGCAGCGGGATCAGGGCGTTCAATGCCGTGAGCTCGGCATTGAGCTGGTCGCGCTGCTCGGCGCTCAGGGTCTTGCCCGCGTCTTTGCCGGCCTTGAGGATGTTGTTGATCTGCTGGATGCGCGTCTGGCTGGCGGAAATTTCCGCTTGGGCGCGTTCGGGCCGAGTCTGGGCGGTAATGATCAGGCTGTTGGCGTCGCCCAGGGCTTTTTGCAGATCGCTTTGCTGGGTCGCACGTTCGGTGAGCAGTTGCTCAAGTTGCTGAATCGACTCTTTGGCAAAGCGTTGCGCCACCGGTACCACGCTGCTGGCCTTCAGGCGGGCCAGTTCACGCTGGTTCTCAATGGTCAGTTTGGGCGCGCTGGCCAGTTGTTGCTTGAGGTCGACCAGCTTCTGCTCGTAATCGCGCTTGTTGTTGAGCTGTGTCAGCGTGCTTTGCAGGACGGACTGCAGGGCCTTTTGATCGGCCTCCGGCAGTTTGCGGTCGGCGATCTTGTCCAGGCTCGCCTGCACGGATTCGCGGGTGGGTGGCTCGGCGGCTTGCAGCGTGCCGACGGAGAGGCTCAGGCCCAACAGGACCATGACGAAAAAGGTGCGCAGGCTTGACATAAAGACCGATCAAATACGAGGCGAAGAGTGGAGTTTAGAGGAAGAGTCCCGGGCCGGGGCGACTTCCTTCGGGGAATCTGACGCCCACTTTGCCGATCTTGTTCCCCTCCATGACCGCAACGGTCCAGATGGTGTTGTTCCATTCCACCTGGTCACCGACCACAGGTGCACCCCCCACCTTCTGGGCAATGAAGTGCCCCAGCGACATGTCCGGATCGATGCCTTCGACCTTCAACCCGTACAGGGCAGCAACCGCGGCCAGCTGGGCGTCTCCTTCGAGTACGAAGTCACCGAAGAAGCGCAAATCGAGACCGCGTTGCGGTGCCTGGCTGAACAGTTTTCCAAGGGCCGGGAGGTTGTGTTCATGGCCGATAACACACAGCAAATCATCGACTTCGAGCACTGTACTACCCGACGGATGGAGCAGTTGTTCGCCCCGAAACAGGGCCGCGATACGGGTGCCTTCGGGCATTTTCAGCTCGCGAAGGTGCGAACCGATGCACCATTTTTCGGCGCCCAGGCGATAAACGAACAGCTCCCATTCGCTGGTGACGTGCACTTCCAGGGCCGAGCGGGAGATTGGCGCAGGCTCCGGTGGCACCGTCACCTTCAGCAGTTTGGCGATCCACGGCAGGCTCGTGCCCTGCACCAACAGCGACACCAGCACGATAAAGAAGGCGAGGTTGAAATACAGCTGGGCGTTGGGCAGGCCAGCCATCAGCGGAAACACCGCCAGAATGATCGGCACCGCACCGCGCAGTCCAACCCAGGAGATGAACGCCTTCTCGCGTCCGTGGAACGCCTTGAACGGCAGCAGGCCGACCATCACCGACAGCGGCCGGGCAAACAGGATCATCCACAGCGCCAGGCCGAGCGCCGGCAGGGCAATCGGCAACAGGTCGTGGGGCGTGACCAGCAGCCCCAGCACCAGGAACATGCCGATCTGCGCCAGCCAGGCCATGCCGTCGAGCATGTGCAAGATGCCGTGGCGGCTGCGCACCGGCCGGTTGCCGATAACCAGGCCGCACAGGTACACCGCCAGAAAGCCGCTGCCATGCAGGGCGTTGGTCAGGGCGAACACCACCAGGCCACCGGCAATGACCAGGATGGGATAGAGACCGGTGGCCAGGTTGATCCGGTTGACCAGCTGCAGCATCAGCCAGCCACCGCCCAGGCCGATGACGCCGCCGATGCCGAACTCGCGCAACAGGTGGGTCAGCAGGCTCCAGTGCAGGCCGGTCTGGCCACTGGCAAGCATGTCGATCAGGGTCACGGTGAGGAACACCGCCATCGGGTCGTTGCTGCCGGATTCGATTTCCAGGCTGGCGGTTACCCGTTCGTTCAGGCCCTTGCCGCCCAGCAACGAAAACACCGCCGCGGCGTCGGTGGAGCCGACGATGGCGCCGATCAGCAGGCCCTGGATCAGGTTCAAATCGAACAGCCAGGCCGCGGCCATGCCGGTCAGTCCGGTGGTGATCAGCACGCCGATCGTGGCCAGCGATAACGCCGGCCATAACGCCACGCGGAAACTCGATACGCGGGTGCGCAAGCCGCCGTCGAGCAGGATCACCGCCAATGCCAGGTTGCCGACCAGATAAGCGGTGGGGTAGTTGTCGAAGATAATGCCGCCGCCATCGACGCCGGCGGCCATGCCCACGGCCAGGATGATCACCAGGATCGGGATGCCGAGGCGCGATGAAAGTGAACTCACCAGAATGCTCGCACCTACCAGCAACGCGCCGATCAAGAACAGGCTGTTGATGGTCGTCGCATTCAAAGGCAGTACTCCGGAAAGGCTGAAAGGCGGGCACAAACTGACCATGCAGTCTGCGTGCCATCGATTCTAACCTGTTGAATTGTGATGCTGTCAAAAAGCTTTGTGCGATCGGCCGGCCGACGTTCGTTGATTTGCGCCATGGCGACGAAGTGCAGGAACCAGAATGGCCAATCACAGTCTCTACAGTTCGCGAGAATGGTCACTGGTCAGGAAAATCAAGGCCTTGCGCCCGTATAACCCTGGCATCCACCGTGACTTTTCTTTATCGTACGCGCCCTTTGAAAATGCCCGGAAAATCAAAATGTTGGAAGCATCCCTAAGCCAATTGGAACAACTGGTCAGCGATCTGGTGCAACAGAACCAGGCCTTGGTCAGCACTAACCAGACCCTGAGCGCCGAATTGGCCCAGGCCAAGGATGAAAACGAAAGCCTGCAACTGAGCCTGATGGAACAGGAAGAGAAACAAGGCGCCACCGTGGCACGCATCCAGGCCCTGGTTGAGCGCGTCAGCGCTGGCCCTGTCGGCGCATGAGTTACGGCGCAGGGGTAAAAGTCGTCTCGATCCTGGGGGAGGACTATTCGATCAGGGCTCCGGCCGGGGAAGAACAGACCCTGCTGGACGCCGCATTGATGTTGAAGGCCGCCCTGGCCGACACCAAGAAGAAGTACCCGACCCTGATCGGTGACCGACTGCTGGTGCTGGCGGCGATGAATCTGTGTTCCCAGCAGATCGAAATGCAAAAGCGCCACAAGCAGGAACTCGACCGTTACCAAGAGCAAGTCAGCGCCACGGTTGAAGTGATCTCCAAGACGATCAATCAGGCCTGATCGGCTTTGCGCACAACCAAAGAATAAATTGTCGGTTTAGTTGTATACAATCGGCACGGCTGTTGCAGTATTTCAGCCTCTTATTCTTTGGGGGTGCTCCATGCAGTTCTGGCGACGCAGTATTCAGTGGCAGTTGATCCTGAGCATGGGCACCGCCCTGCTGGTCAGCATTCTGATCGTGGTTGGCGTTTATACCCTGGTGGTCAACCGCCTCGCCCAGCGCTATCTGGTCGAGCAGGCCCTGCCGTCGAGCATCGAAGCGATGCGCAACGACATCGAACGCATCCTCGTGCAACCCCTCACCGCCGCCAAGGACATCGCCAGCAACAGCATGGTGCGCGACTGGTTGGCCGCGGGTGAAGACAGCGCCCAGACCGGCACCTTTACCACTTACCTCGAAGGCGTGCGCGCCGAACACAAAGCCTTTACCGCGTTGATGGTCGGCACGGCGTCCAACCATTACTTCAACGAAAAAGGCCTGGACCGGACCCTCAGTCGTGCCAACCCCAAAGACGCCTGGTTCTATGCGTTCCTCGACAGCGACCAGCCGCGCACCCTCAATATCGACAACGACGCGGCCACCGGAGAATTGGCGCTTTTCATCGACCTTAAAGTCGAGAAGGCCGGGAAGGTCGTGGGTGTTGCCGGATTGGGCCTGAGCATGAAAGAGCTGTCCGAGCTGATCCACAACTTCAGCTTCGGTGAACGGGGCAAGGTTTATCTCGTGCGCTCCGACGGTTTGATCCAGGTTCATCCCGAGGCGCAACTCAGCGGCAAGCGTACCCTGGCAGAACAGATCGGCGAGCCGGCCGCGCAAGCGGTGATAGGCCAGCTGTCTACCTCCAGGACGTCTGCGTTTGTGCGCGATGACGAAGATTTCCTGGCATTGAGCCTGCCCCTTCGCGATCTCGGCTGGACCCTGGTGGCCGAAGTGCCACAGTCGCAGATCTACGCCGAAGCCCGTCGCGCCATGTGGATGAGTGGCGCAATTGGCTTGGCGGTGGCCCTGGTGTGCCTGTTGCTGGTGGTATTGCTGGCCCGTGGGCTGGTACGACCGATTCGTCAGGTAACAGCGGCGCTGGTAGCCATCGGTAGCGGTGGTGGAGATTTGACCCACCGGTTAGATTCCAGCCGCGCCGATGAACTCGGTGACCTGGCGCGCGGCTTCAATCGATTCCTCGACAGCCAGCGCGAGATGATCGGCGAAGTGCTGGCCACCAGCGAACGCTTGCGTACCGCGGTCGGCCAGGTGGCGAGGGTGGTGGACAACACCGCAGAGCGTTCCGGGCGCCAGCAGGAGATGACGGACATGGTTGCCACTGCTGTCCATGAAATGGGCCTGACCGTGCAGGAAATTGCGCAAAACGCTGGCAACGCGGCAGTCGCTTCGCAAAATGCCCGAGATGAAGCCATGCAGGCGCGTGAGGTGGTCGGCGGTTCGATCCGGCATATTGAAAGCATGTCCGACGAAATCGGTGTCGCCGCCAGCGCCGTGGGCGAGCTGGCAGATCAGGTGGCTTCGATCGATCAGGTGCTTGCGGTGATTCGCGGGATTTCCGAACAGACCAACCTGCTGGCGCTCAACGCCGCCATTGAGGCCGCGCGGGCCGGGGATATGGGGCGCGGGTTTGCGGTGGTGGCCGATGAAGTGCGCACGTTGGCTCGACGTACGCAGGCTTCCACCGATGAAATCCAGCAGATGATCGGCAGCCTCAAGCAGGGCGCGGAGAATGCGGTGTCGTCGATGCACACCGGGCAAGCGGCGACGGGCACGGGGGTTGAGTCGAGCCAGCGTACCGGGGCTTCGTTGGCGGCGATTACCGGGCAGGTCGAACACATCAGCGACATGAACCACCAGGTGGCGACGGCAACGGAAGAGCAGTCGGCGGTGACCGAGGAGATCAACCGCAACGTGCAGGGGATTTCCGATCTGGCGCGGGCGACGGCGGGGGAGGTCAGGGCTTGCCGGGAGGATTGCCAGACGTTGCAGCGGTTGGCGGATGATCTGGCGCGGCAGATGGGTGGGTTCAAGTTGAGCTGATGTGTTGTCTGTGCTGGCGCCATCGCGAGCAGGCTCACTCCTACATTTGGAACGCAATTCCCTTGTAGGAGCGAGCCTGCTCGCGATTGGATTTCAGTTACTCCATAGAAGTTGGATCAGAACCACTCATCCTGCATGCCCAGGCAAACATCATCCCGCGCCTCAAGAATCGCCAACTCATGGTGGCAAGCGGGCACTTCCCACGTCAGGAAATACCGCGCCGCCTGCAGCTTGCCTTTATAGAAGCCCGCATCCGCCGCATTCCCTTTGGCCAGCCCTTCCTCGGCACGAATCGCCTGTTCCAGCCAGCGCCAGCCAATCACCGTGTGGCCGAACACTTTCAGGTACAGCGCCGAGTTCGCCAGGCTGCTGTTGACCTTGCCCTGGGCCAGGTCTGTCAGCAGGCCAATGGTCACGGTTTGCAGGCGTGCCACCAGTTTCTCCAGCGGTTCACGCAATGCGGTGAGCGATTCATGGGCCTGTGCGCGCTCAGCGGTGTCGGCGATCAGGCGGATCAATTGCTTCAGTCCTGCGCCACCGTTCTGCGCCAGTTTGCGCCCCAGCAGGTCCAGCGACTGGATACCATGGGTGCCTTCGTGAATCGGGTTCAGGCGGTTGTCGCGGTAGTACTGTTCCACCGGGTATTCGCGGGTATAACCATGGCCGCCGAGGATCTGGATCGCCAGTTCGTTGGCCTTCAGGCAGAACTCCGACGGCCAGGACTTGACGATCGGGGTCAGCAGATCCAGCAACTCATGGGCCTGTTTGCGTTCGGCTTCGGTCGCAAGCGTCGTGGTGTCATCAAACAGCCGCGCCGCGTACAGACCGAGGTCGAAGGAGCCTTCGACGTAGGCTTTTTGAGTCAGCAACATGCGTTTGACGTCGGCGTGCTGGATGATCGCCACCGGGGCGGTGTTCGGGTCCTTGCTGTCGGGCACGCGCCCCTGCGGACGTTCGCGGGCATATTCCAGCGAGTACAGATAGCCGGCGTAACCGAGCATCACCGCGCCCATGCCGACGCCGATGCGCGCCTCGTTCATCATCTGGAACATGTAGCTCAAGCCGTGGTGCGGCTTGCCCACCAGATAGCCGACGCAATCGCCGTTATCGCCGAAGTTCAGTGCGGTGGAGGTGGTGCCGCGCCAGCCCATCTTGTGGAACAGCCCGGCCAGCAGCACATCGTTGCGCTTGCCGAGACTGCCGTCATCGTTGACCAGGAACTTGGGCACGATGAACAGCGAAATGCCCTTCACGCCGGCGGGGGCATCCGGCAGTTTGGCCAGGACCATGTGCACGATGTTTTCCGACAGCGGATGATCGCCGCCGGAGATGAAGATTTTGTTGCCCTTGAGTCGATAAGTGCCGTCAGATGCCGGCTCCGCCCGTGTACGAATATCCGACAGCGACGAGCCTGCGTGGGGTTCGGTCAGGGCCATGGTGCCAAAGAAGCGCCCGTCGATCATCGGTTGCAGGAAGCGGCGTTTCTGCTCCTCGGTGCCGAAACTTTCAATCAGGTTGGCCGCGCCCATGGTCAGGAACGGGTAGGAGGTCGACGCCGCGTTTGCCGATTGAAAGTGCGCGAAACAGGCTTGCGACAGCAGGGTAGGAAGTTGCATGCCGCCGGCATCGAAACTGCGTGCGGCGTTGAGGAAGCCGGCTTCGAGGAAAGCGTCCACCGCCGGTTTGACTTCTGGAATCAGGATCGCCTGACCGTCCTCATAGCGCGGCTCGTTCTCGTCACCCTTGCGGTTGTGCGGGGCGAAGAATTTCTCGGCGATGTTGCGGGCGGTGCCGAGGGCGGCATCGAAGGTTTCGCGATTGTGTTCGGCGAAACGCTCACGCTGGGTCAGGCCCTCGGCATCGAGGACTTCATACAGCTCGAAAGCCAGATTGCGGGAACTGAGCAACGTCTCGGACATGGCGGCCTACCTTTTATTGGGATGGACCGAGTCTAAGATGGGGAATAGAGGCTGGATAGGATGATTGATAAGGGTGATGTTGGAGCCGCGCAGAAACTTAGCAAACACCACAAACCACTGTGGGAGCGAGCCTGCTCGCGATGGCGGTAGATCAGTCAATATTGAAGGTGACTGACAGGCCGCTATCGCGAGCAGGCTCGCTCCCACAGGGATTGTTGCTGAACCGGGCACCTGTTGCAGGTACCCGGCTTATCGGTTTTAGCCGATCGTCATCAAGCTGGCATTACCACCCGCCGCAGCGGTGTTAACACTCAACGCACGCTCGATCACCAGGCGTTCCAACGCAATGTTGGTCTCACCCTGCGACAAGCCCTGAACCCCGACAATAGCGCCGGCACGCTTGGCAACCTGCTGGCAAACCGCGCGCAGCTGGTCGGAATGGCCGTGGTGCAGAACCGCATCAATCACCACTTCGTCCTTGTTCCAGTCGCCAACCAGCTTGATGCGTGCCTGAATGTCTTTCGGCAGGCGGGCAAGCAAGGCCTTGGTCAGTTCAGCTTCCGGCCATACCGCCGAACCGCCGACAGCCAGTACCGCCGCCAGTTGCGTCAGCAGGTCGCCTTCGACTTCCGCCAGGCACAGAACGTGCTCGCGCGGCAGGATCGCGTAGCTGTTGCGCTCGCCCGTCGGGCCGGCCAGCAAGCGGGTGATACCGCTCTGCGATTGCGCGGCGAACTGCACACACAGGGTGCTCAGGTCGGCGAACTTGTTGCTGTCGGCCCAGGCTTTCAGGGCGGTCAGCGGTTTGCTCATGGCGTCACGCAGACGAACGTCCGGTGCAGCAATGGCATCGCCACGGGCGAAGGATTGTTCGATCGCATCGGTAGGACGAGTCGACAGCAGGCGGTACAGGTACAGCGGGCCACCGGCTTTCGGGCCGGTACCCGACAGGCCTTCGCCGCCGAACGGTTGTACGCCGACCACGGCACCCACGATGTTGCGGTTCACGTAGACGTTACCGGCATTGACGTTGTCGATCACCTTGGCGATGGTCTCGTCGATACGGGTGTGCACGCCCAGCGTCAGGCCGTAGCCGGAAGCGTTGATCTGGCCGATCAGTTGATCGATGTCCTTGCGCTTGTAGCGAACCACGTGCAGCACCGGGCCAAAGATCTCCCGTTGCAGTTCGTCGAAGCTTTCCAGTTCGATCAGCGTTGGCATCACGAAGGTGCCGCGTTTGACTTCTTCGGTGTCGGCGATGGCCACCTGGTACACGCTGCGACCCTTGTCGCGCATGGCCTGGATGTGCTTCTCGATGCCAGCCTTGGCTTCGGCGTCGATCACCGGGCCGATGTCCACGGACAGGCGCTCAGGGTTGCCGAGGCGGCTTTCAGCCATGGCGCCCTTGAGCATTTCGATAACGCGGTCGGCGGAATCTTCCTGCAGGCACAGCACACGCAGGGCCGAGCAACGCTGGCCGGCGCTGTCGAAGGCCGACGAAACCACGTCGATCACCACTTGTTCGGTCAGAGCCGAAGAGTCGACGATCATCGCGTTCTGGCCACCGGTTTCGGCGATCAGCGGAATCGGACGACCCTGGCTGTCGAGGCGACCGGCAATGTTGCGTTGCAGCAGGCGCGCAACTTCAGTGGAGCCGGTGAACATCACGCCTTTGACGCGATCGTCGCCCACCAGGCCAGCGCCGACGGTTTCGCCACGGCCCGGCAGCAATTGCAGAACGCCTTGCGGAATCCCGGCTTCGAGCAGCAGGCGCACGGCTTGAGCAGCCACCAGCGGCGTCTGTTCCGCAGGCTTGGCCAATACCGGGTTGCCGGCAGCCAGTGCCGCAGCCACTTGGCCGCTGAAGATCGCCAGCGGGAAGTTCCACGGGCTGATGCACACCACAGGGCCCAGAGGGCGGTGGGCATCATTGGTGAAGTCGTTGCGCGCCTGCACCGCGTAGTAGCGCAGGAAGTCCACGGCTTCACGCACTTCGGCGATAGCGTTGGCAAAGGTCTTGCCGGCTTCGCGAGCCAACAGGCCCATCAGCGGCTGGATCTCGGCTTCCATCAGGTCGGCGGCGCGTTCCAGGATCGCAGCGCGTTCGGCTGGCGGGGTGGCCTGCCAGATCGGTGCGGCGTTCAGGGCGCACTGGATCGCGTTGTCGACGTCTTCGACGGTCGCTTCCTGTACATGGCCAACCACGTCACGCAGGTCGGACGGGTTCAGCACCGGTGCAGGGGTTTCAGTGCTGGAAGCGCAACCGAGCATCGGCGCGGCCTTCCAGTTGTTGTGCGCGGTGGCCAGCAGGGCGCAGGACAGCGAAGCCAGGCGATGTTCGTTGGCCATGTCGATGCCGCTGGAGTTGGCGCGCTCGGAACCGTACAGGTCACGCGGCAGCGGAATGCGCGGGTGCGGCAGGCCGAAGCCACCTTCCACGGTCGCCATCTGCTCGATGCTGGCTACCGGGTCGGCCACCAGCTCCTGGATCGAAATCGACTGGTCGGCAATACGGTTGACGAACGAGGTGTTCGCGCCGTTTTCCAGCAGGCGACGAACCAGGTAAGCCAGCAGGGTTTCGTGGGTGCCGACCGGTGCGTACACGCGGCACGGACGGTTCAGCTTGCCTTCGGAAACCTTGCCTACCACTTGTTCGTACAGCGGTTCACCCATGCCGTGCAGGCACTGGAACTCGTACTGGCCCGGGTAATAGTTCTGACCGGCGATGTGATAAATGGCCGACAGGGTGTGGGCGTTGTGCGTGGCGAACTGCGGGTAGATGACTTCCGGCACCGACAGCAGTTTGCGCGCGCAAGCGATGTAGGACACGTCGGTGTACACCTTGCGGGTATAGACCGGATAGCCTTCCAGGCCTTCGACCTGGGCGCGCTTGATTTCGCTGTCCCAGTACGCGCCTTTCACCAGGCGGATCATCAGGCGATGACGGCTGCGGCGAGCCAGGTCGATCACGTAGTCGATCACGTACGGGCAACGCTTCTGATAAGCCTGGATCACGAAACCGATGCCGTTCCAGCCAGTCAGTTGCGGCTCGAAGCACAGGCGCTCGAGCAGATCCAGCGACAGCTCCAGGCGGTCGGCTTCTTCGGCGTCGATGTTCAAGCCGATGTCGTATTGCTTGGCCAGCAGGGTCAGCGACAGCAGGCGCGGGTACAGCTCGTCCATCACGCGCTCGTACTGGGCGCGGCTGTAGCGTGGGTGCAGGGCGGACAGCTTGATCGAAATGCCCGGGCCTTCATAAATCCCGCGACCGTGGGACGCTTTGCCGATCGAGTGGATGGCTTGTTCGTACGAGGCCAGGTACTTCTGCGCGTCGTGCTCGGTCAGTGCGGCTTCACCGAGCATGTCGTAGGAATAGCGGAAACCCTTGGTTTCGAACTTGCTGGCGTTGGCCAGGGCTTCGGCGATGGTTTCGCCGGTGACGAACTGCTCGCCCATCAGGCGCATCGCCATGTCGACGCCCTTGCGGATCATCGGCTCGCCGCTCTTGCCGATGATGCGGCTCAGGGACGAAGTCAGGCCGGCTTCGTTGTGCGTGGACACCAGCTTGCCGGTCAGCAGCAGGCCCCAGGTCGCGGCGTTGACAAACAGCGACGGGCTGTTGCCCAGGTGCGGCTGCCAGTTGCCGGTACTGATCTTGTCGCGGATCAGGGCATCACGGGTGCCTTTGTCCGGAATACGCAGCAGCGCCTCGGCCAGGCACATCAGCGCCACGCCTTCCTGGGACGACAGGGAGAATTCCTGCAGCAGACCTTGAACGATACCGGCACGGCCGCCGGCGCTCTTCTGGTTGCGCAGTTTTTCCGCGATCGAAGCAGCGAGTTTGTTGGTGGCTTCAGCCATTGGCGCCGGCAGGCGGGCCTGCTCGATCAGCATCGGCACCACTTCGGGTTCCGGGCGACGGTAAGCGGCGGTGATCGAAGCGCGCAGGACCGATTGCGGCAGGATGCTCTCGGCGAATTCGAGGAAGCACTGGTGCGCGTGGTCGACATGGAGTTCGCCCGCTTCGTCAATTTCCCGGGCCATGCCGTTGAGCTCGGACAGGGTTGCACCACCCTCGAGTTTTTCCAGGTAATTGAAAATTGCCTGCTTGATCAGCCAGTGCGGCGTGCGATCAATCGAGGTCGCGGCAGCCTTGAGGCGTTCGCGGGTCGGGTCGTCGAGTTTGACCCCAAGGGTGGTGGTAGCCATGTTTTTATCCTCATGTTTGCCACGACTGCGTGGCATCAGCTGGCGCAAAGATTAGCCGTGGGATGGAAGAGGTGCAACCGGGTGCAACCCTTTTTTTGTTGGAATAATCGGCAGTTCGTCAGGAAGTAAATTCAGCTACGCCACTCGACGCATCGTCTTGGTGCTTTTTGGATGGGTTGGTATTCGTTTTTGCTCCGAAAAGGAGCAAAAAAACAAATTTGCACCTAGGTGCAACTTATTCTCAAGAAATGGGTTGCACCTTATTTGCTTTGTTGAATAGCATTCGCGCCCCAAGGTGCAACCAGACATAAGGCTGGTGTGCCGGCTGATGGCTTTCCTGGGGAAACATCAGTCATAAATGCGCGGGATCCCGGATCGTCCGTCAAACGTCAGCGTTTGCGAGCGGTTCACCAACCGCTGCTACATAAAAACAAAGCCAGGGCGTCACTTAAATGAGCGTAAGCAATCCAACCCTGATCACGTTCGTGATCTACATCGCAGCAATGGTGCTGATCGGTTTCATGGCCTATCGCTCCACCAACAACCTTTCCGACTACATCCTGGGCGGTCGTAGCCTGGGCAGCGTCGTGACTGCGTTGTCCGCCGGTGCCTCCGACATGAGTGGCTGGTTGTTGATGGGCCTGCCTGGCGCCATCTACATGTCCGGTCTATCCGAAAGCTGGATCGCCATTGGCCTGATCGTCGGTGCCTACCTGAACTGGCTGTTCGTCGCTGGCCGCCTGCGCGTGCAGACCGAGCACAACGGTGATGCGCTGACCCTGCCGGACTACTTCTCCAGCCGTTTCGAAGACAAAAGCGGCCTGCTGCGTATCATCTCCGCCGTCGTGATCCTGGTGTTCTTCACCATCTACTGCGCTTCCGGCATCGTGGCCGGCGCCCGCCTGTTCGAAAGCACCTTCGGCATGTCCTACGAGACTGCGCTGTGGGCCGGTGCTGCGGCGACAATTGCCTACACCTTCGTCGGCGGTTTCCTGGCGGTCAGCTGGACTGACACCGTGCAAGCGACCCTGATGATCTTCGCCCTGTTGCTGACGCCGATCATCGTGCTGCTGGCCACCGGTGGCGTAGACACCACGTTCCTGGCGATCGAAGCGCAGGATCCAAGCAACTTCGACATGCTGAAAAACACCACCTTCATCGGCATCATCTCGCTGATGGGCTGGGGCCTGGGCTACTTTGGCCAGCCGCACATCCTGGCGCGTTTCATGGCGGCGGATTCGGTGAAGTCGATCGCTAACGCCCGTCGCATCTCCATGACCTGGATGATCCTGTGCCTGGGCGGCACCGTGGCTGTCGGTTTCTTCGGTATCGCCTACTTCTCGGCCAACCCGGCCGTGGCCATCCCGGTCAGCGAAAACCACGAGCGTGTGTTCATCGAGCTGGCGAAAATCCTGTTCAACCCGTGGATCGCCGGTGTACTGCTGTCGGCCATCCTGGCTGCGGTAATGAGTACCCTGAGCTGCCAG
Source organism: Pseudomonas sp. WJP1 (assembly GCF_028471945.1). NCBI lineage: Bacteria > Pseudomonadati > Pseudomonadota > Gammaproteobacteria > Pseudomonadales > Pseudomonadaceae > Pseudomonas > Pseudomonas sp. WJP1. Next base: position 462,308 of record NZ_CP110128.1, read on the forward strand.
CTGCTGGTGTGCTCGAGCGCCCTGACCGAAGACTTCTACAAGACCTTCCTGCGTAAATCCGCTTCCCAGGTTGAACTGGTCTGGGTCGGCCGCGCCATGGTGCTGCTGGTTGCCCTGATCGCCATCGCCATGGCGGCCAACCCGGAAAACCGCGTACTGGGCCTGGTGAGCTACGCCTGGGCTGGTTTCGGTGCCGCGTTCGGTCCGGTCGTACTGATCTCCGTGATCTGGAAAGACATGACCCGCAACGGCGCACTGGCCGGTATCCTGGTCGGCGCGATCACCGTGATCGTCTGGAAACACTTCGAACTGCTGGGCCTGTACGAAATCATCCCTGGTTTCATCTTCGCCAGCCTGGCGATCTACATCGTCAGCAAGCTGGGCACGCCGACTGCCGGCATGCTGCAGCGCTTTGCTGCGGCTGAGGCAGATTTCCGTTTGAACAAGTAAAAATTGATGGGGTGAATTTTTCCCATCGCTGATAAAAGAACGGCTCGCAACCTTGAGGTGCGGGCCGTTTTTTTTGCAAACCAGATCCGAAAACAGGCATTGGTCCTCCAATATCCGTGGTCCTTTTCAGTTCTGATCGTAGGGCATTTCCTGATTTTCTCGACCGTCTTGAGATTCCTCTCTGTCCACGTACTTTGCGTTAAGCCACTCAGCCCGAGTCGGCTTATCGATCGTTAACAGTGGCGCGCTTTCCATGATTGGGGCGCCCGTAGAGAGGGAGATCAGCAATGGCCAAAGGACATTTCATTCGCCTGGGTGACAAAACCACTTGCGGTGGCCAGGTTTTGGAGGCCGACACACGGGTCATGATGTTTGGCATCGCCCATGCCCGTGAGGGCGACCGCGTTTCCTGCGGCAAAAACGACGAAACCTACACCATCGTGGGAGGCGTCTCCTTCATCAACAGTCATGGCAGGATCGTGGCGGGCTCGCTGGACAGCTTCAGCACCTGCCCGTGCAGAGCCAGGTTGATCCCGTCGGTGTTTACCGCCACTTATGAGTCGCGTAGCAGTGCCGCGCCCCAGCCCACAAGGGCCGCGCCCCAAGCGACCACACCTCTCGCCGGCAATCCGGCAGCGTCACGATCAGCCGGTTTTGCGTCTGCGTCGAGCACTCCCAAACCAGTGTCCTCAGGCAGTGCAGCAGCCCAGGAACCAGGCTTCTACATCGTGCCCAAGAGCACCACCCGCGAACAGCTCGAAGCCTCCTTGTTCACCCTGCGTGATCCGGCGGTGATGGGCAAATTCAAGCTGCTCAATCCCAACCTGCGCGACGTCAAAGCCGGCTCGATGATCGTGCTGAGCGACCCCAACAACTACCAGTGCACCCGTGAAGAAGCCCTGCTCATGGACGTGGCGGCCAGGACCAACCAAGTGCTTGAAACGCTCAGCCCGGAAGAAGCGGATTTCATGGTGCAGCACCGTGATGCCATCCAGACTTTCTTGGGCCATGGCTCGACCGCAATCGGCGTCGGCGCGAGCATTCTCAAAAACAATCTGGATAACGTCAGTAAAACTCTGAGTGACATCGAAGCGCTTCATCAGCGTTCATTTTTACGAGATGGACATCTGAATTCACCGATTTTTTTTGCGGAGCGCCAACAGCTGTTCGCAAAACTCGATACTCATATGACAAGCCTGACACGAAAAGGTATTGGATTCCCTGATCATCCAAACTTAAAGCGTGCGCTAGGTATCTCAACTCGTAGCTTGGTTCACCGTTGGACCGAGGCCGGCAGCGCACAGCATATTCCGGGATACTCGACTCATCTTGAGGGCGCCGCCAGGGCTTCCAAATACCTCAAATATGGTGGTTGGCTAGGCACAGCTATTGGCGGAGGGGCGTCGGTTATGAAGGTGCAGGATGTGTGTTCGGCGGGAAATACCGAAGCTTGTGAGCGAATCAGGTTCACGGAAACGGGAAATTTTGTTGGGGGGATCGCAGGTGGTGCCATGGCGGGTGCAATATTAACTACTTCTGTAGTTGGTGGGCTTTGTATCGGACTGGGTGTGGCGACAGCAGGTGTCGGTCTGCTGGCGTGCAGTGTCATCGCGGTTGGCGTTGGTACTTATGCAGGCGGCACGCTAGGTGAGATGGGTGGCGAAATAATTGGCGAAATTGTCTATGAAAATTTGAAATGACTACTGCGGAACTGGTTGTTGGCAGTTTATGTGGAATAGTACTCGTTAGCATGTTTGTCTGGCTCGCGGTGGCGTTATACCTTGGCTACACAAAAACTGACGTCCTACTCAATTCCTTCAAGAACAGTTCTTCAGTCATAACCATTTCTATGCGCATACACAAGGGGCCTTGGGGAAAGCTGCAACTGGTGGGTTCAGTATGCAGCGTCGTTACATTTCCCCGCTTTTTTGTAAAACACGGTATCGCCGGTGCTGGAGATATAGAAAATTTCCCCCTTTCACTCAGGCGCAAGTTCATCGTCCTCATGTGGAGCGCTGTAGGACTATTTGCCGCTTTAGCGTTACTCGTCACGTTGTGGAAATCAGGAGTGCTCAAATAACTGATTCCGACATTTTGAACTGGAGTGACTGGACAATATTGGGCTCGGAGGAGTTGCGTCGGCCATGACGGTTCAGGATGAAAAGTTGGTGAGGATATCGCTGCAAACGATTATGAGGCAGTGAAGTGACTTTGAGTACAGCTGATAAAATATTTCTTGTAGTCGGACTGGTTGATTTCGGAGGGCTCATCGCATGCATTGGATTTACACTGTACCTGGCCTATACAAAGATGAATATCTTGCTGGGCTGTTTTAAAAATAGCCCTGCCGTTATAAGTCTTGCACCTCTAAGCTGCGGTGGGCCTTGGGGGCGATTAATGGTGGTAGGGGGGATTTCCGGGTTTGTGACATTCCCCGATTTCTACATTGAACGCGGTCGTATCAGTGCCGACGATATAAGAAGTCTACCTTCGTCACTTAGATGTAGGCTCATTGTATTGCAGTGGTCTGCGATCGTTCTGCTATTGATCATGTTCTGCCTCGCAGCTCTGGTTGAAATGGAGATTTTCTAGTCGGCCTTTGCACTTGGGTGTAGGTGTAGCCACAAGATTAAGATCACGATCAAAAGATCGCAGCCTTCGGCAGCTCCTACAGGGGAGGGGTGGCCACTCAGCCGCGAGCTCCTGACTTGTCGCCCAGTAAAAGGTAAACTTGCCGGCCTTCGCAGGAGCAACCATGAATTATCGCCACGCCTTCCATGCCGGCAATCACGCCGATGTGTTCAAACACCTGACCTTGACCCGCCTCATCGCCCTGATGTCGCGCAAGGAGCAACCGTTTGCCTATCTCGATACGCACGCCGGCATTGGCCTGTACGACCTTCAAGGCGATCAGGCCAGCCGGACCGGTGAGTACCTGGAAGGCATTGCGCGTTTGTGGGATCAGCCGGATCTGCCGATCCTGACCGCTGATTACATGCAGGTGCTGCACGAGTTGAACCCGGATGGCCAGTTGCGCTATTACCCGGGGTCGCCAGAGCTGGCGCGTCGTTTGACTCGCCCTCAGGACCGCGTGTTGCTAAACGAGAAGCACCCGGAAGATGGCTTGCTGCTAAAGGACAACATGGCCGGTGATCGTCGGGTCAAGGTGCATCTTGGCGAGGGCTGGCATGTGCCGCGGGCATTGCTGCCGGTGCCGGAGAAGCGGGCGGTGATGTTGATCGATCCGCCTTTTGAAAAGCTCGACGAGATGCAGCGCTGCGCGGCGTCCTTGAAAGAGGCGGTTGGGCGGATGCGCCAGATTGTGGCGGCGATCTGGTACCCGGTGAAGGATCAGCGTGCGTTGCGTCGTTTCTATCAGGACCTGTCCGGTACCGGTGCGCCGAAGTTGTTGCGGGTCGAGTTGCTGGTGCATCCGCTGGATACGCCAAACAGCCTGAACGGCTCCGGTCTGGCCATTGCCAATCCGCCGTGGGGGCTGGAGGAAGAGTTGCGTGAGTTGCTGCCGTGGTTGTCCGAGAAGCTTGGGCAGACCCAGGGTGGGTGGCGGATGGATTGGTTGATTGCCGAATGAGGCGATGATCGTTCCCACGCTCTGCGTGGGAATGCAGCCCGGGACGCTCCGCGTCCCAAATCAAAAGCCGAACGCGGAGCGTCCGTTGAGGCATTCCCACGCAGAGCGTGGGAACGATCAGTCCCCGGTCAGGGGCTGAAAATCAGATAGGGCAGGTCACTCCGGTACCGCCGATCCCGCAATAGCCTTCCGGGTTTTTCGCCAGGTACTGCTGGTGGTACGCCTCGGCGAAGAAGAACGTTGGCGCTTCGTCGATTTCGGTGGTGATGATGCCCTTGCCGGCCTTGGTCAGTTCGACCTGGAACACCTGCGCGCTTTTTTTCGCGGCTTCCAGTTGGGACGGGTTGGTGGCGTAGATCACCGAACGGTACTGAGTGCCCAGGTCATTGCCCTGGCGCATGCCCTGGGTCGGGTTGTGCAGTTCCCAGAACATCTTCAGCAGCGCTTCGTAGCTGACCTTTGCCGGCTCGTAGACCACCAGCACGACTTCACTGTGGCCGGTCAAGCCAGAGCAGACTTCTTCGTAAGTCGGGTTCGGCGTGTAGCCGCCAGCGTAACCCACGGCCGTGCTCACCACGCCTTCGCGCTGCCAGAACCTGCGTTCCGCGCCCCAGAAGCAGCCGAGGCCGAAGATCGCGAAATCCACGTCCATCGAGAATGGGCCCAGCAGCGGGGCGTCGTGGACGAAGTGTTTTTCCGGCACGGTCATTGGGGTTTCGCGACCAGGCAAAGCTTGTTCTTTAGTAGGGAGCACGTTTTTGTTCACCAGAATTTCCGAGCGCAGAACCATCGTCAGTCCTCTCAGTCGTTGGAATAATCAGAGATGCAGTTTGCCCGAGTGTTGCCTCGCTGTCAGGCGATCGGGCCGCGCGGGTAGCGTTTGAGCTTGTCGATCAGGTCCAGCCCCGGAATCGGTTGGTCGAACAGGTAGCCCTGGCCAACGTCGCAACGGTGGCGACGCAGGAAGGCCAGCTGCTCGGCGGTCTCGATGCCTTCGGCCACGACCTTGAGTTTCAGGTTGTGGGCCATGGCGATCACCGCCGAGGTGATTTCCATGTCGTCCTGGTTATCCGGGATTTCGTGAATGAAGCTTCGATCGATCTTGATGATATCGATGGGGAATTTTTTCAAGTAGCTGAGCGACGAGTAACCGGTGCCGAAGTCGTCCATCGCCAGGGTCAGGCCCAGGCGCTTGAGTTGGTCGAGCTGCAGGTGAGTGTCTTCGGTGGCTTCCAGCAGCAGGCCTTCGGTCAGTTCCAGCTCCAGCAGGCGCGCCGGCAGCGCTTCCTCCTTGAGGATGTTGGCGATGGACGCTACCAGGTCCGGGTCGGAGAACTGCTTGGGCGACAGGTTGATTGCCACCTGCAGGTTGCCCAGGCCGGCGGCGGTCAGCGCTTTGCTCATGCGGCAGGCCTGGCGGGCGATCCATTTGCCGATCGGAATGATCAGGCCGGTTTCTTCCGCGACACTGATGAACTGGTCCGGGCGGATCATGCCTTTTTCCGGGTGGTTCCAGCGCAACAGCGCTTCCATGCCCAGCAAGCGCCCGCTGCGCAGGCAGAGCTTAGGTTGGTAGAACACGTCCAGTTCGTTCTGGGTCAGAGCGCGGCGCAGGTTGTTCTCGACGAACAGCTTGTAGCTGGCCTCGGCGTTCAGGGCTTCGGTGAAGACCTGCACCTGATGTTTGCCGTTGGCCTTGGCCTTGTGCAGGGCCAGCCCGGCGTTACGCATCAGGGTTTGGGGGTCGCGCCCATGCAAGGGGGCGCAGGCCAGGCCGACCGAGCCGGTCACGCTGATCAGCTGGTTGTCGACGAACATCGGTTTGTCGAGGGTCGCGAGTAACTGGTTGGCGACCTGCTGCCCGAGTTCAAGACCCGTGTTGTCCAGCAACACCGCGAACTCGTTGCTGGCAAACCGCGCCAGGCTGCCACCCAGGTTGAGGCTGTTGCGCAGGCGCCGGGCCAGGCTGATCAGCAGCTTGTCGCCGGTCTGGTGGCCAAGGCTGTCATTGATCCGCTTGAAGTTGTCGATGTCCACCAGCAACAGGCTGATCGGCGCGTCGCTGTCGCGGGCGAAGCGTTCATCGAGGTTGCGGATGAAGGCCGGGCGGTTGCCGAGGTTGGTCAGGTTGTCGGTGTAGGCCAGGCGCTCGATGCGTTGCTGGGCGAGCTTGGTCTGCGTGATGTCTTCGTAGATGCCGATGTAATGGGTTAACTCGCGGTTGTCGCCATAGACCTTGGATATCGACAGTTGGCCCCAGTAGGGTTCGAGGTTTTTGCGACGACTCTTGAACTCGCCCTGCCAACTGTTGCTCTTGGCTAGCGCGGAGGGCGCGTCGAACAGCAGTTCACTGAGGTTCTCCAGCGCCGGCAGTTGCGCCAGGCGCTGGCCGTGGACTTCTTCGGTGGTGTACTGGGTGATCGCCGTGAAGCTGGGGTTGACGTACTCCACGATGCCATCGCAATTGACCAGCAAAAAGGCGTTGGCGCTTTGCTCCACCGCACGCTGGAACAGGTGCAGGGCGCTGGTGGCGGTGCGTCGATTGTGATTGCTGATGACCTGGGCGAACTGATCCGCCAGCTCGCCGGCGAAGGCGATTTCGTCCTGCTGCCAGGCACGGGTCGCCCCGGTTTGTTCCAGGCACAACACGCCGACCACCTGGCCGTCGACGCGAATACTGGCATCGAGCATCGCGTTGACATCGCGCGGGCGCAGGCTTTCGGCCATTTCCCGGGTGCGCGGGTCGCGCATGGCGTTGTGGGCATCGATGGCGCGGCCGGTATGCAGGGCGTCGAGATAATCGGGGAACACGCTGACGTCGATCGGTGCCGGCAGCAGGTATTCCTGGGTTGAGCGGTGGTAGGCCGAGATGGGCGCCAGCGTCGAGCCTTCCAGGTGCCACAGGCTGGCGCAGTCGATCTGGTAAATCTCGCAGGCGCTGCGCGTGATCAGTTCGGCGGCTTCCTGCAGGGAATTGTTGCTGCTGTAGCGCTGGCGGGTCAGCAGCAGGATCAGGTCCTGCTGGGCACGCACCCGTTTCAGATGCTGCAGTTGTTCCTGCTGGGCGCGTTGATTGAGCTCCAGGGCGATTTGCAGGCGCGAGTTCTGGGTTTCGAGATCCAGCGCCGGCAGCAGTGGGTCATCCTCGAACAGGCCGTCGACGACCAACAGGTAACCGCGTAGCAGGTGTCGATTGTGCTGTTTGTAGGCTTCGCCCAGTTCCAGCAGGCTCAGTGAGCCGGAGGCGGTGTGCAGGGTGTAGCGGATCAGATAATGGGGGCTCTCGCTCAACTGCGCCTGAATCGCATCATGCAGCTGATAGCGTGCTTGCGGTTCCATCAGGCTGGCGTAGGGCGAGCCGACCAGGGCGCACAGTTCCACGGCCGGCAGGCCGAACTGGCGCTCACAATTGGGGTCGAGAAACAGCAGGGCCCAGCTTGGTTCGTTCAGCCGTTCGAAACGCAGCATGCCGAGCCGCGAGGGCACAGGCAACTGCGTCACTACCTCGGCCACCATACGGCTGGCGGCATCGGGTTGGCTTTTCATGGGGAGAACTCGCTTCGAATATGCTGATCGCGCCGGGCTCTCGCCCTCTTTACTGTTGCCTGCGGCAAGGTTGCATCATTGCGGCACTGACTGACAAGAGACATGAAGGCCAAGTGCTATAAGAATATGTCGGCAGCAGTGAAGATTTCTCCAATGACTGAAAAAAGTAATGCTGTTTTACCTAACGTAAGCCCTCGCGCAACTTTATATTGATCGATTGCAGCAGGTTGCCCTCCCGATCGTGATAACGCACCTGAACCTGTTCGGAATCGACAATCAGGTGTGCGAAGTTGTCCTGGCTGATCACCTCGCTCGTCAGTTCGTGTCGATAATCGCCAGCAGCCGTGCGGGCCAAGGGTTGATCGAGGATGAAGGTGGAGGCCTTGGCGTAGGGCAGCAGTCGGCTGTTGCACAGCGGCGACGAGACGATGGTGTGGATTTCGAAGTCCGGGTCTGCGCTGTGGGTCAAGCGGCTGGTCAGGGAGCCGTGGACATCGCCGGATATGAAGAAAACGTTCCTGATGCCGTGGGAGCGAATGGTTTCCAGCAGCCGTAGTCGCTGTTCGGGGAAGCCTTGCCAGGCGTCATCGCCCTGGCGTTTGCTGTCGGGGTAGAACATGACGCTGGTGACCACGAATTTTACCCGGGCCGAACTGTTGATCAGCCATGTGCATAAGGCCTGCTCCTGCTCGATATCGAGGATGCGCCGGTCGCTGGCTGCAAGATTGCGTCGGGTCCGGCTGTCGGTAACGAACCACTCGATATCGCCGTCAGCGAACAGGTACCAGTATTTATCCAGCTTCCTGTCGACTTGCCCATCGTCGCAGAGTTCGTGTGCCGGGCCATGGCTGGCCTGGTACACCTCATAGGCGTTTGTCGCATTGGCATATAGAAAGTCATCGGACTTGTTTCTGTTGGCCGGCCAATTGTCTTCGATCTCATGATCATCGAGGATCATGTAAGTTGGCAGGGCCGACATTAACTTTGCAATGTTTGGCTGGGAAAAGGCCACGCGATACTTGAGAAGAATATCCTTGAGTTCACGGTCCGGGGCGATGAGATTCAGATCATCGACGTAGATCTGGTCCCCAGTCATCAACATCGCGCTGACAGGCGGGTCGGCCTGCTCGGCCAGTGTTGCTATTGTCGCGAACATTCTGTCGCCCAGATGCGGTTCGGCGGCAATGCCTGCGGTGAGCCGTAGATAGCGGCAAGAGCCCACGACGTAGGCTCTAGGCTTCCCGGTTTGGTTCGAGCGGGTACGCAGGCGATGGATCTTGCCCGGCCATTGCAAGGGCAATCCCTGCATTGCCGCGACCGAGCGCACAGGCTGCATCGCGCTGAACCAACCTGCCTGATACTCATGCACGGTGTCGGCAGCCAAGTCGTTTAGAGCCAGGACGGCGGACATGTCACGGGCTTTCTCGAGTTCAGCGAAAACGCCGTTTGACCAGTGTTCGTCACCCAGTCGCCGATAGCGAATGCCGGCGAATGCATGGGCCTCTTTAGTTGATTCTCCACGCAAAAAAATACGTGCATGGTTAGTTGTGGTGTGGCCAATAATTGGCCCGACAGTTGGTTTGAACATATTCGAATCCATTCGGTTTTTAATCAATCGGCTTTAAATGGCCTTGCAGCCAAGGCTAGTTATTTGGCCTTGAAAAATATCGGGCTGAAATGGATTCGACTTGTGGGGGATATCAGCCACAAATGTAGGAAGGTATCTATTGAGGTAAAAACGGTGGGCAAAAAAAAGCCCCGCCAAATTGGCGGGGTTGAGGTACGAGCGTGGCGCTCGGAAAACGTGAAACGCGACAGGCCCTCCCGCGAAGGAGGGCCGGCCGGTGTTACAGCAGGATGGTGCGGATGTCCGCCAGCAGGTCGCTCAGACGCTTGGTGAAGCGTGCAGCAGCGGCGCCGTTGATCACACGGTGATCGTAGGACAGCGACAGTGGCAGCATCAGTTTCGGCTGGAAGGCTTTACCGTCCCAGACTGGCTGGATGGTTGCCTTGGAAACACCGAGGATCGCCACTTCCGGCGCGTTGACGATCGGCGTGAAGCCGGTGCCGCCAATGTGGCCGAGGCTGGAAATGGTGAAGCAGGCGCCTTGCATCTCGTCCGACGAGAGCTTCTTGGTCCGGGCTTTTTCAGCCAGGGAAGCGGCCTCGGCGGCCAGTTGCAGCAGGCTCTTCTGGTCGACGTTCTTGATGACCGGTACCAGCAGGCCATCCGGGGTGTCGACGGCGAAGCCGATGTTCACGTATTTCTTGCGGATGATCGCTTTGCCGCTTGGCGCCAGCGAGCTGTTGAAGTCTGGCAGTTCCTTGAGCAGGTGCGCACAGGACTTGAGCAGCAACGGCAGGATGGTCAGCTTGACGCCGGCCTTCTCTGCGACGGCTTTCTGCGCGTTACGGAACGCTTCCAGCTCGGTGATATCCGCCGAGTCGAATTGCGTCACGTGCGGCACGTTCAGCCAGCTGCGGTGCAGGTTGGCGGCGCCGACCTGCATCAGGCGGGTCATCGGCACTTCTTCGATTTCGCCGAAGCGGCTGAAGTCCACGACCGGAATCGGCGGGATGCCCGCGCCACCGGTTGCGCCAGCAGCAGCGGCCGGTGCTTCCTTGGCCTTCTGCATCATGGCCTTGACGTAAACCTGCACGTCTTCCTTCAGGATGCGACCGTGCGGACCGCTGGCGCCTACCGCGCTCAGCTCGACGCCGAACTCACGGGCCAGTTGGCGTACGGCCGGGCCTGCGTGAACCTTGGCGCCAGGCTTGGCCGGAGCAGCAACCGGAGCGGCAGCTGCAGGTGCGGCGGCAGCAGGAGCAGCAGCGGCTGGCGCAGGAGCGCTCGCAGCAGCGGCAGTCGGTGCCGGGGCAGCAGCAGGTGCCGCGCCTTTGACTTTCAGCTTGAGGATCAGATCGCCAGTACCGACTTCGTCGTCCAGCTTGATGGAAACGCTTTCCACCACGCCAGCGGCAGGCGATGGGATTTCCATGCTCGCCTTGTCGGATTCCAGGGTGATCAGCGACTGGTCGGCTTCAACGCTGTCGCCGGCCTTGACCAGGACTTCGATGATCTTGGCCTTGCCCGCCGAGCCGATGTCCGGAACGTGGATGTCCTGAACGCTGTCGGCAACCGGAGCAGCAGGAGCAGCTGCCGGAGCAGGTGCAGCAGCTGGTGCAGGCGCTGCAGCCTGGGCTGGGGCGGCAGCCGGTGCCGCAGCACCTGCCACTTCCAGGTCCAGGATCAGGTCGCCAGTGCCGACTTCGTCGTTGAGCTTGACGCTGATGGCCTTGACCACGCCAGCGGCAGGCGAAGGGATCTCCATGCTCGCCTTGTCGGATTCCAGGGTGATCAGCGACTGATCAGCCTCGACGGTGTCGCCGACCTTGACCTGGATCTCGATGATCTGGGCCTTGCCCGACGAGCCGATGTCCGGCACGTGCACTTGCTGAACCGAAGCGGCAGCCGGAGCTGCTGCAGGCGCGGCGGGTGCAGGAGCGGCAGCTGGTGCAGCCTCTGCTTTTGCAGCTGGCGCAGCGGCAGCCGCAGGCGACGATGTAGAAGCTGGGGCAGCGGCACCTTCGACTTCCAGCTCCAGCAGTTCGTCGCCTTCTTTCAGGCGATCGCCCAGCTTCACTTTCAGGCTCTTGATGATACCGGCCTTCGGCGCAGGCACTTCCATGCTCGCCTTGTCCGACTCAAGTGTCAGGATGCTCTGGTCGGCTTCGATACGGTCGCCGACCTTCACAAACAGTTCAATTACTTCACCTTCACCGCTGCCGATGTCAGGTACGCGAATGAGTTCGCTCACAGAATCTCTCCTCAGCAGTCCAGTGGGTTGCGTTTTTCCGGGTCGATCCCGAACTTGGCGATGGCTTCAGCCACCACTTTAGGTTCGATATCGCCACGGTCAGCCAGTGCTTCAAGGGCTGCCAACACCACGAAATGACGGTCGACTTCGAAGAAATGACGCAGTTTCTTGCGGCTGTCGCTGCGGCCGAAACCGTCGGTGCCCAGGACTTTGAATTCCTTGGACGGTACCCACTGACGGATCTGCTCGGCGAACAGTTTCATGTAGTCGGTAGAGGCAATCACCGGACCTTGACGGCCGTTCAGGCACTCTTCCACATAGCTCAGCTTAGGCTTCTGGCCAGGGTGCAGACGGTTGGTGCGCTCAACGGCCAGGCCGTCGCGACGCAGTTCGTTGAAGCTGGTCACGCTCCACACGTCGGCGCCGACGTTGAACTGTTCACGCAGGATCTTCGCGGCTTCACGGACTTCACGCAGGATGGTGCCGGAGCCCATCAGCTGAACGTGGTGCGCCGCTTCGCGGTTGTCTTCCTCGAGCAGGTACATGCCTTTCTTGATGCCTTCTTCGGCACCGGCCGGCATGGCTGGCTGCTGGTAGGACTCGTTCATCACGGTGATGTAGTAGAAGACGTCCTGTTGCTCTTCGGTCATCTTCTTCATGCCGTCCTGGATGATCACCGCCAGCTCGTAGCCGTAGGTTGGATCATAGGTGCGGCAGTTCGGGATGGTCGAAGCCAGCAGGTGGCTATGACCGTCTTCGTGTTGCAGGCCTTCACCGTTGAGGGTGGTACGGCCGGCGGTGCCGCCGATCAGGAAGCCACGGGTACGGCTGTCGCCAGCGGCCCACGCGAGGTCGCCGATACGCTGGAAGCCGAACATCGAGTAGAAGATGTAGAACGGCAGCATTGGCTGGTTGTGGCTGGAGTACGAAGTACCGGCAGCGATGAAGGAGCTCATGGCGCCCGCTTCGTTGATGCCTTCTTCGAGGATCTGGCCCTTCTGGTCTTCCTTGTAGAACATCACCTGGTCTTTATCGACTGGCTCGTAGAGCTGGCCGACGGAGGAGTAGATGCCCAACTGACGGAACATGCCTTCCATACCGAAGGTACGGGCTTCGTCCGGGATGATCGGCACGATGCGCGGGCCGATTTCCTTGTCCTTGACCAGTTGCGCGAGGATCCGCACGAAGGCCATGGTGGTGGAGATTTCACGGTCGCCCGAGCCGTCGAGGATCGCCTTGAGGGTGTCCAGTGGCGGGGTCGGGATGTTGAAGCTTTGAGCGCGACGCTGTGGTACGAAACCGCCCAGGGCATTGCGACGCTCGGCCAGGTAACGGGCTTCGGCGCTGCCTGCTTCCGGTTTGAAGAACGGCAGGTTTTCCAGCTCTTCGTCCTTGACCGGGATGTCGAAACGATCGCGGAACAACTTCAGGCTGTCGACGTCGACTTTCTTGGTGTTGTGCGCAGTGTTCTTCGCTTCGCCGGCACCGGTGCCATAACCCTTGATGGTCTTGGCCAGGATGACGGTTGGTTGTTCTTTGTGGTTGACCGCTTCGTGGTACGCCGCGTAGACCTTGTACGGGTCGTGGCCGCCACGGTTGAGTTTCCAGATCTCGTCGTCGGACAGGTCTTCGACCATCGCCTTGAGTTCAGGCGTGTTGAAGAAGTGTTCACGCACGAACGCGCCGTCTTTGGCTTTGTAGTTCTGGTACTCGCCGTCGATGACTTCGTCCATGCGACGTTGCAGGATGCCGTCGACGTCCTTGGCCAGCAGTGGGTCCCAGAAACGGCCCCAGATGACTTTGGTCACGTTCCATTGAGCACCGCGGAACACGCCTTCGAGTTCCTGGATGATCTTGCCGTTGCCGCGAACCGGGCCGTCGAGGCGCTGCAGGTTGCAGTTGATGACGAAGATCAGGTTGTCCAGTTTCTCGCGGCCGGCCAGGGAGATGGCGCCCAGGGATTCCGGCTCGTCGCACTCGCCGTCGCCCAGGAAGCACCAGACTTTCTGTTTGCCTGGCTGGATGAAGCCGCGGTGTTCCAGGTACTTCATGAAGCGTGCCTGGTAGATCGCCTGGATCGGGCCCAGACCCATGGATACGGTCGGGAACTGCCAGAAGTCAGGCATCAGCCAAGGGTGAGGGTAGGACGACAGGCCCTGACCGTCGACTTCCTGGCGGAAGTTGTTCATCTGGTCTTCGGTGATGCGGCCTTCCATGAATGCACGGGCGTAGACGCCTGGCGAGGTGTGGCCCTGGAAGTAGATCAGGTCGCCGCCGTGTTCGTCGGTCGGGGCCTGGAAGAAGTAGTTGAAGCCGATGTCATACAGGGTCGCACTGGAAGCGAAGCTGGAGATGTGACCGCCGAGGTCAGAATCTTTCAGGTTCGTACGCATTACCATGGCCATCGCGTTCCAGCGCACCAGCGAGCGAATGCGGCGTTCCATGAACAGGTCGCCAGGCATGCGTGCTTCGTGGGTTACCGGGATGGTGTTGCGGTAAGGCGTGGTGATGGCGTAAGGCAACTGCGAACCGCTGCGGGTCGCGAGTTCACCCATACGGGTCATCAGATAGTGAGCACGGTCTTCGCCTTCTTTGTCGAGAACCGATTCCAGGGCGTCCAGCCATTCCTGGGTTTCGACGGGATCGAGGTCTTGCATGGCTTGCTCCAGGGCGGAAAGGCTACCAGAATCGGTTGCCTGAGTTAGCGACTGGCCTTGTGGGCAGACGTTATGAATTCTTGGATTGCCGATAGGTTGTTCCGGCGGTGTGTAGTTTTACTACAAATCATCCGGCATTTCAGCCTTGCTAATGTATATACGAGTAGTAAAACTACAGATGAGCGGCTTGTGGCCCCCGGCTGCGTTGTGAGAATAATCGTTAAGGTTGGTCTTTTACCAACCGAAAAAGGTGAAAGCTTGATGTTGGCTGCCAATAAAAAAGAATTTTCAGCTATTTCTAACTTTTGTTCGACACTCCTTCAGGTAGTGGGTTTGCGAGATTCACTACATGCAGCCCGTTACACGCCGATCAAGGATAGACCATGAGCCTGCCTACGCTTGCCGACCTGCCTGCCATCCTGTTGCCGTTGGTCACCCGCGCCGAGCAGTCGTTCCGTGCTGCCGTCAGCGCGCTGGACGATGACCACGGGCTGTCCACCTGGACCGCTGAACGCTGGGCGCAATTTGCCCGCGTCAGCGCGGCGAGCGACTTTGTCATCGAGCAAAGTGTGCGTGACCCACTGCTGTTGCTGGCGCTGGTGCAGTCCGGCGAACTCGACCGCAGCCTCGCCCCCGGGGAGATGCGCGCGCAAATTGCCGCCAGCGTGGATGCCGCGGAAACAGACGATCAACTCGCTCGTGCCTTGCGCCGTCAGCGCGCGCGCCACCAGGTGCGGATCATCTGGCGCGACCTGACGCGCCAGGCCGATCTGGTGCAGACCTGTCGCGACCTCTCGGACATGGCCGATGCCAGCATCGACCTGGCCTATCAGTGGCTGTACACCCGGCATTGCCAGCAGTTCGGCGTGCCCACCGGCCGGCGCAGCGGCGAGCCGCAGCAGATGGTCGTCCTCGGCATGGGCAAGCTGGGTGCAGTGGAACTCAATCTGTCATCGGACATCGACCTGATCTTTGCCTACCCCGAAGGCGGCGAAACCGTCGGGGTCAAGCGCCCGCTGGACAACCAGGAATTTTTCATTCGTCTCGGCCAGCGCCTGATCAAGGCCCTGGACCCGATGACCGTCGACGGTTTCGTGTTTCGCGTCGACATGCGCCTGCGCCCTTACGGCTCGTCGGGTGCGCTGGTGTTGAGTTTCAATGCGCTGGAGCAGTACTACCAGGACCAGGGTCGCGACTGGGAGCGCTACGCGATGATCAAGTCACGCGTGGTGGCGGGGGACCAAGTGGCCGGTGCGCAACTGCAAGACATGCTGCGACCCTTCGTTTACCGGCGCTATCTGGATTTTTCCGCCATCGAAGCGCTGCGCACCATGAAGCAACTGATCCAGCAGGAAGTGCGGCGCAAGGGCATGGCCGACAACATCAAGCTTGGCTCCGGCGGTATCCGTGAGGTGGAGTTTATCGCCCAGGCCTTCCAGCTGATTCACGGCGGTCGCGACCTGAGCCTGCAACAGCGTCCACTATTAAAAGTGCTGGGCACGCTCGAAGGGCAGGGTTATCTGCCGCCAGCGGTGATCAATGAACTGCGCGAAGGCTACGAATTCCTGCGCTACACCGAGCACGCGATCCAGGCGATTGCCGATCGCCAGACGCAAATGCTGCCCGACGGCGCTCAGGATCAGGCGCGTATTGCCTTCATGCTGGGCTTTGCCGATTGGCCAGCGTTTCATGAGCGCCTGATGTACTGGCGCGGCCGCGTGGCCTGGCACTTCGCTCAGGTGATCGCTGATCCTGACGAGGACCAGGGCGCCGAAAGCGAAGTGGTGGTCGGTGGTGAATGGCTGCCGCTGTGGGAAGAGGCTCAGGATGAAGAAGCGGCCTGCCGACAGTTGCAGGAAGGCGGTTTCGCCGATGCCACCAAGGCACTGAAAGCCTTGGCCAGCCTGCGCGGTAGCCCGCAGTTGCGCGCCATGCAGCGCTTGGGTCGCGAGCGTCTTGATGCCTTTATTCCGCGCTTGCTGGCTCAGGCCGTAGAGCATGCGAATCCCGATCTGGTGCTGGAGCGGGTATTGCCACTGGTTGAAGCCGTGGCGCGGCGATCTGCCTATCTGGTGCTGCTGACCGAAAACCCCGGTGCCTTGCGACGTTTGCTGACTTTGTGCGCGGCCAGTCCCTGGATTGCCGAACAGATCACCCGCTTTCCGTTGCTGCTCGATGAGTTGCTCAACGAGGGCCGGCTGTTCAAGCCGCCGTTGGCACCGGAGCTGGCCGCCGAGTTGCGCGAACGCCTGACCCGGATTCCCGAGGACGACCTCGAGCAGCAAATGGAAGCCTTGCGTCATTTCAAACTGGCGCACCGCTTGCGGGTCGCCGCTTCGGAAATCGCCGGCAGCCTGCCGCTGATGAAAGTCAGCGATTACCTGACCTGGCTCGCCGAAGCGATTGTGGAACAAGTGCTGGCCCTGGCCTGGCGGCAAACGGTCGCCAAGTACGGCACGCCGCTGCGCACCGACGGCACCTTGTGCGACCCCGGCTTCATCATTGTCGGTTATGGGAAAGTCGGTGGCCTGGAATTGGGGCATGGTTCGGATCTGGACCTGGTGTTCATCCATGATGGCGATCCACAGGCGGAAACCGACGGGCCGAAGTCGATCGACGGCGCGCAGTTTTTCACCCGGCTGGGGCAGCGGATCATTCACTTGCTCACGGCGCAGACCAACTCCGGCCAGCTCTATGAAGTCGACATGCGCCTGCGCCCGTCCGGTGCCGCCGGGTTGCTGGTGAGTTCGCTGGGGGCCTTTGCCCGTTATCAGGAAAATGAGGCCTGGACCTGGGAACATCAGGCGCTGGTCAGGGCACGGGTGTTGGTCGGCAGCGAGGATGTCGGCCGGGCGTTCGAGCAGGTTCGCGCGGCGATCCTGGGCAAGGCGCGCGACCTGCCGACCCTGCGCCAGGAGGTCAGCGAGATGCGCGCCAAGATGCGCGACAACCTGGGCAGCAAGAGTACGGCGGCCGGCACCGGGGCAAATGCCTTCGAAGCCACGGCGCCCTTCGACCTCAAGCAGGACGCCGGAGGTATCGTCGATATTGAATTTATGGTGCAATACGCGGCTCTGGCCTGGTCCGAAACACATCCGCCACTGCTGCGCTGGACGGACAACATCCGCATTCTGGAAGAGCTGGAGAAAGCGGGGTTGATGCCCGTTGAGGACGCCAGCCTGTTGCGTGAAGCCTATAAAGCTTACCGCTCCGCCGCCCACCGGCAGGCTTTGCAGAAGAATGCCGGGGTGATACCGGGAGATCAGTTCGCGGACGAACGGCGACAGGTCATGCGGATCTGGCGTGAGTTGGGGCTAACCTGAAGCGGTATATTTGAAACACCGAATACCCAAAGTGGGAGCGGGCTTGCTCGCGAAAGCGGAGTGTCAGGCACCATCAATGTTGGATGTGATGGCCCCTTCGCGAGCAAGCCCGCTCCCACAATAGATCTGCATAGTTTTGCAGATTGAAGTACACCAAGACCCAATGTAGGAGCGAGCCTGCTCGCGATAGCGGAGTGACAGTCGACAGTAATGTTGAAGGTAATGACCCATCGCAAGCATGCATGCCCCTGCAGAAATTCTCGAGGCGGGGAGGCATAAGCCTCCCCGGTTCGTTTATGGAAATCACATGAAAATTCTGATCGTTGGGCCCAGTTGGGTCGGTGACATGGTGATGGCGCAGACACTGTTTCAGTGTCTCAAGCAACGCCACCCGCAATGCGAAATCGACGTGCTGGCCCCCGAGTGGAGCCGGCCGATTCTTGAGCGCATGCCCGAAGTTCGCCAGGCCTTGAGCTTCCCGCTCGGCCACGGTGCGCTGGAGCTGGCGACGCGTCGGCGTATCGGCAAATCCCTGGCCGGCCAGTACGACCAGGCGATCCTGTTGCCCAATTCCCTGAAGTCGGCCCTGGTGCCGTTCTTTGCCGGCATTCCCAAACGCACCGGTTGGCGTGGTGAGTTCCGCTACGGCCTGCTCAACGACGTGCGCACGCTGGATAAAGAACGTTACCCGTTGATGATCGAGCGTTTCATGGCCCTGGCCTACGAGCCTGGCGTTGAACTGCCCACGCCTTACCCGCGCCCGAGCCTGCGGATCGACCCGGTGACTCGCGAGGCAGCCTTGGCCAAGTTTGGCCTGGCCCTCGATCGCCCGGTGTTGGCCCTGTGCCCCGGTGCCGAGTTCGGTGAGTCCAAGCGCTGGCCGTCCGAGCATTACGCCAAGGTGGCCGAAACGAAGATTCGCGAGGGCTGGCAGGTCTGGCTGTTCGGTTCGAAAAATGATCACGCCGTGGGTGAAGACATCCGTTCGCGGCTGATTCCCGGCTTGCGTGAAGAGTCGGTGAACCTCAGTGGCGGCACCTCGTTGGCCGAGGCCATCGATTTGCTGTCCTGCGCCGATTCTGTGGTGTCCAACGACTCCGGCCTGATGCACGTCGCCGCCGCGCTGAACCGTCCGCTGGTGGCAGTCTACGGCTCGACGTCGCCGGGCTTCACGCCACCCTTGGCCGAACATGTCGAGATCGTACGCCTGGGCATCGAATGCAGCCCATGCTTCGACCGCACATGCCGTTTCGGCCATTACAACTGCCTGCGCCAGCTGATGCCGCAGGCGGTGAACGATGCCTTGCAGCGTTTGCAGGGCACTGTGGTCGAGGTCAAATAGTTTGCGCGTACTGCTGATCAAGACTTCATCGCTGGGCGACGTGATTCATGCGCTGCCGGCGCTGACCGACGCCTCGCGGGCCATCCCCGGCATCACGTTCGACTGGGTGGTGGAAGAAGGCTTCGCCGAAATTCCGACCTGGCACCCGGCGGTGGGCAAGGTGATTCCGGTGGCGATTCGTCGCTGGCGCAAGAACCTCTGGCAGACCATCAAGAGTGGCGAGTGGAAGCGCTTCAAGCAAAGCCTTCGTGCCACGAAATACGATCTGGTCATCGATGCCCAGGGCCTGCTCAAAAGCGCTCTGCTGACCCGGTATGTGAAAGCCCCGGTGGCCGGACTCGATAAAAGTTCGGCGCGCGAGCCCATCGCTGCGCGTTTCTATAATCGGCGCCTGGCGGTTGCCCGCGGCCAGCATGCGGTAGAGCGAGTGCGTCAGCTGTTCGCCATCGCCCTGGGTTACGACTTGCCCAAGGGCCTGGGCGACTACGGCCTGAGCGTCGAACGCCTGGTGGAACTGCCGCGCAAGAATCCGTACGTGGTGTTCCTGCATGGCACCACCTGGGACACCAAGCACTGGCCCGAAGCCTACTGGCGCGAGCTGACCGAACGGGTCGGTTATCTCGGGGTGGGCGTCAAACTGCCGTGGGGCAACGCGGCAGAGAAAGCCCGTGCCGAGCGCATCGCTGCCGGCTTCAAGCACGCCGAGGTATTGCCCAAGCTGAATCTGGCCGGGGTTGGCAAGGTGCTGGCCGGCGCCCAAGCCTGCGTGGCGGTGGACACCGGTCTCGGTCATCTGGCCGCAGCCCTTGATGTGCCGACGCTATCACTGTTCGGCCCGACCAATCCGGGCCTGACCGGGGCCTACGGCAAGTCACAGATTCACCTGGCCAGCGATTTCCCCTGCGCGCCGTGCCTGCAAAAGAAATGCACTTATCAACCGACGGCCGAAGATGCCAGTCGGTTTGACCTGAAACGCGAGTGGCCATTGTGCTTCACGCGTCTGAATCCCGAGCGTGTCGCGAGCCGACTGAGCACGTTATTACTGGCTGAGGAGCTGCGCTGATGCAATTGGCATTCGTCCTGTACAAATACTTTCCCTTTGGTGGCCTGCAGCGCGATTTCATGCGCATCGCCCTGGAGTGCCAGAAGCGCGGCCACCAGATCCGCGTCTACACGCTGATCTGGGAAGGCGAGGTGCCACCCGGTTTCGAAGTGCTGGTGGCGCCGGTCAAGGCCTTCTTCAACCATCGGCGCAATGAAAAGCTCAGCGAGTGGATGGAAGCCGACCTGGCCAAGCGTCCGGTGGACCGCTTGATCGGCTTCAACAAAATGCCGGGCCTGGATGTCTACTACGCCGCGGACGGCTGTTTCGAAGACAAGGCGCAGAACCTGCGCAATTCGCTGTACCGGCGCTGGGGTCGCTACCGCCATTTCGCCGAGTACGAGCGCGCGGTGTTTGCCAAGGACGCCAAGACTGAAGTGCTGATGATTTCCGAGGTCCAGCAACCGCTGTTCATCAAGCATTACGGCACGCCGCTGGAGCGCTTCCACCTGCTGCCGCCAGGTATTGCCCAGGATCGTCGTCGGCCGGCGGATGCGGACGAGATTCGCGCCGGGTTCCGCGCCGAATTCAATCTGAAGGACGATGACTTGCTGCTGGTGCAGATCGGCTCCGGGTTCAAGACCAAGGGCGTGGATCGTAGCCTCAAGGCCTTGGCCGCGTTGCCCGCTGATCTGAAGAAGCGCACCCGGCTGTTTGTAATTGGCCAGGACGACCCCAAGTTATTCCAGATGCAAAGCGCCACGCTGGGGCTTGGTGACAACGTGACGTTCCTCAAGGGTCGCAGCGATATTCCGCGTTTCCTGTTGGGCGCCGATCTGTTGATCCACCCGGCCTACAACGAAAACACCGGTACCGTGCTGCTCGAAGCGCTGGTGGCCGGGTTGCCGGTGCTGGTGAGTGCGGTATGCGGATACGCCCATTACATCGCCGAGGCCGATGCCGGCCTGGTGCTGGACGAGCCGTTCGATCAAGCCCAACTGACCCAGTACCTGACCGGTATGTTGAATGACGCTCAAGCAAGGGCGGCCTGGAGTCGCAACGGTGTGGCCTTCGCCGAGACGGCCGACCTCTACAGCATGCCGCAACACGCGGCCGATGTGATTCTGGCGGAGCACGCTTAAATGAAGTTGATGCTGGCTGAACCGTTCAAGAGCCTCTGGGCCGGACGCGACCCGTTCGCCGAAGTCGAGGACTTGCAGGGTGAAGTGTACCGTGAGCTCGAAGCTCGCCGAACCCTGCGTACCGAGGTGAACGGCAACGGTTTTTTCGTGAAGATCCACCGTGGCATCGGCTGGGGCGAGATCTTCAAGAACCTGCTCACCGCCAAGCTGCCGGTCCTGGGGGCCGGCCAGGAGTGGAAGGCCATACAACGCCTGCAGGAAGTCGGCGTACCGACCATGACCGCCGTCGCTTATGGCGAGAAGGGCAGCAATCCGGCGGACCAGCATTCGTTCATCGTCACTGAAGAGCTGGCACCGACGGTCAGCCTCGAAGATTACAGCATCAACTGGATCAAGCAGCCGCCCGAGCCCAGGCTCAAGCGTGCACTGATTGCTGAAGTGGCGCGCATGACCGGCATGATGCACCGTGCCGGGGTCAACCATCGTGACTGTTACATCTGCCACTTCCTGCTGCACACCGACAAGCCGGTGACCGCGGACGATTTCAAACTCTCGGTGATCGACCTGCACCGCGCCCAGACCCGTCCGACGATCACCGCGCGCTGGCGCAACAAGGATCTGGCGGCGCTGTATTTTTCCGCCCTGGATATCGGCCTGACCCGGCGCGACAAGCTGCGTTTCCTCAAAGGCTATTTCCAGCAGCCGCTGCGACAGGTCCTGAGCGAAGAAGCCGGGCTGTTGAGTTGGCTCGAAGGCAAGGCCAACAAGCTTTACGAGCGTAAACAGCGATACGGAGACGCGCTCTGATGGCGGGTTGGACACTGGAGCCTGCTTACAGCGATCTGGTAGGAGACTTCGGCAGCCTCGATGCCGTGTTTGCGCTGCAAGGCGAGCGCCTGACCCACGATCCGTTGTCGGAGGTCATTCGCGTCCAGCGCAATGGCGTCAACTATTACGTCAAGCGCTACGTGGGGGCAGGCAAAGGCTTGCGCCGCTACCTGGGCAAGCCGCGCGTGAAAATGGAGTGGCAGAACCTCAAGCGCTTCGCCAAATGGGGCATCCCTACCGCGGAGATCGTGGCCTGGGGCCTGGAGCGTCGTGGCGTGGCCTATGATCGTGGGGCGATGATCACTCGTGAATTGCCACATACAGAAGATTTGTCTGCACTGGCCGAGCGACACGATGCGAAACTGGCGGACCGCGCCTGGGTCGACTGCATCAGCCGGCAACTGGCCAGTTACACTCGCACGATGCACGAGCACCGCTTTACCCATAATGATTTGAAGTGGCGCAACCTGCTGGTCGACGATCAGGCCCGGCTGTTCCTGATCGACTGCCCCAATGGTGATTTCTGGAGCGGTTTCTGGCTCAAATACCGAATCACCAAGGACCTGGCCTGCCTGGACAAAGTCGCCAAGTATCAACTGTCGGCTACCCAGCGCCTGCGCTTTTACCTGCAATACCGCCAATGCAGCCGGCTCAATGCCGCCGATAAAAAGCGCATCCGGCACGTGGTGAGATTTTTCGAGGGACGCGAATGACTGATTTTCTGGCCGCTGAAGACCGTGCTCTGCTTGAGCGCCACGGGCTCGGCACTTTCGATGCGCTCTGGGCCCGGCAGCTCGATGCCGTGGACGAACCCAACACCCTGCGTGGTGGCTGGAGCAGCGTGTTCAGGCTGGATCTGGAGGGTCAGGGTTTCTACCTCAAGCGTCAGAGCAACTACCAGATGCACACCTTGCACGCGCCCTTTGGCGAGCCGAGTTTTGCCCGGGAGTTTCGTAACATCAGTCGCTACGAAAAACTCGGCATTCCGGCGCTGAAAGCGGCGTTCTTCGGTGAGCGCAAGGTCGACGGCGAAGTCCGGGCAATTCTCCTGACTCGCGCCCTGGACGGCTGGGATGACCTGGACTCGCTGCTGCAGCGCTGGTCAGATCTCGGCGAGGCGCAACATGTCGCGATACTGCAAGCCTGCGGAAAACTGGCGCAGCGCCTGCACGGCAAGCGTCAGGTACATGGCTGTTTTTACCCCAAGCATATTTTTCTGTGCGCCACCGGTGACGGCTACCAGGCGCAGCTGATCGATCTGGAAAAGACCCGGCCTCTGCTGTTCGGTCAGCGCGATCGAGTCAAGGATCTGGAGCCGCTGCTGCGTCGGGCGCCGGAATGGAGCGAGGCGCAGCTGCGCATTTTGCTGGCCGCCTATCTCGATCAGCCTCAGGACAGCACGCTGATCGATAGCTGGCTGACACGCCTGACCGCGCGACGCAGCCATAAGGAGAAGCGCTGATGCGTTTATCCGAGCTGAAAAACGCAGGCCGTCATCCGAGCCTGCCATTAAGTCTTTCACTGGCCGATGCTGCCGGTCCGGCGGACTTGCAGCTGCTGACCCTGTTGCGGGTATTGCCCGGGCAGCGTTATGTCGGTGCCGGCGTCTGGCGCGGTCGGCCAGTGCTGGCCAAGTTGCTGGTTGGCAGCAAGGCGTCGCGGCATTTCCAGCGCGAGCTGGACGGCGTGCGATTGCTCGCCGCCCAAGGCCTGACCACGCCACTGCTGTTGGCTGACGGCCTGAAGGACGGCGAGGGTGGTTGGCTGCTGTTTGAATTCCTTGAGGGTGCCCAGAGCCTGGGTGATGCCTGGCAGCAGGTGGAAGGCTTGCCGGTGCTGGCCGATGAGCAGTCGGCCGTGCTGGCGCAAGCCTTGGGCGCGATCGGTCAGATGCATCGCAAGGGGTTGTGGCAGGAAGACCTGCACCTGGACAACCTGTTGCGCCAGGGCAATCGACTGTACTTGATCGATGGCGCCGGGATCTGCAGCGAAACGGCGGGCCAGCCACTTTCGCGCCAGAAGGTCTTGGAAAACCTTGGGGTGTTTTTCGCCCAGTTGCCCAAGTCGCTGGAACCGTTCACCGAAGAATTGCTGGTGTACTACCTGCTGAGCAACGGCGAGCATGCCCTGCCCATGGAGGCCCTGCAGAAGCAGGTCGACAAGGTTCGCAGCTGGCGCCTCAAGGATTTCCTGATCAAGATTGGTCGCGAATGCACGCTGTTCAGCGTTCAGCGCGGTGCGTTCGGCTTGCGGGCGATCCGTCGCGAGGAAGAAGCGGCGATGCTGCCGGTGTTGGCTCAGGCCGACGCCTTGCTGGATCAGGGGCATCTGTACAAGACCGGTGGCGCGGCGAGCGTCGGCAAGGTCGAGGTGGATGGTCGTACGCTGGTGATCAAGCGCTACAACATCAAGGGTTTCGCCCACTGGCTCAAGCGCTTCTGGCGCCCGAGCCGTGCCTGGCACTCCTGGCGCGAAGGCAATCGCCTGGCATTTCTCGGCATCGCCACGCCCAAGCCGCTGGCGGTGCTGGAGAAACGTTTTCTCTGGCTGCGCAACCGTGCCTATCTGATCACCGAGCATCTGCCGGGGCCGGACATCATCGAGTGTTTCGCGCCGTACATCGATAGCGGCGATGCGCCTGAAGCCGAGTTGCTGGCTCTGGATCACCTGTTCGCCGAATTGATTCGCGAGCGCATCAGTCACGGCGATTTCAAGGGCCACAACCTGTTCTGGCAGCAGGACCGTTGGGCGCTGATCGATCTGGATTCGATGTGCCAGCACGGCTCGCTCGCCAGCTTCGCGCCGGCGTATGCGCGGGATCGGGCGCGGTTCATGCGTAACTGGCCCGAAAATAGTGCTCTGTATCAGGTCATCGATCAGCGTCTTCCCAAGGACATCTCTGGCGCGGCCTGAGTTCCTTCGAAAGATTAGCGGACAAGTTCCTGCGAACGGTCCTACATGATTTTGAGACGCCATGAACTGTGGCCTGAATGACCGCGATGCTAGTTTGCCTGACACTTACGGAGGGCAAGCTTTGAGGATCAAAACGCTAGTCGTATCAGGTTTCATCTCACTGGCTTTGACAGGGTGCGGGACTGTCGCAACGGTGTTTCAAGACGATGCCGAGGCGGCCCAGGAGCTTCGACGGCAAAAAACCTATTGTCAGTCCATTCCTCGGGTCTATAGCGGCCTGGCCTACGATTTTTGCATGTTGAATGCGCCCCCCGAGCCAGCGGGTATGTTCGTTTCGCTCGTTTTGATGGACCTGCTGCTGTCTGGGGCGCTGGATACGGTTGTCTTGCCGTATACGATTTACCGGCAGGGCACGGATGGCAATATCCGTATTTACTGGCGACCTGCGCCAGGCTGATAACCGAAGGCTCATTCCCGGCATGTTTAAGCTATAATCCCGCCCTTTAGCTGTCTCTCGCCCGTTGCGAGGGCACATTAATTTTTGAGGCGCATTGCGCCTGCACGCAGACTAAAGAGGCTAGACCCCTGTGGCATTGACGATTCTTGGCCTGTCCGGCGCCCTTAGCCATGATCCTTCCGCAGCCTTGTACATCGACGGCAAGCTGGTCGCGGCAGCGGAAGAAGAGCGCTTCGTACGCGATAAACATGCAAAGAACCGCATGCCCTACGAATCGGCGAAATTCTGCCTGGAGCAGGCCGGCATCAAGCCTTCCGACGTTGACGTGGTTGCGATTCCGTTCGCACCGATCAGCCTGTTCGGCAAGGCGCGCTGGCAGTACGCCAAGCGTTACTGGTACGCCCCGGACCGTGCACTTGATGCGATCCTGATGGGCAACCGTCGCTACAAGCGCTATCGCAACAAGATCGTCTGGTGCCTGGAGCAACTGGGTTTTGATCCGAAGAAGATCAAGATCGAGCCTGTTGAGCACCACCTGGCCCACGCCTCCAGCGCTTACCACTGCTCCGGTTTCAAAGAGAAAACCGCGATCCTGGGTATCGACGGCAAGGGCGAGTACGCCACGACCTTCTTCGGTTACGGCGAAAACGGCAAGATCCACAAGATCAAGGAATTCTTCGATCCGGATTCCCTCGGCGGCCTGTACGGCGCGATCACCGAGTTCCTCGGTTTCGACATGCTCGACGGTGAGTTCAAGGTCATGGGCATGGCGCCGTACGGCGACGCCAGCAAATACGATTTCTCGCGCCTGGCTTCGTTCGAAAACGGCGAGCTGGTGATCAACACCGACTACGCCAACGTCATCGGCCTGCGTCGTTACAAAGAGAAGGGCAAGGGTTACTACTTCTCGCCGAAGCTGATCGAGTGGCTGGGTCCCAAGCGCGAAGGCGACATCGCCGACGAGCCGTACATTCACTACGCCGCCAGCATTCAAGCGCTGTTCGAAAAAATTGCGTTGCAGATGATCGACCACTACCTGGGCGACGTGCTCAAGGAAACCGGCAAGCTGGCCTACGCCGGTGGCTGTGCGTTGAACGTCAAGCTCAACCAGAAAATCATCGCTCGCGACGACGTCAAGGAGCTGTTCGTGCAGCCGGCGTCCGGCGATGCCGGTACCGCAGTCGGCGCTGCCGCCTACGTGTCCCACGCCCGCGGCGTGCCGGTCGAGAAGATGGAACACGTCTACCTCGGCCCTTCGTACAGCAACGAAGACGTGATTGCTGCCTGTGCTCGTCACGAGAACAAGCCAACGTGGCGCAAGCTCGACAACATGCCGGAGCAGATCGCCAAGATCATGGTCGACGGCAATCCCGTGGCCTGGTTCCAGGGCCGCATGGAATTCGGTCCGCGTGCGCTGGGTGGTCGTTCGATCATCGGTTGCCCGAGCGTGGCCGGCGTGGCTGATCGCATCAACCACCAGATCAAGTTCCGCGAGCGCTGGAGGCCTTTCTGCCCGTCGATGCTCGACACCGTCGCGCCGCAGATGATCAAGATCGATCACCCGGCGCCGTTCATGACCTTCACTTTCGAAGTGGCGGAAGAGTGGAAAACCCGCGTGCCGGAAGTCGTTCACGAAGACGGCACTTCCCGGGCCCAGGTGCTCAAGCGCGAATACAACCCGCGCTACTACGACATGATGAAGGCGCTGGAAGTCCTGACCGGCAACGGCGTGTCGCTGAACACCTCGCTCAACCGTCGTGGCGAACCGATGATCTGCTCGCCGACGGACGCCTTGAACATGTTCTTCGGTTCGGATCTACAGTATCTGATCATGGAAGACATCCTGGTGGTCAAAGAGGGCGCGAACGCATATGACACGCTCGGCTGAACGCCATGTGCTGCAGTTCTGTCACGGCTATGACGGGCCGTTCCTGGACTGCGCCCGGCAGTACGCCAGCCTGTTCGCGGGCACCGGCTATCGGGTGACCACGGTCTTCCTCACCGGGGTCGCCGACGCCGAGGTGGCCGCGGGTTGCGCCTCGGATGAAGTGTTGTTCATGGAGTACAGCTCCAAGGCCATTCGTGGCCTGAAGCTGGGCGCCATCGGCGATCTGCGCAAGATCGCCGCTTCGCGCAATTTCAGTTTCTGCATCGCCCATCGCTTCAAGCCGATCTACATCGCCTTGCTCGGCACCTCGTTGCCGGTGATTGGCGTGCACCATGCGTTTGACGATTACAAGCGCGGCACACGCAAGCTCTTCGCGCATATTTTCCGCAAGCGCTTGAGCCTGCTCGGGGTGTCCGATGCGGTGCGCGATGACATGCGTCAATGCCTGCCGAAGTGGCCGGCGGCAAGGATCCAGACCCTGTACAACCGGATCGATGTGCCAGCTTTACAGGCTAGCCAGGTGTCGGTCCGTGAGGCGCGGGAGACTCTCGGCCTGTCCGCGGATGCCTGGATTGTCGGCAACGTCGGCCGCCTGCATCCGGACAAGGACCAGGCCACGTTGCTGGACGGTTTTGCCGCGGCGCTGCCCGGTTTGCCGGCCAACAGCCAGTTGGTGATTCTCGGAAGCGGTCGTCTGGAACAGGATCTCAAGGCCCAGGCTCGCGAGCTGGGCATTGGCAACCGGGTGCTGTTCCTCGGTCAGGTCCCCGAGGCCCGGCGGTATTTCAGCGCTTTCGATGTGTTTGCCCTGAGTTCCGATCATGAACCCTTCGGCATGGTGCTGCTCGAAGCCATGGCGGCAGGCGTGCCGTTGCTTGCAACGGCCTGTGGCGGAGCGAAGGAAGTGGTCGAAGGCGTGGGCATCCTGTTCCCCCTGGGCGATGCCGAGCACCTGGCTCAAGGCCTGCAGCATCTGGCCGCAATGGACGAGCAACAACGTCGCCAGTGCGCCGAGCTGATGCTCGAGCGCCTGCGTGAACGCTTCTCCGACCGCGCGGTGCGCGATGCTTTCTGGCACTTGCCGCACGTTACCGAACTGGCACAGAGGGGCTGATGCTCAACCGATTTCAAGGCTGGCGCGAACGCGGCTGGTCGCTATCCGATGCCTCGACCTATGCCGAGGCCTGGCAGCGTTATGGCGGCAGCGTCGCCACTCACCCGCTGGTGGTCGAGCGCCTGGCGCAGCTGGCCGGCATCCCTGTGCGCTACCTGGCCTGGGAGCAAGACGGCGAAATCAAGGCCGCGATCCCGACCTGGGGGCGCGACCTTGCCTTGTCCAAGGACGTGCTCAAGCGTAACGGCAAGAAGGGCTTGTTCGACCTTGGCAATGCCGAGATCATCCTGCCGGCTGCCGCCGATGCCCAGGCACCTTTGCGCCATCGGGGGCGCTACTTGTCGGCGCTCAACGAAAACCGTTTCACCGGCATCAGGCTGCAGGCCGAACAACTGGCCATGGCCCGCACGCCCGAAGAGCTGTCGAAGAAGTTTCGCTACAACCAGCGCCGCGAACTCAGGTTGCTGGAAGAGGCGGGAGGCGTCGTACGGCCGGTTTCCGAGTTTTCCAGCCAGGAGCTGGGTACGATCTATTGCGATTTGTTCCTGCGCCGCTGGGGTTTCCCGGCGACCGGTGCCGAGCGCATGGCCGAGGTCATCGAGTTGTTGCGCGAGTTTCTGATCGGTTCGGTGATTTTCCTCAATGATGCGGCCATTGCCATTCAACTGGTGTATCGCGTCGAGACGCCACAATGGATCAGCGTCGAATACATCAATGGCGGTGTCGATCCCGAAACCCGCGAGTTCAGCCCCGGTAGCGTACTGAGTTTTCTCAACACCCAAAGCGCCTGGGAGCACGCCAGGGCACTGGACAAGCCCCTGCGCTTCTCCTTTGGCCGCGCCGACCGGGAATACAAGGATCGCTGGTGCAACCCTGTGCCGGTCTACACCGTATGAGTCAAACCATGAGTCGCAAACAGCAATTGCTCAAGCGCCATCGGCGCAACAAACGCATCGGTCTGCTGGTCGTGCTGGGGCTGTTGGTTGTATGTGGTGCAGTGGTGGCCTGGTGGCTGCCGCTGGTACTCGCGGCTCTGGGGTGGATTGCCCATGAGGCCTGGTTTGCCGACCACCTGTTCTATTCGCCCCAAGACGATTATCAATACAGTTTCCCGCCCTACACGCCGCAACCCAAGGTTCACCTGAGTGGTGATCGCCTGCGGCTGGACGATGGCGTCATGCTGGTCGATGACGCGACGCTGGTGTTGGCGTTACGAATCAAAAGCACGTGGTTGGGGCGATTCATAGATCCTGTCGTCGAGATGTCCGGCGGTGATAGCCCGGACCGACAAACCTTCGAACGTGGCGTGAACGGCCTGCGTTACCTCAACCTCAGCGGTCAGGCACAGGTGTTGTCACGCGGGGAGTTGCGGCTGCGTGGGCGTTTCTGCAGGCTGTTGGGCGAACCTGTGCTGTGGGCATTCGAGCATCCGGATTACAGCCGTCAGCGGGTAATGGTGATTGCACCGCATGCCGATGACGCGGAACTGGCTGCCTTCGGGTTGTACAGCCGCGCAAGTCAAAGCTGGATCGTGACCGTCACCGCCGGTGAAATCGAAGCCGATCACTATCAGCAGATGGGGCTTGAAGGCGTCGAAGCGTCGCGGTTGAAGGGTTCGCTTCGCGCCTGGGACAGTGTCAGCGTGCCGTTGTGGGGTGGCGTCCCTCAGGAACGTTGTATCCAGTTGGGTTATTTCTGTCTGCAGTTGCCCGCGATGCAGAGTGCGCCGGGCCAAGCCGTGGCGTCCCGCGAGGCTCAGCTTGGCGATACCCGGTACTTTCGCAGGTTCAATCCGTTTGCCTTGGGCAGTGACGTCGACGGTGTGCCGTCCTGGAACAATTTGCTGGCCGATTTGCATGAGCTGATCGAGCGCATCCAGCCCCAGGTCATCGTTTTGCCACATCCACACTTCGATCCGCACCCGGACCATCTATGCTCCCAGCAGGCGGTCATGCAGGCGCTGGGCGGTACAGCCTGGCAGCCCGAAACCCTGTTGCATTACGCCAATCATTTGCACGACAACGATCGCTGGCCGATGGGCGATGCAGGCACGGGAGTGGCGCTGCCACCGCAGTTCGAAGCTGTCGAGCCCTTGCGGCCGTGGACACCTTGCCTATCACCTGATCGGCAGTGGCACAAGGCTATGTCTTTGGGCATGATGCACGACCTTCAGTCCCGGCTTCCCTTCAAGCGGCTACTTCGCCGGGGAATTCAACGTTGTTTCGCAGCCCGGCGCTGGCCAGCTTTTGGTGAAAACGAATTTTTCCGTAAAGCGGTGCGACGCCACGAGTTGTTCTGGGTCCAAGAGTTGACTGGCAAGAGAGAGTCCAATTGAAAGTTCTGTTTCTGGTGCAGAAAGAGCAACGAGCGATCCTCGATCGACTGTATGACGGTATTGCCGAGCAGTGCGACTGCGACAAGCGTGAGCTGACCAGTGCCGAGCAGGACGACTTGCGTGGTTATTTCCGCAAGCATGTCGATGTGACCCTCTATGACCGGATCGTGTTTTTTCTGCGCTTCAAAAAAGAAATCAGACAGGTGCGGTTCATACAGACGCTGCCCAATCTGGTTATTCTGGAGCACGATGCCTATCAGAATTACATCCCGTGCAAATACACCGGAAAATTCAGTGCGCATTACCGTAAATTGCCGTGGGCACGGGTGATCAGCTCGGGTTTCATGGTCAGCCAGCGTTTGTGTGACGAAGGCTTTGACGCGCATTTCGTACCCAAAGGCTACGACCAAGCACTGCTGCAAAACCGTCAGCGTGAACGGGATATCGAACTGGGTTTCGTCGGCAGCCTCAACAGCGTTGCCTATGCCGGGCGCAAGGAGATGCTCGAGTCCGTTGCCGAAGTCGAAAACCTGTTGATCACGCGTACCAAATCGGGCGAGGAATACTGTGAAACGCTGAGTCGGATCCGTTATTTCGTCAGTGCCGATGTCGGCATGGGCGAGTACATGATCAAGAATTTCGAGGCCATGGCCTGCGGCTGTGTGCTGTTTGCCTACGATCAGGGGGAAGAAGAGAATCGCGCCTTGGGTTTCGTCGACATGCACAACATTGTGCTTTATCGAACCCGCGACGAACTTCGGGAAAAACTGGCCGTGCTACGTGAATCTGCGCAGTTGAGCGAGGCCATTTCACTGGCCGGGCAAGCGCTGGTAGAGCAGCGATACACCTTCCGTGAGGTGGGCCATGCAATTGTCGAGGCAATGCGCGCACCACTGCGCGAACGGGTTCCACTGAGCTGGAAAGAAAAATTACGCGTGTCGCTAGGGCTGTGAGGTCGGGCGATTCAACAATCAAGGGTGCGGTGTAAACACATGCTGTTTAGCGAGACTAGCGACATTTCGGTTGTCATCACCAGTTGCGGTCGCTTCGATTTATTGAAGCGAACCTTGGAAACCTTTGACCGGTTCAACACGGCTCCCATCCGTAAAGTGTTCATTACCGAAGACTCTGGCGACCGTGCCGTGGAGGCTTGTATTCCGGAACACTGGAGGGCGCATACCCAGTTTTTCATCAACAATCCGCGTCTGGGTCAGTTGAAGTCCATCGATGCTGCCTATGCTCAGGTGCAGACGTCGTGGATTTTCCACTGCGAGGATGACTGGGACTTCTATCGCGAAGGGTTCATCGAAGAGTCCCAGTGCCTGCTGGAGGAAGATCCACAGGCGCTTCAGGTGTGGCTGCGCAGCTTCAATCACGACCTGATGGTCCACAGTCCTTATGTGTTCCTCAGCGAGCGCAAGGTCAGCCACGGCATTCCATTTTATGTGCTGGGTTCGCAAAAGGCCGACTGGCAGGGCTTTTCCTTCAATCCTGGCCTGCGGCGCCGTGCGGACTACCTGGCCCATGCCCCGTACTCGGGATTCTCCGGAGAAAAAGACCTGTCGCGCCTGTATGCCGCGCAGAACCGCTATGCGTTGATTCTGGAAAACGATGCGGTTCTGCACACGGGCTTCGGTGAACACGTAGTGGTTCCGCAGGAGCGCGTGAATAAGTTGCGACGTAAACGTGTCGATCGACTCAAACTGATCGCGGCCCTTGTTTTCGGTCTTGTAGCAGGTTGGGTACTCCATGGGATCTAGCGGCCTGAAGCCAGGAAAGATCACCGTCACGTCGTATTTCGGAGCAGTGCTCTGCCTGTTCTTGTTGAGCTTTGTGGTGGGCTGGTCTTCGAAGTGGACCAACAATCTGTTCTACGGCCTGATGGTGGTACCGGGTCTGGTGTTCCTGATCAAGGAGCGAGGTGCAGGCTTGTTCAGGCAGCCGCTGGCGCTGGGCTGGCTGGTGTTCATCCTTTGGTTTCTGGTGCCGGCAACCATTGCCGGGCAGATGCAGTTTTTCAAGCACGTGTTCTACGTGATGATGTTCGTCATGGTCGTGGGGGCCTTCAGCGATCCACGGTTTTTCCGCAGCCCGGGGTTTGTGCGTGCGCAGTTCTGGATCCTGGCGTTGTATATCTTCTGTTGTGCCCTCTACAGTTGGGCCACCAATGAATATGCAATCGGCAGCCGGGTGGCGCTGTTGCCGGCACGCTTGCAGAACGTCATCTACGCCAGTATCTGGCTGCTGTGCGCGCTGGCGCTGGCTTTGCCATGCTGGTTCAGGGAGCATCGCTGGATCGAAAGTGCACTGGCCATCGTCTTTTCGCTGTTTGCGGTGACCTTTGTGCTGCAAACGCGTACTGCGTTTGTCGGGGTCGCGTTCCTGCTGGGCATATGGTTGCTTTACGGCCTCTACTACAAGCCGCGACTGGTCGGCAGCATGGTAGCGATCAGCCTGGTGGTTATCGGTGTGCTGTTCCTGATCGTGCACGACGAAGCCTGGTATCGGTCGCTCTGGACCCGCGGCGATTCGTATCGCATCGAGCTCTTTCACATCATGGTCGGCGAGTGGCGCAACTGTGGCTGGTTGCTGGGCTGTGGCGTTAATTTCCACACCGATCAGTTGCTCGATGGTTGGATGCCGATCCAACACCCGCACAACATCTTTGTGGCGCTGGGGTTGTACAGCGGCGCGGTGGCACTGTTTTTGTTCATCGGGCTGATGGCGGCCACGCTTTGGCAAGCCTGGCGTCTGCGCGATGCCTGGGGCATGTACCTGGCATGTGCGCTGGTCATGTTGAACTTCGATGGGAGCTTGTTGATTGGCAACCCTGACGAGTTGTGGCCGTTGGTGCTGCTGCCTGGGGCGATGATCCTCGGGCGAGTGCTCAAGTCGCAGCGTATCGCACTGGCATGAAACCTGACCTTCGCCTCCTCCCTGGGGGCGAAGGTCAGGTCATTTTTGCAGGGCGCTGTTCAGTTCTTCCCGGGAACAGATGCTTTGGGTCTGGCCATAGTGTTGCATGAAGACTTCTCCACGCCTGTCGAGCAACCATTGCCGATCCTGCGGGTAGCGCACCATATGTTTGAAATTGCGCAGCCGCAGTGTCTTGCGTAGTGGGCGCCGATAAACCCGCAGGTCGGCAATGTCGATCAGGCCCAGCTGATGTTCAGGCGTGAGCACTATGTTGCCAAGGTGCGCCGAGCGGAAATAGATCCCGCGTTCATGCAAGGTGGCTATGAAAACCCCGAGCTGACCCCGCAGCGGATCGGCATCGCCCTGGGTATCCAGTAACTGGCGCAAGGTTTGCCCCGGCAGCGGGTCGTAATGCACCGCATCACGGGCGATACTCGGGATGCGATAGACCTGGCGGATCGAAGGGCAGGGAATCTGCCGTTCACGCAACGCATCGCAATTGTCAGCGAACCGTTTGGCGTAGGGATACCAGGCGGCTGACGTCAGCAGGCGCTTGCGACGAAACAGTTTGAGGATCGAGCCATCCGTCAGCCGCAAGACCTTGTCCCCCGAACCATCCGCTTCAAGGACTTGTGCTCCCTCGCGCAGGGCAAGGTATCGGGTGTGATCAAGCGCTTGCATCAATTCTCCGGGGTTCGACGCCATGAGGCATGGATAGCCGGCCATGTTACCGCAGCTCAGCGACTAAAATGGCCTGTGTTACACTCGCGGGCTCTTTTCTCATACAACGGGTTCTCATGACTAGCCCTGATTCGCCTGCGCCGTCGAGCTTGAAGATTTACCTGCGCCTGCTGTCGTATGTGCGCCCGTACTGGGGCATGTTTGCCGTCAGTATCGTTGGCTTTGTGATTTTTGCCTCGACGCAGCCGATGCTGGCCGGCATTCTCAAATACTTCGTCGATGGCCTGAGCAACCCTGAAGCGGTGCTCTTCCCCAATGTTCCCTATCTGCAAGACTTGCAGTTGCTGATGGCCGTGCCATTGCTGATCATACTGATCGCCGCGTGGCAGGGCCTCGGTTCGTTTCTTGGCAACTACTATCTGGCGAAAGTCTCGTTGGGGCTGGTCCATGACTTGCGCGTCGAGTTGTTCAACAAGTTGCTGGTGCTGCCCAACCGCTATTTCGATACCCATAACTCCGGGCACCTGATTTCGCGCATCACCTTCAACGTGACCATGGTCACCGGCGCTGCCACGGACGCCATTAAAGTGGTCATTCGTGAAGGCCTGACCGTGGTGTTTCTGTTTGCCTACCTGCTGTGGATGAACTGGAAGCTCACCCTGGTAATGCTTGCCATCCTGCCTCTGATTGCGGTCATGGTGAGTAGCACCAGCAAAAAATTCCGCAAGCAGAGCAAGAAGATCCAGGTGGCCATGGGCGATGTGACCCATGTAGCGTCCGAGACCATCCAGGGTTATCGCGTAGTGCGCAGCTTCGGTGGCGAGAGCTACGAAAAGCGACGTTTTGCCGCTGCCAGCCAGGGCAATACCGACAAGCAACTGCGCATGACCAAGACCGGCGCGGTCTATACGCCGATGTTGCAGCTGGTGATCTACACCGCCATGGCCGTGCTGATGTTCCTGGTGCTGTTCCTGCGCGGTGATGCAACCGCCGGTGACCTGGTGGCCTATATCACTGCGGCGGGTCTGCTGCCCAAGCCGATCCGGCAGCTGTCGGAAGTCAGTTCGACCATTCAGAAAGGTGTCGCCGGTGCCGAAAGCATTTTCGAGCAACTGGACGTCGAGCCGGAAGTCGACCGCGGTACCGTTGAGCGTGATCGCGTCAATGGCTACCTTGAGGTGCGCAACCTGAGCTTTACCTATCCCGGGACAGAGCGTGAGGTGCTGAAGAACATCAGCTTCACCGCAGCGCCGGGGCAGATGATCGCACTGGTGGGTCGCTCTGGTAGCGGCAAATCGACACTCGCCAGCCTGATACCGCGCTTCTACCATCATGAAGTCGGTGAGATTCTGCTCGACGATGTCGAAATCGAAGACTATCGCTTGCGCAATCTGCGTCGGCACGTCGCGCAAGTCACGCAACATGTGACCCTGTTCAACGACACCATCGCCAACAATATCGCCTATGGTGATCTGGCTGGCGCACCTCGCGCCGACATTGAAAAGGCTGCAGCGGACGCCTATGCAATGGACTTCATCGCGCAGATGCCGCAAGGCCTGGATACTCAGGTCGGGGAAAACGGCGTACTGCTGTCCGGCGGTCAGCGCCAGCGCCTGGCGATTGCCCGGGCCTTGCTGAAAAATGCTCCGTTGCTGATTCTCGACGAAGCAACCTCGGCACTCGATACCGAGTCCGAGCGCCATATCCAGGCTGCGCTGGATCAAGTCATGAAGGGGCGTACCACGCTGGTCATCGCCCACCGGTTGTCGACGATCGAAAAGGCCGACCTGATTCTGGTCATGGACCACGGCGAAATCGTCGAGCGTGGTACCCACACTCAATTGCTGGCGCAGAATGGCTACTATTCGCGCCTGCATGCGATGGGGCTCGATACGCCGGCCGAAGACATCGCCTGACTCCGACATCAGGGTGAGCCTGGCTCACCCTGATGCTCTAGCGGCGTGCAATGCGCCCAGCGATTGAGTTCATGCGCTGATTTTGCTCAATAATTGATCAAAAAGCCGTGTCGCAAGATCCCGTTGCAGCCGTCACACAAGCCTGTGCCCACCCTGTGTTAATATCGCGCCCCTGTTCATTTTGTATGTGGGTTGCTCCATGAAGTTGTCCATGCCGCGATTCGATCAAGCCCCTGTCTTGGTGGTCGGCGATGTCATGCTCGACCGTTACTGGCATGGTGGTACCTCACGGATTTCCCCTGAGGCGCCAGTACCGGTAGTCAAGGTCGATCACATCGAGGACCGCCCGGGCGGTGCCGCCAACGTTGCGTTGAACATTGCCGCCCTCGGCGCGCCGGCCTCGCTGGTCGGCGTGACTGGCGACGATGAAGCCGCCGACAGCCTGGTCAATAGCCTCAAGGGTGCCGGTGTGCGCGCATTGTTCCAGCGCATTGCCCACCAGCCGACCATCGTCAAGCTGCGGGTCATGAGCCGTCACCAGCAACTGCTGCGCATCGACTTCGAAGAACCGTTCGCCACCGACGCCCTGGCGTTGTCCGTGCAAGTCGACGAATTGCTCGAAGGCATCAAGGTGCTGGTGCTGTCCGACTACGGCAAAGGCGCGCTGAAAAACCATCAAGTGCTGATCCAGGCCGCCCGTGCCCGTGGCATTCCGGTGCTGGCCGATCCCAAGGGCAAGGATTTTTCGATCTACCGTGGCGCGAGCCTGATCACGCCGAACCTTAGCGAATTCGAAACCATCGTCGGTGGTTGCGCCGATGAGCATGATTTGGTGAACAAGGGCGCGCAGCTGATGCGCGACCTGGACCTTGGCGCCCTGTTGGTAACCCGTGGTGAACACGGCATGACCTTGCTGCGCCCGGATCATCCGGCATTGCACCTGCCGGCACGCGCCCGTGAAGTGTTCGACGTGACCGGTGCCGGGGACACGGTAATTTCTACCCTGGCCGCGGCGATTGCCGCCGGTGAAGAACTGCCGCATGCGGTGGGCCTGGCCAATTTGGCGGCAGGCATCGTGGTCGGCAAGCTCGGTACGGCGGCCATCAGCGCGCCGGAGCTGCGTCGTGCCATCCAGCGCGATCAGGGTTCAGAGCGTGGCGTGCTGGGCCTTGAACAGTTGCTGCTGGCAGTCGACGACGCCCGTGCGCATAACGAGAAAATCGTTTTCACCAACGGCTGCTTCGACATCCTGCATGCCGGGCACGTGACGTACCTGGAGCAGGCGCGGGCGCAAGGCGATCGCCTGATCGTTGCGGTCAACGACGATGCGTCGGTCAGTCGCCTGAAAGGGCCTGGTCGTCCAATCAACAGTGTCGACCGGCGCATGGCGGTGCTGGCAGGTCTGGGCGCCGTCGATTGGGTGATCAGCTTCGCTGAGGGCACACCGGAGAACCTGCTGCGCGAGGTCAAGCCGGACGTGCTGGTCAAGGGTGGGGACTACGGGATTGACCAGGTGGTCGGAGCGGACATCGTGACCGCGTACGGCGGGACCGTGAAAGTGCTGGGGCTGGTGGAAAACAGCTCCACGACTGCCATTGTCGAGAAGATCCGCCAGTCTGAATGACGCCTAAAAAGATCGCAGCCATCGGCACATAATCCTGTAGGAGCTGCCGCAGGCTGCGATCTTTTGCTTTTAGGAGCTGACTTTTTTACGCGGCACAATCTTCTTCAGCAGCTGCTTTGCCTTCCCGCGTAACAGGGCCAATCCCGAATCCTTCCCCGGTGGCGTCAAACCCTGCTGCCGAACCCAGTCCTTCCAGCGAATCCGCTCATCCTTCACCAGCCAACCTTCCTGCCGGGCAAAACTTTCGGCCAGGTACAGTCCGCGGGTACTCGCCGAGTGCAATTGATCCTTTTTCAAGGTGTAGAGCTCGGCAGTGGGGTGGCCGTCCCGCAAAGGCATCAGGTACAGGTCGGGGCGCTTGCGATCCAGGCGGGCCACCAGTTGATCGCCTTCCAGTCGTTCGTCGACGTGAAACAGGCTGAGGGATTTGGCCTCCTTGGGGACCTCCAGGCGCAAGTCGTAAATCAATTGCAGCGATGCGGTCGGCAAGTGCACGTAGGCCCGTGGCCGTTCGATCAGTGGCAGGTTGGCACAGCGCACCGGCCGCGCCGAGCCGGACAGCGGCGACAGGCGAAACGGCAGGGCTTCGCGGTAATGCAGTGCGCTGGAATAGGGGGCGGGTAGCCAGGTGTCGTTGAAGCGCCCACCGAGCCAGCCTTCCGGAGTTTCCAGCAGGCACTCTTCGGCGATTTCCTGGATGGCCGTGTGCAGCGGCAGGTTCAGCTCATGGGCGGGCACGTAGCCGGAGATCAGCTTGAGCACCACGTCGCCGCGGTCCTGCCGCCGTTGACGCACCAGCACCCAGTAATCGCGATTCTGCCAATGCAGTGTCAGGCGTACCGATACCCCGAGGTTGGCCAATTCAAGGGAAAACCGCTCCGTATCGGCGACGGTCACCGGACGCCGACGTTGCAGGATCTGGGCGAAATTCAACGGCCTCCCGACGCTCTGATAACTCAGGCCTTCGGGAGTCGCTTCGACGAATAACGGCAGGGTCTTGAAGTTGCTCGGATTCTTTCTAATGAGCGTACGCGGCATGTCGGCTCCTGCTTAAGGCCGCGTGGGGCGGCATCAGTTGCTACGTAGGACCTGGGCAACGGTCGCCACGTTATGGGCGAGGTGCAGCGGATTGATCGTTCCGACAATAGCGCTGGCCACACCTGGATGTTCGAACAACAATTGGAAACTGGCGCGCACCGGGTCTACGCCTGGACTCAGGCACACATGACCGCTGGCGAGGGCTTTTTTGACCAGAATGGCTTTGCCATGAGCAGCAGCATAGTCAATGACCGCCTTTTCGCTTTGCTCGTTCAGATTGTAGGTGACCATTGCGCAATCACCTTGCTCCAGCGCTTTCAAGCCGCCTTCGACGGTTTTACCGGAAAAACCGAAGCCACGAATCTTGCCTTCGGCCTTGAGCGCGGCAAGCGTGGCATAGACTTCGCTGTCTTCGAGGATCGTCAGGTCGTTGCCGTCGGAGTGCACCAATACCAGGTCTATGAAATCGGTCTCGAGGCGTTGCAGGCTGCGCTCTACAGAGAAGCGGGTGTGCGCGGCGCTGAAGTCGTGGCGGGACTGACCGTCGGCAAACTCCTCGCCGACCTTGCTGACGATCACCCAATCCTGACGTTGACCACGCAGCAGCGGGCCAAGGCGCTCTTCGCTACGCCCATAGGCCGGAGCTGTGTCGATCAGGTTGATACCCAGGTCGCGTGTGAGCTTGAGCAGCATCCGCGCTTGATTGTCGTCGGGGATCTGGAAACCATTGGGGTATTTCACGCCTTGGTCACGGCCGAGTTTTACGGTACCCAGGCCCAGGGGCGACACCAGCAGGCCGGTGCTGCCCAGGGGACGATGCAGGTCGTGCAGAGTCGGTACGCTCATGGCAGCAGTTGCTCCCAAGCCGGGACGGCCATCGGCGGTTTTGGCAGTGGCGGCAATTCGGTGACCGGACCCGGTTGAATGCCATCGCGGGCAAGGCTGGCGATCACCCGGTCAGCGAAGTCCGGCGCCAGAGCCAGTTTGGTTGGCCAGCCCACCAGCAGGCGACCTTCTTCAGCTACAAAGGCATTGTCGGGACGGGTCAGTCCCGATTGCAGTGGCTCCGCGCGGTCTACGCGCAAGGTTGCCCAACGCGCCGTGCTGAGGTCGATCCATGGCAGCAACTGGCCAAGTTCTTTCTGTGCGGTGGCGATTTGTTCGGCGGGCTCACGGGTCACGCCTTCGGTTTCAGCGATATCGCCGCCCAGGTACCAGACCCACTGACCATCGGCTGCCGGGTGCGTGGTTACGGTAATGCGTGGTTTGGTTCCACCACCCAGGCAATGGGCGTACAGCGGTTTGAGGCTTGGGCCTTTGGCGATGATCATGTGCAACGGGCGGCGTTGCATGGCGGGCTGGGTCAGCCCCAGCGCTTCAAGCAACGCCGCCGTTCCGCCTCCGGCGCTCAAGACGATGCGCTGGGCGCGGATCTCGCGTTCGTCCACCTTCAGGCCGACCAGCACGCCACCCTCCAGCAGCGGCTCGATCTTCTGGCCAGCAAGCAGGCCGTCGCCCGCGAGGTCAGCCAGGCGCTGGATCAGGCTCGGCACGTCGATCACCAGTTCCGCCAGGCGATAGACCTTGCCCTTGAAGCGTTTGTCCTGCAGGGCCGGCGGCAGTTGGTCGCCCTTGACCTGATCGACGCGACCGCGCACGGCTTTGCTGGCGAAGAAGCTGGTGAGGTTGCCGGCGATCGTGCCTGGGGACCAGAGGTAGTGGGCTTCGGACAGCAGGCGTACGCCCGACAGGTCCAGTTCGCCATCCCCGGCCAGGGCTTCACGCCAGCGGCGCGGCATGTCGGCGATGGCTTCCGAGGCGCCGGTCAGGGCGCCATGCAGTGCGTACTTGGCCCCGCCATGGATGATGCCCTGGGACTTCACGCTTTGTCCGCCGCCGAGGCTGGCGCTTTCCACCAGCACGGTCGAGAAGCCCTGGCGTCGCAGGCGCGCATTCAGCCAGAGGCCGGCGACACCAGCGCCGACAATGAGAACGTCGGTGGAAATAACGGATGGCATGCAGCGACCTCAGTGTTCAAGACGAGGACGCAGTATACAGACTCGAAGAAGCGTGGATTGTTGGTGATCAAACTGTGGGAGCGGGCTTGCTCGCGAAGGCGGTGTGTCAGTCGACTTCAACACTGGATGACACACCGCATTCGCGAGCAAGCCCGCTCCCACATTGGATTGTGCGCGGATTTTAATGCCCCGCGGTTTTCGAGAAGAGTTGGATCACTACGACACCCAACACGATCAACGCCATCCCCATCATCGCCGGCACATCCAGCTTCTGCCCGTAGATGAACAGTGCCGCGACGCTGACCATCACGATGCCCATGCCGGCCCATACCGCGTAAGCCACGCCCACCGGTACGCTGCGCACCACCAGGGTCAACATCCAGAAGGCGATGCCGTATCCGACGATCACCAGCAGCAGTGGCAACGGCGTGCTGAAGCCTTTAACCGCTTTCATCGAAACAGTGGCAATCACTTCGGCGCAGATGGCAATGGCCAGGTAGTAGTAAGCGGTCATGGTTCAATCCTCGTATGAAGTGTTGCTTGCTGAGTTCGGCATTCTAGAGATTCTCCAGATGCGGTAAAGTCATTACCTATCTGTTCTGAAGATGGGTTTGCTCATGCAATGGAATCTTGAACAACTGCGTTTATTCGTCGGTGTGGCGGAGCAACGTTCGTTTTCTGCCGTGGCACGGGACCAGCGCAAAGCCCAGTCGGCGATCAGCAGTGCGATTGCGCTGCTGGAGGAAGATCTGGGCGTGAGCCTGTTCGACCGCAGCAGTGGCCGCCAGCCGAAGCTCACCGAGGCTGGCAATGCCTTGCTCGAAGAAGCGCGCGAAGTGCTGCGCCAATGCGAGCGCCTCAATGGCCGGGCGCTGGCGATGATGCGCGGCCAGGAAGCTCGCTTGCGCCTGGCCCAGGACGAGGCCATGCCGTACCAGCCGGTCATCGAAAGCTTTGAAGCGTTGGCGGAAAAGTTTCCCAGCCTTGAAGTGCAACTGACCAGCGCCGCCCAAGGCGATGTGGCGCGCAAGCTGGTGGAGCGTCGGGCCGATCTGGGTTTGTTGTTTTATCACGATCAAATTCCTGAAGCCCTTGAGCGCAGGGTGCTGGGCAGCGTCGAGATGGTGACCGTGTGTGGCGTAGGGCATCCATTGGCGGCAAAGGCTGAAGTGAACTATCAGGAACTGGCGCAGCATCGACAGCTGCTGATGTCCACGCAGTCCAGTATCTACCCCGGCAGCGAACCAGCCAGCCCGCAGGTCTGGCGGGCCGAC
This sequence comes from Pseudomonas sp. WJP1, assembly GCF_028471945.1. Taxonomy (NCBI): domain Bacteria; kingdom Pseudomonadati; phylum Pseudomonadota; class Gammaproteobacteria; order Pseudomonadales; family Pseudomonadaceae; genus Pseudomonas; species Pseudomonas sp. WJP1. The sequence continues at coordinate 504,222 of NZ_CP110128.1, forward strand.
AGTTTCTACGTGATGGCTGAATGGTTGGTGCGCGGCCTCGGCTGGGCCTGGCTGCCGCGTCACGTGGTGCAGTACTCGGCGTATCAGGGCTTGATGGTCGAATTGGCCAGCGAATGGACCCCGCCGGCGCTGGTGGTGGAGTTGGTGTGGCGCCGCGATGAGCCACTCGGGCCGGCCGCTCGCTGGTTGGCGGAGCGTTTTGCCGTGCATTTGCAGGCGATCGGTGAAAAAACCGATAAACTCCGCCGCCATGAATAGAACTCTCTACACCGCGCTGTTTTACCTGGGGCTGCCATTGGTGGCGATTCGGCTGTGGCTGCGCTCGCGCAAGGCGCCGGCCTATGCCAAGCGTGTTGGCGAGCGCTTTTCCTACGGGATGCCGACGATGAAGCCCGGTGGCATCTGGGTGCACGCGGTGTCTGTGGGCGAAAGCATTGCCGCGGCGCCGATGATTCGGGCCTTGCTGCAACGTTATCCGACACTACCGATCACCGTGACCTGCATGACGCCGACCGGCTCGGAGCGCATCCAGGCGTTGTTCGCCAACGAACCGCGCATCCAGCACTGCTATTTGCCCTACGACTTGCCGTGCGCCGCCAAACGCTTCCTTGATCGGGTCCAGCCGAAACTGGCGGTGATCATGGAAACCGAGCTCTGGCCCAACCATATCCATCAATGCGCCAAGCGCGGGATTCCCGTGGCCCTGGCCAATGCACGACTGTCCGAACGTTCGGCCAGGGGCTATGGCCGCTTCGCCAGGCTGACCGGGCCGATGCTGGCCGAGATGAGCTTGTTCGCGGTGCAGACCGAAGCCGAGGCCCAGCGTTTTCGTGAGTTGGGCGCGCGGGCGCAAACCGTCGAAGTCACCGGTTCGATCAAGTTCGACCTGACCATCGACCCGCAACTGTTGCAACGTGCCGCCGAGTTGCGCGGGCAATGGCAGGCACAGGAGCGCCCGGTGTGGATCGCTGCCAGCACCCATGATGGCGAAGACGAGGTGGTACTGGCGGCCCACCGTCAGTTGCTGGCGAGCCATCCCGATGCCTTGCTGATCCTGGTGCCGCGTCATCCCGAGCGGTTCAATCCGGTATTCGAATTGTGCCGCCAGCAGGGTTTCGCCACGGTGCGGCGCTCCACAGGCGATGCGGTCACCGCCGGCACTTCGGTGTTGCTGGGCGACACCATGGGCGAGCTGCTGTTTCTTTATGCCTTGGCCGACAGTGCATTCGTCGGCGGTAGCCTGGTGCCTAATGGGGGGCATAACCTGCTTGAGCCGGCGGCCTTGGCCAAGCCGGTGCTCAGTGGCCCGCACCTGTTCAACTTCCTTGAAATCGCCGCGCAGTTGCGCAGCGCCGGGGCGTTGCAGGAGGTTGAGGATGCACAAGGGCTGGCGGTGGCGGTGCAGCGCCTGTTCGAATTGCCGCGCGATGCGCAGCGCATGGCCGAGGCGGGCTTGAAGGTTATGCGCACCAATCAGGGGGCGTTGCAGCGCTTGCTCGATGGGCTAGGGCGGCTGATCAACCTGTAGGAATAGGTGGCGCAAACCCTGTAGGAGCACGGCTTGCCGGCGATAGCGATCTCAAGGACGCCATCGCCGGCAAGCCGTGCTCCTACAGGTTCTTTTAGGGTCTGGCCTTGAGCTGTTCAGCCGCAGCCTTCGCCAGATCCGGCGGCAGGAAATCCTTGTCCGGGTTGTAGTTGGGATTGAGCCAACGTGCCAGGTCCTGCAAGTCCCCCGGGTTCAACGTACCGGCCTGCTGCTTCAAGCGCAGGTTGTCGAGGATGTAGTCGTAGCGGGTGTTGTTGTAGTCGCGTACCGAGGTGTAGAGCGAGCGCTGCGCATCCAGCACATCGACGATGTTGCGCGTACCCACCTGATAACCGATTTCCGTCGCTTCCACCGCGCTCTGGTTGGAGATGATCGACTGCTTGCGCGCCTGTACCTGCTCGACGTCAGTATTCACCGCGCGGTGCAGGTCACGGGTGTTTTCCACGATAGAGCGACGCAGGGATTCACGTTGCTGCTCGGTCTGGTCCAGTTGCGCATAGGATTGGCGCACCTGGGAGTTGATCAGGCCGCCGCTGTAGATCGGGATGTTCAGTTGCAGGCCGATCGAGGATTGCTCGACGTCGCCCTTGTACGGCTGGCCGAATGCGCTCGGGTTGCTGAAACCCAGTGCATCGTTGTCGCCTTTTCTGTATTGCGCCACCGCATCGACGGTCGGCGCATGGCCGGCCTTGCGCTGCTTGAGGGTTTGCTCGGCGGCGCTGACGGCGTAGTTGCTGGCCAGCAGATTGAGGTTCTGTTTGGCCGCCGTTTCGACCCAGGCCTTGGCATCGTTCGGTGCCGGCGGCAGGATCGGCAAGTTATGGGAGATGCCCCAGATTGCGTTGTACTGTCGGTTGGTCAGGGTGATCAGGGCTTCGAACGCATCATCCACCTGGCGCTGCGCGACGATCCGGTTGGCGCGTGCGGTGTCGTAGCTGGCTTGCGAGTTCAAGACGTCGGTCTTGTCGGATAGGCCGACATCGAAGCGCTCGTTGGACTGATCGAGCTGACGCTTGAACGCGGCTTCTTCGGCCTTGGTCGAGGCCAGGTTGTCCTGGCTGCGCAGCACGTTGAAGTAGCTGTCGGCGGTTTGCAGGATCAGGTTTTGCTGGGTCGCCGAGAGTTGCAGGGCGGCCTGTTCGTTGACGTCCTTGGCGGCCTGGAACTGGAACCAGCGATCGGCGCGGAACAGTGGCTGCGCCAGGGTCGCCTGGTACGAATGGGCATTACGGTTGGCCGTGGCCGCCGGCTGATCGATCGAGGTGCGCACGCTGCTGACATCGGCGCCGCCCGAAAGATTGGGCAGCAATCCGGCGCGGGCCTGGGGCACGACTTCTTTCTGGGCGCCATATTGGGCGATGGCCGCAGCGAGGTCGGCGTTGTTGTTCACCGCTTCCTGATAGACGCTGACCAGATCGTTCTTGGTCGATAAGGGCGCTTCTGCCCAGGCCATTCCATTGGACGCACAAGACACGGCAACGGCCAGTGAGAGTTTGCGCAGCATAGGCGATCCCTAGTAAAAATATTACACAAGTAATTTGAGCGCCAAGGCTAAGGCGCTGCCTGTGCAACGTCAATGCGCAGCTTGGCGTAGCGAGTGTAGTTGTGCATTCGAGCGGCAACAATCCTGGCGATCGCGCTAATTGCGCCATTCATCATGGTGTTTGCAGCGGTGTTGGCGTTCTGTGTCAGTTGTGTCTAGACTGGCCGGGTTCTTGTCGGGGTGCCTTGCTATGAGGCTGAGATCGAATAATTTCGGATCCCGTTGAACCTGATCAGGTTAGCGCCTGCGTAGGGAACAAGATTTCTCGTCACCCGGCGAGTCCTCTTGTGCTTCGTCCGGGATGTTGTTCGACAATCGAACACCCCTCGAGCACTGAGCACAGCACAGCTGGTTTTCCAGCGCCCGTGCGTCCATTCGTTTACAGGTTCGCTCCGACAAAATTCCACTGCCTGGATGCTGTCTGGAGAGCCCGTGATGACTACAAAAGCAAAAATCGCCACCAACCTGAGTGACTCGGCCAAGGTCGATCAACAATCGGTGCAGCCGTTTACCCGCTCGCAAAAAATCTATGTCCAGGGCACTCGCCCGGACATCCTCGTGCCGATGCGCGAAATCAGCCTTGACGTGACGCCGACCGACTTCGGTGGCGAGGTCAACGCGCCGGTGGTGGTGTACGACACCTCGGGCCCCTACACCGACCCCAACGTGATCATCGACGTGCGCAAAGGCCTGGCCGATGTGCGCTCGCCGTGGATCGAATCCCGCGGTGACACCGAGCGCCTGAGCGGCCTGAGCTCCAACTTCGGCCAGGAACGCCTCGCCGACCCGGAACTGACGAAGCTGCGTTTCGCCCACGTCAACAACCCGCGTCGCGCCAAGCCGGGCGCCAACGTCAGCCAGATGCATTACGCGCGCAAAGGCATCATCACCGCCGAGATGGAATACGTCGCCATCCGCGAAAACATGAAGCTGGAAGTGGCCCGCGCCGCCGGCCTGCTGGACCAGCAACACGCCGGCCACAGTTTTGGTGCCAGCGTGCCGAAAATCATCACCCCTGAATTTGTCCGTGACGAAATCGCTCGCGGTCGCGCGATCATTCCAGCCAACATCAACCACACCGAACTGGAACCGATGATCATCGGCCGTAACTTCCTGGTGAAGATCAACGGCAACATCGGCAACAGCGCCCTGGGTTCGTCCATTGAAGAAGAAGTGGCGAAACTGACCTGGGGCATTCGCTGGGGTTCGGACACGGTCATGGACCTGTCCACCGGCAAGCACATCCACGAAACCCGCGAGTGGATCATCCGCAACTCGCCGGTGCCGATCGGTACCGTGCCGATCTACCAGGCCCTGGAAAAAGTCGGCGGCGTGGCCGAAGACCTGACCTGGGAGCTGTTCCGCGACACGCTGATCGAGCAGGCCGAGCAGGGCGTCGACTACTTCACCATCCACGCCGGCGTGTTGTTGCGCTACGTGCCGATGACCGCCAAGCGCGTGACCGGCATCGTTTCCCGTGGCGGTTCGATCATGGCCAAGTGGTGCCTGGCGCACCACAAAGAGAACTTCCTCTACACCCATTTCGAAGACATCTGCGAAATCATGAAGGCCTACGACGTCAGCTTCTCGCTGGGCGATGGTCTGCGTCCTGGCTCGATTGCCGACGCCAACGACGAAGCGCAGTTCGGCGAGCTGGAAACCCTCGGCGAGCTGACCAAGATCGCCTGGAAACACGACGTGCAGTGCATGATCGAAGGCCCGGGCCACGTGCCGATGCAGTTGATCAAGGAGAACATGGACAAGCAGCTCGAGTGCTGCGACGAGGCGCCGTTCTACACCCTCGGCCCGCTGACCACCGACATTGCGCCAGGCTACGACCACATCACCTCCGGTATTGGTGCGGCAATGATCGGCTGGTTCGGCTGCGCCATGCTCTGCTACGTGACGCCGAAAGAGCACTTGGGTCTGCCGAACAAGGATGACGTGAAGACCGGCATCATCACCTACAAGATCGCTGCGCACGCCGCCGATCTGGCCAAGGGGCATCCAGGCGCGCAGATCCGCGACAATGCCTTGAGCAAGGCGCGCTTCGAATTCCGTTGGGAAGACCAGTTCAACCTGGGCCTGGATCCGGACACCGCTCGTTCGTATCACGATGAGACGTTGCCGAAGGATTCGGCCAAGGTCGCGCACTTCTGCTCCATGTGCGGGCCGAAATTCTGCTCGATGAAGATCACCCAGGAAGTCCGTGAGTACGCGGCCAACCAACGGATCGAAGCGGTGGACGTGGACGTCGCCCAAGGCATGGCCGAACAGGCCGAGCGCTTCAAGCAGGAAGGCAGTCAGCTTTACCAGAAAGTTTGATCTGATCGGGGATTGGCGGTGCCTGTGGCGCCGTCTTCGCGAGCAAGCCCGCTCCCACATTTGACCTCAGTCGTGCACAAAGTTGGTGTTCACTGCAGATCCAATGTGGGAGCGGGCTTGCTCGCGAAAGCGCCAGATCAGATAGCGAAATTCTCAATGACAAAACATATTCCTCTGAGATAACACCCTTGAGCATTCAACCCAGCACTTACTCCCCCGACATCGCGGTGCCGATCGACAAACGTGTGTTCGGCGGCCGCGACCTGTTTTCCCTGTGGTTCTCCCTCGGCATCGGCCTGATGGTGCTGCAGACCGGTGCTCTGCTCGCGCCCGGCCTGGGCCTGTCCGGCTCATTGCTGGCGATTTTCCTCGGCACCCTGGTCGGCGTTTTGCTGTTGGCGGCCGTCGGCGTGATCGGCAGCGACACCGGCCTGTCGTCGATGGCCGCACTCAAGCTCAGCCTCGGCAAACGTGGCGCGAGCCTGCCGGCCGTACTGAACCTGCTGCAACTGATCGGTTGGGGTTCTTTCGAGATCATCGTCATGCGCGATGCCGCCAGCCTGTTGGGCGCAAAGGCCTTCAGCGATGGCAGCGCAATGTCCAATCCGGTGCTGTGGACGCTGTTCTTCGGCGCACTGGCGACCCTGTTGGCCGTGAGCGGTCCGTTGACCTTCGTGCGCCAGATCCTGCGCAAATGGGGCATCTGGCTGCTGCTGGCCGCATGCATCTGGCTGACCTGGAACCTGTTCGCCAAGGCCGACCTGGCCGCCTTGTGGGCCCAGGCTGGCGACGGTTCGATGCCGTTTGCCGTGGGTTTCGACATTGCCATTGCCATGCCGCTGTCGTGGCTGCCGCTGATCGCCGACTACTCGCGTTTCGGCAAGCGGGCGAAAAACGTTTTCGGTGGTACCGCAATCGGCTTCTTTATCGGTAACTTCTGGCTGATGAGCCTGGGCGTGGCCTACACCCTGGCGTTCGCGCCGAGCGGTGAAGTCAATGCCTTGCTGTTGGCGTTGGCCGGTGCCGGCCTGGGGATTCCACTGCTTTTGATTCTTCTGGACGAGTCGGAAAACGCCTTCGCCGACATTCACTCGGCAGCAGTTTCCAGCGGGATTCTGTTGCGCCTGAAAGTCGAACACCTGGCCTTGGCCATCGGCGTGGTCTGCACCCTGATCGCCTTGCTGGCGCCCCTGGCCCAGTACCAGAACTTCCTGCTGTTGATCGGTTCGGTATTCGCGCCGCTGTTCGGCGTGGTGCTGGTGGACCACTTCATCCTGCGCAAGCGCAGTGGCCAAGTCGCCTCAGCTGCACTGCGTTGGCCGGCGCTGCTCGCCTGGTTGGGCGGGGTCAGCACCTATCACTTGCTGGCCAATCTGTATCCGGATATCGGTGCAACCCTGCCGGCGTTGATCCTCGCAGGGCTGCTGCAGCTGGTGCTGGGCCGGGCCTTCAGTTACGGCCGGGAAACAGCTCGGGCTTGATGATGCCGTTCAGGCGGGGGTAGGGGATCTTCAGTTCGACATGGCCCAGCGCGTAAGGCGCGATGGTGCTGGTTTCGTACTTGAGGATCACCCCGCCGTAGGTCAGCGCCACGTTCTGGGTTTTCTGGAACGGCCAGCTCTTGACGAACTCCGGTTCCTGATCGAGCTTGGTGCTGATCAACCAGCTGTTGTGCGCCACCTGCGCCGCTTTCCAGAACGCCTCTTCCTGCCCCGGCACCAGCATGTCCGACAGCGTCAGCACTTTCTGCTGTTGACGCGAATAGTTGATGAATCCTCGACCCGGCGTGCCATGGGCGCCGCCGGTGTCCAGGTAACTGGACAACTCGATGATCACCAGTCCGTCATGCTGCTCACGTACCTTGGCTTGCAGATAGCTGCTGTTGCGCGGGCCGGCGGTGCGCAAAAACTGTTCGCGATAGGCCGCCAGCGTCGGCGCCACCGGGGCGTCGGGCGAGGTGCGGGTCATCTGCAGCAGGCGTTTTTCGATGATGCCGTCAAGCGCAGGCTCGCTGGGGAAGTGCAGGGTGTCGATGTTCACCAGCGGGCAGTCCTGATCGCTGCAACCTGGCTTGAGCTGCTCGGTGGCGTCGCGGGTGGTTTCCAGCGGCGCGCGATAGTTGGGCTGGAACAGGCTCTGGCAAGCGCCCAGGGTCAGGGCGAGAGCGGCCACGGAGGCAATTTTAAAAAGCGACATGGGCGTCCTTCATAAAACAGGGAAAGGCAAAAAGTTACCCGCTTCGACTGTCAACGAAGCAATCAGTTCGCCACTAAGCTAATTAGAGTGGGTTTCGCCCTCACCGTCTATCTCGCTGAAGGTAAAGGGGCTGCATCAAACCTCACCGGCGCGTTAGGATGGCGCGAAGTCGAGGTTCCAGGAAGAACGCACCTCGTATCGGTTTGAAGTAAGAGGATAGTCATGACTGATTTTACCAAAGCCATTCCGACCGCCGTGGATATCGTTCGGCGCGAAAAGTGCTTCGAGGGTTTCTACAAGCTCGATCGCGTGCACTTGCGCCACGAATTGTTCGCCGGCGGCATGAGTCGCGAAATCAGCCGTGAACTGTTCGTGCGCCACGATGCGGTGTGCGTGCTGCCCTACGATCCGCAGCGCGATGAAGTGGTGCTGATCGAGCAGTTTCGCGTCGGCGCCGTGGGCAAGACCGGCAATCCATGGTTGATCGAACTGGTCGCTGGTCTGATCGACAAGGACGAGCAACCGGAAGAAGTTGCTCACCGCGAAGCGCAGGAGGAAGCTGGTCTTGTGATCGGGGCGCTGTGGCCGATGACCCAATATTTTCCATCGCCGGGCGGCAGCAACGAATTCGTGCATTTGTACCTTGGACGTTGCGATAGTAGTGGGGCAGGCGGCCTGCATGGGCTGGAGGAAGAGGCTGAAGATATCCGCGTCACGGTGTGGGCTTTCGAAGATGCCCTGCAAGCCGTACGCGACGGACGTATTGCCAACGCGGCCAGCATCATTGCCTTGCAATGGCTGGCACTGAATCGCGTTGAAGTGAGGGGGCTATGGTCGTAAACAAACTGCGCGATCGCTATCGGGTGGACCTCGTGGGGCTGCAGGCGTCCTGTGAGGCGAACTACGCGCGCCTGATGCGACTGTTGCCGGACATGCGCAGCGAGCCGGCAGCGCGGCGCATCGCCGTGACCCACGGCGAACAGATGCTGGGCGTGCTGGCGCTGGAGGTGCTGCAGGTCTGTCCCTACACCACGACCCTGCAAGTGCGCCAGGAACACAGCCTGCCGTGGCTGCCGGTTCCGCAACTGGAAGTCCAGGTCTATCACGACGCGTGCATGGCCGAAGTGGTCAGCGCCGAACATGCACGTCGCTTTCGCGGCATCTATCCTTATCCGAACGCCTCGATGCACCAGCCCGACGAAAAGGCCCAGCTGAACATGTTCCTGGGCGAATGGCTGAGCCATTGCCTGGCGCTGGGGCATGAGTACGAAGTCGTCCGTTAGTTGTGAACTGCGTCAGGTTCACAGGTTTCCCCTTTCGATCGTCTCCCAGCATAATTGCGACTCTGACCCGATCCGTGTTCACGCCCTGGGAGAACACCTTGCCGAGCGTATCCACACTGACCAGCGCCGATCCGGCATTGCTGGTGCAACTCTCCGACAGTCATCTGTTTGCCGAGGCGGACAGGACGCTGCTGGGCATGAATACCCGCGACAGCCTGCAAAAAGTCATTGAATTGGTGCGTGTGCAGCAGCCGCGGATCGATCTGCTCCTGGCGACAGGCGATCTGTCCCAGGACGGCACGCTTGAGTCCTACCAGCAGTTTCGTGAGTTGACCCGGCAGCTCGACGCGCCGGCCCGCTGGATTCCCGGCAACCACGACGAACCGCAAATCATGGCTGAGGCCGCGGTGCAAAGTGCTTTGCTGGACTCGGTGGTGGATATCGGCAACTGGCGGGTCACACTGCTTGATTCGGCAGTGCCCGGCTCGGTGCCGGGGTATTTGCAGGACGAACAGTTGCAACTGCTGGCCCGTTCATTGAGCGAGGCGCCAGAGCGGCATCATCTGGTGTGCCTGCACCATCACCCGGTATCGATCGGCTGTGCGTGGATGGAGCCAATCGGGCTGCGTAATCCCGAAGCGTTTTTTGAGGTTCTGGATCGTTTTCCACAGGTACGCGCGGTACTGTGGGGGCATGTGCACCAGGAAATCGATCAATTGCGTAACAACGTGCGTCTGATCGCCTCGCCATCGACCTGCATTCAGTTCGAACCGGGCAGCGAGGATTTCAAGGTCGGGGAGCAGGCGCCGGGGTATCGCTGGTTGCGGTTGTTGCCGGATGGGCGGCTTGAAACCGGTGTGGAGCGGCTGATCGGGTTCGATTTCCAGGTTGATTACGATTCCGACGGCTACTGACATATTTGTCGTTTCCACATACCGATGGCGTCCGCACAGACACCGCCGATTTCTATATCTATCCCGGATTCCCTGTAAACTCCGCCTCTTTACCCGACGCTCAGGGAGTTCAAATGTCCGGCTCGATCCTTTATATCCACGGCTTCAACAGCGCGCCTGCGTCGAAAAAGGCCACTCAGTTGAGCGAAGTGATGGAGCGCCTGGGTTTGAGCGACCAACTGCTTGTGCCGGCCCTGCATCACCATCCCCGCGAGGCCATTGGCCAGCTTGAACAGGCGATTGAAGCGCTCGGACGGCCACTGCTGGTGGGAAGCTCGCTCGGCGGCTACTATGCGACTCACCTGGCCGAGCGCCATGGCTTGAAAGCCCTGTTGATCAACCCTGCCGTCAGCCCGCACCGGATGTTCGACGGGTTCCTGGGGACACAGAAAAACCTGTATACCGAACAGACCTGGGAAATGACCCTCGACCACGTGACGGCCCTCGCCGAGCTGGAAGTGCCGGCACCCCAGGACCCACAGCGCTATCAGGTATGGTTGCAGACCGGTGACGAAACGCTGGACTATCGCCATGCCCAGCAGTATTACCGGGCCTGTGCCTTGCGCATCCAGGCGGGTGGCGACCATGGTTACCAGGGTTTTGCCGAGCAGCTACCGGCGATGCTGAGTTTTGCCGGCATTGGCGCAGATTTGTATCAGGCGATTGATTTCACCGCGCTGTGAAACCTTGCCCCCTATTTTCAATGAAAGACTGACGACGAGACCCCATGGCCACTCCCAGCGCTAGCTCTTATAACGCCGACGCCATCGAAGTCCTCTCGGGCCTCGACCCGGTGCGCAAACGCCCCGGTATGTACACCGACACCAGTCGGCCGAACCACCTTGCCCAGGAAGTCATCGACAACAGCGTCGACGAAGCCTTGGCCGGGCATGCCAAATCGGTGCAGGTCATCCTCCACGCCGATCACTCGCTGGAAGTCAGCGATGACGGCCGTGGCATGCCGGTGGACATTCACCCCGAAGAAGGCGTTTCGGGCGTCGAACTGATCCTCACCAAGCTTCATGCGGGCGGCAAGTTTTCCAACAAGAACTACCAGTTCTCCGGCGGTCTGCACGGGGTGGGTATTTCGGTGGTCAACGCCTTGTCGACCGAAGTCCGGGTGCGTGTCAAACGTGACGGCAACGAATACCAGATGACCTTCGCCGACGGTTACAAGAAAACCGAGCTGGAAATCGTCGGGACGGTTGGCAAGCGCAACACCGGGACCAGCGTGTTCTTCGCCCCGGATCCGAAATATTTCGATTCACCGAAATTTTCCATCAGTCGCCTCAAGCACGTGCTCAAGGCCAAGGCCGTACTGTGCCCGGGGCTGCTGGTCAGTTTTGAAGACAAGGCCACCGGCGAGAAAGTCGAATGGCATTACGAAGATGGCCTGCGTTCCTACCTGGTCGATGCCGTCAGCGAATTCGAGCGTCTACCGGACGAGCCGTTCTGCGGTGCCTTCGCCGGTAACAAGGAAGCGGTCGACTGGGCGCTGCTGTGGCTGCCGGAAGGTGGCGACGCGGTGCAGGAAAGCTATGTCAACCTGATCCCCACGGCCCAGGGTGGCACCCACGTCAACGGCCTGCGCCAAGGCCTGCTCGACGCCATGCGCGAGTTCTGCGAATTCCGCAGCCTGCTGCCGCGCGGCGTGAAGCTGGCGCCGGAAGACGTCTGGGAGCGTATCGCTTTCGTTCTGTCGATGAAGATGCAGGAGCCGCAATTCTCCGGCCAGACCAAAGAGCGTCTTTCGTCCCGTGAAGCGGCGGCGTTCGTTTCCGGTGTGGTCAAGGATGCCTTCAGCCTGTGGCTCAACGCCAACCCGGAAACCGGTCTGGCGCTGGCGGAACTGGCGATCAACAACGCCGGCCGACGCCTCAAGGCGAGCAAGAAAGTCGAGCGCAAACGCGTGACTCAGGGGCCGGCATTGCCGGGCAAACTGGCTGACTGCGCCGGGCAGGATCCGATGCGTTCCGAGCTGTTCCTGGTCGAAGGTGATTCCGCCGGCGGGTCCGCCAAACAAGCACGGGATAAGGAATTTCAGGCGATCCTGCCGTTGCGCGGCAAGATCCTCAACACCTGGGAAGTCGACGGCAGCGAAGTGCTGGCGAGCCAGGAAGTACACAACATCGCCGTGGCCATCGGCGTCGATCCGGGCGCCGCGGACATGAGCCAGCTGCGCTACGGCAAGATCTGCATCCTCGCCGACGCCGACTCCGACGGCCTGCACATCGCAACCCTGCTCTGCGCGTTGTTCGTCCAGCATTTCCGTCCGTTGGTGGATGCCGGTCACGTCTACGTCGCCATGCCGCCGCTGTACCGCATCGACCTGGGTAAAGAGATCTACTACGCCCTGGATGAGGCCGAGCGCGACGGCATTCTCGATCGCCTGGTGGCCGAGAAGAAGCGTGGCAAGCCGCAGGTCACGCGATTCAAAGGCCTGGGTGAGATGAACCCGCCGCAGTTGCGCGAAACCACCATGGATCCGAATACTCGGCGCCTGGTGCAGTTGACCCTCGGTGAGGATTTCGCCGCGACCTCGGAAATGATGGACATGCTGCTGGCGAAAAAACGCGCCGGTGACCGCAAGAACTGGCTGGAGTCCAAGGGCAACCTGGCGGAGGTGCTGGGCTGATGCGGCTGGGCTTTGCCCTGGCGTGTGCGTTGCTGCTGACCTCGATGACGGTGTCTGCCAAGCCGACACCGCAGTTGCGCCTGTTGTCCGAGCATGCCGTGGACGGCATGCGCGGTGGCAACCTGTCCGGGCTGGCCCAGTGCGGCAATGAGCTGTGGACGGTCTCCGACCGTGATGACGACCAGATCTACCGCCTCGAGACGGGCGAGGGTGTCTGGCACGCGGAAGCGGTGGGCATCGGCGTTCCGCCCGTGCCCGACAGTGGCTTGCCCTGGGGTTTGCGTTCGCGGGCCTGGGTGTCGTCGTTCGTGCGTGGCGGTGACCTGGATTTCGAAGGGATTACCTGCGACAGCGCCGGAAATCGCTACGTGGTCAGCGAATCCCATGCGGCGGTGCTGCAGATTCCGCCAACCGGGCCGGCCTCCTGGCTGAAAATTTCGCCGCTCATGGTTCGCGAAGCGCGGGCCAGCGGTATGTTGCTGCGCTTCAATGCATTGTTCGAAGGCCTGGCGATCAATCCGCAGGGTGACCAGTTGTGGTTGTCTGCCGAGCGTGAGAGTCGCGGGTTGCTGCGGGTCAAGCGCAAGCAGACCGTGTGGGACTGTGACGGCGGTTGTGTGCTGCTGAGCGAAGGGGGAATGGAAATGCAGCCTGCACAATTTCCCAGCGCCCGGGCGATGCCCCGGGATTTTGCCGATCTGTCGTGGTTCAACGGCAAGCTGTTTACCCTTGAGCGCAACGCGTTCGAGATTTGTCGCCGGGATGCGGTGACGGCCAAGGTCGAACGCTGCTGGTCGTTTGCCAATGAGGCGCTGCAGGAAAATCGTCGTTATCCCCAGGACTTTGCACTGACCGAAGCGTTGATCGTGGACGCCGAGGGGGCCTGGATCGGGGTCGACAACAACACCGGTGCCCGCGCCGATGGCGAGGTGCGTCCGATCGTCTGGCGTTTTGCTGCACCTGAAGGTGGCTGGAGTTCCAAGCCATGAGCCAGCAAGCGCCAGGCAAGCGTGCCGGTCGGGTCTTGATGATCCTGGCCTGGTGCGCCGCGTTGTTCCTGGCGACGCGGTTCTTCGGCCAGTGGGAAGAGCGTCAGCAAAACCCGAATGTGGTCGTGAGCTCGGAGCGCGGCGATGGTTTTGTCGAAGTGAAACTGGTCAGCAACGGCCAGGGGCATTTCGTTGCCAGCGGCCATATCAATGGCCAGCCGGTGAAGTTCATGCTCGATACCGGGGCGACCGATGTGGCGATCCCGGCGCAATTGGCGCAGAGGCTGAAACTGGAACAAGGCTTCGGGGTGACCCTGAGCACCGCCAACGGACGCACCGAGGGTTATCGAACCCGCGTCGATCGGCTGCAACTGGGCGACATTGTGTTGCGTGATGTGCGCGCCCTCGTCGTGCCAGGCCTGGATGGCGATCAAGTGCTGCTCGGTATGAGCGCGCTGAACAAACTTGAATTTACCCAGCGCGGTGGCACCATGCTGCTGCGCCAGACAACGAACCGATGAGGCCCGCATGAGCGACTCCCTTGATCTCAGCCTGGACGGTGTAGAACGCCGATCACTGGCTGACTTCACCGAAAATGCCTACCTCAACTACTCCATGTACGTGATCATGGACCGTGCCTTGCCGCATATCGGCGACGGCCTGAAACCGGTACAGCGGCGTATCGTCTACGCCATGAGTGAGCTGGGGCTGGACGCCGATTCCAAGCACAAGAAATCGGCGCGTACCGTCGGTGACGTGCTCGGCAAGTTCCACCCCCATGGCGACTCGGCCTGCTACGAAGCGATGGTGCTGATGGCCCAGCCGTTCAGCTACCGCTACACGCTGGTCGATGGCCAGGGTAACTGGGGTGCGCCGGACGATCCCAAGTCCTTCGCCGCCATGCGTTACACCGAAGCACGGCTGTCGCGTTATTCCGAAGTGCTGCTCAGCGAACTGGGCCAGGGCACGGCGGATTGGGGCCCGAACTTCGACGGCACACTCGACGAACCGCTGGTGTTGCCCGCACGTTTGCCGAATATCCTGCTGAACGGCACCACCGGCATTGCCGTGGGCATGGCCACCGACGTGCCGCCGCACAACCTGCGCGAAGTCGCCAGCGCCTGCGTGCGTTTGCTCGATGAGCCCAAGGCAACGGTCGAACAGCTCTGCGAGCACATTCAAGGCCCGGATTATCCGACCGAAGCGGAAATCATCACGCCGCGCGCCGACCTGCTGAAAATCTACGAAACAGGTCGCGGTTCGGTGCGTATGCGCGCCGTTTATCACATCGAAGACGGCGACATCATCGTCACCGCGCTGCCGCATCAGGTTTCGGGTGCCAAGGTGCTGGAACAGATCGCGGCGATGATGCAGGCCAAACCGTCGAAAGCTCCGCAAATCGCCGACTTGCGCGACGAGTCGGACCACGAGAACCCGTGCCGTATCGTGATTATTCCGGGCGCCCGGAAAAACTTCGACCACGATGCCTTGATGCAGCACCTGTTCGCCAGCACCGAGCTGGAGTCGAGCTACCGGGTCAACATCAACATCATCGGGCTGGACGGCAAGCCGCAGCTGAAGAACCTGCGGGCGCTGCTGGTCGAGTGGTTGGAGTTCCGGGTGCAGACCGTGCGTCGCCGCCTGCAATTCCGCCTGGACAAGGTCGAGCGTCGCCTGCACCTGTTGGACGGTTTGTTGATCGCCTACCTCAACCTGGATGAAGTGATTCACATCATCCGCACCGAGGAGCAGCCCAAGGCCGCGCTGATCGAGCGTTTCGCCCTGAGCGAAATCCAGGCCGACTACATTCTGGACACGCGTTTGCGTCAATTGGCGCGCCTGGAAGA
The DNA here is from genome assembly GCF_028471945.1 of Pseudomonas sp. WJP1. Lineage (NCBI taxonomy): Bacteria > Pseudomonadati > Pseudomonadota > Gammaproteobacteria > Pseudomonadales > Pseudomonadaceae > Pseudomonas > Pseudomonas sp. WJP1. Next base: position 519,542 of record NZ_CP110128.1, read on the forward strand.
AATGAAGCTGCGTTCCGAGCAGGATGAACTGCTCAAGGAACAAGCCAAGCTGCAAGCGCTGCTGAGCAGCGAAGCCAAGTTGAAAAAACTGGTGCGCAGCGAGCTGATCAAGGACGCCGAGACCTATGGCGACGACCGTCGCTCGCCAATCGTCGAGCGTGCAGAAGCGAAAGCGCTGACCGAGCACGATCTGCTGCCGAACGAAAAAGTCACCGTCGTGCTCTCGGAAAAAGGCTGGGTTCGCTCCGCCAAGGGCCATGAGATCGACGCCACCGGGCTTTCGTACAAGGCCGGGGATGGTTTCAAGGCCTTGGCGGCAGGGCGTTCCAACCAGTTCGCGGTGTTTATCGATTCCACCGGTCGCAGCTACTCGGTCGCCGCGCACACCTTGCCTTCGGCCCGTGGCCAGGGCGAACCGTTGACCGGCCGTCTGACGCCACCGCCAGGGGCGAGTTTCGAATGCGTGCTGATGCCCGAAGACGATGCGCTCTACGTCATCGCCTCGGACGCCGGTTACGGTTTCGTGGTCAAGGGTGAAGACCTGCAGGCCAAGAACAAGGCGGGCAAGGCCCTGCTGAGCCTGCCGAACAACGCCAAGGTGATCCTGCCGCGTCCGGTGGCCGATCGTGAGCAGAATTGGCTGGCTTCGGTGACCACCGAAGGTCGCCTGCTGATCTTCAAGATCAGCGATCTGCCACAATTAGGTAAGGGCAAAGGCAACAAGATCATCGGGATTTCCGGTGAGCGCGTGGCCAGTCGCGAAGAGTATGTAACGGACATCGCCGTTGTGCCGGATGGTGCCACCTTGGTGCTGCAGGCCGGAAAACGTACCTTGTCACTGAAAGCAGACGACCTCGAACACTACAAAGGTGAGCGTGGGCGTCGTGGTAACAAACTGCCACGTGGCTTCCAGAGGGTGGATGCGCTGCTCGTCGAAAACCTCAATTAAGCGTCCTAGAGCGCCTGATCTGCGATTTAACGCGTAGATCGGCGCTTTGGCGCTGGAGTCGGAACGCATATTCACGGATGATATGGCCTTTCAAGCGCCGGCGTGGCCGAGCGTTCTTCATATTTATTGAGTATTTTCACTGTGATTAGTCTTGTGGCAATCACCTGGATGGGACGATGACTGCTCTGCGCCTTCCTTTTATTTTGATGCTCGCCGGCGTTCTTGGCCTGGCGGGTTGCAGCGTTCACCAGCCGGTGTCGCTGTATCAACTGGACAGCGGAAGTCCGGTTCAGCCTGCGCAAAGCGCGGGCATGGCGGTTTTGTTGGGCCCGGTAACCGTGGCGGACTACCTGCAGCGCGAAACCCTGCTGCAGCGTCAGCCTGACGGCAGCCTGCAAGCCTCGGCCGATGGCCGTTGGGCTGGCAGCCTGTCTTCCGACATCGATCAGCTGTTGCTGCGTCAGGTGGCTGGTCACCTGGACAGCCAGCGCGTAGTGCTGGCGCCTGCGACAACCGGGTTCACTCCGGATGTACAGGTGCTGTTGACCATCACGCGCCTGGATTCGGGGGCCTCGCAACCGGCGATCCTCGATGCGCAATGGCGTTTGATCGACCGTCGTGGCCAGGTGCGCGATAACCGCATCATCCACCTGCAGGAACAGCACGCCGGCAGCACCGCGGCTCAGGTTCAGGCACAGGGTGCGTTGCTGCAGAAGCTCGCTGAACAGCTGTCGGTGGCGCTCAAGCCGCTGGCCAACCAGCCGCCGATTGCCGAAGCCCCGAAAAAGCCGGCGGCTAAGCCTGTGGCGCCTGCGGCGGAACAGGAAAAACAGCCGAAGATACCGATGGCTGCACCGATCCGTACGGATATGGAAGTGTTTCGCTTCTAGGTCTGAATGGTTTCGAAACAAGGCCCGCAGTGATGCGGGCCTTGTTGTTTCTGTAGGTTGGAGGTTTCCAGTGCTGCTGATGGCCTCATCGCTGGCAAGCCAGCTCCCACAGGTTATCTGTTGAGCGCTGATTGTGTGTACGGCATCAATCACTGTGGGAGCTGGCTTGCCAGCGATAGCGCCAGGACGGGCAACAAAAAGCCCGCAGACGATCACTCATCTGCGGGCTTCTTCACATCAGGGCCAATACCTACGCCCGGCGTTCGTGCATCCGCGCCAGTTGTCGCTCCAGCATCGACGGATAAGGCTCCATCAACCGCTCCACGCAGCAGGCGCCCTCAGGGCTGGCAATCGGGCGGATCCGTGCGCGTTGGCGGATCAGGGCATCGTCACTGATCTTGCGCTCCACCAGCAGCAGGTTGCGGCTGTGTTGCGACAGGGCCAGGGCGTCCTGCGCGGCGTCGGTGAGCAACAGGTCGATCTGGCTCAGGCCGAACAACTCGTCGCCCAGGGTCAGGCCAAGCTGCAATTGCAAGGTGATGCCGCTGTCGGCGACTTCGATCTGCAGTTGATGGCCCAGCGCCCGCAGCAGCTCGCCGCAGCAGATGGCGTTGGTCAGGTAGTCGTCGCCGCTGTCTTCGTTGTGGAAAAGCATCAGCGTGCTGCCATCGTTCAGGGTGTGCATTTCGCTCTGATAGAGCGAGGCCGCCTGGTCGAGGCAGTCGCGGTAGCGTTTGGTCAGCTCTTCCAAGCGTGTCCGGGGCAGGCGTCGCAGTTGTTCCTGTGAGCCCAACTGTACGGCCAGCACGGCACTGTGCTGCGGCACGCTGGAGGCCACGGGTTTGCCCAACGGTTTCGCCGTGCTGGCCGGCACATCATCGAGCAAATCAGCGAATGCCTCATCGTCGTCGTCTTCAACGGTGCTGACGACACGCCGTGGCGCGGCTTTCATCGCGGCCATCGGGCGGCTTTCATCGAAGCTTGGATCGCGCAGGTTACGCACTTCGAAACCCGGTTCGGCATCGTCGTCATCGATGTCGTCCAGTTCGGGTTCCGGCACGGGTTCCGGTTCGGCCGGTTCCGGCGCGAAGTCGGCGTGCAGCTGGCGCGCCAGGTCGCCGATCTCGTCGTTACGCTCGGTGGCCGGGGTGTATTCGTCGATGTTGCGCAGCCACAACCGCAATTGCAGCAGCGGCGTGGAGAGGTATCGACCCATGCGCAGGCTCAAGGCCAGGGACAGGGCCAGCAGGATCGCGCTCAAGATCCCCATGCTTTGCAGGCTGATGGTCATCGGCTGCTGGAACTGATCCATGTCCAGGCTGATGCGCAGCTGACCGGCGGTCACGTCCTGGAAAGTGATCTTGCTCTGATAGATGCCTTCGGCTTCGCCCAGCAGGCCGTGCTTGGGGCGCTGGCCAGCCTCGGCAAGGATCCGGTTGTCCATGCTGTAGATGGCGGCGTGGGCCACCAGCTTGTTCTTGGTCAGGTTGTTGAGCAGCACGTTGAGGCTGAGGATGTCGTTGGACACCAACAGCTCGGTGGCGGAGGAGGCCGTCTGCATGGTCAGGCTTTCACCCAGCGCATCGGCTTGCTCGTGCATGGCCTGCTTGAACTGCAAACCCATCACGCAGGCGTAGATCACCAGGGCCAGGGCGACCAGGATCACGTTATGGCTGGCAATGCGCAATGCAATCGGTACACGGCGGTGGCGCAGTGCACGGAAGATCAGCAGAAAGAAGTTATCGGTTTTTACTGGCGTGGGCCGGTTCACTTGAGCTCGGCTCTTTTGTCCGTGAAGTTGACGCGCAGTATAGCGACAGGCCCTAGACCGTCAAAGCGCTCACGGTGCCCGATGGTCACTGAATGTGGGTAGAATGCGGTTTTTTTCCACCTGCGGGGGTGCGCCTTGCGCGAAATCGTCCTGATAAACATCACGGGAGTCGACCGTCCGGGTCTGACTGCGGCCATTACCGGTGTACTGGCCCAGGGTGGTGTGAACATTCTCGACATTGGTCAGGCGGTGATCCACGACACCCTGTCGTTCGGCATCCTGGTTGAAATTCCTGATACCGAACAAGGCAAGTCGGTGCTCAAGGACATCCTGTTCAAGGGCTATGAGCTTGATCAACAGGTGCGGTTCACACCGGTGTCCGAAGAGGATTACCAGCAGTGGGTCGGCAACCAGGGCAAAAAACGCCACATCGTGACCCTGCTGACTCGCAAGGTTACCGCCGGGCAATTGCAGGCCGTGAGCTCGATCACCGCCAAATATGGCCTGAACATCGACCACATCGATCGCCTGTCCGGGCGCATGCCTTTGGATACCCCGGCCGATAAAGGCAAGGGCTGCATCGAGTTTTCCGTGCGTGGCGAGGCGGCTGATCCGCAGGCACTGCGGGCCGAATTCCTCAGCGTCGCCCAGGAACTGAACGTCGACATCGCCTTCCAGGAAGATTCGCTGTTCCGTCGCAACCGCCGCCTGGCGGTGTTCGACATGGACTCGACCCTGATCGAAGCCGAGGTCATCGATGAGCTGGCCAAGGCGGCAGGCGTGGGTGACAAGGTGTCGGAAATCACCGAGCGGGCGATGGCCGGTGAACTGGACTTCCGTGCCAGCTTCAAGGAACGCCTGGCGTTGCTCAAAGGCCTGGATGTGGGCGTGCTGGATTCGATCGGGGCCTCGCTGCGCCTGACCGAAGGCGCTGAAACCCTGTTCGCCGAACTCAAGCGCCTGGGTTACAAGACTGCCATTCTGTCGGGCGGCTTCACCTACTTCGCCAAGCAGTTGCAGGCCAAGTTGGGCATCGACTACGTGTTCGCCAACGAACTGGAAGTGGTCGACGGCAAGGTGACCGGCGTTGCGATCGAGCCGATTGTCGATGCACAGCGCAAGGCTGATTTGCTCAAGGAACTGGCACACAAGGAAGGCTTGCGCCTGGAGCAAACCATTGCGGTCGGCGACGGTGCCAATGACTTGCCGATGCTGGCGATTGCCGGGTTGGGCGTGGCATTCCGCGCCAAGCCGCTGGTCAAGCAGTCGGCGAAGCAGGCGATTTCGACGCTGGGCCTGGATGGCGTGTTGTACCTGCTGGGCTTCCGCGATCGCGACGGCCAGCTGTAACACCGCAAAACCACTGTAGGAGCGAGCCTGCTCGCGATGGACGTCAACGATGACGCGGGCAGTCAGATTGCCCGCGCCGCTCTCAGGTTCATCGCGAGCATGCTCGCTCCTACAGTAGTGGCGAAGGCGATCAGGCTTTTGGCGAGCCCATCCCCTGACCCATCCGCACCGGCGAACCCGCCACCAGTTCTTCAGCCCACTTCACCTGATCCGGCCCGAACAGCACGACGGCGGTCGAACCCAGTTTGAAGCGGCCCAGTTCCGCACCTTTTTCCAGGTGGATCGGCGCGCGTGCAGCTTCGTCGTAGCGGAAGGTTTTCAGCTCGCGTTTTGGCGGCGTCACCAGTCCGGCCCACACGGTTTCGATCGATGCCACGATCATCGCGCCCACCAGCACCACGGCCATTGGCCCGCGCTCAGTGTCGAAAATGCACGCCACGCGCTCGTTGCGGGCAAACAATTCCGGAACGTTTTCAGCGGTGGTCTGGTTGACCGAGAACAGGCGGCCCGGGATGTAGACCATCTCGCGCAGGGTGCCGGCCAGTGGCATGTGCACGCGGTGGTAATCCTTCGGCGACAGGTAAATGGTCGCGAAATCACCGCCCATGAACGGCGCGGCATTCGCCGCATCGCCACCCAGCAGTTCCAGCACGCTGAAGCTGTGGCCCTTGGCCTGGAATACGCGACCGTGCTCGATCGGGCCGAGCTGGCTGACGGCGCCGTCCGCGGGGCTGAGGATTGAGCCAGGTGTTTCGTCCAGCGGGCGCGCGCCGTCTTTCAAGGCGCGGGTGAAGAAAGCGTTGAAGTGCTCGTAGGCGGTCAGGTCTTCGACCAGTGCCTCGGACATGTTCACCTGGTAACGCTTGGCGAACCATGCGGTGAACGCATTCTTGAACCAGCGCACGCGGCATTCGGCGATGCAGCCGGCCAGTCGCGAGAGCAGGTTGTGGGGCAGCAGGTATTGGCTGACGATAAACAGACGCTTGTTCATTAACTGTCCTTAAAAACCTTGAATCTCTACGGGCGTATCGGGATGGTTACCCCATTCGCCCCAGGAGCCGGCGTAGCCCTTGACCCGCGGATAACCGAGAGCCTTGGCCACCAGATAGGTGAAGCCAGATCGATGGTGAGTCTGGCAGTGGGTAATCACTTCTTTGTCAGGCGTAATGCCGAGCTGTTCGAGGATCTGCGGCATGTCGGTACGGATGCGCAGGTTGCGCGCCTTGTCCATGCCCGCGGTCCATTCGAAATTCACCGCGCCTGGGATGTGGCCGGCCTTGGCCGCCAGGACTTTCTCGCCGGAATACTCCAGCGGCCCGCGTGCGTCCCAGATCGCCAGGTCGGCAGCGCCGAGACGGCTTTGCAGGTATTCGCGGGTGGCGGTGGGTTCGTCGTGCAGGGTCAGCGCAACCGGGCCGCCAGCGGATGGCGGGATCTGGATCGACATGGGCATGCCTTCTGCCAGCCAGGCCGTCAGGCCGCCGTCGACATAGTGATACTTGCTGTGGCCAATGACGTCCAGCAGCCAGATAAAGCGTCCGGCCCAACCGCCGCCTTCGTCGTCATAGACGACATAGACGGCATCGGGATTGTGCCCCAGCTCTCCAAACAAGGTTTCGAGTGCTGCCTGCGGCGGCATCAGTCCTGGGGCGGGCGCCTGCCCCAGTTGCGTGCGTTTAGGATCGACAAAGCGCGCGCCGGGAATGTGCCCTTCGGCGTAGCGGGCGGGGCTGGTCAAGTCCACCAGGATCAGTTCGCGGGCGTCGAGACGAGGGAGCAAGTCGCTCGGCTCGATCACCAGCGGCAAGCCAGAGAAGTCAGACATGTGAGGTCTCCAGAGCACAAAAGGGGGGATTGTAGCGCAGCCTTATTGGCCGCGCTGGCTAAAGCTGTGCAGCGCTTTTTCGATGCATTGTGCGGTTTTGCCGAAGGCTTGCACGGTGATGTCCGAGAACGGCCCGCCACCCTGGTCTGCCACGACGATCATGATCACCCGCCCATTGTTGAGCAGCGAGCGCAGCAACAGGTGTTCGCCGCTGAACTGGTTGCGCAGGTTGTTGGGCAGCAACGCGGAAAATTGCGCGTTGTTCTGGGGCGTAAGGCGTACCTGGGCCTGTTGCGAGAGCAGGCGTTGCAGCACGGCGCTTTGACTGACGACAAAGTTCAGGCCGGCCACTTCGTCAGGCAAGCCGGCGGTCTGGTGCACGCGCAGCTGTGAGTGGGTGCGGTCGGCCATCAGGATCATCACCCTGCGCATGCCACAGGCAACCAGTGCGTCGCGGGCAGAGGTGGTCAGGTGGATGGCATTGGTGAAGCGACTCGGCTCGAGCAGCAACTCGGCGCATTGCTTGCGCCACTTTGCCAGGTCTTCGGCGGTGGGGGCCGGGGCTGGCTGCAAACCGGCATGCACCGGGTTCGTGCCCCATGGCCAGATCAGCGCGACAGCGGGATGCCAGAGGTCGGGCATGGCGTGGTTACGCGCACTGTTGGCGGCTTGCTGGTGCAGTTGTTGTTGCACCTGGTCCATCGGTATTTGCAGGTAGAGGCTGGTCAGGTACTGCCAGCGCTCACTGTGCGGACTGTCCCAGGCCTGGTGCGCCGAGAGCGCCAGCCCGTTGGCCAACAGCACCGTGTTGGCCGGTTGATTGAGCCAGCGGCGCAGGGTCGGGTCGTCATCCAGACGGTTCTGCTGGCGGAGCGGATGCTCGCTGTCACGGGCAATGCGCAGGACTTTGACCAGCTCCCGTTGCTCGGTGAGCAGCAGACGATAGCCCTGTTGCACCCAGATCGGCAGGTGCCACAGGTTCACCAGGGCCAGGCCGATTTCCAGCAGGCGGGCGCCGAACAGTTGCTTTTCGACGGTGCGCGCCGATTCGCCTTTATGAATGACCCGCAGCTCCCAGTCTTCGAGCAGGTGCGGATGCGTCAGGGCCAGCGGCCACAACGGCGACAGAAACAGCAGGCTGCCCCAATGGATGTCCTGCCACAGGCGCGCCAGGCGGCTGGCAAAAAAACCGTTGGCCTGTTGGCTGGCGTGCTGGCTGATCAGCTGCAACTGGCGCAGGGCTTTCGGAATCTCGCCCTGGGGCACGGCGGGCAGTCGCGCGAGCAGCTCCTCGGTGCGCTTCAAGCCGAGGCGATTGATGGCGACCTCAAGGTTTTCCGCCGGCTCGGTCATGCCGCCATGGTTGTACCGGTTGGCCTCGCGAATCACGCTTAAGGCCAGGGCTGGACTGTCCTGCATCAGGTCGGCGATCTTGCGCACAGAACTGTGGCTGTCGCGCAGGGCCCGGCAGACACGGTCATGACTGGCCTGTGGAACCGGCAGGCGCACGCCGTCGAGAAGCTTGGTCCAGCCTTCGAGCGTGGTCGGTATTGGCGTGGGGGCGTTCGTTTGTCTAGCCATGTCTGGAGGCGATCATCGTCAACAATACCTGTGCCCTGAGGGGGTCAAATTAGCTTTTCGCCTGAACTGGCTATAGTCTGGCGCAGTTTTGCCGATAAGTAGAAGAAGAGATTTTTTAACTTCCGAATATGACCTTGAACCCGACTCAGTAAGTGCTCTCCTACCTATGGCTAAAATTATCGGCATCATCGTCGTATTCGCGAGCGTGCTCGGCGGATACGTGCTCTCCCATGGCAAGATTGCCGCCCTGATCCAGCCTTTCGAGGTCATGATCATCGGTGGTGCGGCCCTTGGTGCATTCCTGCAGGCCAACCCCGGCTACATGACCATGCACGTGCTCAAGAAGTCCCTGAGCATGTTCGGTTCACGTTTCAGCCATGCCTTCTATCTTGAAGTGCTGGGCCTGATCTACGAGATTCTCAACAAGAGCCGCCGCGAAGGCATGATGGCCATCGAAGCGGACATCGAAGATGCCGCGGCGAGCCCGATCTTCGCCAAGTACCCGACGGTCCTCAAGGATGAGCGCATGACCGCGTTCATCTGTGACTACCTGCGCATCATGTCCTCCGGCAACATGGCCCCCCATGAACTGGAGGGCCTGTTCGACATGGAGCTCTACAGCCTCAAGGAAGACCTGGAGCACCCGTCCCACGCGGTTAACGGTATCGCCGACGCCATGCCCGGTTTCGGTATCGTCGCGGCGGTCCTGGGTATCGTGGTGACCATGGCCTCGCTGGGTGAGGGCGACCAGAAGTCCATCGGCCTGCACGTCGGTGCGGCACTGGTCGGTACCTTCTTCGGTATTCTCGCGGCCTATGGCTTCTTCGGCCCGCTGGCGCACTCCCTGGCCCACGATGCCAAGGAAGAACTGAACGTCTACGAAGCCATCAAGGCCTCGCTGGTGGCTTCCGCTTCCGGCATGCCGCCATCGCTGGCCGTGGAGTTCGGGCGCAAGGTCCTGTACCCGGCGCACCGTCCGAGCTTCGCCGAGCTGGAACAAGCGGTTCGCGGTCGATAGTGCTTTGTTTCGCAAATACGTTCCTTTTTTGGCGAGTGACTGTTGTTGCCAGACAAGGCGCCGCGACGAGTCATAGCTCGCTATGGCGAGGAGCGGCAACGCCGTATGGCGACAACAGGCACCGTCAAAAAGGAACAGTATTTGTGAGACAGAGCACTCTCCATGGAAAATAATCAGCCGATAATCATCAAGCGCGTCAAGCGCATCGCCGGCGGGCATCACGGGGGCGCCTGGAAAATCGCCTTCGCCGACTTCGCCACGGCGATGATGGCGTTCTTCCTGGTGTTGTGGCTGCTGTCCACCGCCACCCCGGAACAGAAGATCGCCATCGCCGGCTACTTCAAGGACCCGATCGGCTTCTCCGAAAGTGGCACGCCGTACATCATCGATCTGGGCGGCACGCCGACCATGGCCCCGGAAAACACCCTCAACCCCGAGGTGAAGACCCAGCCGCAGCCGGACAAGGTGACGGTCGACGTCGAGCAGGTCGAAGGCATGGCCGAGATGGTGGAGAAGGAGCGCCTGGAACTGCTGCTGCAAGAGCTGCAGAACAAGGTCGAAGAGAACCCGCAACTGCAGAAATTCAAAGACCAGATCCTGTTCGAGATCACCCCGGACGGTTTGCGTATCCAGATCGTGGACGCCGAGAACCGGCCGATGTTCGACTCAGGCTCAGCCCGCCTGAAACCCTATTTCGAAGACATCCTGCTGGCCATGGCCGACACCATCAAGGCCGTGCCGAACAAGATCAGCATCAGCGGCCATACCGATGCCAAGCCGTACAGCGGCACCGGTGAGTTCGGCAACTGGGAGCTTTCGGCCAACCGTGCCAACGCCGCGCGCCGTGCGTTGGTGGCGGGCAGCTATCCCGATTCGCAAGTGGCGCGCGTGGTCGGTTATGCCTCGTCGGCCCTGTTCGATCGCGAGCATCCGTTCAACCCGGTCAACCGTCGAATCGACATTATCGTGCTGACCAAGAAGGCCCAGCGTGCCATCGAAGGTTCGCAAGGCGCGGAACCTGCTCCGGATGCACCGCAAGGTTCGGCTGCTCCGGGAACCGCACCGGCTGCACCGGTCGATCCGAACGCATTGCCGGCGGACAAGGAACCACTGCCGGCCCATGAACTGCGTGAGCGCTTGAACCTGTTCGATGACCCGGCACCGAAGCCGGGTGAATCGCCGAAGCAGTGACCTACGAAAAAGCCGACAGTGATGTCGGCTTTTTCTGTGGCTTTCACTGGTTTGGAGGCCGCTTTTTGTAGGAGCTGGCTTGTCGGGTCGCCGCATCGCAGCGAAGGCGGTCTCCGACCTATTATTATTGTCGGAGTACATATCCATTGCTGCGGTAACGGCTTCTTATGGTTTCGCCTTTACGGCGAGTCACTTGGAAAAGCCCCAAGTAACCAAGGGCTCTTGCCCCTGGCGTTCGGTGCCTCGCTAAGGCTCGGCATGCCCTCGCTCCGGTCCTGCTCCGTGGGCCCGCCGCGATGGGCCATCCTTGGCCCAGCGCGGCTAAACCGGCATCCATGCCGGTTTAGCCACTGCGCAGAACCTCCACTCGGCCTCTCGATGGGGCAAGAAAATCAAAAGCCAAATCAACAGCCAAAGCGAGGCGGCCTTATAGCCGACCTGATTTCGCGGTTGTACTCATTCCCCTGTAGGAGCGAGCCTGCTCGCGATGGTCGTTAACGATAACGCGTGCTGTCTGGATTCAATCGGCGCATTTGAGTCCATTGCCAGCAAGCCGGCTCCTACAGGTTTTGCGTTATCTGCATTTCCGGGGTTCAGTGAAGAACTTTTTTGCCTGTTGTCTCGTCTTGAATAAAATTTAAATTTGCTGCTGCGTCATTCCGTGCCATGTCATGCCGGTGCTTTCGAGGGGGTTGCGTTTCCTTACTGGTTGTAGGAACGATCTGAAATTTCGTGCCGGGGTTCTCAGTCGTGCAAGCGTCTGCCTATAGTTCCGTCGTTGCTGTCAACGCGGTGACCGATCTTAGCCGGTCGAAACAAAGATGAAACCTCTCGAAATTATCCGGAGTTTTGACCCATGGCTAAGTACCACCCGCTCCAAGGCAACTTCAGCGTCGGCCCAACGCTGTACATCGACACTGAAGCCCGCGCTTCCGATCTGCTTGAAACAGCCGTTCACCGACTAAAAGCCGCCCGCAATTTGCTCAACAGCGTCACCTGCCTGTGCATAAAAGACGCCGAAGGTCACGATCTGGAGCATTTCGCCAATGCCGCGCACATGCTGGTTCAGGATGGCTGTGATGCCTTGGACGCCCTGGGCTGGAAGCTGGAAAAGGCCGCAAGTGGTGTCTAGTCCTGGACTAGGGCCGATCGATCATTTTCGTGGCGTCACGAAAATGATCGGGGATGGTGAGTCGCTTTCAGGACTAGACACGGCAAAAATTCCACTCGCCGCAGTCTTATAGGCTCGGCTTGCTAACGATGATCGATCTGCGTTTTGTTCAGTTAACCGCGGTGAATCGCCAACCCCAATCGGTAGAGAGGACTGATTGGGGAGAGGCATGACGTCAGAAACCGCGAGTAATTCTGGACTTCAAATCAGTGTGGAATCGATCGGCGTTAGTCCTGTTGACGCTACGCACCGACTCGCTGCCCGTCACCGATTCCAGTGACATCGAACGCTTGACCGTCAATTCGTTGCGATAAGCATCAATGAAGAACTCGATGTCCCTGTCGCTGGTCAGCTTCGGCCATTTGTCCAGGTACAGCGGCAGTTCCGTGGGGCCGGTCTTGAACGAGCAGATACGCCGATTGGTGATGGTCGCCTCGCCGATTTCGAACGGCACCCACCAGGACAGCGCGGTTTTCTCCGACACCACCGCCAGCAGGTGCGTGCATTCGCTGATGTTGCGGGTGATCACGCCGGTGATGTCGTCGGTGGTCTGGGATTCGGCATCCAGTACGTCGAGGTAGGTCTTGATATTGGCCTGTATCAGGCGCGTGTTGATGTGGATCGCGTGGGCGCGGTCCATGTGGCGGTAGCTGATAAACACTGGCATCAGAAATGTCCCTTGATCGCGAGTTCGCGGTAATAAGCGCCGAGGGCGGTGAGGCGACAGCCCGTGGAGTGGATGGCGGCGTAGTACATGTGTTCGGCGTCCACCGGTTCGACCAGGCTGTGGCGGTTGCACTTTTGCAGCTGGGCGAAGACCTCGCCCTGTTCCGGGTTGAACTCAGGTTCCGTGGGTTCAAAGCTGGGCGCGAGGGGGTACATCGACTCCGCTTCGGCAAACCACTCGGGGAGTTTGCGCAGGATTTCCTTTGGGATCAGCGGTGACACTTCGCGCAGGGAGATGAACTGCGAAACGTTGGTCTTGAACACCGGACGCTGCTCCCAGGCATCGAGTGCGTTGTCGACAAACGCATACAGGCTGCCGGGGGTGATCTTGCCCAGGATGTTCGCCGCTCCGCCGTGCAGGGCCTGCAGCAACAATCCGGTGAACACACCGTGCTGTGCGCCCTCCAGCGCCGGCTCCTCCTTTTTGCAGGCGGTCAAAATGGTCATGCCTTCGCCGACCACGCTACCTTCACTGCGCAAGGCCCGTAGTTCGCCGGCCGAGCCGCTCTGGCAGCAATCGAGAATGATCACTTTGTTCTTGATCTTCGTGGCCTTGCTGGCCCAGTTCAGAATGTCGCTAAGGCGAATCCCGTCCTTGGCGCTCTTGTAATCCTGCGGGATCAACATGCCTTCGTCGGTGTCAGTGTCGAAGCTGCCGTGGCCGGCGAAATACAGCAGGGCGACATTGCAGTCCCCGGAAAACAGCTCGCGGATCTGGTCTTCGAGTTTTTCCCGGCCCAGGTAGTCCTCGGCGGAGGTCAGCACGATGTTCTTGAAGTTCGGATCGCCATTGGCGTCGGTCTTCAGCACCGAGGCCATGGCCATGGCGTCATTGCTGCAACCGCTCAGGCGCGACACATGGGTGTAGTCGTTGATACCGATAAACAGTCCCTTGCGCATGGTTACACCGCCGTATGCTGGCGAATCGCATTGATGATGCTGTTGGTGTTCCACGCGCATTCGGCATGTGCCGCGTCACGTACCACCGTGGAAATGCGCTCGGCACCGAACGGCTTGATCGCAATGATCACCTTGCCCATGCGCTTGGCGATCTCGATTTCCTTGTTGATCCACTTGCTGTAGGTGGCGTACATCCCGGCCATGATCAACACCGCCGAACACGGGCGGATCTTGTTTTCGATGGCATCCTCGAGTTGTTTGTCGGTTTGCGCGCCGACAATCGGGTTCTCCGGTGGCACCGAAAAATTCTTGAAGGTGAAATCCGGCTTGGCGTTGAGCAGGCGCACGAGACTGTCGTGGGCGTCGGAGTAGTTCCAAGAGTGGCTGATGAACAGATGGTAGGTTTGCATGGGTGTCCCTCGGTGTCGCAGGAGTGCGAAGAGGGTTTGAACTTAGGCGATTGCAGGGCGGCCACAAGGGGGCGGCGCCAAAAGAGAAATGCCCTACAAGCGAGGGTTTGCAAGTCTTACAGAAAGGTCTGACGTTTAAGTGGCGGCGGGATTCAGCCGCCGACCGCCCCGCTGAAGCCAGGGCGGTCGACACATCTGTTTAGTAGCCGTTTTCCGGCAGGCTGGCGATGATCGAGCGGTAGCTGTTCATCCGTTGCTGTTGCACGCGGCCGTCTTCCAAGGCCTTGAGCAGGGCGCAACCGGGTTCGCGGTCGTGCTTGCAGTCGCGGAAGCGGCAGGTGCCGAGCAAGTCGTTGAACTCGATGAAGCCGGCCTCGACATCGGCGCGGCTGACGTGGCCCAGGCCGAATTCGCGGATACCCGGGGAGTCGATCAGCTCACCGCCGCCGGGGAAGTGGAACAGGCGTGCGGTGGTCGTGGTATGGGTGCCCTGGCCGGACAACTCGGACAACGGGCCGACACGGGTTTCGACTTCCGGCAGCAGGCTGTTGACCAGCGACGACTTGCCGACGCCGGACTGGCCGACGAACACGCTGATGCGCCCGTCCAGTTGCTTCTGCAGTTGCTCCATGCCGTTGCCGTGGTGGGCCGACACTTCCAGCACCGGATAACCCAGGGTGCGGTAGACCGCGAGCAAGGCATTCAGCGCCGGGGCGTTGTGCTCGTCGATCAGGTCGAACTTGTTCAGCAACAGTAGCGGCTTGATGCCCGCATGTTCGGCGGCTACGAGGTAGCGGTCGATCAGGTTGGCATGGGGCTCAGGCAGTGGCGCGAACACGATGACAATCATGTCGACGTTCGCCGCTACCGGTTTGAGCTGGCCACGGCTGTCCGGGCGGCAGAGTTCGGTATTGCGTGGCAATTGTGCCACGATGACGCCGATGCCCTGGTTGCCGGCACGCCACACCACCTGGTCGCCGGTCACCAGCGCAGGCAGGTTAGCGCGCAGGTGGCAGCGGAACACCTGGCCGGCCAGCTCGCCATCGCGGGCCTCGACTTCGACCTGCACACCGAAGTGCGCGATCACCAGGCCGTGCTGTTCCGGGCCCAGGTCGCCGCCCTCAAGTGCCTCGACAGCCGAGGACTCGCGTTTGGCGGCGCGGGCAGCGCGTTCGCCCTGAATCTTTTCGATGCGCCAGTTTTGACGACGATTGAGTTGGCGTTTGGCCATGGGTGTTCCGTAGTAATAATGCAGCGATTAGGTAAAACGGCCGCGAGTTTAGCACGCCCGGCCACCGGCCTAGGCTAAACTGCGCAGCATTGCCTAGGAGCCGACACATGCAAAACCCGCAGAACCTGATCTGGATCGACCTGGAAATGACCGGTCTGAACCCGGATACCGATGTCATCATCGAAATGGCCACCATTGTCACCGACAGCGACCTGAACACCCTGGCCGAAGGTCCGGTGATCGCGATCCACCACAGCGACGAAATCCTCGCTGGCATGGACGAGTGGAACACCCGTCAACATGGCGGTTCGGGTCTGACCCAGCGCGTGCGTGACAGCCGCATCAGCATGGCCGAAGCCGAAGCACAAACCATCGCCTTCCTGGAGAAGTGGGTGCCCAAGGGCAAGTCGCCGATCTGCGGCAACAGCATTTGCCAGGATCGTCGCTTCCTTTATACGCACATGAAATCCCTGGAAAGCTATTTCCACTACCGCAACCTCGACGTTTCGACCCTCAAGGAGCTGGCCGCTCGCTGGGCGCCGGACGTACGCGACAGCTTCAAGAAGGGCAGCACCCACCTGGCGCTGGACGACATCCGTGAGTCGATCGCCGAGCTGCAGCACTATCGCCAGCATTTCATCAAGGTTTGATCGGGTGGCATAAACGCTGACACCTTTGCCCCCTTTTGGTGCTTCAGCGAAGTGCGTAGACTGCGCGCCTTTTCGCAAGGATCGCCACCATGTTGTTGATGCTTTACCTGATCGCCATCACCGCTGAAGCCATGACCGGCGCGCTGTCTGCCGGGCGTCGCGGCATGGACTGGTTCGGCGTGGTGCTGATCGCGTGCGTCACGGCGCTGGGCGGCGGTTCGGTACGCGACGTGCTGCTCGGCCACTACCCGCTGACCTGGGTCAAACACCCGGAATACCTGGTGCTGACCACCATTGCAGCCATGATCACGGTGTTCACCGCACGCTGGATGCGCCATCTGCGTTCATTGTTTCTGGTGCTCGACGCCGTCGGCCTGGTGGCATTCACGCTGATTGGCTGCATGACCGCCCTGGAAATGGGGCATGGCATGTTGGTCGCGTCGGTCAGCGGTGTGATCACAGGGGTGTTTGGTGGCATCCTGCGGGATATCTTCTGCAACGATATTCCACTGATTTTTCGGCGCGAACTGTACGCCAGCGTCTCCTTCGCGGCGGCGTGGTGCTACATGCTCTGCCTGTACCTGAATCTGCCTGGGGAGCAGGCGATCCTGATCACGCTGTTCGGCGGTTTCCTGCTACGTCTGCTGGCGATCCGCTTCCATTGGGAAATGCCCAAGTTCGTCTACAACGACGAGGCCTGACGTTCGGCGTGCTGCTTCAGGGCCCACTCGACGTGTTCGCGGACCAGGTCGGATGGGTGTTCGCGTCGTGCCTTCAGCGCTTCCAGTACCGGAATCGTTGAAGGCGCATTTCCCAGGCCCACCGCCAGGTTGCGCAGCCAGTTTTCGTAACCGGTCCGGCGCAAGGGCGAACCTTCGGTGCTGCTCAGGAATTTATCCTCGTCCCACATGAACAGCTCGGCCAGTTCGGCGTTGTCCAGGTTGTGTCGTGGTTTGAAGTCGCTTTCGCCGGACGGGCGGGCGAAGCGGTTCCACGGGCAGACGATCTGGCAGTCATCGCAACCGAACACCCGATTGCCGATCAGCGGTCGCAGCTCTTCGGGGATGGCGCCCTTGAGTTCGATGGTCAAATAGGAAATGCAGCGCCGGGCGTCCAGCACATAGGGGCCGACAAAGGCATTGGTCGGGCAGATGTCGAGGCAGGCGCTGCAGCGGCCGCAGTGTTCGGTGGCATGGGGTGGGTCCACTGGCAGCGGCAGGTCGACGAACAGTTCGGCGAGGAAGAAATAACTGCCGGCCTTGCGATTCAGCACCAGGGTGTTTTTACCGATCCAACCCAGGCCTGCTTTCTCCGCGATGGCTTTTTCCAGGACGGGAGCGCTGTCGACGAACGCGCGATAGCCAAACGGGCCAATCTGGGCCTGAATTTTCTCTGCCAGATGTTGCACGCGTTTACGAATCAATTTGTGGTAATCGCGGCCCAAGGCATAACGCGAGACGTAGGCTTTTTCCGGTTGGGCGAGCAATTGCGCCATTCTGGTATCGCCTGACAGGTAGTCCATGCGCAGCGACACCACGCGCAAGGTGCCCGGCACCAGTTCTTCGGGGTGCGAGCGTTTGCTGCCGTGGGCGCCCATGTAGTCCATTTCGCCGTGGTAGCCGGCGGCGAGCCAGCGTTCCAGGTGCTGCTCATGCTCGGCCAGGTCCAGGCCGCTGATGCCGACTTGTTGAAAGCCCAGCTCGCGGCCCCAGTCCTTGATGGATTGGGCGAGGGCAGGCAGGTCTGTGGTAATAGCGGGCATGAGGCGAGAGAAACCGGAGCTGAGGTGCGTATAATTCTGCCAGACATCGGAGCCCGTAGACGCATGCCGCACACTAAAGATGATTTACCCGACGCGCTGTACAGCGCCGCGCAGGTCCGAAGGCTCGATGCGAGCCTGATCGCGGCCGGCACGCCGGGCTTCGAATTGATGCAGCGTGCTGCACGGGCGACCTGGCGGGCGCTGGTCCGGCATTGGCCGACGGCGAATGAATTGACGGTGGTCGCAGGCCACGGCAATAACGCGGGTGACGGTTATCTGGTTGCAGTGCTGGCCAAGCGCGGCGGGTGGACGGTACGGGTGCTGGCGGCAGGCGATCCGCAACAATTGCGAGGTGATGCGGCTTCGGCCCATGCCGAAGCGGTGGCCGAAAACGTTGTCATTCAAGCGTGGAGCGCGCAATCGGACTACCGAGGCATAGTCCTGGACGCCCTGCTCGGCACCGGCCTGACCGGTGACGTACGCGAGCCGTACGCCAGTGCCATCGCGGCGATCAACGCCAGCGGACTTCCGGTGGCGGCGGTGGACATCCCCTCCGGGCTATGTGCCGATACCGGCCGCATCCTCGGTTGTGCCGTACAAGCCGATCTGACGGTGACCTTTATCGGCTTGAAGCTGGGGTTGTTCACCGGCGACGCGGCCAATGTGGTGGGCGAGCGGGTGTTCAATGACCTGCATGCCGATCCCCAGCTGGTCGAAGGGGTGCCGATGACCGCTCGGCGCCTGACGGCCGGCAATCTGCCGCGCCTGGCCGCCCGCAACGGCGCTTCCCATAAGGGCCAGTTCGGCCACGTATTGCTGATCGGTGGCGATCGCGGAATGGGCGGGGCGATCCTGTTGAGCGCGCAAAGTGCATTGCGTAGCGGCGCGGGCATGGTGTCGCTGGCGACTCGCCCCGAGCATGTACCCGCTGCCTTGGCCCGCATCCCCGAGGCAATGGCGTTGGGCACTGCGTCGGCCAATCAGCTGATGGATTTGCTTCAAAAAGTGTCCGTTTTGGTGGTCGGCCCTGGGCTGGGGCAGGGTGCCTGGGGGCGCAGCCTGTTGTCGGCTGCCGCCAACGCACCCCTGCCGCAAGTCTGGGACGCCGATGCGCTGAACCTGCTGGCCGAAGGCCGGGTGAGCTTGCCCAAGGGCTGCGTGATCACGCCGCATCCGGGGGAAGCCGCGCGGTTGCTGGGGCTCAGCACGGCCCAGGTCCAGGCGGATCGCCCTGCGGCGGCCCATGCGTTGAGCAAAAAATACACAGCAGTGGTGGTGCTCAAGGGCGCCGGTAGTCTGATCGCCTGTCCTGATGGGCGGCTTGCCGTGTGTCATCAGGGCCATCCGGCGATGGCCGCCGCCGGGCTGGGCGACGTGCTGGCCGGTCTGCTCGGTGCGCTGCTGGCACAGGGCCTGGCGGCGTTCGACGCGGCGTGCCTGGCGGTCTGGCTGCACGCCAATGCCGGTGTATACCAAGGTAAATTCGGCCGCGGGCTGGCGGCCAGTGATCTGATACCAGCCATTCGTCAGTTGTTGGAGGAGCAAGCACCGTGTCTGAAGTAACCCTGTACCTGGCCGATGAGCAGGCCATGAGCGACTTTGGCGCACGTATCGCCCGTATCACTGAGGGGCATGGCCTGATCTTCCTTGAAGGTAATCTCGGGATGGGGAAAACCACCTTGTCCCGGGGTATCATCCGTGGCCTGGGGCATGTGGGGGCGGTCAAAAGCCCGACCTTCACCTTGGTCGAGCCCTATGAGATCGGCGACGTTCGCGCTTTCCATTTCGACCTGTATCGCCTGGTCGATCCGGAGGAGCTGGAGTTTCTCGGCATCCGTGACTATTTCGAGGACGATGCCCTGTGCCTCATCGAGTGGCCCGATAAAGGTGCAGGCTTTTTGCCAAAGCCCGACCTGACCATTACCATTAGCCCGCAAGACAGCGGGCGTTCGCTGAAAATTTTACCCAGGGGCTCGCGCGGCGAGGCCTGGTGTGCCGCTTTGGCATTGGAATCCAAATAAATGATGGGGTTAGGTATGCGCTTTCGCGCGTTGGTTGCTGCCGTAGGGGTGTTGTTTCTGGCGGTGACCGTCGACGCTGTGGCCGAGACGAAGGTCAACAGCGTTCGCCTGTGGCGGGCTCCGGATAACACGCGGCTGGTGTTTGACCTGACCGGCCCCGTGCAGCACAGCGTCTTCACGCTGACAGCCCCGGATCGCCTGGTCATCGATATCAATGGCGCGAGCCTCGGTGCGCCGTTGAACGTCAACTCGTCCAACACCCCGATCACCGCGATGCGCTCGGCACAACGTACGCCGACCGATTTGCGGGTGGTCATCGACCTGAAAAAAGCGGTGACGCCGAAAAGCTTCTCCCTGGCGCCCAACGCGCAGTATGGCAATCGCCTGGTGGTCGATCTGTTCGATAACCCGGCCGATGCCGCACCGCCAACAGCGCCGACGCCATCGGTGGCCACGGTGCCGGCCGTTCCGGTCACACCTGCCGAACCTGCGATCAAGCTGCCTCCGGCACCGGCTGGCAAACGCGACATCGTTGTGGTGATCGATGCCGGTCACGGCGGTGAAGACCCGGGCGCCTCCGGCTCCCGTGGTCAGCGCGAGAAAGACGTGGTGCTGCAGATCGCCCGCGAAACGCAACGCCAGGTCAATGGCATGAAAGGCTTCCGTGCGGAACTGACCCGTACCGGCGACTACTTCATTCCACTGCGTGGCCGTACGGAAATCGCCCGCAAGAAAGGCGCCGACCTGTTCGTCTCGATCCATGCCGACGCCGCGCCTTCTGCCGCGGCGTTCGGTGCCTCGGTGTTTGCCTTGTCCGATCGTGGTGCCACTTCGGAAACCGCGCGCTGGCTGGCCGACAGTGAAAACCGTTCCGACCTGATCGGTGGTGCCGGCAACGTTAGCCTCGATGACAAGGACCGCATGCTGGCCGGCGTATTGCTCGACCTGTCGATGACCGCGTCCCTGACCTCCAGCCTGAACGTCGGCCAGAAAGTGCTGAGTAACATTGGCCGGGTTACGCCCCTGCACAAGCAGCGGGTCGAGCAGGCCGGGTTCATGGTGCTGAAGTCGCCGGACATTCCGTCGATCCTGGTCGAAACCGGGTTTATCTCCAACGCCAACGAAGCCTCGAAGCTGGCTGCATCGAGCCACCAGCAGGCGCTGGCGCGATCCATCAGCAGCGGCGTGCGCCAGTTCTTCCAGCAAAATCCGCCACCGGGCACTTACATCGCCTGGCTGCGTGATTCCGGAAAAATCGCTCAAGGCCCACGTGACCATCGGGTAAACCCGGGCGAGACGCTGGCGATGATCGCGGTGCGCTATCAGGTGTCGCCGGCGACCCTGCGCAGCGCCAACAACCTGTCGAGCGATGAACTCAAGATTGGTCAGCACCTGACCATCCCGGGCACTGAACTGGCGGCCAAGGAATGAACGAGGTCGTGAACAACAGCGCTCGAATCGAGCTGCTCAGTCCGCGGTTGGCGAACCAGATCGCCGCCGGCGAGGTGGTTGAGCGTCCGGCTTCGGTGATCAAGGAATTGCTGGAAAACAGCCTTGATTCCGGCGCGAAGCGCATCGATGTCGATGTGGAGCAGGGCGGCGTCAAGTTGCTGCGGGTACGCGACGATGGCAGCGGCATTTCCGCCGATGACCTGCCGCTGGCCCTGGCGCGACACGCCACCAGCAAGATCCGCAACCTGGAAGATCTGGAACAGGTCATGAGCCTGGGCTTTCGCGGTGAGGCCCTGGCGTCGATCAGTTCGGTGGCGCGCCTGACCCTGACGTCGCGCACCCGAGATGCCGAGCAGGCCTGGCAAGTCGAAACCGAAGGCCGTGACATGGCTCCACGGGTGCAGCCTGCGGCGCATCCGGTGGGTACGTCGGTCGAAGTGCGCGACCTGTTCTTCAATACCCCGGCACGCCGCAAGTTTCTCAAGACCGAAAAAACCGAATTCGATCACCTGCAGGAAGTCATCAGGCGCCTGGCCCTGGCGCGGTTCGACGTGGCCTTTCATCTGCGCCATAACGGCAAGACCATCCTCAGCCTGCACGAAGCTCGCGACGATGCGGCTCGCGCCCGGCGCGTGGCGGCCATCTGCGGGCCAGGTTTCCTGGAGCAGGCGCTGCCGATCGAAATCGAGCGCAATGGCCTGCATCTGTGGGGCTGGGTAGGGTTGCCGACCTTCAATCGCAGCCAGGCGGACTTGCAGTATTTCTTCGTCAATGGCCGTGCCGTGCGCGACAAACTGGTGGCACACGCCGTACGCCAGGCTTATCGCGACGTACTGTTCAATGGTCGGCATCCGACGTTCGTGCTGTTCTTCGAGGTCGATCCGACGGGCGTCGACGTCAACGTGCACCCCACCAAGCACGAAGTGCGCTTCCGTGAAGGGCGCATGGTTCACGATTTCCTCTATGGCACCTTGCACCGTGCCCTGGGCGATGTGCGGCCGGACGATCATCTGGCGGCCCCGATTGCGACAGCCGTAGTGCGGCCTACGGGCCTTGAAGCCGGTGAATTCGGCCCGCAGGGTGAAATGCGCCTGGCTGCCAATGCGCTGCTGGAGCAGCCTCAGGCCCAGCCTTCGTTCAATGCGCCGGCCGGTTCCGGTGCTGGCGCCGGATACCAGTATCAATACACCCCGCGTCCGCAGTCGGCAGTACCGGCTGCTGAGGCACAGGCCGCCTATCGCGAGTTCTTCGCGCCGTTGCCCGAGGCCAATGCGGTAGCGCTGCCAGCCGGTCAGGACGACATCCCGCCGCTGGGCTATGCGCTGGCGCAGCTCAAAGGCATCTACATCCTTTCGGAAAACGCCCAGGGGCTGGTGCTGGTGGACATGCATGCCGCTCACGAGCGGATCATGTATGAACGCCTGAAAGTCGCCATGGCCAGCGAAGGCTTGAGCGGGCAACCGCTGCTGGTGCCGGAAACCCTGGCGCTCAGCCAGCGTGAAGCCGATTGCGCCGAAGAGAACGTCGCCTGGTTCCAGCGCCTGGGCTTCGAGCTGCAGCGCCTGGGCCCGGAAACCCTGGCCATTCGGCAGATACCGGCCCTGCTCAAGCAGGCTGAGGCCAACCGCCTGGTGGGTGACGTACTGGCCGACTTGATGGAATATGGCACCAGCGACCGGATTCAGGCGCACCTGAACGAATTGCTCGGCACCATGGCCTGCCACGGCGCGGTCCGAGCCAATCGGCGCCTGGCCCTGCCGGAAATGAACGGTCTGCTGCGTGACATGGAAAACACCGAGCGCAGCGGTCAATGCAACCATGGCCGACCGACCTGGACCCAATTGGGCCTGGACGATCTGGACAAACTGTTCTTGCGCGGTCGTTGATGAGCCAGTTCCCCCCTGCGATTTTCCTGATGGGCCCGACCGCCGCCGGCAAGACCGACCTGGCCATCGAGCTCACCAAAGTCCTGCCTTGCGAGCTGATCAGTGTCGATTCGGCATTGGTGTACCGCGGCATGGACATCGGCACCGCCAAGCCGTCAAAAGAGCTGTTGGCAGAGTTTCCGCACCGTTTGATCGATATTCTCGACCCGGCCGAGGCTTATTCGGCCGCGGATTTCCGTCGCGATGCCCTGCAAGCCATGGACGACATCACCGCGCGGGGCAAGATTCCGCTGCTGGTCGGCGGCACAATGCTCTATTACAAGGCATTGGTCGAAGGGCTTGCGGATATGCCGGCCGCCGACCCTGATGTCCGCGCGCAGATCGAGGAAGAGGCCGCACGCCTTGGCTGGCAGGCGTTACATGACCAATTGGCGGTCATTGACCCGGTTTCCGCGGCACGTATTCATCCGAACGATCCGCAGCGTTTGAGTCGAGCGCTGGAAGTTTATCGGGTAAGCGGTCAGAGCATGACTGCGCTACGCTTGCAACAATCTGCGCAAAGTACTGAAGCAGCCGCTTCGGGACGGCAACAATTGCCCTATACTGTCGCGAACTTGGCCATTGCTCCGGCGAATCGCCAGGTACTGCACGAGCGAATTAAACAAAGATTCACCTTAATGTTGGAACAGGGATTCATCGACGAGGTCCTAGCCCTGCGTAATAGAAGTGACCTGCATACCGGGTTGCCGTCTATACGTGCGGTGGGCTACCGCCAAGTCTGGGATTACCTGGATGGCAAGCTGACGTCAGCCGAGATGCAGGAGCGTGGAATCATTGCCACGCGCCAATTGGCGAAGCGCCAGTTCACCTGGCTTCGCAGTTGGGCTGATTTACACTGGTTGGACAGTCTCGATTGCGACAATCTGCCGCGCGCCTTGAAATACCTTGGGACCATCTCCATATTGAGCTGAGTCCTTGCAATTGCCGTCTATCCTTGGGGGTGGGGCGGCCGAAGCCATCTGATTACCTATTTTTTTATATTGAATCCTTAAAGGAGTGCGGCACATGTCAAAAGGGCATTCGCTACAAGACCCTTACTTGAATACTTTACGTAAAGAGAAAGTTGGGGTGTCTATCTACCTGGTCAACGGGATCAAACTGCAAGGTACGATCGAGTCTTTCGACCAATTCGTTATCCTGCTGAAAAACACCGTCAGCCAAATGGTCTACAAACACGCTATCTCTACAGTAGTGCCGGTTCGTCCAATTCGTCTGCCTAGCGCAACCGAATCCGAAGCAGGTGATGCTGAGCCAGGTAACGCCTGATAGGAGTCTCCTTTGTTCTTTGAGCGCCACGGTGGTGGTGAACGGGCCATTCTCGTTCACTTGGATGGACAGGACCCTGAGGCGCGCGAAGATCCGCAGGAGTTTCAGGAGTTGGCAATTTCGGCTGGCGCCGAGACCGTCGCGTTTTTCAACGTGCCGCGTCATCGGCCATCCGCCAAATACCTGATTGGCAGCGGCAAGGTCGAAGAATTACGCGACCTGGTCAAAGCCGAGCAGGTAGATCTGGTGATTTTCAATCACACCCTCACGCCCAGTCAGGAGCGTAACCTCGAACGTGCTTTCGAGTGTCGCGTGATCGACCGCACGGGCCTGATTCTCGATATCTTCGCCCAACGCGCCCGTACCCATGAAGGCAAGCTCCAGGTTGAACTGGCCCAGCTTGAGTACATGAGCACGCGGCTGGTTCGCGGCTGGACTCACCTTGAGCGGCAGAAGGGCGGTATCGGCTTGCGCGGTCCGGGTGAAACCCAGCTGGAAACAGACCGGCGTCTGTTGCGGGTTCGCCTGCGGCAGATCAAGGGGCGCCTGGAAAAGGTCCGCAGCCAGCGCGAGCAGTCGCGTCGTGGCCGCAAACGGGCTGACATACCGACGGTTTCACTGGTGGGCTACACCAACGCCGGCAAATCGACGCTGTTCAACTCGGTGACCGATTCCGAGGTTTTCGCCGCCGACCAACTCTTCGCCACCCTCGACCCGACCCTGCGTCGACTCGAACTCGATGACCTCGGGCCGATCGTGCTGGCCGACACCGTGGGTTTCATTCGTCACCTGCCGCACAAACTGGTCGAGGCATTTCGGGCTACGCTCGAAGAGTCGAGCAACTCCGACCTGCTGCTGCATGTGATCGACTCCCATGAACCCGAGCGCATGGCCCAGATTGAGCAGGTCATGGTGGTGCTTGGGGAGATCGGGGCCCAGGACTTGCCGATCCTGGAGGTCTATAACAAACTCGATTTGCTCGAGGGGGTGGAGCCGCAGATCCAGCGCGATGCCGATGGCAAGCCGCAACGGGTCTGGTTGTCGGCCAAGGACGGTACAGGTCTGGACCTGCTCAGGCAGGCCGTGGCCGAACTGCTTGGGGATGATTTGTTTGTTGGCACCTTGCGCTTGCCGAACCGATTTGCTCGACTGCGTGCGCAGTTCTTCGAACTCGGTGCGGTACAGAAGGAAGAACATGACGATGAAGGCATCAGTTTGCTGGCCGTTCGTTTGCCACGCGCCGAGTTGAATCGGCTGGTGAGCCGCGAAGGTTTGCAACCGGTGGAATTCATCGAGCAACACACTTTGCAATAAAAGCCTGAGAAAGCGGTTGTGCCGTGGTGACAGGCATTCTGTAGCATTGGTCGGCGCGCCGTGGGTGCGTCTTTGCTTTATCAGATGGAGAGCGCTATGGCTTGGAATGAGCCGGGTGGCAACTCGAATAATCAGGATCCTTGGGGTGGTAAGCGCCGTAATAACGGCGATCGCAAGGGGCCGCCAGATCTCGACGAGGCCTTCCGAAAGCTGCAGGAAAGCCTGAACGGGTTGTTCGGTGGTGGTAAGAAACGTGGTGATGACGGTGGTGGTTCGGGCAAGAGCGGCGGCTTCGGCGGCCTGCTGGGCATCGGCCTGGTCGTGTTGGCGGCCGTATGGCTGTACAGCGCGGTCTATGTCGTCGACGAGCAGGAGCAAGCCGTGGTGCTGCGCTTCGGCAAGTACTACGAAACCGTCGGCCCCGGCCTGAATATCTACTTCCCACCGATCGACAAGAAGTACATGGAAAACGTCACGCGTGAGCGGGCGTACACCAAGCAGGGTCAAATGCTGACTGAAGACGAAAACATCGTCGAAGTGCCGCTGACCGTGCAGTACAAGATCAGCAACCTGCAGGACTTCGTGCTGAGCGTCGATCAGCCGGAAATCAGCCTGCAGCACGCGACCGACAGCGCCCTGCGCCATGTGGTGGGTTCCACCGCGATGGACCAGGTGCTGACCGAAGGTCGGGAGTTGATGGCCAGCGAAATCAAGGAGCGCCTGCAACGCTTCATGGATACCTATCGCACCGGTATCACCGTCACCCAGGTCAACGTACAGAGCGCAGCGGCACCGCGTGAAGTGCAAGAAGCCTTCGATGACGTGATCCGCGCCCGTGAAGACGAGCAGCGTTCGCGCAACCAGGCTGAAACCTATGCCAACGGCGTCGTGCCGGAAGCCCGTGGTCAGGCCCAGCGCATCCTTGAAGATGCCAACGGCTACCGTGACGAAACCGTCTCGCGCGCCAAGGGTGAGGCCGATCGCTTCACCAAGCTGGTCGCCGAGTATCGCAAGGCACCTGAAGTCACCCGCCAACGTCTGTACCTGGACACCATGCAGGAAGTCTTCAGCAACACCAGCAAGGTTCTCGTGACCGGCAACAAGAATGGCCAGAACAACCTGCTCTACTTGCCGCTGGACAAAATGGTCGACAGTGGTCGCAGCACCAGCACTCAGGTGACCGGCGCGGCAGCCACCAGCAATGAAGCGAATGCGCGTGCGGCAGCTGATCTGCAGCAACAGCAAGCACGTACCAGGGAGAGTCGCTGATGAGCAATAAATCGCTGATCGCCCTTATTGTCGGCGTCGTCGTGGCGATCGCTGCCTGGAACTGCTTCTACATCGTGGCTCAGACCGAGCGTGCGGTGTTGCTGCAGTTCGGTCGCGTGGTCCAGACCGATGTTCAGCCAGGCCTGCATGTGAAAGTGCCTTACGTTAACCAGGTGCGTAAATTCGACGCACGCCTGATGACGCTGGATGCACCGACGCAACGCTTCCTGACGCTGGAAAAGAAAGCCGTGATGGTCGATGCCTACGCCAAGTGGCGGGTGAAGGACGCCGAGCGTTTCTACACCGCGACTTCCGGCCTGAAGCAGATTGCCGACGAGCGTCTGTCCCGTCGTCTCGAATCGGGCCTGCGTGACCAGTTCGGTAAGCGCACCTTGCACGAAGTCGTGTCCGGTGAGCGTGATGCGCTGATGGCGGATATCACCGCTTCGCTGAACAAGATGGCTGAAAAGGAGCTGGGCATCGAGGTTGTCGATGTTCGGGTCAAGACCATCGACCTGCCGAAGGAAGTGAACCGCAGCGTGTTCGAGCGTATGAGCACCGAGCGTGAGCGTGAAGCTCGCGAGCACCGCGCCAAGGGTAACGAGCTGGCTGAAGGCATCCGTGCCGACGCCGATCGTCAACGTCGCGTGTTGTTGGCTGAAGCCTATCGTGAATCCGAAGAGATTCGCGGTGACGGTGACGCCCAGGCCGCTTCGATCTACTCCAAGGCCTACGGTCAGGATCAGGAGTTCTACGCGTTCTACCGTAGCCTGCGTGCCTACCGTGAAAGCTTCGCGAACAAATCCGACGTCATGGTCCTGGACCCAAGCAGTGACTTCTTCCACTACCTGGAAAAAGCCAAGCCTTGATACAACGTTGACCTGATTCATCCCGCCGGGCGGCTAAAACCTCTGGCGGGGTGATCCTTTGGGAAAACGTGTGTATGATGCGGCAGCCGGGAAATTCCCGGCTTTTTTGCGTCTGCATGTTTGAATGCTGTTTTGTGCAGGTGCCCGAGCTGAATGCTCGACAGGTTTTTCGAGGAAAGTGATTGGCGAAGCCGGTAGCAGGCGTTTCGCTTCGTTGTTCCTGCGCGGAACAATCATTTTCTGCTTCACTCAAGGGCTCGGCCCAGGGCTGGCCGCCCGGATACAGGGGAAGGCGTAATGGCAACGGTAGACCGCTGGCTACTGCCAGATGGCATCGAAGAAGTACTGCCACCGGAAGCGGCGCGTATTGAAGTTGCGCGTCGCCAGGTGTTGGATCTGTTCCAGAGCTGGGGTTACGAGTTTGTCGTGACTCCCCATATCGAGTACCTGGAATCCCTGCTGACCGGCGCGGGCCAGGACCTGGATCTGCGTACCTTCAAGGTCATCGACCCGCAATCGGGCCGGCAGATGGGTTTCCGTGCGGACATCACGCCGCAGGTAGCGCGCATCGATGCGCATACCCTGCGCCGCGAAGGCCCGAGCCGCCTGTGCTACGCCGGTAGCGTGCTGCATGCCCAACCGCGTGCCTTGTCGTCCTCGCGCAGCCCGATCCAGTTGGGCGCCGAGTTGTATGGCGATGCCAGCCCAAGCAGCGACGTGGAAGTCATCAGCCTGATGCTCGCCATGCTGCAACTGGCCGACGTGCCGGATGTGCACATGGACCTGGGGCATGTCGGCATCTACCGCGGCCTGGCCCGCGCCGCCGGTCTGTCCGGTGAAGTTGAACAACAGTTGTTCGATGCATTGCAACGTAAAGCCATCGATGAGGTCATTACCTTGACCGAAGGCTTGCCGGCTGACCTGTCGGGCATGCTGCGCGCGTTGGTCGACCTGTGTGGCGGCCGTGAAGTGCTGGCGGCTGCGCGTGAGCGTCTGGCCAAGGCCCCTGCCGCGGTACTGGCGGCATTGGACGACCTGCTGGCAATCGCCGAGCGTTTGTCCGTGCGTTTCCCGGAGCTGCCGCTGTACTTCGACCTGGGCGAGCTGCGCGGTTACCACTACCACACCGGCGTGGTGTTCGCCGTGTTCGTGCCGGGTGTTGGCCAGTCCATTGCCCAGGGCGGTCGTTACGACGACATCGGCGCTGACTTCGGTCGCGCCCGTCCGGCAACCGGCTTCTCTACCGATTTGAAAACCCTGGTGACCCTGGGGCGTGCTGAGATCGAGCTACCGTCTGGCGGTATCTGGATGCCTGACAGTACGGATGCGGCACTCTGGCAGCAGGTTTGCCGGTTGCGCAGTGAGGGTCAGCGTGTCGTCCAGGCCTTGCCTGGACAACCTTTGGCCGCCGCCCGTGAAGCGGACTGCGACCGGCAATTGATTCAGCAGAACGGGCTTTGGCAAGTATCGCCACTGGCTTCTTGAGTTTTCCTGCCGGCTGCCGCCGGCACCAAGTTTGCGCGAATGAGGACAAGTGTTATGGGTAAGAATGTCGTAGTCCTGGGCACCCAGTGGGGTGATGAGGGCAAAGGCAAGATCGTTGATCTGCTGACCGAACATGCTGCCGCCGTAGTGCGCTACCAGGGTGGCCACAACGCTGGCCACACCCTGGTGATCGACGGTGAAAAAACCGTCTTGCACCTGATCCCGTCGGGCGTACTGCGCGAAGGCGTGCAGTGCCTGATCGGCAACGGCGTGGTGGTTGCACCTGACGCCCTGATGCGTGAAATCGTCAAGCTGGAAGAGAAAGGCGTACCGGTGCGCGAGCGCCTGCGTATCAGCCCTTCCTGCCCGCTGATCCTGTCCTTCCACGTTGCACTGGATCAGGCCCGTGAAAAGGCTCGTGGCGAGCTGAAGATCGGTACCACCGGTCGCGGCATCGGTCCGGCCTACGAAGACAAGGTTGCACGTCGTGGTCTGCGTGTGGGCGACCTGCTCAACATGCCGCGCTTTGAAGACAAGCTGCGTGAGCTGGTGGATTACCACAACTTCATGCTGGTGGGTTACTACAAAGAGCCAGCCATCGAATTCGAAAAGACCCTGGCCGAATGCAAAGAATACGCTGAGCTGCTCAAGCCGCTGATGCTGGACGTGACTGCCGAGCTGCACGGCCTGCGTCGCGCTGGCAAGGACATCATGTTCGAAGGCGCCCAAGGCTCCCTGCTGGACATCGACCATGGTACCTACCCGTACGTGACCAGCTCTAACACCACGGCTGGCGGCGTAGCTACCGGTTCGGGTGTTGGCCCTATGTTCCTGGACTACATCCTGGGCATCACCAAGGCTTACACCACGCGTGTAGGTTCGGGTCCTTTCCCGACGGAACTGTTCGACGAAGTCGGCGCTCACCTGGCCAAGCAGGGTCACGAGTTCGGCGCAACCACCGGTCGTGCTCGTCGTTGCGGCTGGTTTGACGCCGTTATCCTGCGTCGCGCTATCGATGTGAACAGCATCTCGGGCATCTGCCTGACCAAGCTGGACGTACTCGACGGTCTGGAAACCATCAACATCTGCGTCGGCTACAAAGACGCAAACGGCAATGACGTTGCCCCAACCGACGCCGACAGCTACGTAGGCCTGCAGCCTGTGTACGAAGAAGTGCCGGGCTGGACCGAATCGACCGTGGGCGCCAAGACTCTGGAAGAGCTGCCGGCCAACGCCCGTGCCTACATCAAGCGTGTTGAAGAGCTGATCGGCGCGCCGATCGACATTATTTCGACGGGTCCGGACCGAAACGAAACCATCGTTCTGCGCCACCCGTTCGCTTGATAAGTTGTTGATGTAAAAAACAAAGGCCCCTTGATAGGGGCCTTTGTCGTTTATGCCTGTCGTACGGCATGACCTTTGCTATTAGCTTTGCCTAACGTGTCACTTTCGGGCGTGCCATCAATTTAATGGCGCTAATGCAGAGGGATTTCAAGTGTCGGCCGTTCTCTCATTGTTACAAAGCCGTTTGTTGCGGCCCGTGTTCGTTACCCTTGGTATCGCCCTTTTGGTGCAGGTACTGGTGGCGGTCGCGCTGACTCGCAGCACCGTGACGGCGCTGGAAGCCGATCTCGCTCAGCGCCTGGGCGCAGACAGTCAAAAACTATCTGGTGAGCTCGAGCAGGCGGGGCGGGAAGTCACGTCGAGCCTCGACAGCCTTTCCGCCAGTACGCGTCAACGCCTTACGGCTGGCTTGTCTGAGCGCCTGAAGGATGAACAGGCGCAGTTGCGTTCGACCCTGGAAAAAGACCTGAAGGACTCCGCCAGCGACATGGCGCAGCTTCTGGCGTCGGTGGCGCCGCGCGCCATGTGGGACAACGACGTGCCGACCTTGTCCGAGTTCGCCCGTCGGGCCCAGCGCAACCCCAACGTCCTGTTCGTGGTGTATGACGACGCCACGGGCCAGCATCTGACGCGCTACCTCAACCGGGAAAACCCGATCAATAAGGCCCTTTTGGAAAAAGGCCAGGGCGAGCGCGCGCTGGACAAGGTGCTGGATGCGGCCAAGAACGATCCGTCGGTCTTTTACATCGAGGCCTCGATCAACCCGAATGGCGTGGAAATCGGCAAGGTCCTGATGGGCGTCTCGACGGCGTCGGTAGAGGCCGACCTGGCGGCGTTGGATAAGCGCTTCTCGGCGTTGATCGCCAGTGGCGACCAGCTGGTGGGCGACAGCCTCAAGGGCGCGGCGGCCGACAGTGCGGCAGCCATGGGTGCACGTCTGCAATCGGCCCAGGCAACGGCCGCTGAAATGAAAGCCAATACCACCGCTACCGTGCAGGAGGCTGCGACTACCCTGCGCTGGCGTATTGGTGTGAGTCTGGCGGTGGTGGGTTTTGGTGTCCTGCTGTTGCTGGCGGTCGTGCTCGGGCGTCGAGTCGTCAACCGCCTGAGGATGCTGATTGTCGCCATGGATGACCTGGCGGCGGGTGAGGGCGACCTGACCAAGCGCGTGCAGATCAGCAGCAAGGACGAAATCGGCGACATGGCGTCGGCGGTCAATCGCTTTGTCGACAAGTTGCAGCCGATCGTGCGCGAGGCGGGTGATGTCGCTCAGCGTACCGGTGTGGAAATCGGTGCCATGACATTGCGCAACGCGGGGGCCGATGCGGCGGCAGGCATGCAGCGCGATGAGGTGGCTGAAAGTCTGCGGGCCTTGTCGCGAATGGCGGATGAGGCACAGTCCGAAAGCCAGGCCATGCAAGCGGCATTGAAGCAGGTGGTGGATATTCGTCAGGCCACCGACGAAAACACCCGGACCTCGGCGAAAGTCGGCAACCTGATTGAAGCGTTGGCTGGCCAGGTTGAAACCGGGGCGCAGGTGATCGAGCGCCTGGCACAGCAGAGTGAGCAGATCGAGGTGGTCCTGACGGTGATTCACGGGATTGCCGAGCAAACCAACCTGCTGGCGCTGAACGCGGCCATTGAAGCGGCGCGCGCTGGCGAAACCGGTCGCGGCTTTGCGGTGGTGGCGGACGAAGTGCGCGCGTTGGCGAGCAAGACGCAAAGCTCCACCGGCGATATCCAGGCGCATATCGTGGCGTTGCAGCAAGGCGCACGCGAAGCCGTGGCCGCAATCGGCCAGGCCGGGCGTCAGGCCAGTGAGGGGCTGTTGGTTCTACGTGACAGTGCGCGGTTGCAGCAATCGGTGCAGGCTTCGGTTGAACAGGTGCACACGGCGATCGGCCTGGCGACCCAGGCCGCCGAGCATCAGGCCCGGGGAGCCCAGGCGGTGCGCGGTCGGGTCGAGACCATTCATGTGCAAGCCGAGAAGGCGGCCCAGGCGGTGGTGGAAACCACGGCCAGTGGCAAGGTGCTGGATGGGCTGGCGGCGCAGCTCAAGGCCAGTCTGGGGCAGTTCAGGGCGTAATGTGTCGCCGGGGCCGGCCTCATCGCGAGCAAGCTCGCTCCCACAGTTGACCGAGTTCTCCCAGAAAGAACGCGATCAAATGTGGGAGCGAGCTTGCTCGCGATGACGGCCTCAGCGGCTCAAATACATCCGGGTCGTTAACAGGTAGACGGGCAACCCCGACACCAATATCAACAACGCCGCATAAGGCGCCGCCGCTGCAAACTCCACATTCGCGGTATGCGCCCACACCTCGGTGGCCAGTGTATTGAGTCCGGTCGGGCTCAAGAGCAGGGTTGCCGTCAGTTCCTTCATCGCATCCAGAAACACCAGCGCAAACGCCGCCCCCAGCGCCGGGAAAATGATCGGCAGCGTTATCCGGCAAAAGGCACTGAACGAAGATGCCCCCAACGTGCGTGCAGCCTCTTCCAGTTGCGGCGCAGCCTTGTTCAGCGCTGTGCGAATCGGTGCCTGGGCCAGCGGCAGAAACAGCAGCGCATAAGCAATCAGCAACAGCGTCGAAGTCTGGTACAACACCGGCACATAGTGCAGCGCGAAATAAACCAGGGTCAGCGCGATCACCAGCCCCGGCAGCGCGTGCAGCAGATACGGCAAGCGCTCGGCCCAGATTGCCAGCGGCCCTTTATAGCGCACCACCAGCAGCCCCACCGGCAGCGCCAGCACCAGGCAAAACGCCGCGCCGCCCAGGGACAGGGCCAGGGAGGAAAGCAGTGCCTCGCTGATCGCGGCGATCGGGAACGCGGCCGATGAGCCCACGGCCAGCCAGTACGCCAGCATTCCCAGCGGAATGCCGCTGCCAATGATCGCCAGCACTAGGCAATACAGCTGTCCCACGAACACCCACGGCCCCAGGCGAACCTGTTCTGCCTGTCGCGCCGCGCCCTGGCCTGTGCGCACGTGCCGGCCTTTGCCGCGAACACGCAGTTCCAGCCACAGCAACATCAAACACAGCGCCAGCAACACCGCCGAGAGCATCGCGGCGTTGGCGTTGCTGAACTCCAGCTCGAACTGTTGATAGATCGCGGTGGTGAAGGTTTGCAGGCCGATGATCGACAGCGCACCGAATTCCACCAGCATGTGCAGGGCAATCAGCAGCGACCCCGCCAGCAGCGAAGGCCAGAGCAGCGGCAGGGTGACGCGGAAAAACACCCCCCAGCGATTCTGTCCCAGGGTGCGGGCAGACTCTTCCAGCGAGGGGTCGAGATTGCGAAGGGTGGCGGCCACGGGCAGAAAGATCAGCGGGTATTTGGACAGGCTCATCACCAGGATCGCCCCGCCGAGCCCTTCGAAATGTGCGCTCAGCGACACCCAGGTAAAGCTGCTGACAAACGCCGGTACGGCGAACGGCAAGCACAGAACCACACCCCACAGGCGTCGCCCCGGCAGATTGCTGCGTTCCAGCAGCCATGCCAGCGACAGGCCAATCACGCCGCACGCCAGCGTCACGCCGATCATCAGCGCCAGGGTGTTGCGCAGCAGGCCAAACACATAAGGCCGCCACAGCAAGTGCAGCGCCTGGGCCCAGCCGGCTTGCCAGGCTTTCAGGCCGACGTACGCCAGGGGTAGCACGCTGAGCACGACCAGCAGTAGAACCGGCAGAACCAGCCAGATGGAAGGCCGCTTACGCCCTGGCACATACCGGCCTTGCGTGGCGGAGGCGGATAGCGATGCGCTCATCAGTTCAGGCCAACCTCGCGTTCCAGCTCCAGGGCTTCTTCGGCATTGCCCAAGTCAGCGGGCGTGACTTTCGGCGCTTGCAGTTCGCTGAACGGCTTGAGGCCGCGATCCGATTGCATGCCTTTGTGCAGCGGGTATTCGGCGGTGGTCTGGGTGATCACGCGCTGGCCTTCTTCACTGGCCATATAGGCGAGCAATTGCTGGGCTTCTTTTGGGTGTTTGCTGGATTTCAGCACGGCCGCGCTCGATACGGTAATCAGGCCGCCGACGTCACCGCCGCTGAAGTAATGCAGTTTCGAGTCGAGCTGGCCCTTTTCACGCTGCAAGGCGAACCAGTAGTAGTTGTTCACCAATACCGTCGCCACTTCGCCGTTTTCCACGGCTTTGAGGGCAACCATGTTGTTGCTGTAGGTCTTGCCGAAGGCGCGCAAGCCGGTCAGCCATTCTTCCGCAGCCTCCATGCCATGCACCTTGATGATCGCCACGGCTTGTTCCTGGAACGCGCCGCTGGTGGGTACGAAGCCGACCTTGCCCTGCCATTTTGGATCGGAGAATTCCATCACCGATTTCGGCAGGTCTTTTTCGTCGACCAGTTTCGGGTTGAACGCGACGACGCGCACCCGAGCGGTGACGCCAATCCAGGTGCCGTCGGCGGCGACATAGTCCTTGGGCAGGACTGCCAGCGTGGTGTCATCGGCCTTGGCCAGGAAGCCTTGCTCACCGAGTTTGTTCAGTGGTGGCGATTCTTCGGCGTAGATTACGTCGGCGGGGGAGCGATCGCCTTCTTCGACGACCTGGCTGGCGAGCTGGTTGCTGCTGCCTTTGCGCACATTGACGTGAATGCCTGTCTTGGCTTCGAAGGCTTTGGCGACCGCATCGCCGACTTCCTTGTGTTGGCCGTTATAGAGCGTCAGGGAGACTGGGTCGGCAGCCTGGGTGAGGGGAGTGGCGAGTGCCAGGCCGAGAAGGGTGGTGGTCATGCCGCGGCGCAGGGTATTTCGAAACATCATTCGCAGGGTTCCTCACTGTCGCATTGCAAAATCTTGCAACAATGATAAACGATATTGTTTCTCAAATGCGCCCTGCACGGCGTAATTGCCCTGGGTTTCAAGCCCCGGAAACGCAAAAACCCGCTTTCGCGGGTTTTTGTGAAATTCAAGGCCGTAACCTTGAATTTGAATTGGTGCCCAGAAGAAGACTCGAACTTCCACGACCTTGCGGTCACCAGCACCTGAAGCTGGCGTGTCTACCAATTTCACCATCTGGGCATTTCATCGCTAGCGTTGCCGCTGTTGATGTGGCGCACTATACGGAGCGCAATTAGATCTGTAAACCCCTGATTTGAAATTAATAAATCAGAACCTCCGAAATGCAGATCAGAACCCCGGAAATGCAAAAACCCGCTTTCGCGGGTTTTTGTGTGAGCCTTGAAATTGATCTAATCTCAAGCTCGAAATTGGTGCCCAGAAGAAGACTCGAACTTCCACGACCTTGCGGTCACCAGCACCTGAAGCTGGCGTGTCTACCAATTTCACCATCTGGGCAGTATCGGCAACGTTGTCCGTCGTCGATGGCGCGCACTATACGGAGCGTGTTTTTAACTGTAAACCCCCGACACCAAAAAAACCTGAAAAATTTCACCAGCGGTCTTCAAGTCAGTCTCCTGGTGTCGATAAAGGGCTTTAGATGAGGCGTCTTAGCCTGAAATTTCCCGTTTCATTACGCCTATGCCAAACTAACCCGCATATAGACAAGGTGAAAACTCTCTAATGGCCGATTGGCAGTCCCTCGATCCCGAGGCCGCTCGTGAAGCGGAAAAATATGAAAACCCCATTCCTAGCCGCGAACTGATCCTTCAGCACCTTGCTGATCGGGGTTCGCCTGCTAACCGCGAGCAACTGGTCGAAGAGTTTGGTCTGACCACGGAAGACCAGATCGAAGCCCTGCGCCGCCGCCTGCGCGCCATGGAGCGCGATGCACAGCTGATTTACACCCGCCGCGGCACTTATGCGCCGGTGGACAAGCTCGACCTGATCCTGGGCCGCATCAGCGGTCACCGTGACGGCTTCGGTTTCCTAGTGCCGGACGACGGCAGTGACGACCTGTTCATGAGCCCGGCGCAAATGCGCCTGGTGTTTGACGGCGACCGTGCACTGGCGCGTGTTTCCGGGCTGGATCGTCGCGGTCGCCGCGAAGGCATGATCGTCGAAGTGGTATCCCGTGCCCACGAGACCATCGTCGGTCGCTACTTCGAAGAAGGCGGTATCGGTTTCGTCGTCGCGGATAACCCGAAGATCCAGCAGGAAGTGCTGGTGACACCGGGCCGCAATGCGAACGCGCAGATTGGTCAGTTCGTCGAAGTGAAGATTACTCACTGGCCGACACCACGTTTCCAGCCGCAAGGCGATGTGGTCGAAGTCGTGGGCAACTATATGGCGCCGGGCATGGAGATCGACGTTGCCCTGCGTACCTACGACATTCCCCACGTCTGGCCTGAGGCTGTGCTCAAGGAAGCCGCCAAGCTCAAGCCGGAAGTCGAGGAGAAGGATAAAGAGAAGCGCATCGACCTGCGTCATCTGCCGTTCGTCACCATCGACGGCGAAGATGCCCGCGACTTCGATGACGCGGTCTACTGCGAAGCCCGTCCGGGCAAGCTGCGCCTGTTCTCCGGTGGCTGGAAGTTGTACGTGGCGATTGCCGACGTTTCCAGCTACGTGAAGCTTGGTTCGGCGCTGGACGCCGAGGCCCAGGTGCGCGGCAACTCGGTGTACTTCCCCGAGCGCGTGATCCCGATGCTGCCTGAGCAGCTGTCCAACGGCCTGTGCTCGCTGAACCCGCAGGTCGATCGCCTGGCCATGGTTTGCGAGATGACCATCTCCAAATCCGGCGAGATGACCGACTACTGCTTCTACGAAGCGGTGATCCACTCCCACGCCCGCCTGACCTATAACAAGGTCAGCGCGATGCTGGAAACGCCGAAAGCCACCGAAGCGCGCAAGCTTCGCGGTGAGTACACCGACGTGGTGCCGCACCTCAAGCAGCTGTATTCACTGTACAAGGTGTTACTGGCCGCTCGTCACGTGCGTGGCGCGATCGATTTTGAAACCCAGGAAACCCGGATCATTTTCGGTTCCGAGCGCAAGATCGCGGAAATCCGTCCGACCATCCGCAACGACGCGCACAAGCTGATCGAGGAATGCATGCTGGCGGCCAACGTGGCCACCGCCGAATTCCTGAAGAAACACGAGATTCCTGCGTTGTACCGCGTTCACGACGGCCCGCCGCCGGAGCGCCTGGAAAAACTGCGCGCCTTCCTCGGTGAGCTCGGCCTGTCCCTGCACAAAGGCAAGGATGGCCCGTCGCCGAAGGATTACCAGGCGTTGCTGGCCGGCATCAAAGATCGTCCGGATTTCCATTTGATCCAGACCGTGATGCTGCGCTCGTTGAGCCAGGCCGTGTACAGCGCCGATAACCAGGGCCACTTCGGCCTGAATTACGAGGCTTACACCCACTTCACCTCGCCGATCCGCCGCTACCCGGACTTGCTCACGCACCGGGCGATCCGCAGCGTGATCCATTCGAAGCAGGATACCCCGCACGTTCGCCGTGCCGGTGCGATGACCATTCCGAAGGCGCGCATCTATCCGTACGACGAGGCGGCCCTGGAACAACTCGGCGAGCAGTGCTCGATGAGCGAGCGCCGTGCCGACGAAGCGACCCGTGACGTGGTGAACTGGCTCAAGTGCGAGTTCATGAAAGATCGCGTGGGCGAGTCGTTCCCGGGTGTGATCACCGCGGTCACCGGCTTTGGCCTGTTCGTCGAGCTGACCGACATCTACGTCGAAGGCTTGGTGCACGTCACCGCGCTGCCGGGCGATTACTACCACTTCGATCCTGTGCACCACCGCCTGGCCGGTGAGCGTACCGGTCGCAGCTTCCGCCTTGGCGACACGGTTGAAGTGCGGGTGATGCGCGTCGACCTCGACGAGCGCAAGATCGACTTCGAGATGGCCGAAAAAACCATCAGCGCGCCGATCGGCCGCAAAAAACGTGGCAGCGAAACGGCAGCTCCTGCAGCTAAAGCCGAAGCAGAGCCGGCCCCGGCGAAAACCGGCCGTCGTCCTGCCAAGGAAAAAGCTGTCGAGGCCTATCGCCCAAGCGATGCGGCGGCGAAAAACGCCGAAGTGCGCAAGAGCCGTGAAATGAAGCAGGCGTTGCTGGCCGGCGCGAAAAGCGGCGGTAAAGCGGCGTCTGGGGGAAAGACCAGCCGGTCGGCGCCTGAAAAGGCTGCCGGCGGCAAGCCAGCCAAACCGACTAAACATCGTAAAGGTCCGCCGAAAGCGGGCTCGGCTCCAGCCAAGACTGGCGGGGCGCGTAAACCTAAGGCCAAGTCATGAGTCAGTTGGAAAAGATCTATGGCGTGCACGCTGTAGAAGCGTTGTTGCGTCATCACCCGAAACGCGTGAAGCAGATCTGGCTGGCCGAAGGCCGGAATGACCCTCGGGTCCAGACGCTGATTGAGCTGGCCAACGAAAACCGGGTTCAGGTCGGCCAAGCCGAGCGCCGCGAAATGGACGCCTGGGTTGAAGGCGTGCACCAGGGTGTGGTCGCGGAAGTCAGTCCGAGCCAGGTCTGGGGCGAGGCAATGCTCGACGAGCTGCTCGATCGCACGGAAGGCGCTCCGTTGTTGCTGGTGCTCGACGGCGTGACCGATCCGCACAACCTCGGTGCCTGCCTGCGTTCCGCCGATGCGGCGGGTGCGCTGGCAGTGATCGTACCGAAGGACAAGTCGGCG
Source organism: Pseudomonas sp. WJP1 (assembly GCF_028471945.1). Lineage (NCBI taxonomy): Bacteria > Pseudomonadati > Pseudomonadota > Gammaproteobacteria > Pseudomonadales > Pseudomonadaceae > Pseudomonas > Pseudomonas sp. WJP1. The sequence goes on from NZ_CP110128.1 coordinate 558,491, forward strand.
ACTCTGACGCCGGTTGTACGAAAAATCGCCTGCGGTGCGGCGGAAGTGATTCCGCTGGTGGCGGTGACCAACCTGGCGCGCACCCTGGAAAAACTCCAGCAGCGTGGTTTGTGGGTTGTCGGTACGGCCGGTGAAGCTGAAGTCAGCCTGTATGATCAGGACCTGACAGGCCCGACCATCCTGATCATGGGTGCCGAAGGCAAAGGCATGCGTCGCCTGACCCGCGAGCATTGCGACTATCTGGTGAACCTGCCGATGGCCGGTAGCGTCAGCAGTCTCAACGTGTCCGTGGCAACGGGTGTGTGCCTGTTCGAAGCGCAGCGCCAGCGCAGCGTCAAAGCCAAGGCTGCCGCTAAAAAAGCGTGATCCAGTTGTAGTCCCTGTGGGAGCGAGCCTGCTCGCGATAGCGGAGTTACATTCAGCATCAATGTTGAATGTTGCGCCCCCATCGCGAGCAGGCTCGCTCCCACAGTGTCTTGTGGTGTGGTATGAATTGAGGGTTGTTCAAATAATCACCAATTCCCTTGCGCCTCCCACGCCCCTTCTCTACAATTGCGCCCCTTGCTGTGATGGCAGGCACCAACGTGTCTAGCGTCCACAAGTCCATAAGTGTCATTCACTCCTTGTCTGACCGCTTTTGAGCGGCAGGCTACAACCCGTAAGGAGCATTCATGCGTCATTACGAAATCATCTTTTTGGTCCACCCGGATCAAAGCGAGCAAGTCGGCGGCATGGTTGAGCGTTACACCAAGCTGATCGAAGAAGACGGCGGCAAAATCCACCGTCTGGAAGATTGGGGCCGTCGTCAACTGGCCTACGCAATCAACAATGTTCACAAGGCTCACTACGTGATGCTGAACGTTGAGTGCACTGGCAAGGCCCTGGCCGAGCTGGAAGACAACTTCCGCTACAACGATGCAGTGATCCGTAACCTGGTCATCCGTCGCGAAGAAGCCGTTACCGGCCAATCCGAGATGCTCAAGGCTGAAGAAAACCGCAGTGAGCGCCGTGAGCGTCGCGACCGTCCTGAGCACGAAGGCGCTGAAAGCGCTGATAGTGATGACAGCGACAACAGCGATAACGCTGACGAGTAATCCACGGACCTTTTAAGGAGCCTATCAAATGGCACGTTTCTTCCGTCGTCGTAAATTCTGCCGCTTCACCGCTGAAGACGTGAAAGAGATCGATTACAAAGATCTCAACACTCTGAAAGCCTACGTATCCGAGACCGGCAAAATCGTTCCAAGCCGCATCACCGGTACCAAAGCTCGTTATCAGCGTCAGCTGGCCACCGCTATCAAGCGCGCCCGCTTCCTGGCCCTGCTGGCCTACACCGACAGCCACGGCCGCTGAGACCGGGCAGTCGACACGTAGCAAAGGATTGAATGTATGCGTGCCTTAGCTGAGTTCATCATGCGGGGCCGTATGCAGGCCACTCTCGTAGTGGCTGGATGCGCGGCATTGCCGTTGTTGTATTGGTTGGGTGCTGCCGCCGGATGCCTTGTGCTCCTGCGGCGCGGATTGAAGGACGCCCTGGGCGTTCTTGCTCTGGGACTGCTGCCGGCGTTGATCTGGTGGCTTTACTCCGACGACCCACGAGCACTTCTGGTGCTGCTGGGGTCTGCGAGCCTTGCGTTGGTTTTGCGCGCAAGCGAGTCCTGGAACCGCGTGCTGCTGGTCAGCATAGCGATGGGAGTGGTGTTTTCAGTGGTGCTGGGGGCGGTTTTCGGTCCCCAGATCGAGATGCTGGCGCAGGCTTTGATAAAAGTCATGCCGTCGCTACTCGGTGAGGTCTACCAGCAAATGTCGGTAGACGAGCAAGCGCGTTTCGCGTCCCTGATTACACCAATCCTGACCGGCCTGATTGCGGCCTTGTTGCAAATCGTCAGTGTGCTGAGCCTGATTGTCGGGCGCTACTGGCAGGCGTTGTTGTACAACCCCGGTGGTTTCGGTCGCGAGTTTCGCGCCGTCCGAATCCCGCTGGGTCCCGCGATGTTGCTGCTGGCGGGCATGGTTGTGACACCGAATCTCGGTGTCCAGATGTCCATGCTTGTACCGCTGTGCAGCGTACCGCTGGTTTTCGCCGGGCTGGCCCTGATTCACGGGCTGGTGGCGCAAAAGCGACTGGCCAGATTCTGGCTGGTGGGGTTGTACGTCACGCTGTTGCTGTTCATGCAGCTGATCTATCCGTTGCTGGTGGTCTTGGCCATCGTCGACAGCCTGATTGATTTTCGCGGTCGTCTGGCGCCGAAAGACGCCGATGACGCGAACGGTGAAGGTTAAAAGTTAAGAGGATTTTCACATGCAACTGATCCTTCTGGAAAAAGTCACCAACCTGGGCAACCTGGGTGACAAAGTGAACGTTAAGGCTGGTTACGGTCGTAACTACCTGCTGCCTTACGGCAAAGCTACCGCTGCGACCCCAGCCAACCTGGCTGCGTTCGAAGAGCGTCGTGCTGAGCTGGAAAAAGCCGCAGCAGATCGTAAATCGTCGGCTGAAAGCCGCGCTGCCCAACTGGCCGAGCTGGAAGTGACCATCACTGCCACCGCTGGCGACGAAGGCAAGCTGTTCGGTTCGATCGGTACTCACGACATCGCTGACGCACTGACCGCCTCCGGCGTTGAAGTAGCGAAAAGCGAAGTTCGTCTGCCGAACGGCACCATCCGCAACGTAGGTGAATTCGACGTAGCCGTGCACCTGCACGCCGAAGTTGAAGCCACCGTACGCGTTGTCGTGGTAGCAGCTTAAGCAGCACTTGTCGGCTGGCACCCTCGGGTGCTTGCCGGTAACATCGGGCACGATCCTGTTCACAGGTCGTGCCCTTTGTCTTTCTGGTAACACCCGTTTTCAAACCCCTGCTTTTCAAAAAACCAAGTGGCCATGAACGAAATCTCTGCTCCCGAGCAATACGATCTGCAAACCGCCGCGCTGAAGGTGCCGCCGCATTCCATCGAAGCCGAACAGGCTGTACTCGGTGGTCTGATGCTGGACAACAACGCCTGGGAACGCGTGCTCGATCAAGTCTCCGACGGCGATTTCTATCGACATGACCACCGTCTGATTTTCCGTGCGATCGCCAAGCTGGCCGATCAGAACATGCCGATCGACGTCGTGACCCTGTCCGAGCAACTGGACAAGGAAGGTCAGACCTCGCAGGTCGGCGGCCTCGGTTACCTGGGCGAGCTGGCGAAAAACACGCCGTCTGTCGCCAACATCAAGGCCTATGCGCAAATCGTTCGTGAGCGGGCGACCCTGCGCCAGTTGATCGGCATCAGCACCGAGATCGCCGACAGCGCCTTCAACCCGGAAGGCCGTACCGCCGCCGAGATTCTCGACGAAGCTGAGCGGCAGATCTTCCAGATCGCCGAGGCCCGGCCAAAAACCGGCGGCCCGGTGGGTGTGAATGACCTGCTGACCAAGGCCATCGACCGCATCGACACCCTGTTCAACACCGACAACGCCATCACCGGCCTGTCCACCGGTTATACCGACCTCGACGAGAAGACCAGCGGCCTGCAGCCGGCCGACTTGATCATCGTCGCCGGCCGTCCGTCCATGGGTAAGACCACCTTTGCCATGAACCTGGTGGAAAACGCCGTGTTGCGCAGCGAGAAGGCGGTTCTGGTTTACTCGCTGGAGATGCCAGGCGAATCGCTGATCATGCGTATGTTGTCGTCGTTGGGGCGCATCGACCAGACCAAGGTGCGTTCCGGCCAGCTGGAAGATGACGATTGGCCACGCCTGACCTCGGCGGTCAACCTGCTCAACGATCGCAAGCTGTTCATCGACGATACCGCCGGTATCAGCCCGTCGGAAATGCGTGCGCGGACCCGCCGTCTGGTGCGTGAGCATGGCGAAGTCGGCCTGATCATGATCGACTACCTGCAACTCATGCAGATCCCGGGCTCCAGCGGTGACAACCGGACCAACGAGATTTCCGAGATCTCCCGATCCCTGAAAGCCCTGGCCAAGGAATTCAACTGCCCGGTCGTTGCGCTGTCACAGCTCAACCGTTCCCTGGAACAACGCCCGAACAAGCGCCCGGTGAACTCCGACTTGCGCGAATCCGGAGCGATCGAGCAGGACGCCGACGTGATCATGTTCGTGTACCGCGACGAGGTGTATCACCCGGAGACCGAGCACAAAGGCATTGCCGAGATCATCATCGGCAAGCAGCGTAACGGGCCGATCGGCTTTATTCGTCTGGCCTTTATCGGCAAATACACGCGATTCGAGAACCTGGCGCCGGGTAGCTACAACTTCGACGACGACGAGTGATTTGTAGCGTCTGATCGGGCCTCTTCGCGGGCAAGTCGGATCGCCGCCCGCTCGCTCCTACAGAATCCCTCCGTCTGTAGGGGCGAGGCTTGCCCGCGATGGGGGCGTCGCAATTTCCGACCACAGCCGTCGGAATTGGTCAAAATTTGTGCTATATTCCGCGCCCGCGAAATTCAATGAAAGCCAACACCGGTTATCGACATGCAAGCAGCCAAGCCGTTATTTGACTATCCCAAGTACTGGGCCGAATGTTTCGGACCAGCGCCATTCCTGCCGATGAGCAGGGAGGAGATGGATCAGCTTGGCTGGGATTCCTGCGACATCATCATCGTCACCGGTGATGCCTACGTCGATCACCCGTCGTTCGGCATGGCGATCATCGGCCGGCTGCTGGAGTCCCAGGGCTTCCGCGTCGGGATCATTGCCCAGCCGAACTGGCAGTCCAAAGACGATTTCATGAAGCTTGGCGAGCCGAACCTGTTCTTCGGTGTCGCGGCCGGCAACATGGACTCGATGATCAACCGCTACACCGCCGACAAGAAAATCCGGTCCGACGACGCCTACACCCCGGGTGGCCTGGCGGGCAAGCGTCCGGATCGCGCGAGCCTGGTCTACAGCCAGCGCTGCAAGGAAGCCTACAAGCACGTGCCGATCGTGCTCGGTGGCATCGAAGCGTCCCTGCGCCGCATCGCCCACTACGATTACTGGCAGGACCGGGTGCGTAACTCGATCCTGATCGACGCCTGCGCCGACATCCTGCTCTACGGCAACGCCGAGCGTGCGATCGTCGAAGTCGCCCAGCGCCTGTCCTACGGTCACAAGATCGAAGACATCACCGATGTGCGCGGCACCGCGTTCATCCGTCGCGACACACCCAAAGACTGGTACGAAGTCGACTCCACGCGAATCGACCGTCCGGGCAAGATCGACAAGATCATCAACCCGTACGTGAACACCCAGGACACCCAGGCCTGCGCCATCGAGCAGGAAAAGGGGCCGGTTGAAGACCCGCAGGAAGCCAAGGTCGTACAGATCCTGGCCAGCCCGAAGATGACCCGCGACAAGACCGTGATCCGTCTGCCGTCGGTGGAAAAGGTCCGTAACGACGCGGTGCTCTACGCCCACGCCAACCGCGTGCTGCACCTGGAAACCAACCCGGGCAACGCCCGTGCCCTGGTGCAGAAGCACGGTGAAGTCGACGTCTGGTTCAACCCGCCACCGATTCCGATGACCACCGAAGAGATGGACTACGTCTTCGGCATGCCTTACGCCCGCATTCCGCACCCGGCGTATGGCAAGGAGAAGATCCCGGCCTACGACATGATCCGCTTCTCGGTGAACATCATGCGTGGCTGCTTCGGCGGCTGTACCTTCTGCTCGATCACCGAGCACGAAGGCCGGATCATCCAGAACCGCTCCCACGAGTCGATCATTCGCGAGATCGAAGAAATTCGTGACAAGGTTCCCGGTTTTACCGGCGTGATCTCTGACCTGGGCGGCCCGACCGCGAACATGTACCGCATCGCCTGCAAGACCCCGGAAATCGAATCCGCGTGCCGCAAGCCGTCCTGCGTGTTCCCCGGCATCTGCCCGAACCTGAACACCGACCACTCGGCGCTGATCCAGTTGTACCGCAGCGCCCGTGAATTGCCGGGTGTGAAGAAGATCCTGATCGCTTCCGGCCTGCGTTATGACCTCGCGGTCGAGTCGCCGGAATACGTTAAAGAGCTGGTGACCCACCACGTCGGTGGCTACCTGAAGATCGCCCCGGAACATACCGAGGAAGGTCCGCTCAACCAGATGATGAAACCGGGCATCGGCAGCTATGACAAGTTCAAGCGCATGTTCGAGAAGTATTCGAAGGAAGCCGGGAAAGAGCAGTACCTGATTCCGTACTTCATCGCGGCCCACCCGGGCACCACCGACGAAGACATGATGAACCTGGCGCTGTGGCTCAAGGGCAACGGTTTCCGTGCTGACCAGGTGCAGGCGTTCTACCCGTCGCCGATGGCTACCGCCACCGCGATGTACCACTCGGGCAAGAACCCGCTGCGCAAGGTTACGTACAAGAGTGACGCGGTCACCATCGTCAAGAGCGAGGAGCAGCGTCGCCTGCACAAGGCGTTCCTGCGTTATCACGATCCGAAAGGCTGGCCGATGCTGCGTGAGGCGCTGACCCGCATGGGCCGTGCCGATCTGATCGGGCCGGGCAAGAACCAGTTGATCCCGCTGCACCAGCCGTCCACCGACAGCTACCAGAGCGCCCGTCGCAAGAACTCGACGCCGGCCGGTAGCCACAAGGTTGCAGGGGAAAAGACCACCAAGATCCTGACCCAGCACACCGGCCTGCCACCACGCGCCAGCGATGGCGGCAACCCGTGGGACAAGCGTGAGCAGGCCAAGGCGGCGGCATTCGCCCGCAACCAGCAGGCGGCCAAGGAGCGCAAGGAAGCGGCCAAAGGCAAGGGGCCCAAGCCTACGCGCAAGCCGGTCGTGCCGCGCTAAGCCTCGCTTGAGCTGAACAAAACGCCAACCTTCGGGTTGGCGTTTTGCGTTTCAGGGTTTAACCATTTGTGCTGGAGCCACTGGCCTCTTCGCGGGCAAGCCCGCTCCCACAGTGTTCGAGGTTGCACGCGATTGTGTGTTCGCAGCAGATCCCTGTGGGAGCGGGCTTGCCCGCGAAGAGGCCCGAGCAGGCGGCGACTTCACAACTTCCCGCCACAAATCCGTGCAACTCTCTCCAACCAATTTCCCGCATCGCCCGATTTTGGTGCTGTACTGCCTCCTGCAACGGGAGAAAGCGCCAGCACTGCTGGATGGCATAAGTCTTGCGCGCTTTCCAATACGCTTAGGGCTCGCAGGAGGCACGCCGTGTCGATTCATGTCGCATTGCACCACGTCACACATTACCGCTATGACCGCGCTGTCGAGTTGGGCCCGCAGATTGTTCGCCTGCGTCCCGCCACCCACAGCCGCACGCGGATACTTTCCTATGCGCTGAAAGTCTCGCCTGAGCAGCATTTCATCAATTGGCAGCAGGACCCCCAGGGTAATTACCTGGCGCGGCTGGTGTTCCCGGAGAAAACCGACGAGCTGCGGATCGAAGTCGATCTGCTGGCGGAAATGGCGGTGTTCAATCCGTTCGACTTTTTCCTTGAGCCTTACGCCGAAAAAATCCCATTCGCTTACGCGACCGACGAACGCAAGGAGCTGGCGCCGTACCTGGAAACCTTGCCCCTGACGCCGAAGTTCAAGGCCTATCTGGACGGCATCGACCGCACGCCATTGCCGGCGGTGGATTTCCTCGTTGCGCTCAACCAGCGTCTGAGCGAAGACATCAACTACCTGATCCGCATGGAGCCGGGGGTGCAAACGCCCGAGCACACCCTGGAGCAGGCCTCCGGTTCCTGCCGCGATTCAGCGTGGTTGTTGGTACAACTGCTGCGTCACCTGGGACTGGCTGCGCGCTTCGTGTCGGGTTACCTGATTCAATTGACCGCCGACCTGAAAAGCCTCGACGGTCCTTCCGGGACCGAAGTGGACTTCACCGACCTGCATGCCTGGTGTGAGGTGTATCTGCCCGGTGCTGGCTGGATCGGCCTGGATGCAACCTCCGGGCTGTTTGCCGGTGAAGGACACATCCCGTTGGCCTGTAGTCCCGATCCATCCTCTGCGGCACCGATCAGTGGCTTGGTGGAACCGTGCGAGTGCGAATTCAGCCATGAAATGTCGGTGGAGCGGATCTGGGAGGCGCCAAGGGTCACCAAGCCCTACACCGAAGAGCAGTGGCTGGCGATTCAGGCCCTGGGCCGGCAGATCGATGCCGACCTGCTCGAAGGCGATGTGCGCCTGACCATGGGCGGTGAGCCGACCTTTGTGTCCATCGATGATCCGGACGGTGCCGAGTGGAACACCGCGGCGCTGGGGCCGAACAAGCGGCGGCTGTCCGCCGAACTGTTCCAGCGCATGCGCAAGCGGTATGCCCCGCAAGGCCTGGTGCATTTTGGCCAGGGCAAATGGTATCCCGGCGAACAACTGCCGCGCTGGTCGCTCAATTGCTATTGGCGGCGCGACGGTGTGCCGATCTGGCATGACAGCGCGCTGATCGCCGACGAGCAGCAGGATTACGGCGCCAATGGCGAGCTGGCGGGGCGTTTTCTGGCGAGTGTTGCCGAGCGTTTGAACATTCCTACGCGCTTTGTATTTCCAGCCTACGAAGACAATTTCTATTACCTCTGGCGCGAAGGTACTTTGCCGCAGAATGTCAGCGCTGAAGACTCACGACTCGAAGAGCCCCTGGAGCGTGCGCGTTTGCGCAAAGTCTTCAGTCAGGGCCTGGACAAGGTGATTGGCCAGGTCCTGCCCTTAGCGCGCACCGCCAAGGGCGATCAGTGGCAAAGCGGCCGGTGGTACCTGCGTGACGAGCACTGCCGCCTGGTGCCGGGGGACTCACCGCTGGGGTATCGCCTGCCTCTGGGTTCGCAGCCTTGGGTGAAGGCGGCGGAGTATCCGTTCATTCACCCCAAAGATCCCAATCAGGATTTCCCGGCGCTACCTGGTACAGACCAACTGCAGCGCCAGGGCGCCGCGGCGCTGGTTGAAGATCGGGCACCGAAGGTCGATGAGTCCGCTGACTGGCTGACCCGCACCGCCTTCTGCGCGGAAGCACGTGAAGGCCGGTTATACCTGTTCATGCCGCCGCTGGAGCGGGTCGAGGATTATCTGGAGTTAGTGACAGCCATCGAGGCCACGGCCCGGGAGCTCAATTGCCCGGTATTGCTGGAAGGTTACGAGCCGCCGAGCGATCCGCGCTTGAGCAACTTTCGCATCACCCCTGATCCCGGCGTGATCGAAGTCAACGTGCAGCCATCCGCGACCTGGGACGAGTTGGTTGAGCGCACTGAATTTCTTTACGAAGAAGCGCGCCAGACCCGACTCACCACCGAGAAATTCCTGATCGACGGCCGGCACACCGGCACCGGTGGCGGCAACCACTTCGTACTGGGGGGCGCGACACCGGCGGACTCACCGTTTCTGCGGCGTCCGGATTTGCTGCGCAGCCTGATCAGCTACTGGCATAACCATCCGTCCTTGTCCTACCTGTTTTCCGGACTGTTCATCGGCCCGACGTCCCAGGCCCCACGCGTCGACGAAGCGCGCAACGACGCCTTGTATGAACTGGAAATCGCCTTCGCCCAGATGCCTGCGCCGGGCGAAGAGTGCGCGCCGTGGCTGGTGGATCGCCTGCTGCGCAACCTGTTGATCGACGTGACCGGCAACACCCATCGCGCCGAGTTCTGCATCGACAAGCTCTATTCACCGGATGGCGCGACCGGTCGCCTGGGTTTGCTGGAGTTGCGCGCTTTTGAAATGCCACCCCATGCGCGCATGAGCCTGGCCCAGCAGCTATTGCTGCGGGCATTGGTTGCCCGGTTCTGGCGTGAGCCTTATGCACCGCCAAAACTGGCGCGCTGGGGCACCGAACTGCATGACCGGTTCCTGTTGCCGCACTTTATCGAACAGGATTTCGCCGACGTCATCGCCGATCTCAACGACGCCGGTTATCCGGTGCGGGCGGAGTGGTTTGCGGCGCACCTGCAGTTCCGTTTTCCCAAGGTCGGCGACTACGCCGTCAAGGGCATCGCGCTGGAACTGCGCCAGGCACTTGAGCCATGGCATGTACTGGGCGAGGAGGGCGCGGTCGGTGGCACGGTGCGTTACGTCGACTCGTCCCTGGAGCGCCTGCAGGTCAAGCTCAGCGGCTTGCCGCCGCAACGCTATGTGCTGACCTGCAACGGCATGCCTGTGCCGTTGCAGCCCACTGGGCGGGTCGGCGAGTTCGTCGCCGGTGTGCGCTTCCGTGCCTGGCAACCGTCCAACTGCCTGCAGCCGACCATCCCGGTCCATGCACCACTGGTGTTCGACCTGCTCGACACCTGGATGGGCCGTTCGCTGGGCGGTTGCCAGTATCACGTCGCCCATCCGGGGGGGCGCAACTACGAGACGTTGCCAGTGAACGCCAATGAAGCCGAGAGCCGGCGAATGGCGCGTTTCTTCCGAATCGGACACACGCCGGGGAAACTTCCGATACCCAATATGGAAATTAACGACGAGCTGCCGATGACGCTCGATTTGCGACGTTTCTAATTCGTACGCGACGCCCGGATTTTTCGTCTATCCGGGCGTCATGAGCGTGCGTTAGTCTGACCGATCATTGCTGTCTGCCGAGCTTTCCATGCCTGACCTGCTAGACCGCTACCCGCTGACGGCGGGCACCTATCACGAATTGCTCGACGACAGCGGTGCCATACGGCCGCACTGGCGTCGGCTGTTCGACCAGTTGCAGCGCAGCACACCCGCTCAATTGGTGCAGCGTCAGGCGCTACTGACCCGGCAGATCCAGGAAAACGGTGTCACCTATAACGTCTACGCCGATCCCAAGGGCGCCGATCGGCCGTGGGAGCTGGACTTGCTGCCCCATGTGATTGCCGCCGACGAGTGGGAGCAATTGTCCGCCGGCATCGCCCAGCGTGCACGTTTGCTCAATGCCGTACTGGCCGATCTCTATGGCCCGCAACGCTTGATCGCCGAAGGTCTGCTGCCGGCGGAGCTGGTATTTGGCCACAACAATTTCCTCTGGCCCTGTCAGGGCATCAAGCCGCCTGACGGAGCCTTTTTGCATCTGTACGCCGTGGATCTGGCGCGCACGCCCGATGGCCGCTGGTGGGTAACGGCCGATCGCACTCAGGCGCCGTCCGGCGCTGGCTATGCCCTGGAAAACCGCACCATCGTGTCCCGGGCCTTTCCCGAGTTGTACCGTGATTTGAAGGTGCAGCACCTGGCGGGATTCTTCCGCACCCTCCAGGAGACACTGGCCCGTCAGGCGCCAAGTGATGAAGAGGCACCGCTGGTGGTCCTGCTGACGCCGGGGCGTTTCAACGAAAGCTATTTCGAGCACCTGTACCTGGCCCGCCAGCTTGGCTACCCGTTGGTGGAAGGTGGCGACCTCACGGTGCGCGATGCCACGGTCTACCTGAAGACCCTGAGTGGTCTGCGTCGGGTCCACGCGATCATGCGCCGGCTCGACGACGACTTCTGCGACCCACTGGAATTGCGCACTGACTCGGCCTTGGGCGTACCGGGCCTGCTTGAAGCCGTGCGCCAGGGTCGGGTGCTGGTGGCCAACGCCCTCGGCAGCGGTGTGCTGGAGTCGCCGGGCTTGCTGGGCTTCCTGCCGAAGATCAACCAGTTCCTGTTTGGCGAAGAACTGATCCTGCCGTCCATTGCCACCTGGTGGTGCGGTGAGGCCCCGGTGCTGGCCCAGGCCCTGGAAAAACTGCCGGAGCTGCTGATCAAACCGGCATTTCCGTCCCAGAGTTTCGCCCCGCTATTCGGTCGAGATTTGAGTGAAAAACAGCGCCAGGAGCTCGCCGAGCGCATGCAGGCACGACCCTATGCTTACGTTGCGCAAGAACTCGCGCAGTTGTCTCAGGCGCCGATATGGCAGGCCGAGGACGGTCAATTGCAACCGCGGGCTATCGGCATGCGCGTGTATGCGGTGGCCAGTCGCGACGGTTATCGGGTGTTGCCCGGTGGCTTGACCCGTGTGGCCGCGCAAGCGGACGCCGAGGTGGTATCGATGCAGCGCGGCGGCGCCAGCAAGGACACCTGGGTGCTGGGCGAACGTTCACCGAGCGGCGAACAGTGGAAAGCCCAGCGCAATATCGGCGTGCATGACTTGGTGCGTCGCGATCCTTACCTGCCGTCGCGGGTGGTGGAAAACCTGTTCTGGTTCGGCCGTTACTGCGAGCGCTGCGATGACAGCGCCCGATTGCTGCGAATCATGTTGGCGCGTTATGTCGATGGCGATGATCCGCAGGCCTTGGAGGCGGCGGTGGATCTTGGCGAACGGCTGATGCTGTTGCCCGATGAAGGCGAACTGCCGGAGCGATTGCTGGCGGCGATACTCGGCGATGACTGGCCGTTCAGCCTGCGTTCCAACCTGCAACGTTTGCAATGGGCGGCCTCGCAGGTGCGTGGCAAGCTGTCGCGGGAGAACTGGCAGGCGCTGGTGGAGCTGCAACGCGAAGCGATGGAACTCGAGACCGAAGAACCGGACTTCGGCGAGTTGCTCGACTTCCTCAACCGGCTGGTGATGTCCCTGGCGGCGCTGTCCGGTTTTGCCCTGGACGACATGACCCGGGACGAAGGCTGGCGCTTCCTGATGATCGGCCGGCGGCTCGAACGCCTGCAGTTTCTCAGCGGCAGCCTGGCGGCGTTCCTGCGTGGCGCCGGGGCTTTCGATCAGGCGGGACTGGAATGGTTGCTAGAGCTGGGCAACAGCAGTATCACCTATCGTTCGCGGTACCTGGCGGTGGCGCAATTGATCCCGGTGCTTGACCTGTTGTTGCTCGATGAGCAGAACCCACACGCGGTGCTGTTTCAGTTGAAACTGGTGACCCGCACGCTCAAACGCCTGTGCGACGACTTCGGTGTCCCTCGCGAAGCGGGCCTGCCACAGTTGGTGGAGCGTCTGGCGCGCTTCGATCTGGGCTGCCTGGAAAACCCGTTGTTTGGCGCCGCCAGCGTGCGTGCTGCCATCGAAGGGTTGGCCGATCTGCTGCAAGAAATTGCCGATGCCAGCGGGCAGGTGTCGGATCGCCTGGCCTTGCGGCACTTCGCCCACGTCGATGATGTAAGCCAGCGCACGGTGTCCGTCTGATGAGTGCTCATTACCAGATTTTCCACGATACCCATTATCACTATGACAGTCCGGTGTCCCTGGCCCAGCAACTGGCGCATTTGTGGCCCAGGCCTTGTGCGTGGCAGCGCTGCTCCGACCAGCAATTGCAGATCAGTCCGGACCCGACTTCACGCCGCGATGAGCTGGATGTGTTCGGCAACCCGTTGACCCGGCTGGCGTTCGAGCGTCCCCATGATGAACTGCTGGTCAATGCCAGCCTGACGATCGAGGTGCTGCCCCGGCCCTTGGTTGATTTCAATCGATCCCCAGCGTGGGAAGACACCCGCAACGCGCTGACGTACAGCAGCCAGCCGCTTTCGCCACAATTGCTCGAAGCCTGCCGTTACCGGTTCGAATCACCTTATGTGCATCTCAAGCGCAATTTCGTCGAGTTTTCCGAGAGCTGCTTTCCGGCGGGGCGGCCGCTGTTGCTCGGGGTGCAGGCCTTGATGGAGAAAATCTTCAGCGAATTCACCTTCGATGCCGAGGCGACGCAGGTCGCTACCCCCCTGGTGGAAGTGCTGGAACGCCGGCGCGGGGTTTGCCAGGACTTCGCCCACCTGATGCTCGCTTGCATACGCTCCCGTGGATTGGCCGCGCGCTACATCAGCGGCTACCTGTTGACCCAGCCACCGCCAGGTCAACCGCGATTGATTGGCGCCGATGCGTCCCATGCCTGGGTCTCGGTGTTTTGTCCGGTGTCGGGCTGGGTGGATTTCGATCCGACCAATAATGTGCAACCGGCGCTGGAGCACATCACCCTGGCCTGGGGCCGGGATTTCTCCGATGTGTCGCCGTTGCGGGGAGTCATTCTGGGGGGAGGCAATCATGATCCGGAAGTTCGGGTCACAGTGATGCCATTGGACTAAACCAAGCCCCCCTGTGGGAGCGAGCCTGCTCGCGATAGCGCCGGCACATCCAGAAGTTCTGTTACAGGCATATCGCTTTCGCGAGCAGGCTCGCTCCCACAGGGGGATGCGGTGTTTGGGAGTCATTCGATTGGCCTGTGAGGGCTGGCAGCATCGCTGCCAACCCCGGACACAGATCCATGGGCCCGATCAGATCATCCGGCCCGGAGGGGACTCAGGCGTCGGGTGCCTGATCTTTCGGTGCATCTACATCGTCATCTGTTGCGACTTCAGCGTCAGGGTTCAGTGCCGCTTCGTCAGCCATTGCTTTCTTGCGCTGAAGCTTTTCCTCTTTCTTCTGTTCCTTGGCCAGGTCTCTCTGACGTTTGGCGAAGGAGTAATTGGGTTTGGCCATGGGCGATCCTCTGGGGTCGAAGGTGAGGTTTGAGCGGCGCGTATTCTGCCCTGTATCGATGCCTAAGTCGTTAGTCGGGTTTTTGCTCGACCCATTTGGGCGCAACGGTCGGCTGCCAGCGATCGAGGGCGTCGAGCAGCGTCTGCGGCGATTCGCTCACCTGCAGCATGTCACGGTGTACCGCGCGAACGAAGCCTTCGCCGACGATATGATCGAGAAAACCGGTGAGTTTGCTGTAGAAACCATTCACTTCCAGCAAACCCAACGGTTTGCCGTGGTAGCCCAACTGGCCCCAGGTCCAGACTTCGAACAACTCTTCCAGGGTGCCCAGGCCGCCGGGCAAAGCGATGAAAGCATCGCTGAGCTCGGCCATCCGAGCCTTGCGCGCATGCATGCCGTCGACCACTTCCAGGCGGGTCAGGCCGCTGTGGCCGATTTCCTTGTCCTTGAGGCTCTGCGGGATGATCCCGATCACTTCACCGCCGGCCGCCAATGCCGCGTCGGCAACGATGCCCATCAGCCCCACGGCTCCACCGCCGTAGACCAGGGTCAGCTTGCGCTCGGCCAAGGCCTGGCCAAGGGCCACGGCTGCTTCACGATAAGCAGGGTTGGTGCCAGTGCTGGCGCCGCAGAATACACAAACGGATGTTAAAGACATGCCTTGCTCCAGGGTCGATCAGGGCCACAGGGTAAAGGCAGGCGCGTTGCGCTCCAAGGGCTAAACTTCGCGCTTGGGCGTTTCGCAGGTTCCGCTGGCACCGCAGGCATAGGCGGCGAGCAAGCTGCACAATAGGGTATTGATCGACATGACAGACGCTCCGAAAAATGAGGACAGTCTGATGATAGGGCCGAGGCAGACACCTGGCTGGTAGATTGTCTTGATCGGTCCCATAGCCCGAAAGTTGTATACAATTTTTGCTTCAGGTCATAGGAACTTGCGAAGTTTTCAGGCAGTCTTCTGTTCATTCGCATTTCTCATTCACCCTGCCTTGGAGATTCACCATGTTTGCCAAACTTGTTGCGGTATCCCTGTTGACACTGGCCAGCAGCCAATTGATGGCTGCCGAGTGCAAAGTCACCGTTGACTCCACTGACCAGATGTCTTTCGACACGAAGGCCATTGAAATCGACAAGAGCTGCAAGACTTTTACCGTGGAATTGAAGCACTCCGGCAGCCTGCCGAAAAACGTCATGGGCCATAACCTGGTCATCAGTAAAGAAGCCGACATGCAGCCGATCGCGACCGACGGTCTGAGCGCCGGCATCGACAAGAACTACCTGAAAGAAGGCGACGCACGCATCATCGCCCACACCAAGATCATCGGCGCCAAGGAGACCGACTCGGTGACCTTCGACGTGTCCAAGCTCGATGCCAATGAAAAGTACGGCTTCTTCTGCTCGTTCCCGGGCCATATTTCGATGATGAAAGGCACGGTTACTCTGAAATAAACCGAAGCACCGCGTTATCGTTCTTCGCGGGCAAGCCACGCTCCTACAAGTACAACGCTGTACTCGTAGGAGCGAGGCTTGCCCGCGAAGGGGCCATCAGCATCAACAAATGCCTTGGCCAAAGAAAAAGCCCGCTGAAGCTCAACGCTCCAGCGGGCTTTTTCATTCATTCACCCATCAAGGCGCAAACGGCATCACCCGCTTGTGATGCGTCTTGTTGTACGTATTCACGATGATCTGGAACGCCTCTTCGCGCACCGGTTCGCCGTGCAGGAAGGCGTCGATCTCGGCGTACGTCACGCCATGGGACGCTTCGTCCGGTTTGCCCGGTGACAGGTCCTCAAGGTCGGCAGTCGGGATTTTTTCCACCAGCGATTCCGGTGCGCCGAAGCTGCGGGCGATGGCACGGACCTGGTTTTTCACCAGGCCACTGAGCGGTGCCAGGTCGCAGGCGCCGTCACCGAACTTGGTGAAGAAGCCCATCACCGCTTCCGCCGCATGATCGGTGCCGATCACCAGGCCATGGGCCGCGCCGGCGATGGTGTACTGGGCGACCATGCGCATGCGCGCCTTGGTGTTGCCGAGCACGAAATCCACCGACACCGCATGCTTGCCTTCGAACGCCGCGACTTCGTTGGCCAGGGCCTTGACCGCCGGGCCGATATTCACCGTGTGGCGCTCGTCCGGTTTGATGAAGTCCACCGAGGCCTGGGCGTCATGTTCATCGAACTGGGTTTCGTACGGCAGCCGTACGGCGATGAATTTGTAGGTGGCATCACCGCTGCGCTGGCGCAGCTCACGGACCGCACGCTGGGCCAGCAGGCCGGCGGTCAGGGAGTCGACACCACCACTGATGCCCAGCACCAGGGTCTTGAGCCCGGAATTGACCAGGCAATCCTGGATGAAGGTAATCCGCCGGGCGACTTCGGCTTCGAGGGCAGCTTCGTCGGCGAACGGCGGTTGGACCTTGAGCTGTTCAGCAATCTCACGCTGTACGGCTTGCATGAATTCACTCCTTGCTAGAGGGGGGCAGGAACTTGGAAAACGTGTCGCAAATAGGCAACGAAATTCGGGTCTGTGCAGTGAGTCTTGCCGGGCTCGTCGGAGATCTTCGCCACCGGCGCGCCGTTGCAGGCCGTCATTTTAAGCACGATGCTCATCGGTTCGACACCCGGAATGTCACACGTCAGGTTGGTGCCGATACCGAAGCTGACATTGATTCGACCCCGCAGCGCCCGAAAAATCTCCAGGGACCTGGGTAGCGTCAGGCTGTCGGAGAAGGTCAGCGTCTTGCTCATCGGGTCGATACCGAGCTTGTGATAGTGCGCGATGGCTTTTTCCGCCCAAACCACCGGATCGCCCGAGTCGTGGCGCAAACCGTCGAAAAGCTTGGCGAAAAACAGGTCGAAATCGCCCAGGAAAGCATCAAGGGTGATGCAGTCGGTCAGCGCGATCCCTAGCAGGCCTCGGTATTCGCGGACCCAGCAATCGAGGGCGGCGATCTGGCTGTCGATCAGCCGCGGGCCGAGTTGCTGGTGGGCCATGATCCATTCGTGGGCCATGGTGCCCAGCGGTTTCATGTCCAGCTCCCGGGACAGGTGCACGTTGCTGGTGCCGACGAAGCGCCCGGGGAAATCGTGCTTGAGCACATTCACCACTTCCTCCTGTACACGGTAGGAGAAGCGACGACGTGTGCCGAAATCGGCTACCTGCAACTCGGACAATTCCTCGCTGCTGGCGTTGGCACTCAGCCAGTCGAACTTGCGATAGAGCTGCTCGCGCGCCTGCTCCAGGACAATCTCCCGATAGCGATAGCGGTTACGCACCTCACTGACGATGGCCAGAATCGGTACCTCGAACAGGATCACGTGCAGCCACGGGCCCCGCAGGCGGATGAACAGTTCGCCGTTTTCGATACCCGTGTGGATGTAGCGCAAGTTGAAGCGAAACAGCCCGAGAAAACGCAGGAAATCCGGCTTCAGGAAAGTGATGCGCTCCAGAAAACTCAATTGGTCGGCGCTCAGGCTCAGCTCGGCCAGCCGTTCGATCTGGAAACGGATCTCCGCCAGGTACGGGCGCAAATCTTCGCTGTTACGGCAACGAAACTCCCATTCGACTTCTACGTTAGGGTAGTTGTGCAGCACCGCCTGCATCATCGTCAGTTTGTAGAAGTCGGTGTCGAGCAGGTTCTGCACGATGCGATCGGCAAATACACTCTCGCTCATAACGGGGGTTCTCCACATTGAATAAGGCTAGTGGCGCATATCGGTGGTGTTGATTGCCAGCGATTTTTGAAGCGTCCCTACACCTGCTCCAGCATCCACTTCACGAAATCGCGCACCTTGGGCACTTCCGCCGAATGTTCCGGGTACGCCAGGTAATAGGCGTCAGTGCTGGGCATCGCATGCTGCCAGGGAATGACCAGTTTGCCGTCGGCCAGTTCCTCTTCCACCAGAAACCTTGGCAGCAGTGCTACGCCGCAGCCGACTTGCGCCGCGCGGATGCACATGTAGAAGGTTTCGAAACGCGGGCCGTGGTAGCTGTGTTCGGTGTGGTAGCCCTGACTGTCGAACCAGTCGTGCCAGGCTTGGGGGCGGGAGGCGTTTTGCAGCAGGACCAGGTCGGTGAGTTGCGTCGGGTCGGTGAACGGCGTGTCGGGCAGGCTGCTTGGGGCACAGACCGGCACAAGCTCTTCGCTGAACAATTTCAGGCATTCGGTGCCCGGACGCGAACCCTGGCCGAAGTAGAACGCCAGGTCGCTGCGGCCTTGCACCAGGTCGTCGGCTTCCTGTTCATTGCACAGGTCCAGATGGATCGACGGATGGCGCAGGCGCCAGCCCTTGAGGCGTGGTACCAGCCAGCGAGCGCCGAAGGTCGAGGGTGTGGAGACGCGCAGGACTTCGGTTTCACCCCCGTAGGAACGCAGGTAATGGGTCGACATCTCTACTTGGGTGAGGATTTTTCGTACCTCCACCAGGTACAGATCGCCCGCTGGCGTCATTTGCAGGCGTCGGCGAACCCGGCGAAACAGCAGGTGCTGCAACAGCTCTTCCAGTTGCGCCACCTGTTTACTGACGGCGCTCTGGGTCAGGTTCAGCTCTTCGGCGGCCCGGGTGAAACTCAGGTGGCGGGTCACGGCTTCGAAACACTGCAGCGCAGCGATCGAGGGCAAATAGCGTTTGTTCAGCATGGGCGGTCCTTTGTACTTGTCTCTTTATTGCCAACAATGCACAGCATGAATAAACGGAATGATATCTCTCTTAATGGTCGTTTGTTGAGTAACCTCGGGAGCGCTAAAACTACAGGTCTGATCAGTCGTGATTCGGCGGCTGCACACGTTCCGTTTTTTGCTTGAGGAGTGACCCATGGTTGCCGCATTGCTTGATCGTCTTGGTGTGAACCCGGCCCTGTACCAGAACGGCAAAGTGCCGGTGCATTCGCCGATCGATGGCAGCACGATTGCCACCGTCAACTGGGAAGGTGCCGCTGAAGTCGAGCAGCACATCAGTCGTGCAGATCATGCATTCGAACTGTGGCGCAAGGTTCCGGCACCGCGTCGCGGCGAACTGGTGCGGCAACTGGGTGACATCCTGCGTGAATACAAGGCCGATCTCGGCGAACTGGTGTCCTGGGAAGCGGGCAAGATCACCCAGGAAGGCCTGGGTGAAGTTCAGGAAATGATCGACATCTGCGACTTCGCCGTCGGCCTGTCCCGTCAACTGTACGGCTTGACCATCGCCTCCGAGCGCCCTGGCCACCACATGCGCGAAACCTGGCACCCGCTGGGCGTCGTCGGCGTGATCAGCGCCTTTAACTTCCCGGTGGCGGTCTGGGCCTGGAACACAACGCTGGCGCTGGTCTGCGGCAACCCGGTGATCTGGAAGCCGTCGGAAAAAACGCCACTGACCGCACTGGCCTGCCAGGCACTGTTCGACCGCGTGCTGAAGAACTTCAGCGATGCGCCACCGCACCTGAGCCAGGTGGTCATTGGCGGTCGCGATGCCGGTGAAGCCCTGGTCGATGACCCGCGTGTCGCACTGGTCAGCGCTACCGGCAGCACCCGCATGGGCCGTGAAGTGGCGCCGAAAATCGCCGCGCGCTTCGCCCGCAGCATTCTCGAGCTGGGCGGCAACAACGCGATGATCCTTGGCCCAAGCGCCGATCTGGACATGGCCGTTCGCGCGATCCTGTTCAGCGCCGTCGGTACTGCCGGCCAGCGCTGCACCACGCTACGCCGCCTGATCGCCCATGAATCGGTGAAGGAAGAAATCGTCACCCGCCTCAAGGCCGCCTACTCCAAAGTGCGCATCGGCCATCCGCTGGAAGGCAACCTGATCGGCCCGCTGATCGACAAGCAAAGCTTCGACACCATGCAGGACGCGCTGGAGCAGGCTCTGAGCGAAGGCGGTAAGGTGTTCGGCGGCAAGCGTCAGCTGGAAGACAAATTCCCCAATGCCTACTACGTTTCGCCGGCCATCGTCGAAATGCCGGAGCAGAGCGATGTTGTCTGCCATGAAACCTTCGCGCCGATTCTGTACGTGGTGGGCTACAACGATTTCAACGAAGCGCTGCGTTTGAACAATGCCGTGCCGCAAGGCCTGTCGTCGTGCATCTTCACCACCGACGTGCGTGAGGCCGAGCAGTTCATGTCGGCGGTGGGCAGTGACTGCGGTATCGCCAACGTCAACATCGGCCCGAGCGGTGCGGAAATCGGTGGTGCGTTTGGGGGGGAGAAAGAAACGGGCGGTGGTCGTGAGTCGGGTTCCGATGCATGGCGCGGGTACATGCGTCGTCAGACCAATACCGTGAACTATTCGCTGGAGTTGCCGCTGGCTCAAGGTATTACGTTCGACTGATGGGCCCTATCGCTGGCAAGCCAGCTCCCACAGGATTTGTGTTGCGGCACATAACCCTGTGGGAGCTGGCTTGCCAGCGATGCTTTGTTTTTGTTTGTTAGGTTTCTGATTGGAGTCTGGCAATGCCGTTACGCGAAGAGTGTCTGTGGGAAAAACTGACGCCGCAAAGGCCCGACAACTCGGCGCTCAAGGGTGAAGTGAAGGCCGATGTCTGCGTGATTGGCGCCGGTTTTACCGGGCTGTCGGCGGCGGTGCATCTGCTGGAACAGGGCAAGACGGTCTGTGTGCTCGAAGCCCATCGCGCCGGTCACGGCGGTTCGGGGCGCAACGTCGGGCTGGTCAATGCCGGCATGTGGATTCCCCCGGACGAGATCGAAGCCGGGTTTGGCGAGGCGGTGGGCAGCCAGCTCAACCGGATGCTCGGTGCCGCACCGTCCCTGGTGTTCAGCCTTGTGGATAAGTACCAGATCGATTGCCAGTTGCGCCGCGAAGGCACGTTGCACATGGCGCACAACGCCCGTGGCGAAGCTGACTTGCGCAGTCGTGAAGAGCAATGGAAGCGCCGTGGCGCCCCTGTCGAGTTGCTGACCGGGCAAGCCTGTGAGCAAGCGACGGGCACCAAAAAAATTGCTGCGGCACTGCTCGATCGCCGTGCTGGCACGCTCAACCCGATGGCTTACACCACGGGGTTGGCCAAGGCGGCCATGGGCCTGGGCGGTCAGTTGTTCGATCATTCCCCGGTCACCCGCCTCGAACGCCAGGGGCAACGCTGGTCGGTGCAAACCGCGCAGGGTTCGGTCCTGGCCGAGCAGGTAGTGATCGCTTCCAACGCCTACACCGAAGGCGACTGGACGGAGTTGCGGCGCAATTTCTTCCCCGGTTATTACTATCAGGTGGCATCGGTGCCGCTGACCGAAGACGCCGCCCGGCAAATCCTGCCCGGTGGCCAGGGTTCCTGGGACACCCGCCAGGTGCTCAGCAGTATTCGCCGGGACAAGGACGGGCGTTTACTTCTAGGCAGTCTGGGTAACGGCAATCAGAAACCGGCATGGTTCCTCAAGGCGTGGGCCGATCGGGTTCAGCAGCATTACTTTCCTTACCTCAAACCGGTGGAATGGGAGTGCACCTGGACGGGGCGCATTGCTTTCACCCCGGATCACTTGATGCGCCTGTTCGAACCGGCGCCCGGAATAGTGGCAGTGACCGGCTACAACGGTCGGGGTGTGACCACCGGGACCGTTGTCGGCAAAGCATTCGCCGATTATTTGTGTAACGGAAATCCTCAAGCGCTACCCATTCCCTTCGCTCCAATGCAGCCACTGGCAGGGGTGGGATTGCGTAGTTGTTTATACGAGGCCGGTTTTTCGCTGTATCACGCAGGCCAGTGCTTGCGGATCGTGATCTGAATGTTGATTTTTGTTGTTGAAAGCGGCGCTTTTTTGATCAGCAGCTAGCCTGTAGTGGTGCGGGTTGTAGCAGTCCCGCACCAGCAGTGTGCACTTCGGTGACGCACGTTGTTACAGGCTGGTTGCACGTCGTTTAGTGCCGCGGTTGCAATGATGGCGCAGACGGGTTGCGCCTCAAAAAAATAATGGTTTTACCTTCCGCGGTTTAGACGGTTGCACGCCCAATGAAAATGGGCCCGAGATAGTCGAAATAAGAATAAAGCAGCGACTTTTTTAAGAATAAAAAACCGATGGCACGGCCCTTGCTCTGAGCAATCAGTGAAGTCGCAGTGCCAATTAAAAAAACCATGGAGCACCACCTCATGTCCCAGACGTTTTACAAGAAAGGCTTTCTGGCCCTCGCAGTGGCAGCTGCGTTGGGTGTTTCTGCGTTTGCTCAGGCTGACATCAAGATCGGCGTAGCGGGTCCAATGACGGGCGCCAATGCGGCATTTGGCGAGCAGTACATGAAGGGTGCACAGGCAGCAGCCGATGCGGTCAACGCAGCGGGCGGCGTGAACGGGGAAAAAATCGTACTGGTCAAGGGCGATGACGCCTGCGAACCGAAACAGGCTGTGACGGTCGCCAAAGACCTGACCAACCAGAAAGTCGCCGGCGTGGTCGGTCACTTCTGCTCCTCCTCGACTATCCCGGCTTCCGAGATCTACGACGAAGCGGGCATCATCGCCATCACTCCAGGCTCCACCAACCCACAGGTGACCGAACGCGGCCTGAGCGCCATGTTCCGCATGTGCGGTCGTGACGACCAGCAAGGCATCGTGGCCGGCGACTACATCGTCGACGTGCTCAAGGGCAAGAAGGTCGTGGTACTGCACGACAAGGACACCTACGGCCAAGGCCTGGCTGATGCCACCAAGGCCCAACTGGTCAAGCGCGGCGTAACGCCAGTGCTGTATGAAGGCCTGACCCGTGGCGAGAAAGACTTCAGCACCATCGTGACCAAGATCCGCGGTGCCGGCGCTGACGTCGTCTACTTCGGTGGCCTGCACCCGGAAGCCGGTCCTCTGGTTCGCCAGCTGCGTGAACAAGGCCTGAAAGATGTCAAGTTCATGTCCGACGACGGCATCGTGACCGACGAACTGGTGACCACCGCTGGCGGTCCGCAATTCGTCGATGGCGTGCTGATGACCTTCGGTGCCGACCCACGCCTGCTGCCAGACAGCAAGACCGTGGTAGACGCATTCCGCAAGGCCGGTACCGAGCCTGAAGGCTACACCCTGTACGCCTACGCTTCGGTCCAGACCCTGGCGGCTGCCTTCAACGGCGCCAAATCCAACAAGGGCGAAGAAGCGGCTGCGTGGCTGAAGAAAAATCCGGTCAAGACTGTCATGGGCGAGAAGACCTGGGACAGCAAAGGCGACCTGAAAGTCTCCGACTACGTGGTTTACCAGTGGGACAAGGACGGCAAATACCACCAACTGGAAAAACAGAAGTAAGGGCTGACTCAATCGGCTGATCCCTACCGTTCCCTTGTAGGAGTGAGCCTGCTCGCGATGACGGACTGACAGGCAACACATACGTTGAATGTTCAACCGCTATCGCGAGCAGGCTCGCTCCTACAGGGGGGGCGGTGATCGGGCTAATCGTGGCTGACATTGCTCCGACGTATATCTGTATTTTCCTTAGAAGAACCGCACCGGCAGGTGACAGGTTCTCATTGCGTGAGATTGCGTTATGGATGGTATTTTCCTGCAGCAACTGGTCAACGGCCTGACCCTCGGGTCGGTCTATGGCCTGATCGCCATCGGCTACACAATGGTCTATGGCATCATCGGCATGATCAACTTCGCCCACGGCGAGGTTTACATGATTTCCGCTTACCTCGCGGCAATCAGTCTGGCTCTGCTGGCATACTTCGGTATTGAATCCTTCCCTCTGCTGATGCTCGGCACCCTGATCTTCACCATCGTCGTCACGGCGGTGTATGGCTGGGTCATCGAGCGCGTCGCCTACAAACCCCTGCGTAACTCCACCCGACTGGCACCGCTGATCAGCGCCATCGGTATTTCGCTGATCCTGCAAAACTATGCACAGATCGCCCAGGGCGCCAAGCAACAAGGTGTTCCAACCTTGCTCAGCGGGGCGTGGCGCGTGGAAGTCGGCACAGGTTTCGTGCAGTTGACCTACACCAAGGTGTTCATCCTGGTCGCAGCGTTCGTCGGGATGGCCCTGCTGACCTACGTCATCAAGTACACCAAGCTCGGCCGCATGTGCCGTGCGACCCAGCAAGACCGCAAGATGGCTTCGATCCTGGGGATCAACACCGACCGGGTGATTTCCTATGTGTTCATCATCGGTGCAGCGATGGCGGCCCTGGCCGGCGTGCTGATCACCATGAACTACGGCACGTTCGACTTCTATGCCGGCTTCATCATCGGCATCAAGGCGTTCACCGCCGCGGTGCTCGGCGGGATCGGCTCACTGCCGGGCGCCATGTTGGGCGGGATCATCCTCGGGATTTCCGAGTCGCTGTTCTCTGGCCTGGTGAACTCGGACTACAAAGACGTTTTCAGCTTCTCGCTGCTGGTTCTCGTTCTGGTCTTTCGGCCCCAAGGCCTGCTCGGCCGTCCTCTTGTGTCGAAGGTGTAAGCGATGTCCTCAACCACTAAAAAAACCATTGATATCAAAAAAAGTCTGGTTGACGCGATTCTTGCCGGCCTCATCGCCCTGATCGTGTTCGGGCCGATTGTCGGCGTCGTTCTCGATGGCTATGGCTTCAACCTGGAAACCAGTCGCGTGGCGTGGATTGTCGCCATCGTCATGGCCGGACGCTTTGCCTTGAGCATGTTCCTGCAAACCCCCAAAGGTTTGAGCATCCTCGAAGGATTTGAAACCACCGGTTCCGGGGTGCACGTACTGGCGCCCGATTACAAATCACGCCTGCGCTGGATCATCCCGTTGATGATCGTCATCGCCGTGGTGTTCCCGTTTTTCTCCAACTCCTACGTGCTGGGCGTGGTCATCCTCGGGCTGATCTATGTGCTGCTGGGCTTGGGGCTGAACATCGTAGTGGGCCTGGCCGGCTTGCTCGACCTGGGTTACGTGGCGTTCTACGCCATCGGTGCCTACGGCCTGGCGCTCGGTTATCAATACCTGGGGCTGGGCTTCTGGACGGTGCTGCCGCTGGCGGCGATCACCGCCGGGCTGGCCGGTTGCATCCTCGGTTTCCCGGTGCTGCGCCTGCACGGCGACTACCTGGCGATCGTGACCCTGGGTTTTGGTGAAATCATCCGACTGATCCTCAACAACTGGCTGTCCCTGACCGGCGGTCCGAACGGCATGCCGGCCCCACTGCCGACCTTCTTCGGCCTGGAGTTCGGCAAGCGCGCGAAGGACGGCGGTGTGCCGTTTCATGAGTTCTTCGGCATCGCCTACAACCCTGACGTGAAGTACTACTTCATCTACGCGGTGTTGTTCCTGGTGGTACTGGCCGTGTTGTACATCAAGCATCGCCTGACCCGCATGCCCGTCGGCCGTGCCTGGGAAGCGCTGCGCGAGGATGAAATCGCCTGCCGCTCCATGGGCCTGAACCACGTGCTGGTCAAGCTCTCGGCGTTCACCATCGGCGCATCGACGGCAGGCCTGGCTGGCGTGTTCTTCGCCACCTACCAGGGCTTCGTCAACCCGACCTCGTTCACCTTCTTCGAATCGGCCCTGATCCTCGCCATCGTGGTCCTCGGCGGCATGGGCTCGACCATCGGCGTGGTGATCGCGGCCTTCGTACTGACCGTGGCCCCGGAGCTGCTGCGTGGCTTCGCCGAATACCGCGTGCTGCTGTTCGGCATCCTGATGGTGTTGATGATGATCTGGCGACCGCGCGGCCTGATTCGAATCAGCCGTACCGGTGTGACCCCGCGTAAAGGAGTAGCGCCATGAGCGAAGTCGTACTCTCCGTAGAGAAGCTGATGATGCACTTCGGCGGCATCAAGGCGTTGAATGATGTCAGCCTGAAGGTCAAGCGCAACTCGATCTTCGCCCTGATCGGCCCCAACGGCGCCGGCAAGACCACAGTGTTCAACTGCCTGACCGGTTTCTACAAGGCCTCCGGCGGCAAGATCGAACTCAACGTGCGTGGGCAACAGACCAACGTCATCCAGTTGCTGGGCGAATCGTTCAAACCCACCGACTTCGTCTCGCCCAAAAGCTTCGTCACCCGGATGCGCTACAAGATGTTCGGCGGCACCCACCTGGTGAACCGCGCCGGTCTGGCGCGGACGTTCCAGAACATTCGCCTGTTCAAGGAAATGTCGGTGCTGGAAAACCTGCTGGTGGCCCAGCACATGTGGGTCAACCGCAACATGCTGGCGGGCATCCTCAACACCAAGGGCTACCGCAAGGCCGAAAGCGATGCGCTGGACCACGCCTTCTACTGGCTGGAGGTGGTGGACCTGGTGGACTGCGCCAACCGCCTGGCCGGTGAACTGTCCTACGGCCAGCAACGCCGACTGGAAATCGCCCGGGCCATGTGCACCCGTCCGCAGATCATCTGCCTCGACGAACCGGCTGCCGGCCTCAACCCTCAGGAAACCGAAGCACTGAGCGCGATGATCCGGCTGCTGCGCGACGAGCATGATCTGACCGTGGTGCTGATCGAACACGACATGGGCATGGTAATGAGTATTTCCGACCACATTGTGGTGCTGGACCACGGCGTCGTCATCGCCGAGGGCGGGCCCAATGACATCCGTAACGACCCGAAAGTGATTGCCGCCTACCTGGGCGCCGACGAAGAGGAGGTGGTATGAGCAAACCCATCCTCGAACTCAAGGACCTGGACGTGTTCTACGGGCCGATCCAGGCCCTGAAGAATGTTTCGCTGCACATCAACGAAGGGGAAACCGTCAGCCTGATCGGCTCCAACGGCGCCGGCAAGTCGACCCTGCTGATGTCGATTTTCGGTCAGCCGCGTGCGGCGGACGGGCAGATCGTTTACCAAGGCGTGGACATCACCCACAAGTCGTCGCACTACATCGCCTCCAACGGTATCGCCCAGTCGCCGGAAGGACGGCGGGTGTTCCCCGACATGACCGTCGAGGAAAACCTGCTGATGGGCACCATCCCCATTGGCGACAAGTACGCCAAGGAAGACATGCAACGCATGTTCAAGCTGTTCCCGCGGCTTGAAGAGCGGCGCACCCAGCGTGCGATGACCATGTCGGGGGGCGAGCAGCAGATGCTGGCCATCGCCCGAGCCCTGATGAGCCGGCCGAAACTGCTGTTGCTCGATGAGCCGAGCCTTGGGCTGGCGCCCATCGTGGTCAAGCAGATCTTCGCCACGCTGCGGGAACTGGCCAAGACCGGCATGACCATTTTCCTGGTCGAGCAGAATGCCAACCACGCGCTGCGGCTGTCGGACCGGGCCTATGTGATGGTCAACGGCGAGATTCGCATGAGCGGCACCGGCAAGGAGCTGCTGGTCAACGAGGATGTGCGTAACGCTTATCTTGGCGGGCACTGATTCGCTGTTGCAATGACAAAGCCCCGACGAGTAATCGTCGGGGCTTTTTTCATTCCACAGGTGATTGGGGAATTGTGGAAAACAAAATTGTCGAGCTCCGAAAGTGCGACATAAAGCCGCCGCAATTAGTTGTTTTTCCACAGTTTTGACTTGTCCCCGTTTGCTGTGGAGCTGGCTGTGAATAACGTGGGAGTAGCTGGCTGAAAGCCTTTGAATCCGTGGCTTGCAGCGCTATGGTTGTTTTTTGATCAGGGTTTTTTCCGGGGCTCCAGGGCAGCTTTGTCAACCTTTTTCTTGGCAAGGAAAGTGCGGCAAATCGCAGTGCACAAGCCTGTGGATAAGTCTGTGGTTAAACTCTGGAAAGACTTGGCTGAGGGCCGTGGTTACTGGCTTGGCGCCATCGCAGGCTTGACCGCGCGGTCGGGAAATTGACCCTGGGTTACACAGCAGGCCGATTGGGGTCAAGCAAAAAAGTTTCAAATAGGCCCGCAAAGCCTTGTGGGTAGCGGCTTTCAGCTTTTCCACTTGCCCCCGGAATGTGTGGATGGGGCTGTGGATAAGGTGCGTGCATATGGCTGCAAGCCACGGCCGGCAAGGTGTTGCAAGTTTTGTTCATTTTTTGTACAGGTAGCGCGCCGGTTGCCGCTGTGCGCAAGGCCGGGCATGCTGCCTGCTGATTTTCTATTCCAATGGCTGCCGATCAGCCGTAGCAAGGAGAACACCATGTCCAACACCCTGTTTATTACCGGCGCGACTTCCGGTTTTGGTGAAGCCTGTGCCCGTCGTTTTGCCGAGGCCGGCTGGAAACTGGTGCTGACGGGGCGTCGTGAAGAGCGCCTCAACGCGCTGTGCGCCGAACTGTCGAAGCAGACCGAGGTGCACGGCCTGGTGCTCGATGTGCGTGACCGCAAGGCCATGGAAGAAGCCATTGGCAACCTGCCGCCATCCTTCGCCAAGCTGCGCGGACTTATCAACAACGCTGGCCTGGCCCTGGGTGTCGACCCGGCGCCCAAGTGCGATCTGGACGACTGGGACACCATGGTCGACACCAACATCAAGGGCCTGATGTACAGCACCCGGTTGCTGCTGCCGCGCTTGATCGCCCATGGTCGTGGTGCGGGCATCGTCAACCTCGGCTCGATTGCCGGCAACTACCCTTACCCGGGCAGCCATGTGTATGGCGCGAGCAAGGCGTTCGTCAAACAGTTCTCCCTGAACCTGCGCTGCGACCTTCAGGGCACCGGCGTGCGAGTCAGCAACATCGAACCGGGCCTGTGCGAAAGCGAGTTCTCGCTGGTGCGTTTCGCCGGTGACCAGGAGCGCTACAACGCCACCTACGCCGGTGCCGACCCGATCCAGCCGCAGGACATCGCCGATACCATTTTCTGGGTGCTCAATGCTCCAGCGCACATCAACATCAACAGTGTTGAGCTGATGCCGGTGAGTCAGACCTGGGCGGGGTTTGCGATTGATCGCAGTGGTGGCAAGGCGTAACACCGCATCACGGCTGTTCGCGGGCAAGCCTCGCTCCTACAGGTCACCGCCGACCTGTAGGAGCGAGGCTTGCCCGCGAATAGGCCGGAATGGACATCGCCGGACATCAGCTAGACTCCTCACCCAACAACCCCCGAGGAGAGCATGTGAGCAATCGAGGCGAGCAGGCGCTGCTCAAGCAATCGACCTTCCTGATGCTGGTGGTGACATTCGCCGGGATCATCACCGGGTTTGTCTCGGGTGCCCAATCCATCCTGTTCGATGGCTTCTTCTCGCTGGTTGCAGCCTTCATCAAGGTCCTGATGCTGATCACCGCCAGGCTGATCGCCAAGGAAAGCAATCAACGTTTCCAGTTCGGCTCCTGGCACCTCGAACCCATGGTGCTGGTGATCGAAGGCAGTTTCCTGTTGCTGGTGGCCATTTATGCCTTTCTCAACGGCGTGTTCGGCATCATCAGTGGTGGGCGCGAGGTCGAGCTCGGCCTGGTGATCTTCTACGCAGCGGTGTTCACCGTCATCGAGCTCATTTACTTTTTCTACGTCCGCCATCGCAATCGCACGCTCAAATCATCGCTGATCCAGTTCGACAACATCAGTTGGCTGGTGGACGCGATGCTCTCGGCCGGCCTGTTGGTGAGTTTCCTCATCGCGCTGCTGCTCAAGACCCAGGGCTACGATAAATGGGCGTTGTATGTCGACCCGATGATTCTGATCCTGCTGGCCCTGGGCATGCTCCCGCCGGCGTTCAAGATCCTCGGTCCGGCGTTGCGCGATGTGCTGGGAATTGTCCCGGATCAACTGGACGACAAGGTGCGCCAGGTGATGGAAGAGGCCAAGATCGAGCATGGCTTTGACGACTACATTTCCTACGTGCAGAAGCACGGAAGGGCGTGTTTCATCGAGATTCACATCGTGTTGCCGACCAATTATCGGCTGCACAGCGTGGTGCAACTGGATGCACTGCGAGAGGAAATTTCTGCGAAGCTCGGCAAGCCCGATGCGGCGAGATGGCTGACCATCAGCTTTACCGGGGATCGCAAGTGGATTGCCTGAGGCGACCGTTCAGTCAGCCAAGATACTCAGCCAATCCGCGATAACAGGTCGCCAGATGATAAGGCGTAGTCGAAGGCATGTCCCGACGACTCACTTCACCGTGCTCGTCACGGCACTCATACCAGCCACCCGCGTGCAGCGAGCGCTGCTGCAACGCCTGTAATTGACGCAACAGCGAAACCTCGCTGTCCGGCCGCAGGGTCAATGCGCGCAGGTATTCGGCCTGGGCCCAGATTCGCTGCGTTGCGTCCCGGGAACCGCCGTCCGGCCCCAGGTCCAGCATGGCCCGCACGGCACCGGTCTGTGGATCGACACCCAGTTGTTCGGTGAAGGCAAAGGCGCGTTCCAGCGAAGCATGCAAGGGTGAACCGCGCAGCAGCTCGGACGACTCCAGCAGGAAATACCACTCGAACTGATGCCCGGGTTCGAACCAGTTATCCACAGCGCCCAGCGGTTTTTCCATCAGCACGCCGTGTTGCGGATCGATAAACCGCTTCTGCATCCCTGTGCATAAGTCCACAAGCGCCTGTTGCACAGCGAGGTCTTCGCGCACCGACAGCGTGGCGAGGAAGGCTTCCGCCAGGTGCATCAACGGATTCTGCAGCGGTCCGCTGTTCAACGATGACCAGTCACGCGCAAGTTCCGCTTCGTAGAGGCCGTCGCCGCTGGCGAAACGTTGTGCGATCACTTCCAGCGCCGCGTTGAGCACCGATTCCACCAGCGGCTCGCGGACTTTGTCCCAATAGTGGGCGCAGGCGAACAGAATGAAGGCGTGGGTGTAGAGGTCTTTACGCTGATCCAGCGGCGCGCCCTGCGGGTCGATGCTGTAGAACCAGCCGCCGTGCTCGGCATCGTGGAAGTGCCGCTGCAAGGAACGGAACAGCGCCGCCGCGCGCTCCTGCGCACCTGGTACCTGGCCGATCAAGCTGGCAAACAGGTACAACTGCCGTGCGCAGGCCATGGCCCGGTAGCGTTGGGGGGGCAGCGGTTTGTGCTCGGCGTCCAGCGCCTCATAGGGCAGCGCCATCTCGGCATTCCAGCCGCGACCTTGCCAAAGCGGCACGATCACGTCCTGGAAGTGCTGTTGCACCGAGGCAAACAGGGCGGTCAGTTCAGGCTGGGAGGCGGAGCGGGAAACAGGCGGCATTGGCTGGCGTCGTCACGGCAGGGTTGATTGCGCGACATGTTAGCAGGCCTGAGCGAAGCGGTGTCTGTCAGGCTGTCTTCGTCGGAACGCCGCCCGGAGCAAGCCCGCTCCCACATTTGCCCTGCGTACACAGTTCCACTGTGGGAGCGAGCCTGCTCGCGATGACGGCATCACAGTCGATAGAGAGCTAGCCCGCCAACAACCAGACTCCGGTCGCCGCCGAAGCCGCACCCGCGAGTCGAACCAATGGCGCAGCAGCTTGCGGCAACACCCGCACCAGCGCATAACCAGCGGCATGCAGCGCTGCGGTCGCCGCGACAAACCCTGCGGCATACGCCCAAGGGCTGGACATATCCGGCAATTCCAGGCCATGGGCTACGCCATGGAACAGCGCAAACAGAGCCGTTGCCCCCATTGCCAGGCTCAACGGTGGACGCACCGCCAAGGCTACCGCCAGCCCCAGGGCAAGCACCGACGCAGCAATTCCACTTTCAAGCGCCGGCAGTTCCAGCCCTTCGAAGCCCAGCATCCCGCCGATCAGCATGGTGCCAACGAAAGTGCACGGCAGCGCCCAACGAGCAGCTCCTTGCTGCTGGGCCGCCCACAGGCCGACCGCGAGCATTGCCAGCAAATGGTCGAGGCCACCAATCGGGTGACTGATCCCGGCGAGCAGGCCGTTGTCGCCGTGCCCCGGGTGGGCGAACGCAACGGCGGGTGTCAACAGCAGCGCCATGGCGCCCAGAATGCGTTTCAGTGTCATGCAGAAGCTTCCTTGTCGATAAGTCATGATCAGGCTGCGGTCAGCAGGCCCTGGCGTTCGATGAAGGCGATGATCGCGTCCAGGCCCTGGCCGGTTTTCTGGTTGCTGAACACGAACGGCTTGCCGTTGCGCATGCGCGTGGTGTCGCTGTCCATCAGCGTCAACGAGGCTCCCACCAGGGGGGCCAGGTCAATTTTGTTGATCACCAGCAGGTCGGATTTGCAGATCCCCGGCCCGCCTTTGCGCGGCAGCTTGTCGCCAGCGGATACGTCGATCACGTAGATGGTCAGGTCGGACAGCTCCGGGCTGAAGGTGGCCGAGAGATTGTCGCCACCGGACTCCACCAGAATCAGGTCCAGCCCCGGGAAACGGCGGTTCAACTGATCCACGGCCTCAAGGTTGATCGAGGCGTCTTCGCGGATCGCCGTGTGCGGGCAGCCGCCGGTTTCCACGCCGATGATGCGTTCCGGCGCCAGCGCTTCGTTGCGCACCAGGAAATCAGCGTCTTCGCGGGTGTAGATATCGTTGGTCACCACCGCCAGGTTGTAGCGTTCGCGCAGGGCCAGGCACAGGGCCAGGGTCAGGGCGGTTTTACCGGAACCGACCGGGCCGCCGATACCGACGCGCAAAGGTTGTGTGTTCATGTGGTTCTCCAAAAAAGGGCGGCCAAAATATCAGGCCCTAGGAACGGAACAGACGGCTGTACTGGCGCTCGTGGGCCATGCACGCCAGGGACAGGCCAAACGCGGCGCTGCCAAAGTGTTCGGGGTTGATTCGGGTGGCGTCCTGCTGGGCCTGTTGCAACAGCGGCAGCAGTTCACTGGTCAAGCGCTGCGCGGCCTGCTGGCCCAGCGGCAAGGTTTTCATCAATACCGCCAGTTGGTTTTCCAGCCAGCTCCAGAGCCAGGCGGCCAGTGCGTCCTGCGGGCTGATCCGCCAGGCGCGAGCGGCCAACGCCCAGCCCAGGGCCAAATGGGGTTCGGGTCGCTGTGCGAGAAAGGCGCGGGCCGGTGAATCGAGTTCAGGCAGGCCGTTGAGCAACTGCTGCAAGGAGTAGCCCATTTGTCGGCTTTCCTGATGCAGTTCG
This sequence comes from Pseudomonas sp. WJP1, assembly GCF_028471945.1. Lineage (NCBI taxonomy): Bacteria > Pseudomonadati > Pseudomonadota > Gammaproteobacteria > Pseudomonadales > Pseudomonadaceae > Pseudomonas > Pseudomonas sp. WJP1. The sequence goes on from NZ_CP110128.1 coordinate 591,545, forward strand.
CGGGTTTCCCGGCTGGCACGGTGTTCTTCGCAACGCTGCAGCAGTTCGCTCCAGTTTTCCTCGGCCGCGGCCACGCAATGGGCGAGCAGCAGCGGCGCCTCGAAGCGGGCGAGATTGAACAGCAACTGATCGCTGATCCAGCGTCGCGCGCTATCGGGATCGTGCACTCGGCCGTTGTCCACCGCCATTTCCAGGCCTTGGGAATAGCTGTAGCCGCCAATCGGCAATTGCGGACTGGCCAGGCGCAGCAAAGCCCATGCAGGGTTCATGGGCGCACGCCGAACTGGTGCAGTTTTGGCGGATAGTTGAAGTCTTCGTCACCGTGGCGCAAATGGTGATGGCCGCCGCCGTAGGCGCCGTGTTCAGGTTGAAACGCCGCCTCGATGGGCTCGGCTTGCGCGCCGAGTTGTTCGAGCATGGCCTTGAGCACGTAGTCATCGAGCAGGCGCAACCAGCCGTCGCCGACTTGCAGGGCAACGTGGCGATTACCCAGGTGATAAGCGGCACGGGTCAATTCGAAGGCATTGGCGCAGGTGACGTGCAGCAATTGCTCGGGGCGGGCACAGACGCGCACGACGCGGCCGTCTTCGGCTTGCAGACATTCGCCGTCATACAAGGGCGATTGACCGCGCTCCAAAAACAACCCCACGTCCTCACCCTCGGCACTGAAACAGCGCAAGCGGCTTTTGCTCCGGGCCTCGAAGGTCAGGTGCAGCTCGGCGGCCCAGTCGGGTTGAGGGTCGATTCTGCGATGAATCACCAGCATCGGAAAGCTTCCAGCAATGGACAATGCTCAGGCTAGAGCAAGGGGCTTGCCAATCCGGGGATGCGTAGGAAATGCCTGTAGGCAGCGTAGGAAAAGTTTCTGGGTGATCAGGATTTTGACTGAAATTGGTGCGCAGGTTCTTCCCTGTGCACCAAGTTGAAGCTCGGCGCGTGTGCATTGGCGGGGCTTATTCTGTGCTGCCGAGCCCCTGCCAATGCTTGAGGCCGATAAAGATGAACCGCAGCTGCTGGGTGATCTTTGCTTGCGGCGTCAAGTGCTCGGGTAGCGCTTCGACGGGTGGGTCGATGATGTCCGGCAAGGTGGCGAACACGCTTTTGACGATCAGGTCCGCCATGACGCTCAGGCCGGCCATGTCCAGGTGTTGCAGTTTCGGCATCAAGGACAGGTCGGCAGCCAGGTCCGAACTGATGTTCTCGCGCAGGCGACCGATGGCCAGGCGCACCGGCAATGAGCCGCCGTACTGCTCTCTGGCCAGAAACAGGAATTGCGAACGGTTGGCCGACACCACATCGAGAAATATCCGCACGGACGCATCGATGATGCCACCCATGACGAACTCGTTGTGCCGCACCAGGCGAATGGTTTCGCGGAAGGTTTGGCCGACTTCGCTCACCAGCACCAGGCCGAGTTCATCCATGTCGGCGAAATGCCGGTAGAAACCGGTGGGGACGATCCCGGCGGTTTTCGCAACTTCGCGCAGGCTCAGGCTGCCAAATCCTCGGCCGCCCTCCATCAAATGGCGGGCCGCGTCCATCAAGGCGTTGCGGGTTTGTTGTTTCTGTTCGGCGCGGGGCAGCATTGCAAGGGCGTTTTCTGAAAAGGACTGCGGCGCACTCTAGCAAATAGGCTTTGCCGGCGTCGAACGACATGGGGGTAGATCAGGCGGGGGAGGTGCAGTTTCAACAAAGGTAATGACCAGAAAATCAAAAGCCCAATCCGGTGATTGGGCTTTTTTTCACGGCCACCATGGGCTTAGCTCATGGAACTGTTGCGTTCGATGACACGGTCACCACCGCCTTCGGCAACGGTTTGACCTTGTGGAGTTTGATCGTAGCCGTCTTCAGTGATCAGGCCTTTTTCTCTCAGGCGATCGTTACCACCTTCGGCGACGGTTTGACCGGGAGTGCGGTCGGAGCCATCAGCGGCGACGGTTTGACCTGGGGTACGGTCGGAACCATCAGCGGCGACGGTTTGACCTGGGGTACGGTCGGAACCATCAGCAGCGACGGTTTGACCAGGGGTGCGGTCGGAGCCATCAGCGGCAACGGTTTGGCTGAACACCGAGTGAGTGTCTTTCACTTGCGGGGTGGCCTGGTCAGCGGCCGGCAGCGCAAAAGCGGTGCTGGCCAGCATTGAAAGTGTAAGGCTAAGCAGAAGTTGGCGTTTCATGATGGGGTGCTCCGTAGGAGGGCGATAAATTGGGTACGAAGGCAATGCTACTCTTGATAAGTCGATATAAAAGTTCATAAACGCAATGTTAATAATCAACGGAATTGATTGTTCTCTACAGCCCTTCTAAACCGGGCCTTTGCGGCGCACCGAGGTGGGTATTTTCGACTCAATCGCGCCACGCAAAAGTGCGGGGCCGGTAACGCTGAGTGGGATCAGGGCGCCGTGTTCAATCGGTCAATGGCAGCAAAATCGGATTTTCGATTAAACCTGCGGGCTATTTGCCAGTCGTAGACTGCATAACGGGCCGGTTCTGGCCCTGCGTTTCTCCTGAGCATCGCGATCGTGACGCTCAGCCGTATCAGGAGCCCTGTGCAATGACGCGCACCCGTAAGATTCTCGCCTGGAGCATGACCAGCTTCGTTGTGTTGTTGGCCGTGCTGGTGCTGGTCATCGTGTTCTTCGACTGGAACCGGATCAAACCGCCCCTCAATGCCAAGGTGTCTGAAGAGCTGCACCGTCCGTTCGCCATCAACGGCGACCTGGCGGTGGTCTGGCGCCGCGAACCCGACGAGGGCGGCTGGCGTGCCTGGGTGCCCTGGCCGCATGTGGTGGCGCACGATCTGAGCCTGGGCAACCCGGACTGGTCGAAGACACCGCAGATGGCCAGCCTCAAGCGCGTCGAGTTGCGCATCTCGCCCCTGGCCTTGTTGGCGCAGCGTGTGGTGATCCCGCGCATCGACCTTACCGAACCCACTGCCCAGTTACAGCGCCTGGCCGACGGTCGTGCCAACTGGACCTTCAAATTCGACCCCAAAGATCCGAACGCCAAGCCTTCGCCATGGGTGGTGGATATCGGCGCGATCGGCTTCGACAAGGGACATGTCACCCTCGACGACCAGAAGCTGAAGACTCAACTGGACCTGCTGATCGACCCCCTGGGCAAGCCGATTCCCTTCAGTGAAATCGTCGGTGACAAAGCGGCGAAAACGGCCTCCGAACAGGGTGGCGCGCCTCAGGATTACGCGTTTGCACTGAAGGTCAAAGGCCAGTACCACGCTCAGAAACTCACGGGCCAGGGCAAGATCGGCGGCTTGCTGGCGCTGCAGGACGCGGCCCGGCCGTTTCCGCTGCAGGCGCAAGCGAAGATCGGCGACACCAGCGTCGAGCTGGCCGGCACGCTGACCGATCCGATGAATCTGGGCGCCCTGGATCTGCGCCTGAAACTGGCCGGCACCAGCCTGGGCAACCTTTACCCGCTGACCGGCGTGACCCTGCCGGACACGCCGCCCTATGCCACCGACGGCCATCTGATCGCCAAGCTGCATGAGCCGGGCGGTGCGGTGTTTCGTTACGAGGCGTTCAACGGCACGATCGGCGCGAGCGACATCCATGGCAGCCTGGCCTACGTCGCCGGCCAGCCCCGCCCCAAACTCAGCGGTTCAGTGCTATCCAATCAATTATTGTTTGCCGACTTGGCCCCGTTGATCGGCGCCGACTCCAATGCCAAGCAGAAAGCCCGCGGCGGCGAGAGCAAGCAGCCGGCGGACAAGGTACTGCCGGTCGAGGAGTTCAAGACCGATCGCTGGCGCGACATGGACGCGGATGTCGAATTCACCGGAAAGCGCATCGTCCACAGCGAAAGGTTGCCATTCAACGATCTCTACACGCACCTGGTGCTCACTGATGGTGTGCTCAGCCTCGAGCCGCTGCGCTTCGGTGTGGCCGGTGGCAAGCTGGACGCGCAGATTCGCCTGAACGGGCACGCCGAACCGCTGGAAGGCCGGGCACAACTCACCGCCCGGGGGTTCAAGCTCAAGCAGTTGTTCCCGACCTTCGAACCGATGAAAACCAGCTTCGGCCAACTCAATGGCGATGCTGACATCACCGGGCGCGGCAATTCGGTGGCCAAGTTGCTCGGCAGCGCCAACGGCAAGCTGAAAATGTTGATCAACGACGGCGCCATCAGTCGTGAACTGATGGAGCTGGCCGGGTTGAACGTTGGCAACTATGTGATCGGCAAGATCTTTGGCGACAAGGAAGTGAAGATCAACTGCGCCGCCGCCGACTTCGACATCAAGAGCGGTCTGGCCACGACGCGGTTGTTCGTCTTCGATACCGAGAACGCCATCATCTACATTGATGGCACGGCGAACATGGCCACCGAGCAACTGGACTTGACCATCACGCCGGAATCCAAGGGCTGGCGGCTGATCTCGTTGCGTTCGCCGCTGTATGTGCGGGGCAAGTTCATCAAACCCGACGCCGGGGTGAAAGCCGTTCCCTTGATGTTGCGTGGGGCCGGGATGGTTGCCCTGGGTGTGATTGCCGCCCCAGCGGCGGGTTTGTTGGCATTGGTAGCGCCGAGCGGCGGAGAGCCGAACCAGTGCGCGCCGTTGCTGGAGCAGATGAAGGCGGGCAAGGCGCCGAAGTCCGTGGAAAGATAAAGGACTGGCACATTATTTAGCAACGCACGCTAGTGGTGTCAGGTTGGCCAAGAGCGTGCCGATCGAATGGTACATAATTGCTAATTTGAAAGAGGGGTAGCATCAAGATGAAACAGTTTTGTTTTGATTTTGCTGCCCAGCTTTTGGATTACAGTATTTCGAATATTGGCGTAGCTGTCTTCATCAAGATAAGTAATCCACTGGTTGATTTCCGGTGTGCCGATAATTTTATTAAAGGGCAGTTCCTCGTCGAAGATAGCAATGTCGACGGGGGCGGTCGTGTTGAAGCGAATAACTGATGAAATGACCATTCCGTCTTCGCGGACAATGGTCAATAGAGGACAAACGGTGGTGATTGTCTGTTTGTCTTTTTTCTCTATCGATTGGATTCTATTCAGTATCGACGAGAGTTTTTCTGAGTTGTCGGGTAACTGTCTTATTTTAGTAAAGCAGTCTGTAATATCGTCAAGTTGAGTGGCTGATAAATATCTGGATAAGGTAAGTTTTGCAAGGCTTAGCAGGCTCGCTGATTCAATTTCTGGGGTTTGAGTGCCTTGACTTTTAAGTAACCATGATAGATTGCCCAAGAGTTTTTTATACGAGTGGAACCAAGCGTCTGAGGCAATACCATTTGGGTTTGAAACCAGATGTGCGAGCAAGCTGGAGTTCAAAATGTCATGTTTGAAGGAGTTGGAGTGCTCTCCAAAAAATAGAGTGATGTTTCCATCAGTAATATAGCTGTCTAGTATAGTGTCGGCCATTTTTGTTTTCGCTTTGTGCATTGTCGTTAAAATAGCTCAAGGGGGCATGAGCTATTGTATTGAAGCGTTCGCTTTACGCCATGTCTGGGATCTCAGCGAGAGCATCTCGCGAAGTTTTGCCGATTTTATCGAGAACGCCTTGACGTATCCCCGCATAACTATCCACATTGAGGTATACTGCTTGTGCGGCTGTTTTTATTGTTGTTTCCTGGGTGGTCGATTTCCACCAGAGAATCCCTCTGCTGCTTTCGCTTACATTCAGGCTATTGCAGTTAAGAATCATCATCGGGTAGCCTTCCTTGGTCTCCCAAATCGGCGACATGTCGAACTTTGCGTCAGCTCCGAGATTGGCTGTGCTGTTATAAATGTTAACCAGACCATCACTATTTTTAATTTTTGCTACGCCTTTTCCGGCCATATCTGCCAGTTTTGAAATGTTGGCGCCTACAAGGCCTTGCAATACGTACAGAGCCACGGTGTCCATGGTCAAGCCACTGCGTCTAATCGTCTGTTCCTTGAGCTGGGATGCTTGAATAACCCAGCCGAGCTTTTGCATGGTTTCGACGTAGTACTTATACCATTGGTACAGCTCTTTTTGTGGGTCGTAAAGTTTGGTGGCGGCATTTTGTACCAATTGCTTGCAGTTGTTGACGTCTTTACGGTTTTGTATGCTAACGCCCTCCATGAAGAGGTTGATCATTTCTTTTCCAACAGTGCCGCTTGACTTACTTGGGTCAATGGGAAGCTCAGGTGCGAAAGCTCGAATGGATGGCGTGCTGGTTACAGGCAGAGCAGGCAGGGAATCCAGGAATTCAAGTCGCTGTTCGATGTGCATGTCTATAGTCCTTTATATTTGAGCAGACGGTCTGTCTGTGGGGTTAATATAAAGAACTGAGGTTTGGCGTCTAGCAGTCGTTTGTAACTTTATGCTGTTAGTTTTGGCTGCAGGTTAATAGATAAAGAAAGGGACTTGTTGAAGTTTGATTCAATATGGCTTTTCAGCTATTACAGGACGTTCAGGATGCCCGCTTTATCAGCATGTGAGAGTTGAACTTGGTTTTACCACTCCTGCGCTTGGCCAGACAGCCGAGCTTCCTCTTGCAACCAAGCGAAAAATGCCCGAACCGGCGGATGCCGCTCGCGTCCAGGCACGCACAGTGCGCTGTAACCGGCGCCATCCACCTGCACTTCGCCCCGATAAGGCAGCAGCAATCCACTGGCGACGCTTTCTGACACCAGAATATTGCTCGCCAGCACCAGACCTTGCCCGGCAATCGCCGCTTGCAGGGCGTAATGCTCTTCATCGTATTCGCGCACGGTGGGCTGACCCGCCAGCCAAGCCTCGCCGGACTGCGTACACCAAGCTTCCCAACCATGGGCGTAGAGTTTGGAGTTGTGCCAGCGCACGCTGATCAGCGTAGGCGTGTGGTGGGCCGCCAAGGTTACTTGCCCGGGCGAGCCGTACACGCCAAACGACTCGTCGAACAGGCAAAGGCCATACAGATTCGGATAGTCATCGAGGCTGTAGCGCACTACCAGGTCGACACTGGCGTCCTGATGCAGATCGATGACCTCGCAATGGGTGTCCAGGCGCAGGCTGATGTTCGGGTGTCGGGCATAGAAACGCCCCAGGCGCGGCACCAGCCACAGGGCGGCAAAGGCGGCGGTGGTGGAGATGGTCAGGTTCGTGCCGCTGCGGTGGGGGCGCAGGGTGTCGACGCTTTGCGCCACTTCCAGGAAAGCGCCGTGCAGGCTGTGGAACAATCGCTCGCCGCCTTCGGTCAGGCGTACCTGGCGCGGCAGCCGCTCAAACAGCTGCACGCCGAGCCAGGTTTCCAGCGAGCGGATCTGATGGGATACCGCCGTTGGAGTGACCGACAGTTCTTCGGCGGCGGCCTTGAAGCTCAGCAGGCGTGAGGCGGATTCAAAAGCACGCAGGGCGGTCAATGGCAACGAGGCGAACATGACGACTCCACGGATGAAATGGATTCATCCAGACTGATTTTTGTTCAGTTGAAGGGGGACAGCGCTGAGCTCCAAGCTGCAAGCCACCAGCAGTTTGAGTTTAGTCCCAAGGAGAGTCAGATGAGCACAGTTCTTGCGATTCATGCCAGCCCACGTGGTGAGCGTTCGCACTCCCGGCGTTTGGCCGAAGTCTTTCTGTCGGCCTGGCAGGCCCGTCACCCGCAATCGAAGCTGACCCGTCGCGAAGTCGGCCGGGCATTGATTCCACCGGTCAACGAGGCGTTCGTCGCCGCCGCGTTCTATCCCCAACCCGATGCACGACCGCTGTCGATGCAAGCGGACCTGGCGTTCAGCGACACGCTGGTCGGCGAGTTGCTTGGGCATGACCTGCTGGTTGTTTCCACGCCGATGCACAACTTCAGCGTGCCAAGCGGCTTGAAAGCCTGGATCGACCAGATCGTTCGGCTCGGGCTGACCTTCAATCACACCCTGGATAACGGTATCGCGCAGTACGAGCCACTGGTGCTGGGAAAAAAAGCCTTGATCGTGACCAGTCGCGGCGGTTTCGGGTTTGGCCCGGGGGGCGAGCTGGAGGCCATGAACCATGCGGATACGCTTTTACGCACGGCGTTGGGTTTCATCGGCATCACCGATGTCACCGTGGTCGCCGCCGAAGGCGAAGAGTCCGAGGCGCGTACCTTCGATGTCTCTGCCGCCGAAGCGGAGCAGCGCTTGTTGGCCCTGGCCAGGGAGTTCTAGATGGCCTGGCTGTTTTTGCTGATCGCCGCCGGGTTCGAAGTCACCTTCGCCATGGGCATGAAGTATGCCGAGGGCTTCACCCGGCTCTGGCCATCGCTGATGACCATCGTCGCGGCGGTGGGCGGGATCTACTTCCTGACCCTGGCCATGCGCGAACTGCCGGTGAGCATCGCCTACCCGATCTGGACCGCCATCGGATCGCTGGGCACGGTGTTACTTGGCTTTGCCTTGCTCGGTGAGAGTCTGACCGCGGTCAAGCTGCTGTCGGTCGGGCTGATCGTGGCGGGTGTGGTGGGGCTGAAGTAGGGCGGATGTCCTAGACTGGTCGTCGGTTTGTCATGTTCGCTGGCGAAGCTTGGCGGATGTCTTGCAACCGCCAGGCGTCACCTCACCATTCACAAGGATGTTCGCCCATGTCGCAAGGTTCGGCCACGCGTTATCCGCTGGTGCTGGTCCCGGGAATGCTCGGGTTTGTCCGTCTGGTGCTCTATCCGTACTGGTACGGGATCGCCGAGGCCTTGCGCCGTGGTGGTGCGGTGGTGTTTGCGGTGCAGGTTTCGCCGCTCAACTCCTGCGAAGTGCGCGGTGAGCAATTGCTGGCGCGGATTGAAGAGATTCTGCGCCAGACCGGTGCCGGGAAGGTCAACCTGATCGGCCACAGCCAGGGCTCGCTCACCGCCCGCTACGCGGCGGCCAAACGCCCGGACCTGGTCGCCTCGGTGACCTCGGTTGCGGGGCCCAACCATGGTTCGGAACTGGCCGATTATCTGCACCAACACTATCCGCATGGCAGTGCCATGGGGCTGCTGGTGAGCTTTTTGGTACGGTGCGTCGCGGCGCTGATGAGCCTGCTGGAAACCGGCTATCGCGGACCGAAATTGCCGGTGGATATCCATGCCTCCCATCATTCGCTCACCACTGAAGGCGTGGCGCTGTTCAATCAACGTTATCCACAGGGGCTGCCCGACACCTGGGGCGGGCACGGACCGGAAGAGGTGAACGGCGTGCGCTACTACTCCTGGTCCGGCACCTTGCAGCCGGGAAAGACTGATCGCGGGCGCAACCTGTTCGATGGCACCAACCGCAGTTGCCGGTTGTTCGCCCGGACCTTCGTGCGCGAGGCCGGGCATTGCGACGGGATGGTCGGGCGTTACAGCTCGCACCTGGGGACAGTGATTGGCGATGAGTATCCGCTGGACCATTTCGACATCGTCAATCAGTCGTTGGGACTGGTGGGGAAGGGGGCGGAGCCGATCCGGTTGTTTGTCGAGCATGCTGCGCGGCTAAAAGCGGCAGGCCTGTAAGTGATCAGGCAAGGCTGACCTTGCGGCCCAGCACGGTGGTCCAGCGCTCGGAAAGAATCACCCCGCCCAACGTCAACAACCCGCCCACCAGGTGGTACATCGCCAACTGCTCGTGCAGCACCACCGCCGCAATCAGCGCGGTAATCAACGGCAGCAAATTGAAGAACAGCGTGGTCCGGCTCGGCCCCAAACGCACCACGGCTTGCATCCAGGCCAGCGGTGCGACCATCGAGGCCAGCAGGCAGGCGTAAAGCACCAACGGAATATTGTGCAGGGTCGGGCCGATTTTCGGTGAGGCGAGAAACAGCGGAAACAACACCACCACCGCCACCAGCACCTGCAGATACAGCAACACCAAGGGTGGTAAACGCAGCTGCCATTTTTTCAGCAAAGTGCTGTAGATCGCATAGGCCAGGGTGGCGATCATCATCATCGCGTCGCCCAGGTTCACCCCATGCTCCAGCAGCACGCCAAGGCTGCCGGACGAGACCACCACCAACACCCCGGCAAACGACAGCACCGCACCCGCCAGTGCGCCGAGGGTCAGGCGTTGGCCGAGGCTGATGATCGCCATGGCCAGCGACATCAGCGGCATCAGCGACAGGATGATGCCCATGTTGGTCGCGGAGGTCAGGCTCGCGGCGAAGTACGCCAGGCTTTGGTAAACCGCCATGCCGAGCACACCGAGGACAAAGATCTTGCCCAGGTTCGGGCGAATCGACGGCCAGTGGGCAATCACCGGTTTGAGCATGAAGGGCGTGAACAACAACCCGGCCAGCAGCCAGCGGTAAAAACCGATCTCGGCGGGGTAGATCGCCCCGGCCGACATTTTGGTGATCACGGTGTTGCCGGCCCAGATGAAAATGGCCAGCAGGGGATAAGCGTATTGCATGGGAAAAACCAGAACGTTAATGAGGGGCGATTATCCCTTGTCTGGATACAGGCCTATACTTCGATCCAGACAACCCGCCCCTGATTCCGGACAGCATGACCAGTAAACACATCGACCTGCTGGATTTCACTGAGCTGCCCGCCCCGGTGTATTTCCGCTACGCCGATTTTGATGCACACCGTTTTGCCTCGGCGCATCGCCACCCCTGGGGCACGCTGGAGTATTCGGCCCACGGCGTGCTGCACATGGAAATCGGCGGCAGTCGCTTCATGTCACCGCCGCAATACGCGGTATGGGTGCCCCCCGAGACCGAGCACAGCTTCTACAGCAACCAGCCGATCAATTATCGCGCGGTCTGCCTGGCGCCCACCCTGTGCGCTGATCTGCCGCAAGAGGCCTGCACACTGGCCATCAGCGACATTCTCAAGGCTATCCTCAAGGACTTTGCCGCCCGGGACGTGAAGATCCCCGAGCAAGCCGCGGACAAGCGTCTGGCCCAGGTATTGGTGGATCAACTGCAGCAAGCGCCAGTGCAGGAGTGTTATCTGCCCTACGCCAGCAGTTACCGATTGCTTGGCATTCTGGAGGCGCTGCAGGCCGAGCCTGGGGATAACCGGCCACTGGCGGACTGGGCCGCGCAGATTCATGTCAGCGAACGCACACTGGCGCGACAGTTTGTCCGCGAGTTGGGTATGAGTTTCGGTGAATGGCGCCAACGCCTGCGCTTTCTGACGGCGATCGAAGCCTTGGACAGCCACCGCAGTATCCAGGACGTCGCCTTCGATTTGGGCTACAGCACCGGCTCGGCCTTCATCGCCATGTTCCAGCGCCAGGCCGGGTGTACGCCGGAGCAGTATCGACGCAGCCACCTGGAGACAAGATGAAGGTGTAACAGGTGTTGTCTACACTCCAGAGCAAGGCCGTTCCCCTCGGTGCGGCAATAAGGAGAAAACTCCATGAAGATGCTGCGTGCCCCTTTGCTGATGATCGGTTTGCTCCTGTGCTCCCAAGGCTTTGCCGCCACTGACCAACAGAACAAGATGACCACCTGCAACGCCGACGCCACGGCCAAAAGCCTCAAGGGCGATGAGCGCAAAGCCTTCATGAGCAATTGCCTCAAGGCGGCGCCAGCGGCCAATGACGCCAAGGCCTTGACCCCACAGCAGGAGAAGATGAAAACCTGCAATGCCGACGCCGCGACCAAGGCCCTCAAGGGTGATGAGCGCAAGGCGTTCATGAGTGACTGCCTGAAGAAAAAATAAACATGGGGCCGGGAAATATGGAGGCTGCGAGAGCCTTTTCGCGAGCATGCAAGGGCTGGGCAAAAACCGAGTGGCCCCCGACAAAGGTCGACCCACACAATTCCTAGTGCTGACACCGGATCGCTGGCAGACTGCCAATCCTTTTACGCCGTTCGTTTTGAGGCTGTATGCCAACGTTTTCTCAACGCCAAGTTTTGCTGGTCATCAGCTGGGTCATCATTTTCGGCGGACTGCTGCTGGTGATTCCGCTGCGGTTGCTGCCCAGCCTGCTGGCCGGGCTGCTGGTGTTCGAACTGGTCAACATGCTCACCCCACAGTTGCAACGGCTGATCGAAGGACGGCGTGCGCGTTGGCTCGCGGTGGCATTGCTGGGGACTTTGATTGTCAGTGTGTTGGCGCTGATCTTTGCCGGCGCCATCAGTTTTCTGCTGCACGAAGCGGAAAACCCCGGCGCCTCCCTCGACAAGTTCATGGGCGTAGTCGATCGCGCGCGCGGTCAGCTGCCACCCTTCATCGATGCCTACCTGCCCGCCAGTGCCGCCGAGTTCCGCGTGGCGATCGGCGAGTGGATCAGTAAACACCTCAGTGACTTGCAGCTCGTAGGCAAGGACGCTGCGCACATGTTCGTGACGTTGCTGATCGGCATGGTGTTGGGCGCGATCATTGCCTTGCAGCGCATTCCGGACCTGACCAAACGCAAACCGCTGGCCGCGGCGCTGTTCGACCGCCTGCACTTGCTGGTGCAAGCGTTTCGCAACATCGTGTTCGCCCAGATCAAGATTTCCCTGCTCAACACGTTCTTTACCGGGATATTCCTGGCCGTGGTGCTGCCGATGTTCGGCATCAAGCTGCCACTGACCAAGACCCTGATCGTGCTGACCTTCCTGCTCGGCCTGTTGCCGGTGATCGGCAACCTGATGTCGAACACCCTGATCACCATTGTCGGCCTGTCGTTGTCGATCTGGGTGGCGATGGCCGCGCTGGGCTATCTGATTGTCATCCACAAGCTCGAGTATTTTCTCAACGCGCGGATCGTTGGCGGGCAGATCAGTGCCAAGTCGTGGGAGTTGCTCTTGGCAATGCTGGTGTTCGAAGCCGCGTTCGGCCTGCCGGGGGTGGTGGCAGGACCGATTTATTACGCGTACCTGAAGAGCGAGTTGAAGCAGGTGGGGATGGTTTGATCAGGTACATATAGTGCCTGATTCGACGCCATCGCGAGCAGGCTCGCTCCCACATTAGTCCTGAGTATTCAGGCCCATTGTGGGAGCGAGCCTGCTCGCGAATGGCCGCACCAAGGTTTCGGATCAGTCCATTGAACCGTAACGCTTGGCCGCCTCGATCGCCAAACCACTGCCGATGCTGCCAAAGATATTCCCTTCCACATGCCGCGCATTCGGCAACATCGCCGACACGCTGTTGCGCAGCGCCGGAATACCACTCGAACCACCGGTGAAGAACACCGTGTCCACCTGATCGACCCGCACGTCGGCGTCTGCCAGCAACCGGCTGACGCTGTTTCGCACACGCTCCAGCAGATTGTCGATGGCCGATTCGAACAATGCCCGGCTCAACTCCACGCTCAATCCGGGTTCGATGCGGTCCAGAGGGACAATACGGCTGTCGACATGGGTCAGTTCGATCTTGGTTTCTTCGGTCAGCATGGCCAGCCAGTGCCCGGCGCGCTGCTCGATCAGCTTGAACAGGCGGTCGATGCCACCGGTGTCTTCGATGTCGTAGCGCATGCTGCCCAGGGCCAGCTGGGACTTCTGCGAATACACCGAGTTGATGGTGTGCCAGGTCGCCAGGTTCATGTGATGGCTGGTCGGCATGTAGGCACCGCTCTTCATCCGGCTGCCGTAGCCGAACAGTGGCATCAGGCCCTGCAAGCTCAACTGCTTGTCGAAGTCGGTCCCGCCGATGTGCACACCGCCGGTGGCGAGGATGTCATCCTGGCGGTTATCCACACCCCGACGCTCTGGCGACAGGCGCACCAGCGAGAAGTCGGAGGTACCACCGCCGATGTCGACGATCAGTACCAGCTCTTCCTTCTCGATGGTCGACTCGTAGTCGAACGCGGCGGCAATCGGTTCGAACTGGAAGGACACTTCCTTGAAACCGATCTTGCGCGCAACGTCCACCAGGGTGTCTTCGGCCTCTTTGTCGGCCATCGGATCATCGTCGACGAAGAACACAGGGCGGCCCAGCACCACTTCTTCGAACTCCCGACCGGCGGCGACTTCGGCACGGCTCTTGAGCTGACCGATGAAGAGGCCCAGCAGGTCCTTGAACGGCATCGCCGTGCCAAGAACACTGGTGTCGTGCTTGATCAGTTTGGAGCCCAGCAGGCTCTTGAGCGAGCGCATCAGGCGGCCTTCATACCCTTCCAGGTACTCGTGCAGCGCCAGTCGACCGTACACCGGGCGGCGTTCTTCGAGGTTGAAGAAGACCACCGAGGGCAAGGTGATCTTGTCATCCTCCAGCGCAATCAGCGTTTCCATGCCGGGGCGCAGCCAACCGACGGTGGAGTTGGACGTGCCAAAGTCGATACCTACGGCACGGGCTGGAGATGCGTTTTTCATGTCTTTCGAGTTCCGGTTAAAAAACGGCCGCGCAGTGTATGCCAGTGCGGCACAGAATCGAAGGCCGGTTATCCGCTAAATCTTGCCGTTCACCGCTTGAAAGACGCGTCATCACCCCCAAACTACCCTGCATCAACCGGCTAGCCCCCGGGGCGAACACAAGTCGCCCTGCACGCTGCCGATAAACTTCTGATGCGCTGCCCGGTCACAACCTTGAGATCGGTCAACCTCTGCGCTGCAAACAGGCGCATGCTGTGGCAGGTGGCGCGATTTCGATAACGGATGGTGATTCCCGCGATGGACTTCAAAGACTATTACAAGATTCTCGGTGTGGAGCCGACGGCAGACGACAAGGCGATCAAGGCCGCCTATCGCAAGCTGGCGCGCAAATACCACCCTGACGTCAGCAAGGAAAAGGACGCCGAGGCCAAGTTCAAGGACGCCTCTGAAGCCTATGAGGCGCTGAAAAGCGCTGACAAACGCGCCGAATACGACGAATTGCGCCGCTATGGCCAGCATGGCCAACCGTTCCAGGGGCCACCAGGCTGGCAGAGCCGTGGCGGCTTCGGCGGCGGCCAGGACACCGGCGATTTTTCGGACTTCTTCAGTTCGATCTTCGGTAACCGCGGCCCCGGTTTCGGTGGCGGTGGACAACAATCACGTCGCAGCACCGGACGTCGAGGGCAAGACGTGGAAATGGAACTTGGGGTTTTTCTGGAAGAAACCCTGTCGACCGAGTCGAAGAAGGTCACCTTCCAGGTCCCGCAGTACAATGCGGCCGGCCAGCATGTTAGCAACACCAGCAAAAGCCTGAACGTGAAGATCCCGGCGGGCGTGAGCGATGGTGAGCGTATTCGCCTCAAGGGCCAGGGTGCTCCGGGTGTCGGCGGTGGTGCCAATGGCGACCTGTACCTGACCATTCGCTTTGCGCCGCACCCGAAATTCGACGTCGAAGGCGAGAACCTGATCATCACGTTGCCGCTGGCACCGTGGGAGCTGGCTTTGGGCACTGAAGTCGCCGTGCCGACCCTGACCGGCAAGATCAACCTAAAGGTCCCGGCGGGCAGCCAGAACGGCCAACGCATGCGCGCCAAGGGCCACGGCCTGTTGAACAAGGCGGGTGAGCGCGGCTATCTGTTCATCCAGTTCAAAGCCGTAATGCCCAAGGCCGCAGACGATGAGGTCAAGGCGCTGTGGCAGGAACTGGCGAAAAAAGCCGCCTTCAACCCACGAGAAAATTTTTGAACCCAGCGACGGAGTAGCCCATCATGAGCAGCCCCCTGACCGTTCAACTGGACCTGGCAGAATTTTGTGAGGCGAGCGACCTGACAGACGTCTACGTGATCGAAATCGTCGAGCACGGCATCCTCGAACCTCAGGGCGCGCAGCCCAAGGACTGGCGCTTCACCGATTACGAACTGACCCTGGCCAAACGCGCCGCCAAGCTGCGGCGCGATCTTGAGCTGGAGTGGGAAGGGGTTGCCCTGGCGCTGGACCTACTTGAGGAGGTCCAGCAGCTGCGGGCCGAGAACCGGATGCTCAAGCAGCGGTTGGGGCGCTTGGTGGTGGAGTAGGTGGCGCCATCGATGCGTCATACCTTTCTCGGCAGCATCACGGTAAACAGCGTTCCGTCTGTTTCGCTCGAACTGACCTCAACCGTCCCGCGGTGCGCATCCACCACTTCCTTGACGATAAACAATCCCAGACCGAGGCTGGTGGATGGCTGGCCCAGTTCTTCGTCGGCGCTGCGCACCAGTGGATCGAAGATCGTACCGATGTCTTTCTCGGCAATCGGCGCGCCATAGTTGTGCACCGTGAGGTGAACGGTGTCGGGTTTGCCGCTGAGCGTCACCGTGACATCGCCTTTGGTCGAGCCATGCTGCAATGCATTGCCAATAAGGTTTTGCAGCAACTGACTCAGCCGCGCGGCATCCCAGACGCCCTGCATATCCCCCGCTACTTTTAACCTTGGATCGCACTCGGGGTTTCCAGCGCACGCCTGGGCAATCGCCTCATGCGCCACGGCAGCCAGGTCCGTGGGCGTGGGGTCTATCGGCAGGCTTTTGCCCAAGCGGCTGCGCACCAGTTCCAGCAAATCATTGACCATCGCCGCCATATGCCGCGTGCCGCGCTTGATGTTGTTGGCGCAAGTCAGTGCCACGCCTTCCAACGGCGTTTTGCGCATCAGCAATTCGGTGGACATGCTCACCGCCTGCAAGGGCGCGCGCAGGTCATGGCCGAGAATCGCCAGGAAGATATCCCGCGAACGATTGACCTGTTCGGCATAGGCGGCGGTGGATTCGGCGAGGGCTTCGTCGATGGCTTCGTTGAAACGGATCATGTCCTGGAAGTACGCCATATCCGGCGACTCCAGGCTGTTGACCCACAGGCGAATCACGCAGGCGCGCAGGTGGCGAAATTCGCTGGTCATCTGTACCAGATCGAAGCCCACGGTATGCCGCAACTCGCCATGGCTGGCGCCGGCTTCGTCCAGACTCGGGGTTTTTTCGGGGCCTTCGCCCTTGGCCTTGGCCAACTGTTCGCTGGCGGTCTGCGCCGTGTTCATGTCACGCGCGGCGGCCAACAGAATCGCCTTGGCATGGTCGCGCAAGGCTGCACGGTCCAGGTTGACTGCCGCCGGCGTGATGGTTTTGGCGAACTGCTCCCATTCATCAACGATACGGTCCACGTGTTGCCTGATGAAATCGGGGAGACGCATGGCCAGATTCCTGAGAGGTAGGTCAGGCGCATCTTAGCCCTTTTGCCGGGCGCTAAAAACTACCATTACGCGGCGCAAGCACCTGCGGGGGAAACGAGGGTGGTAATTAGTTATTTTTTAGATTCTGAAATTCAATGCGATTTCAGATAAACAATAATTTTCCCGCTGTTTTTTAATCTTTTGTTTTTTTAAATCCTCCCTAAAACTGGCGAGTCAATTGACAGCATAAGGATATGCGAGATGAGCCAGGTATCGGGTGCCGCCGAAATAGAAGTGTTGTATTCATATGGAGTGGGACAGGAAAACGTCTATCGTGATTATCTTCTGGGCAAGTTGCCGACGCCGATAAGAGAGGCTCCGCCCTCGCGATTGGTCTCGCTCGCCAATGCCCAACCGAACTTTCCTGATTGGTACATGAATGCGCGCTCAATAGACCGCCAGCACCTCAAGGATCTGATTGACGAGCGCTGGCGTTTGCAGGGGCCATTGGAAACGACGCTGGAAAATCTGCAGCAAGACATCAATGCCTTTGCTGAACCCTTGCTGGTCAAGGCGTTGAAGGAAGAGTTGGCGCTGGAACTGGACGTCAATGCCACAGTGATTCGATTGTATATCCCGGCCAATCTATTCCCCGGTGTCGACAATAATGCAAGTCGACTTCGTCAATCTTCATTGCTTGAGGCGGCGCTGCACAACTTCGAAGAGCCAGAAACACGGGCGGGGGCGTTTCGTGATGGTTCCGGCATCTTCACCGCTGACAGCACCAATGAGTTGCAGCGGCATGCATTGACCATTGAGCAATTTGCAACCCTGAGCCGCAAGCTCGATCTGGGTGCGCAGTATCAGCAGCATATAAAGGCATTGCTGAAACCCGAGGATGCCGCTGCAGGCGCAAAGGTCGCACAACAGGCGATCAATATCGAAAAAGCCGCTTTCAACGAATCGACTTTCATCGCTTATCTAAAAAATGACATCTCTTCCGGAAGTTACGCAAAGCTGCTGCAGGTTCGCGATGAGAAGCAGGGAATCGTCCTGGGTAATCGTCCGTTGTTATCCCATCGCCTTTTGCTGATGGGGTTCAACCTGTCCGGAATCGTGCTGTTCAGTGCAGTGGCGGACCCTTCAGAAGTCAAACGGCTTTATGACGGACTGGTACCACAGCACCAGCGCACGCTGATGGAATGGTCACGTCGGTTGACGTTGTTGCCGGGACAGGAATTCGATCAGTTCAAGTTGCTGAAGGCATTTTTCGCCAATGGTCCCAAGGCTCTGGTCGAAGCCATGCTGCAACGCAATGATGTTTACCAGCAGAGTCGCCTTGATGGAACGTTGCTGGTTTACGTCCCCGACGACCCTGATCACCCCGTCAAGGAGTATGACTCCCTTGCAGACTTCATGAAGGAGCTGGTGAGCCAGTTGCGCTCGCCGAGTTACCAGCAGTTTTTCAGCCGGTTTGTCGCGCAAAAAGACAAGGGCCGGTTTTACGCCCGGGTGCGTGAGCGCTTGACCACCTTCACCTGGACGGCGCGTGGCCCGTTGGACATGGGGCCCTGGTGGCGCGAAACTGCCGTCGAGAACCCCAGTGCCGAACCAGTCACTAACATCATCCAGGGGGCTTTGTGGCCGCAATTGGGTCGTTGGCGCAGGGAAAAGGCGATTGCTGACGCGCGGCAAATCGCGGTGCTCACCGATGATGAAGACGCCGCCACTCGCTGGAACAGGCTGAGCACTTACCTGAACATCGGCTGGAATGTGTTCAATTTCGGCGCCATGCTGGTGCCAGGGCTCGGCGGACCGCTGCTGGCCGTCATGGTCGGGCAAATGCTGTTTGAAACCATGGAAGGGGTTGAAGAGTGGAGCAAGGGTGACAAGGAAGAAGCGGCTGGTCACCTGGTCGGGGTCATGATCAATTTTGCTCAACTGGCGCTGATGATGGCAGGGCATATTCTGCCCGGCGGCGCACCCGTGGCAGTCAAGCCATCGTCGCTCATCGACGGCCTGAAGCCGGTTCAACTGCCCGATGGCAGCGTGCGGTTGTGGAACCGGAACCTGACCCACTACGGCCATGATGTCGCTCTCCCTGCAGAGGCGAAGCCCAACGAGCTTGGCTTGTTCCGGCACGCTGACAAAGACATTCTCAAGCATGAACACCAGCACTTCGAAGTGCGCAACGATCCGCGCACGGGCCAACCCGTCTTGCGGCACCCGAGCCGACCCCAGGCGTATCAACCCAAGCTTGAGCACAACGGTGCGGGGGGATGGAAGACCGAACTCGACCGCCCGATCGAGTGGGACAACGCCAGGCTGATGCGTCGAATAGGCCCGACAGCCGAAAGTTTCTCCGACGCCACTCTGCAGCAGATCCGTATCGCCAGTGGAGTGGAGGAGGGCGAATTACGCAGGCTGCATGTCGTCAACGAGCCGCCACCCGCTGTGCTGACCGACACGCTGGAGCGCTTCAAGGCCTGGGACGATGTGGGCAAATTGCCCGAGCTGATTCGGCGTGATGGGGTACCGCATGCGTTCACCGAGCAGGTATGTCGCTTGCTGTTCGAAGTGCCTGGATGGCCTGAGCTCACCAGCATCGAACTCTTTGAAGGTGCCGAGCACTGGGGGCCGTCGATAAAATTGGGTGATATCGACGCATCGTCAGCGAATACCTTGAAAATCACCCGCGCTGAGGTCCGCTCAGGGAAACTGCCTGAGTTTGCTGTGAAATTCATCGGCGAAGACGATATTCACACCATGCTCGGGCAGGGTATTTCCCGAGAGCAGCCGGTGCGGATCAACGCCTTGAGAAACAAGCTCGCCGAGCAAGCGAACACCCGGCGCGAATCCCTGTTTGCAGCGCTCAACCGCGGGAAACAGCAGGCCGGTTCCCCGCCGGTGGTGGCGCTGCAGGATGCTTTCAGCGAACTCTCCACGGCAGCGGCCGAAGAGTTGCTGGCCGATGTCGCCCCTGAGGATTTGCTCAAGATCACCGACTCGACGCACATCCCCCTGGCGCTCAGGGAGCGTGCGAGAGTCTCGCTACTGACGTCACGAGCCGCACGCGCTTACGAGGGGCTGTTCCTTGATCTGCCCTACAACGCAGACACCGAGCGTCTGGCGTTGCACTCGTTGCAGGCATTGCCCACGTGGCCCGAAAACCTGCGAATCGAAATCCGTGTCTCTTCCTTTGACGGGCCGCTGAGCAACAGTGTCGGTCCGGGAGATGCCGCCATTCGCCGGGTTCTGGTCAGTGAAAACGGCCAATACGAGGCACGAGATTCCGATGATCTCCACCTGCATGGCCCCGACGACTTATATGCTTCTGTGTTGCATGCGTTGCCCGACGCCGAACGCGATGCGCTGGGGTATCAGATCAATCAGGGCGCCACACTCAAGCAGGTCATTCAACAGGCGCCATTGTCACGAGACAGGTTCAACGTCCTGCTGGCGGACCATCCCGTCCGCAAGCCGTCGTACGATCCGCTAACCATGCGCCTGCGCGGCGGTATGCGCGGCGTTTCTCGGGGGCTCGATCAGGTCCGTGGGCAACTGACAGCCCAGGAGCGTGTCCGTGTCGTACGCCCCGGGTGGTCGGAGGAAGAAGCCCTGAATTACCTGCGGGCCGGGGGCAGTCAGGCGAATGTTGAGCAGAGGGCTGGCGCACTCGAAGCCGAATTCAATCGGCTCAACGCAAATTTTCAACGCTGGCTGAACTCACCGACCGAATCGTTTCGGTTCTCGTCCGCCGGCATCGCCGAATGGCAGTCGCGTAACACGGTGTACAAGGCCATCAGGGAAGCCTGGCAGCAGACCGGCCTGCGCGATGTGGATTCATATGGCGACCTGCAAGGCGCGGTACTCGATCTTCACGACCTGCCCATGGGACTGCGTCTGGAGACCATGCCGGCATTGGAGGGTAATTTCGATCACGTCACCCGGCTCAATCTGTCCAGCACTGGATTGGCCGATGCTCACATTTCCTTCCTCGACCATTTTCCCCGCTTGCGCTCGCTCAACATCAACGGCAATTCACTCACCAGAATTCCGAATGTCGTGGGTCGCATGCGCAACCTGACCGAATTGGGCCTGCGCGAAAACCGGATCGTGCTGGACCCACAAGGTATTGCTGACCTGGCTGACCTCACCGAGCTTCATACTCTGGACCTTGTGGGCAATCCTCTTGGAGAGGTTCCGGACATTGGCAGGATGAGAATGTTGCATACGGTCCTGCTCGCTGAGACAGGTATTCGAGCCTGGCCGCACGGACTGTTTTCGCAACCGCGGTTCCGGCATTTTTACCTGGATATCCAGCGCAATCCGATCCGGGCTATACCGGCGGTAGCCCGTGGCTCGGTGCAGGCGGAACTGCTGGCGCGAACAGTGGTGAGCCGCGAACCGGACTTTCTCTCGGCCAGCCATTTGCAGACGCTGCGCGATTACATCGAGTCTGTCGGCCTGGACCCGGATAGACCTTATCCGCCACGTGGCGTGCGCGACAGTCTCGATTGGGAAGAGGGCTTGTCACGACCTGAGTGGGTCGCCCGCCAGAAAATCTGGAACAGCGTCGAGGATGAGACCGGATCGGTCCCGTTCTTCAACGAGATCCGTAAACTGACCGGGTCATCACATTATATTCATGACACGCTCTATCGAGTCGATCTGACTGCCAAGGTGTGGCGAATGCTTGAGGCAATGGCCAACAATAGCGAGTTGCGCCTGAAACTGTTCACCATGGCCACCCCCGGCACCGCGTGCGTCGATGCTGGTGCGCAGCTGTTCAACGCCATGGGCATGGAGGTACTGATCCATGAGACTTACGAGCTTGCCAATCCAGGCCTGGTGGAGGCCGAACTGGCTGCGCTGGCCCGGGGCAAGTCGCGCCTGGACGAGTTGACCCGGATCGCCCACAAGACGGTTTCCGAGCGTCTGGAGCAGGGCGAGGATTTCAGGCGCGTAGATGCCCAAGGGCAGGTTGAAGGCACTGTCGACGAAGTGGAAGTTCATATGGCCTTCATGACGGACCTGGCTGATCGGCTGGACTTGCCGTGGCAGTTTCGCAAGATGCAATTCCGCAAGATTGCGGGTGTCGACCAGGCAATGATTGATGCGGCCTATCGAAGAGTGCTGGACCTTGAGGAAGGAGAGTTGCTGGATGATTTGCTTGTCGACCAGCCGTTCTGGTCGTCCTATGTCGAAGATGCCAACCGCAGCGCTTTCAAAGGCTTCAGGCGCCGGATCAACGCCACCACAGAGTTCTACATGGCACTGCAGGAACGCGTGAGTGACCCTGCCTTGTCCCTTGAGGATGAGGCCCGGCTCAAGATCGAGATCAGGGCGCTCGCCGCAGAACTGGGCAAACCGGACAACACGTTTGCCCCTGGCCGCGTCATGACTGAAGCGGAGTATGCCGCCGATGTAAAGGCGATAACTGATGAAAGCAGGGCGTTGCTCAAGACGTTGACTCGTCAGGCGATCGACCGGGCAAAGCTGCAGCGGGTAGAAATCCCCTTCACCGTTCAACCGGCGAGCTGATCGCTTCTGATATCGCAGGAGCCTGGCATGCCAGGTTCCTGCGTGTTGATCCCATTGTCAGAACAGGAAGTACCGTTGCGCCATCGGCAGCACATCTGCCGGCTCACACCACAGCAGCACGCCGTCGGCCTTGACCTGATAGGTCTGCGGGTCGACATCAATGCTCGGCAGGTAGTCGTTGTGAATCAGGTCGGTTTTCTGCACATCACGGCAACCTTTGACCACCGCGATTTTCTTTTTCAAACCCAGGGTTTCGGGCAAGCCGGCCTCCTGCGCAGCCTGGCTGATGAATGTCAGGCTGGTGGCGTGCAGCGAACCACCGTAGCTGGCGAACATCGGGCGGTAATGCACCGGTTGCGGTGTCGGAATCGACGCGTTGGCATCGCCCATCAAACTGGCCGCGATGGCGCCACCCTTGAGGATCAGCGTCGGTTTGACCCCGAAGAACGCCGGTCGCCACAGCACCAGATCCGCCCATTTGCCCACTTCGATCGAACCTACTTCATGGCTGATACCGTGGGTGATCGCCGGGTTGATGGTGTACTTGGCGATGTAGCGTTTGGCGCGGAAGTTGTCGTTACCTTCACCGTCCCGGGGCAGCGGGCCGCGCTGTTTTTTCATCTTGTCGGCGGTTTGCCAGGTGCGGGTGATCACTTCCCCGACGCGGCCCATGGCCTGGCTGTCGGAGCTGATCATCGAGAACGCGCCGAGATCGTGAAGGATGTCTTCGGCCGCGATGGTTTCGCGACGAATGCGGCTTTCGGCGAAGGCCACGTCTTCGGCAATGCTCGGGTCCAGGTGGTGGCAGACCATCAGCATGTCGAGGTGTTCGTCGATGGTGTTGCGGGTAAAGGGGCGGGTCGGGTTGGTCGAACTCGGCAGCACGTTGGTAAAACCGCAGGCCTTGATGATGTCCGGGGCATGACCGCCACCCGCGCCTTCGGTGTGGTAGGTGTGGATGGTGCGGCCCTTGAACGCGGCGAGGGTGGTTTCGACGAAGCCCGATTCGTTGAGGGTGTCGGTGTGGATCGCGACCTGCACATCGTACTGGTCGGCGACGCTCAGGCAATTGTCGATGCTGGCCGGGGTGGTGCCCCAGTCTTCGTGGAGCTTGAGGCCAATGGCGCCGGCCTTGACCTGTTCGATCAGCGGTTCGGGCAGACTGGCGTTGCCCTTGCCGGTCAGGCCGATGTTCATCGGGAAGGCGTCGGCGGCCTGGAGCATGCGCGCCAGGTGCCACGGCCCGGAGGTGCAGGTGGTGGCATTGGTGCCGGTGGCCGGCCCGGTGCCGCCTCCGATCATGGTGGTGACGCCGCTCATCAGCGCTTCTTCGATCTGCTGCGGGCAGATGAAGTGGATGTGGGTGTCGATGCCTCCGGCGGTCAGGATCATGCCTTCACCGGCGATCACTTCGGTGCTGGCGCCGATGGCGATGTTCACGTTGGGCTGAACATCCGGGTTGCCGGCCTTGCCAATGGCGGCGATGCGACCGTCCTTGAGGCCGACGTCGGCCTTGACGATGCCCCAGTGGTCGATGATCAGTGCGTTGGTGATCAGGGTGTCGACCACGTCGGCGGCCAAAAGCTGGCTCTGACCCTGGCCGTCGCGGATGACTTTGCCGCCGCCGAACTTCACTTCTTCACCGTAGGTGGTGAAGTCTTTTTCCACTTCGATCCACAGCTCGGTGTCGGCCAGGCGGACCTTGTCACCGACGGTGGGGCCGTACATGTCGGCGTAGGCTTGACGGGAAATCTTCATTGCAATTCCTTCTTTGATCGTTCCCACGCTCTGCGTGGGAATGCCGCCATGGACGCTCTGCGTCCGCTTTTTGTGACGCGCAGCGTCACGGGATGCATTCCCACGCAGAGCGTGGGAACGATCGGTCAATCAAGGCCACCCATGATCCTGCCGGCAAACCCGAATACCCGGCGATGCCCGGCCAGGTCGACAAGCTCGACCTCGCGACTCTGCCCCGGTTCGAAACGCACGGCGGTGCCGGCGGGGATGTTCAGGCGCATGCCGCGGCTGGCGGCGCGGTCGAAGCTCAGGGCGTCGTTGGTTTCGAAAAAGTGGTAATGCGAGCCGACCTGGATCGGCCGGTCGCCGCTGTTGGCCACTTTCAAGCTGACAGTGCGACGATCAACGTTGAGTTCGATGTCGCCGGGCTGGATCTGGTATTCACCGGGAATCATCAATGGGCTCCTTGGAGAATCTTGTAGTAAAGGGCAGTCGGCTTGTAGCGGCCGCTCGGGTCGCAGGCGTAATCGGGGATTTCACCGGCGCGGGTGTAGCCCAGCGCCTTGTAGAAGTCTTCAGCCGGGGAGCCGGCCTCGGTATCGAGGTAGAGCATGCCGCGTTTGTGTTGCAGGGCGGCCTGCTCCACCGCCGCCATCAATTGCTGGCCCAGGCCGCGACGCTGCGCGTGCTCGCGCACCAGCAATTTCTGCACCTCGGCGCGGTTCAGGCCATTGGCTTTCTGGCACAGGGTCAGCTGTACGCTGGCCTGCACTTGTTCGTCCTTGACCACCACCCACAACAACACGTTGCCCTTGTTCAGGTTCTCCTGAACTTCATCGAAATACGCGCGGGCCTGCGTGGCATCAAGGTTGGCCATGAAGCCGACGCTGGCGCCATAACCGACGGCATCGAGCAGCAGGTCAATCAATCCCTGACGATAGTGCGCAAAGCTTTCAACGTTGACGCGTCGCAGTTGGGCGGGGTTCATTGGGTATCACTCCTTGCTGGCGGTCGGTGGTTGCGCGCCAGGATTGAGGGTCAGTTGCATGAAGGTCAGGTCCAGCCAGCGACCGAACTTGGTGCCCACCTGAGGCATCTGCCCGGTGATCACGAAGCCGATGCGCTCATGCAGGCGAATCGAGGCGGCATTGCCACTTTCGATGGCCGCGACCATCACGTGTTTGCCGCAGTCCCTGGCGCGCTCGACCAGGGCATCCATCAGTTTCGGGCCAAGGCCATTGCCACGCTGGTCGCTGCGCACGTAGACCGAGTGCTCGACGGTGTGGCGGAAACCATCGAACGGTCGCCAGTCACCGAACGAAGCGTAGCCCAGTACGCTGTTCTCGCCGTCGACGATCACCAGGATCGGATAACCCTGGGATTGCCGGGCGCTGAACCAGGCCTGGCGGTTGCCGAGGTCGACCGCCTGTTCGTTCCAGATCGCCGTGGTGTTGAGCACGGCGTCGTTGTAGATGTCACGGATTGCCGGCAGGTCGGCGTGTACCGCATCGCGAATGGTGTAAGTCATGGTGCAGCCTCAGGCGATCGGTTGGTGGACGGTGACCAGTTTGGTGCCGTCGGGAAAGGTCGCTTCGACCTGGATCTCCGGGATCATTTCCGGGATGCCTTCCATCACTTGTTCGCGGCTGAGCAGGGTGGTGCCGTAGTGCATCAGCTCGGCCACGGTCTGGCCGTCGCGGGCGCCTTCGAGCAGCGCGGCGGAAATGTAGGCCATGGCTTCCGGGTAGTTGAGTTTCACACCACGGGCCAAACGCCGCTCGGCGACGAGGCCGGCGGTGAAGATCAGCAGCTTGTCTTTTTCACGTGGGGTCAGGTCCATCGTAGGAATCCAGTTTCGGCAGTTAAAAAGGTTTTTGCAGGAGCGCTGTTCAGGTGCTCCATATTCTCGGTGGGACGGCTTCGCGGCCAAGCAATGCAGGCCTGAGCAATCGCCATAATTCAATCAACCAGCCGCGCGCCAGCAGCGCCTCGCTGGCCAGGCAGCGGGCCACGAGCAGCCCCGGCAACTGAGTCAAATCCCCGCGCACGTCATGGGGCAGCGAACGGCACTGCTCCAGCAATGGGCTATCAATCTCGCCAGTGACCAGCAACGTGGCGAACACCGGTTGCCCGTCCAGCCCAATGGGCGAATCGAGCAAACCGTCTTTACCGACGATGCGCTGGCGCTCATGCCAGAGCAACTGTCCATCACGACGAATATCCAGTTGCGCCTGGAAATGCCCGTGGTCGAAACGCTCGCCACTGGCCGGACGACCCAGCGCCACCACGTCCCAGTAGAACAGTCGTGCATCGCCTTGCAGATCGATGGACGTGCTGAGCTCGGCGCGGGCATCGCTGAAGATGATCGTCTCCTGCGGCAGCCACTCCAGTGTCGCGCCGTGGGCCACGTTCAGCTCGAGTTTCTGATAAGCCGGCGCGGCCGCGCGATACCACTTGGCGGCGCCGGGGCTGGTGATTTGCGCCCACGCCTCGTGGCCGACGCTGGCGCTGATGTCCAGCCGGTCACCGCCGGCAATCCCGCCTGGCGGATGCACGATGATGTGCTGGCACACCTCGGGCCCTTCTGCATACAGGTGCTTCTGCACCCGCAGCGGGCCTTTGTGTCGTCGCTGGACCGGGCGCGTGCTGTCGCCGAATCGGGCGTAGCCCAGTTCCAGTTCGGCATGCCAGCTCGGGGTAAACAGGGCAGTGGGAAGAGGTAAATTCATATTTTCTGATTATCGCCGGGACGCCACAGATTAGATCGTTACCAGACCGCGTACACCTTCGGCTTCCATGTTTTCTCCACGGCCCTGCTGCACGATCTCGCCACGGGACATCACCAGGTACTGATCGGCCAGTTCGGCGGCGAAGTCGTAGAACTGCTCTACCAGCAGAATCGCCATGTCGCCGCGCGCCGCGAGTTTCTTGATCACAGCGCCGATCTCCTTGATCACCGACGGCTGGATGCCTTCGGTGGGTTCATCGAGGATCAGCAACCGTGGACGGCTGGCCAGGGCTCTGCCGATTGCAAGCTGCTGCTGTTGGCCACCGGACAAGTCACCGCCGCGCCGTTGCTTCATCTGCAGCAGCACCGGAAACAGTTCGTAGATGAACGCCGGGACTTCCTTCGCCTCGGAGCCCGGGAATCGTGACAGGCCCATCAGCAGGTTTTCCTCCACGGTCAGGCGGCCGAAGATTTCCCGGCCCTGGGGCACGTAGGCGATACCGGCATGCACCCGCTGGTGCGGCTTGAACGTGGTGATCGGCTTACCCTCCCAATTGACCATGCCTTCTTTGGCGGGCAGCAGGCCCATCAGGCACTTGAGCAGTGTGGTCTTGCCCACGCCGTTACGGCCGAGCAGGCAGGTGACTTCGCCAACCTTCACGTCAAACGTCAGGCCGCGCAGGATGTGGCTACCGCCGTAGTACTGGTGCAGCTTGTCGACTTGCAGCATTCTCAATTCCCTCTCATTCCCTGTAGGAGCGAGGCTTGCCCGCGAAGAACGATGACGCGGTCATTCAGTTGCACCGCGCAGTTCCCTTCGCGGGCAAGCCTCGCTCCTACAAAGAGCAATTAGCGTCCCAGGTAGACGTCGATCACCCGTTCGTTGTCCTGCACCTGCTCCAGCGACCCTTCGGCCAGCACGCTGCCCTGATGCAAAACGGTGACGTGGTCGGCGATCGAACCGACGAAGCCCATGTCGTGTTCCACCACCATCAGCGAATGCTTGCCGGCCAGGGTCTTGAAGAGTTCGGCGGTGAATTCGGTTTCGGCGTCGGTCATGCCGGCCACCGGTTCGTCGAGCAGCAGCAATTGCGGGTCTTGCATCAACAGCATGCCGATTTCCAGGAACTGCTTCTGGCCGTGGGACAGCAAGCCGGCGGGACGATTGACCGAAGCGGTCAGGCGAATGGTCTCGAGCACCTCGGCGATACGGTCTTTCTGCTCGCCGCTCAAGCGCGCCCGCAGACTGGCCCATACCGATTTGTCGGTTTTCTGTGCCAGCTCCAGGTTCTCGAACACACTCAAGGCTTCGAATACGGTCGGTTTCTGGAACTTGCGGCCAATGCCGGCCTGGGCAATCTGCACTTCGCTCATTTGTGTAAGGTCCAGTGTCTCGCCGAACCAGGCCTTGCCGTGGGTGGGGCGGGTCTTGCCGGTGATCACGTCCATGAGCGTGGTCTTGCCCGCGCCGTTGGGGCCGATGATGCAGCGCAACTCGCCGACCCCGATGTACAGGTTCAAGTCGTTCAACGCCTTGAAGCCATCGAAGCTTACGCTGATGTCTTCCAGGGTCAGGATGGTGCCGTGGCGGGTGTTCAGGCCTTTGCCGGCACGCTGGCCGAGGCCGATGGCATCGCGGCTGCTACCGGCATCCCTGTTCGGTTCCAGGGGCGGGAAAAACGCCGGTTCGAGCATGAATTCAGCGCTTGCAGTGACTCTCATTGTTCACCTCTTTTCTTCAGCAAACCGATCACGCCCTTGGGCAGATACAGGGTCACGACGATGAACAGCGCACCGAGGAAAAACAGCCAGTACTCCGGGAACGCCACGGTGAACCAGCTCTTCATGCCATTGACCACGCCTGCGCCAAGCAGTGGGCCGATCAAGGTACCGCGACCACCGAGGGCCACCCAGACCGCTGCTTCGATCGAGTTGGTCGGCGACATTTCACTCGGGTTGATGATGCCCACCTGCGGCACGTACAACGCACCGGCCAGGCCGCACAACACCGCGCTCAACACCCACACGAACAGTTTGAATCCGCGCGGGTCGTAGCCGCAGAACATCAAGCGGTTTTCGGCATCGCGCAGTGCGGTCAGCACTCGGCCGAACTTGCTCTGCGCCAGGCGCCAGCCGATGTACAGGCTCGCCACCAGCAGCAGCACCGTGGCGAAAAACAGCACCGCCCGGGTGCCCGGTTCCGTGATGCCAAAGCCAAGTATGGTGCGGAAGTTGGTGAAGCCGTTGTTGCCGCCAAAACCGGTTTCGTTGCGAAAAAACAGGAGCATGCCGGCGAAGGTCAGAGCCTGGGTCATGATCGAGAAATACACGCCCTTGATCCGCGAGCGGAAGGCGAAGAAGCCGAACACCAACGCCAGCAATCCCGGCGCCAGCACCACCAGGCACAGGGCCCAGAGGAAGCTGCTGGTGCCGGCCCAGTACCAGGGCAATTCGGTCCACGACAGGAACGTCATGAAGGCCGGCAAGCCATCGCCCGAGGCCTGGCGCATCAGGTACATGCCCATGGCGTAACCGCCGAGGGCGAAGAACAGGCCATGGCCGAGGGACAACAGGCCGGCATAACCCCAGACCAGATCCAGCGCCAGGGCGACGATGGCGTAGCACAGAATCTTGCCCACCAACGTCAGCGTGTAGGCCGAGACATGGAAGACGCTGTCCGGCGACAACAACGACAGCAATGGCAACGCCAACAGTAAGGCAAGGATCACCGCACCGACGGCAATCGTGACTTTGGGGCCGGCCTTTTGGCTGGCCGTGAGCATCAGGGGCTGGTTCATCAGTCGATCACCCGTCCTTTCAGTGCGAAGAGGCCTTGCGGACGTTTCTGGATGAACAGAATGATCAGCGCGAGGATGAGGATCTTGCCGAGCACGGCACCGATTTGCGGTTCGAGAATCTTGTTGGCGATACCCAGCCCGAACGCGGCCAACACGCTACCGGCCAGTTGCCCGACACCGCCGAGCACCACCACCAGGAACGAGTCGATGATGTAGCTCTGGCCGAGGTCCGGGCCGACGTTGCCGATCTGGCTCAGCGCCACGCCGCCAAGGCCGGCAATGCCCGAGCCGAGGCCGAAGGCGAGCATGTCCACGCGCCCGGTAGGCACGCCGCAGCAGGCCGCCATGTTGCGGTTCTGGGTGACGGCGCGCACGTTCAGACCCAGGCGGGTCTTGTTCAGCAGCAGCCAGGTGAGCACCACCACAAACAGTGCGAACGCGATGATCACGATGCGGTTGTAGGGCAGCACAAGATTGGGCAACACCTGAATTCCGCCGGACAACCACGCCGGGTTGGCCACCTCGACGTTTTGCGCGCCGAACACCAGGCGCACCAACTGGATCAGCATCAGGCTGATGCCCCAGGTGGCGAGCAGGGTTTCCAACGGGCGACCGTAGAGGTGGCGAATCACGGTGCGCTCCAGTGCCATGCCGATCCCGGCCGTGACGAAAAATGCCACCGGCAGCGCGATCAACGGATAGAACTCGATGGCGTGCGGGGCGAAGCGCTGGAACATCAGCTGCACGACGTAGGTCGAGTACGCTCCGAGCATCAACATTTCGCCGTGGGCCATGTTGATCACGCCGAGCAGGCCGAAGGTGATCGCCAGACCCAGGGCGGCGAGCAGCAGGATCGAGCCGAGTGACATGCCGCTGAAGGCCTGGCCGAGCATTTCGCCGACCAGCAGTTTGCGTTTGACCTGGGCCAGGCTGGTTTCGGCAGCCGTGCGCACGTTGGCATCGGCTTCTACACCCGGCTCCAGCAGACTTTCCAGGCGAGTGCGGGCCAGGGGATCACCGGTTTCCCCGAGCAGGCGCACAGCGGCGAGGCGCACGGCCGGATCGCTGTCCACCAGTTGCAGGTTGGCCAGGGCCAGGCTGAGCGCGGCGTGAACGCTTTCATCTTTTTCGCCAGCCAGTTGCTGGTCGAGGAATTTCAGCTGCGCGGGTTTGGCGCTTTTCTGCAATTGCTGCGCGGCGCCCAGACGGGTTCTGGCGTCGGCGGCGAGCAATTGGTGGCTGGCCAGGGCGGTGTCGATCAGACCCCGCAGGCGGTTATTCAGGCGCAGGGTTTTCGGCTGGCCATCGACCGTCAGTTCGCCTTGTTGCAGGGCGTTGATCAGATCGATGCGCGCAGGGTCAGGCTGCGCGGCCCATGCTTCGAGCAGTTTGGCCTGCTGCACGGGATTGGCGGCGACGAAGTCTTCGGCGTCGCTGGCGTAAGTGGCCATCGGCAACAGAAGTGCGATGGCGAGAATGAAGCGATAAATGGCAGTGGGCATAAAAAGTCGCCTTGCTCGGATTTTGTGGGAGCTGGCTTGCCAGCGATGCAGGCGACTCGGTGTATCTGAGGTACCGAGGTGATGCCATCGCTGGCAAGCCAGCTCCCACAGGATTCGTGTCGGCCCAAGCTCCATGCTTAGGCCCGGCATCCATTGGCTCAGTTGCTCTTCACCGCATACTCCGGCTTCTTGTCGTTGCCCGGGATGAACGGGCTCCACGGCTGGGCGCGGATTGGTCCTTCGGTCTGCCACACCACGTTGAACTGACCGTCGGCCTGGATCTCGCCGATCATCACCGGCTTGTGCAGGTGGTGGTTGGTCTTGTCCATGGTCAGGGTGTAACCGGACGGCGCGGCAAAGGTCTGGCCAGCCAGGGCTTCGCGGACCTTGTCGACGTCGGTGGACTTGGCTTTTTCAGCCGCCTGCGCCCACATGTGGATGCCGACGTAAGTGGCTTCCATCGGGTCGTTGGTCACGGCCTTGTCGGCGCCCGGCAGGTTGTGGTTCTTCGCGTAGGCTTTCCAGTCGGCAACGAATTTCTTGTTGGCCGGGTTCTCCACCGACTCGAAGTAGTTCCATGCTGCGAGGTTGCCCACCAGCGGCTTGGTGTCGATGCCGCGCAACTCCTCTTCACCGACCGAGAACGCCACGACCGGAACGTCGGTAGCTTTCAGACCCTGGTTGGCCAGCTCTTTATAGAACGGCACGTTGGAGTCGCCATTGACGGTGGAGATGACGGCGGTTTTGCCACCAGCCGAGAATTTTTTGATGTTGGCCACGATGGTTTGATAATCGCTGTGACCGAACGGGGTGTAGACCTCTTCGATGTCCTTGTCCGCCACACCTTTGGAGTGCAGGAACGAACGCAGGATCTTGTTGGTGGTGCGTGGGTAGACGTAGTCGGTGCCCAGCAGGAAGTAACGCTTGGCACTGCCGCCTTCTTCGCTCATCAAGTATTCCACGGCGGGGATCGCCTGTTGGTTCGGCGCGGCACCGGTGTAGAACACGTTCGGCGACATCTCTTCGCCTTCGTACTGCACCGGGTAGAACAGCAGGCCATTGAGCTCTTCGAACACCGGCAACACCGACTTGCGCGACACCGAGGTCCAGCATCCGAACACCACGGCGACCTTGTCCTGGGTCAGCAACTGCCGGCCTTTTTCAGCGAACAGCGGCCAGTTCGACGCCGGGTCCACCACAACCGCTTCGAGCATCTTGCCGTTCACGCCGCCCTTGGCGTTGATCTCGTCGATGGTCATCAGCGCCATGTCCTTGAGCGACGTTTCGGAGATCGCCATGGTGCCGGACAACGAATGCAGGATACCGACCTTGATGGTCTCGGCGGCCTGGACAGTCCAGGTCATGCCCATCGCGGCAATGCTTGCCGTGAGTGTGAAAGCCTTGATCAAACTGCGACGCTTCATTGTGCGATCTCCATGAACTTATGAGTTTTCTTGGTTGGCAGATGCGGACTACTGAAGGGTCTTTAGCAAGGGCTGTGCCCAGTCGGGGAAAGGCACGGGAATGTCGTGTTAGAGCGGTTGCGCGGGTTTGAAGACGCACCATGACGGGACGAGGTCAGGGCAGTGGTGCATCGGGATGCGCCACATTGGGGCGGGCGAGATGCGCGGCAATCCCGCGCATCTCGTTTGACTCAGGGTTAAGTCGAGGCGCTTTCAGTTTGTCGATTGAAGCGTGACAGCAGCAACCGGTCGAGTACCCAGACGACTACCAGCGAAACGCCCACCAATGGAAACGCCACCGCCAGTGCGAACATGATCACCATCGCGGTTTTCCATTTCGGCAGGTCGTGGCGCAGCGGCGGGACGCCCAATTTGCCTTGCGGACGACGCTTCCACCAGATCACCACGCCGCTGACCGCGCTGAGCAAAATCATCATGCAGATCAGCAGGACGATGATCTGGTTGAGCGTGCCGAACATCTTGCCTTCGTGCAGCATCACGCCGATTTCCGTGGCGCGGGCGACGGCGCCGTACTGCTCGTAGCGTACGTCGGCGAGGACGTCGCCGGTGTATTGATCGATATGCAGGGTGGCGTCGTTGCGTGGGTCATCGGCGAACACGGCGATGGTAAACACGCCGGTGGCCGTCGTTGGGAACGTGATGCTGTAGCCGGGCTCGACCTTGCGCTGCACTGCGATGTTCTGCACGTCCTGCAGGCTGATGGTCGGCGCGGCCGGGCCGGCTGGCGCTGCATCGTGGGCCATGTGTTCGGCGTGAGCGCCGGACATTGGCATCGGGGTATTTTCCATGGCCCACGGCACAGTCTGGCGGGTGGCGCTGTTGAGGCTGCGCGCTTCGACGTCGGACTTGGGCACGTTGTCCCACATCGCCGCCGGAAAGACGTTCCAGACGGCGGCGTATTGCTGGCCCCAGAAGCCGGTCCAGGTCATGCCGCTGAGCAGCATCACCAGCAGCAACGAGGCACCCCAGAACCCGGTGACGGCGTGCAGGTCACGCCACAACACCCGGCCGCGACTGCTCAAGCGTGGCCACAGGATCCCAGCAGCCTGACCGCGCGGCCACCACAGGAACACCCCGGACACCACCAGCACCACCGCCCAACCCGCGGCCAGTTCCACCAGCCGGTCACCGACGGTGCCGATCATCAGCTCGCCGTGAATCGCCCGCGCGATCGCTTGCAGGTTTTTCTTGGCGTCTTGCTCGCCGAGGATGTCGCCGTGGTAGGGGTCGACGAACACGTTCAGCTCGTTACCGCCGTTGAGCACGACAAACTGGGCGCTGCGCTCGGCGTTTACTGGCGGCAGGTATTGTTTGATCGTGCCTTGTGGATAAGCAGCCTTGACCCGGTTGAGCAAGTCATCAGCCGGTACTGTGTGGTGCCCGGCCGGGACGTTGAGCAGGCTGCTGTACATCAGTGAGTCGAGTTGCGGTTTGAACAGGTAAATAGTGCCGGTCAGGGCCAGCATCACCATGAATGGCGCAACGAACAATCCGGCATAGAAGTGCCAGCGCCAGGCCAGGTTGTAGAAATTCACTTTGGGCTGTTTCATCACGTGTGCTCCGCTTGGCTGGATCTTTTAGTTGTTTGTTTTGCGGTTGCTGCGCAACCGATCGCGAGCAGGCTCGCTCCTACAGGGAGCGGGCTGCTCGCGAAGCGTCTAGAAACTCATATCCACCTTGGTCCAGAGCGTTCGCCCCGGTTCCTTGATGGCTTGCGGGTCATTGGCCGGGTAGCCGAAACCGGCGTTGCCGGCCAGGTTCAAGTGTTCGGCGTAGGCCTTGCCGAACAGGTTGTCGACGCCGCTGCTGACCTTCCAGTGCTGGTTGATCCGATAGGCACCGTTGAGCGAGAACACGGCAAAACCCGGGGTCTTGTCGAAGTCCTTGCCGACCACATTGCCTTTGTTCTGGTCGATACGGTTTTGCGCGGCAACCACTCTCCACAGTGCGCCGGCGCTCCAGTTGTCTTCGCTGTAGGTCAAGCCGAAACGGGCGTCCAGCGGCGGCATCTGCGGCAAGGCATTGCCATCGCTGCTGTTCTTGCCCCAGGCGTAGGCCAGGGTGGCGTCGGCTTTCCAGTGTTCGGTGAGTTTGTAGGCGGCGCCCAGTTCGCCACCCATGATTCGCGCATCGATGTTCTGCGCTTGCGAGGTCATGCCCATCATGGCGGGCGTGTAGTTGAACAGGATGTAGCCGCGCACCTGGCCGATGTACGCCGAGGCCCAGGCATCAAGGTCTGCGGATTTGTATTGCAGGCCGAAGTCGAACTGGGTGGTTTTCTCGGGTTTGATCGCATCGAAGGCATTCACCGATCCGGCGGGGCCGGAATTGGGTGAAAACAGTTCCCAGTAGTCCGGGAAACGCTGGGTGTGGCCCAGGCCCGCGTACACCGTGGTCGGGCTGTCGGCCAGGTCATGTTCATAGCGGATGAAGCCACTGGGCAGCGTATCGGCACGGGTGTCGTCGGCGGTCGGGTTGGGGCGGGTCATCATCCCCGAGCCGATGGTTTGCCGGTAATCCTTGGCCGAAGCGCGGTCCAGGCGTGCGCCGGTGATGAGCCGGTCACGCTCGGCGGCGTACCAGGTCAGTTCGCTGAACACTCCGTAGTTATGGAAGTCGGCATCCTTGGTGTACGGCAGGTCCTTGTAGGTGTCGATGCCCATGGCGCTGCGTTGGCGGTGCTCGTTGGTCTGCGCGTCAATGCCGCCGATCAACTGCACATCGGCCCAGCGCCAGGTGGCCTTGATTCGCGCGCCAAGGGTGCGACGGTCGACGTTGGACGCCATGGGGCCCGCCATCATCCCGGTACCGGACGGCGTGCGCAGTGTGTAGTTGTCCATCACATGGTCGGCGTAGTTGTAATAAACCTGCGCCTCAAGCTTTTCCAGCACGTCGCTGATGTTCGACTTCTCGAAGCGCAGGCCGAGGCTCTCGCGCTTGAACTGCGAACCGTCCATGCCGCGCCCGGCGTAACGCGCCTCGCCGTCTCCCTTGCCGGCGGTGAGCTCGAGCAGGGTATCGGCGTCCGGGGTCCAGCCGAGCGCAACGTCGCCGTTCCATTTGTCGTAACGCGATGCCACGGTGTCGTTGTTGCCATCCTTGTAGTCGTCGGCCTGGGCGGTGTTGCCGATCACCCGTACGTAGCCCAATGGTCCGCCGGCGGCTGCGTCGACCAATTTATCAAACCGGCCGTTGGAGCCGGCCAGCACACTGGCGTTCACCCGCGTGCCGAGCTCACCGAAACGTTCCGGCTCGCGGTCGAAGAGGATGGTGCCGGCCGAGGCACCCGGTCCCCAGAGCACGGTCTGCGGACCTTTGATGACGGTCAGTGTGTCGTAGGTTTCCGGAGAGATGTACGAGGTCGGAGCGTCCATCCGGCCGGGGCACGCACCCAGCATCATGCCGCCGTTGGTGAGGATGTTCAGGCGCGAGCCGAACATGCCGCGCAGTACCGGGTCGCCGTTGGTGCCGCCATTACGCACCTGGGCGAAGCCCGGAATGGTTTTCAGATAGTCCGACCCGTCGCTGGCCGGTACGGGTTGGCGCGGCTCCTTGGGGTTGGTGACGATGGTCAGTGGCGAGCTCGGGGCAATGGCGGTAATGACCGTCGGGCTCAGCTCTTCGCTATGACCTGCATGTTCATCGGCCAGCGCCGAAGGCGCCAGCAAGGCACCGCACAGGATGGCGGTGGCGTGCCTGAAGCGAATGCTGGATTCGTTCAGGGCAAGGGAGGCTTGGGCAGCGCTCAAGCAGGGGACAGCAGCAATCCTGGACATGACAATTTCCATCGAACAGTCGTAAACGACACGGTCGCTCCTACAGGACCGTGTGAAACCAGCGGTGGGTGTTTACGCGACGACGGGCGGGGCGCGGGTGCGGGCGCCGGGAAAGAAGGTTTGCCGGGCGTGGCCCAGGCGAGGGGATGGCGTGGTGTACGTGTTGGCGGGCGGGGTGTCGAACGCCGTGAATGCCCCGCCACCGGTGAGCGCCGGGCAATTGAACAGCAGGCTGCAATAGCCGCATTTTTCCCAGATTGCGTGGTGCCCGGACGCTGGCGGGCAATGTTCGGCAGTCGGTTGTGCGGCGTGATCCGCGTGCTCCATCGCCGACATGTCCATGCTCATGTCCATGGACATGCTCATGGAAATGGAGGTGCGCTGATCCATCGGCATCGACTGGGAAATCAGCGGACCGATAAAGATCATCAGCATGGCGAACAGGCTGATCCAGCTGCCGCGCGTCAGGCTCAATGGCTGACGACGGTGGGCGGTTGACCTGGTGCCTGGCGGGCGCATGGGCGGCTTCAGCTCAGCGGATTACTGAACGTGCGCGTGCTTTTGCGTAGCCTCGGGCGCCTGCTTCTGCACCGCCACTTCGACCGTCACGTCACCGGACTTCTCGAAATGCAGGGTCAGCGGGAAGCGTTTACCGTCGCTCAGCAGGCTGCGGTCCTTCAGGTTCAGCAGCATCACGTGGTAGGCCATCGGTGCAAAAGTGACTTCGCCGCCAGCGGGGATTTCCACACTCGGTACGTGCTGCATTTTCATCACGTCGTTCTGCATCAGATGCTCATGCAACTGGGCCTCACCCGCAATCGGCGAGTCGACGCTGAGCAGGCGGTCGGCGGTCTTGCCTGCGTTGTGGATGACGAAATAGGCCGCGACGTTCGGCGCATTGGGCGGCAACTCTTGCGACCAGGGATGAGCGATCTGCAGATCGCCCTGTGTGTATTCGTGGGCATTGGCAAAGCAGGCAGGCAGCAGCAACGCGGCCAGAACGATGAGTCTGTTCAACATGGCAGTTCTCCAGGCGATTCAAAACGCAGATCAATTGCGAGAAACAATCACACCAGAGGGGAGGCACGGGGGTTGAGGCTGGGCCATTGCTGGCGGGGTGTCGGGGTATTGAATGCGGCGGGAGGCAGGCTTCGATTCGCTTCGAACTGCGTGTAATACAGCTGTGGCTCATGTCCGGGCAACGCCACCAATGGCGCGGAGCCGCTGCAGCACCAGCAATGCTGCATGTTGGAATGATTGTCGCTTTGCGGGGCTTTCTGCTCGATGTCGCCCAGGGAAATCGCCACCATCCTGGTACCGCTGGACGAGCAGAAACTGCCCCACAACAATTGCTCGGCAGGTGACTTCGCCGTCTGTGCCATCGCTCCGGACATCGGCATGGCGAGCATGTTGAACAGCACTGCGAAGCAGGCGATCCAGGCAATTGCGAGCCGTTGTCGGGACATGGGACAAATCCGGTGGGTGGGCGATCAGGCGCGGCTATTTAGCCTGATCAGGGCCGATAAGTAAAAACACCGTGTGCGGTGTGGTGTCGCAGTAAAAGTCGATTTTTCTCGCGCTGTCAGTGCGCACGAACTGCATGTACTTGCATATCTACTCCTAGCGTAGCGCGAATTACCGCAAATATCGCAGCCAGATTGTCCATGCTTGGGTTGCCTTTCGCAGACAACATCCGATGAAGGCTTTTGCTGGGTCTCGCTGTTTCCTTTGCCAGTTCTTCGAAGCCCACAGTGGCGTTGACGAGGTCGCGCAAAATGATCCTGGGCATCTCAGGTTCGCCATTGAGAAACAGAGTAGCAGCCTCATCCAACAACGCTTGGGCGAACTCGGGGTCTCGCTGGGCGCGCTCGGCTATGGTGTGCTTGTAGCTTCGGGTAAGCGCCATGACTCTACCTCCGATTTTTTGAGCTTTTTTTCGGGGCGGCCCTGAAGGTGACAAATAGGTTACTGTTCATGCAAGCCTACAATCCTGCCTTACAGGGCGCAGGTCGCCAACGCATCAAGTATTTCTTCAAGCGTCAGAAACTCCCGTTCAACCCCAGGCAACTCCGGCCGCTTCAACACCAATACAGGCACCCCACGCTCGCGCGCCACTTCCAGCTTCGGCTCGGTGGCCGTGCTGCCGCTGTTTTTGCTGATCAGTACGTCGATGTTGCGACATTCGAACAACTCGCGCTCATCAACGATCCGGAACGGTCCACGAGCGCCGATCACTTCGCAACGGTCATTGCCGGGGTACACGTCCAGCGCGCGCAAGGTCCAGAATTGCTCCGGCGGAATTTCGTCCAGGTGTTGCAAGGGCTCGCGACCCAGGGTGAAAAGCGGTCGATGGAAGGGTTTCAGCGCCTCGATCAACTCGGCCCAATCACTGACTTCGCGCCAGTCATCGCCGGCCTGTGGTTGCCAGGCCGGACGTCGCAGCGCCCAGCAGGCGATGCCGCTCAAGCGAGCCGCCAGCGCAGCGTTGCGACTGATCTGGGCGGCATAGGGATGAGTCGCATCCAGCAACAGATCAATCCGCTCATTGCGGATGAACTGCGCCAGGCCTTCGGCACCGCCGTAGCCACCCACACGCACCTGACAGTTCAAGTCCGTAGGCACTCGACCGACACCCGCCAGGCTATAAATGTGTCGTGGGCCGAGGGTTCGGGCAATCGCCAGGGCCTCGGTCACGCCGCCCAGCAACAGAATGCGCTTCATTGAAAAGCCCCCGCATGGCCGACAATCCCGCCCTGGCGATCGATGGCAAACACTTCGACCTGAACCTGCGCCGGCACCACGCTGCGGGCAAAGTCCAGGGCGTGTTGGCACACGGCATCGCCAAGGGCGATGCCTGCGGCGCTGGCCATCGCCAGGGCCTGTTGACTGGTGTTGGCTTCACGGATGCCTTGCTGCAGCGCCGTATCGGCGCCGACTGCGGCGGCCCATTCGGCCAGTTGCGGCAGATCGATGCTCGAATGCCGACTGTGCAGGTCCATGTGCCCGGCCGCCAGCTTGCTGATCTTGCCGAAGCCGCCGCACAGGCTGAGTTTTTCCACCGGGACCTTGCGCAGGTGCTTGAGCACTGCACCGACGAAATCGCCCATTTCGATCAAGGCGATTTCCGGCAGGTTATAGACCTTGCGCATGGTGTCTTCGCTGGCATTGCCGGTGCACGCGGCGATGTGCAGATAGCCGTTGGTCTTGGCCACGTCGATGCCCTGATGGATCGAGGCGATGTAGGCCGCGCAGGAAAACGGCCTGACAATGCCGCTGGTGCCGAGGATCGACAGGCCGCCGAGAATGCCCAGGCGCGGGTTCATGGTTTTCAATGCCAGGGCTTCGCCGTCCTCGACATTCACCGTGACCTCGAAACCGCCGCCGTAACCGAATTCGTTGGCGAGTAGCGCAAGGTGATCGCTGATCATCTTGCGCGGTACCGGATTGATTGCCGGTTCGCCGACGCCCAGCACCAGCCCCGGTCGGGTTACCGTGCCAACACCACGTCCGGCAATGAAACCTGTCCCCGGCTCACTGCGCAGGCGCACTTGAGAGTAGAGCAGCGCACCGTGGGTTACATCGGGATCGTCCCCGGCATCCTTGATTGTCCCGGCCTCGGCGCCGCCTTCCATGAGGCGACAGAATTCCAGGCGCATCTGCACCTGCTTGCCTTTGGGTAGGACGATTTCGACGGCGTCCGAGCTCACACCACCGAGCAGCAGGCGAGCCGCTGCCAGGCTGGTCGCGGTAGCGCAGCTGCCCGTAGTCAGGCCGCTGCGCAATGGGGCAGGTTGTTCGGCGGTTTCGTCACGCATCGAGAGGTTTGACCACGTCCAGCAAGGTAATCGGCAACGCCTGGCGCCATGTGTCGAAGTCGCCCAGGGGCTGTGCCTGGGCGATATGAATACGTGTCAGCTCGCCGCCGTGCTGTTCGCGCCAGGCCATCAGGGTCATTTCACTTTGCAGCGTGACCGCATTGGCAATCAGGCGGCCGCCAGGTTTGAGCGCTGCCCAGCAAGTGTCGAGCACGCCTTCGCGAGTGACCCCGCCGCCGATGAAAATCGCATCCGGGGGTTCCAGTCCAGCCAGGGCTTGCGGCGCACTGCCGCGAATCAGTTGCAGGCCGGGTACGCCAAGAGCGTCGCGGTTGTGCTCGATCAACAGCTGCCGACCTTCATCGGCCTCGATCGCCAGCGCGCGGCAAGCTGGATGAGCGCGCATCCATTCAATGCCAATGGAGCCGCTGCCAGCGCCGACATCCCATAACAGGTCGCCGGGGACCGGTGCCAGTCGAGCGAGTGTGATCGCGCGCACATCGCGTTTGGTCAGTTGTCCGTCGTGCTTGAAGGCGGAGTCTGGCAGGCCGGCCAGTCGCGACAGGCGCGGCGCGTTTGCTTGTGCGATGCACTCGATGGCAATCAGGTTCAGGTCGGCGACAGCCGGGTCGGCCCAGTCGTTGGCGGTACCGTCGATGCGTCGCTCGGTCTCACCACCCAAATGTTCCAGCACGCTCAGGCGGCTCGGCCCGAACCCGCGCTCGCGCAACAGCGCCGCGATCGCCGCAGGGCTTTGGCCGTCATTGCTGAGCACCAGTAGACGAACGCCACTGAACAACTGCGCATTAAGTGCCGCGATGGGGCGGGCGACCACCGACAGCGTCACCACATCCTGCAGTGGCCAACCCATCCGCGCGGCGGCGAGTGAGCAGGAGGATGGCGCGGGCAAGATCAGCATTTCATCGCTGAGCAATTGCCGGGCGAGGCTGGCGCCGACACCAAAGAACATCGGGTCGCCGCTGGCCAGCACGCAAACCGGTTCGCCACGCAGGGCCAACAGCGGATCCAGCGAGAAAGGGCTTGGCCACTCATGACGTTCGCCAACGATGCACGGCGGCAACAACTCGAGCTGGCGCGGGCTGCCGAAGATCCGCGAAGCAGACAACAGGGCGTGTCGGGCCTTCTTGCCCAGGCCCTTGAAGCCGTCTTCACCGATGCCTGTTACCGTCAGCCAGGGTGCCATCTGCAGTCCTCAAAAAATAGTCGTCGTACGTACTTCCGACGGGCAGACTTTTCATGCCATCGAACAAAGCAGGCATAATACCGCGCCTTTGCTTGCGAAGCGCCTTTCCCACATTGCCGGTCACCCCCTTGAACGAACGTCCGATGTCCCAAGCCTTACGCCCCTCGGCCTGCCCGGGGTTACTGCGTATCGTCCAGGCGCTGGACGGCGGGATCTGCCGAATCAAACTTGATGGTGGTTCGATCAATGCCTTCCAGGCCTGCGCGGTGGCCGATGCGGCGGAACGCTTTGCCGGTGGAGTGATCGAGGCGACCAACCGCGGCAATCTGCAGATTCGCGGGATTGGCAGCGAACACGCCGCCTTGATCAACAGCATGATGGCTGCCGGTCTGGGCCCGAGTAGTGCTACGGGCGACGATGTGCGCAACTTGATGCTCAGCCCCGGTGCCGGCATCGATCAACAGATGCTGGTTGATACCCGCCCATTGGCTGCACAGGTCCTCGCCACGCTGCAGTGCCATGAACGCTTTCACGATCTGAGCGCCAAGTTTGCCGTGCAACTGGATGGCGGCGAAAGTCTGGTTATGCTCGAACACCCCCATGACCTGTGGCTGTCCGCTACCAGACGAGACGGCGAGTGCGTGTTCGCTTTCGGCTTCGCGGGATGTCCTGTTGACCAGCCAGTGGGTGCGGTAATGCTGGAGCAGGCGCATGCGCTGGTGGTCGCCGTGCTTGAGTTGTTCCTCGAGTTGGCTCGTCCCGAACAGACCCGTATGCGCCATTTGCTCGCCGAGTGCTCGCCTGAGGTCTTGATTGCGCGACTTGCCGAGCGATTGCCGTTACTACCCATCGAGGCCTGGCAGCGCAATGCTGGAGCGGACGACCTGCACATCGGTGCTCATTTGCAGCGCGGCGCCGAACATGTGTATATCGGCGCGGTACCGCCCTTGGGGCGACTCGATCCGGCGATGTTGCGAGGTGTCGCGCACCTGGCGCTGGAGCAGGGTGACGGCAGCCTGCGTTTCACGCCCTGGCAAAGCCTGCTGCTGCCCGGGGTCGATCCTCGTGCGGCGCCTGAAGTTATCCACAAGCTGGAGCAACTCGGCTTGCGTTGCTCGGCCGACGCTGCCTTGGCTCATCTGATTGCCTGCACCGGTGCGACCGGCTGTGGCAAAGGCCTGGCAGATACCAAAGGTGATGCCCGGCAACTGGCGACACTGCTGCAACCTCACGGCAAGACGCTGAACGTACATCTGTCCGGCTGCTCGCGTTCCTGCGCCGCCGCTCATATTGCCCCCGTTACGTTGCTGGCCGTCGCCCCAGGTCGCTATGACCTCTATTTGCGCGATGCAGCGCAGTCCGGATTCGGCAATCTGCACGCACGCAACCTTACTATTGAAGCGGTCGCAGCTCTGCTCGACGCCCGCTCACGGAGCCCCCTTGATGCTTGATTACATCCGCGACGGTCAGGAGATCTATCGCAATTCCTTCGCGATCATTCGTGCCGAGGCCAACCTCGAGCGCATTCCGGCCGATCTGGAAAAACTCGCGGTCCGTGTGATCCATGCTTGCGGCATGGTCGATGCGATCGACGGTTTGCAGTTTTCCCCAGGCGCGGGCAAGGCCGGGCGTGATGCGCTGGCCGCCGGCGCGCCGATCCTGTGTGATGCGCGGATGGTGTCCGAGGGCATAACCCGCACGCGTTTGCCGGCGAACAACCCCGTCATCTGCACCTTGCGTGATGAAAGCGTTCCCGAACTTGCCCGTGAATTGGGCAATACCCGCTCCGCCGCTGCGCTGGAACTGTGGCGTCCGCACCTGGAAGGCAGTGTGGTGGTGATCGGCAACGCGCCGACGGCACTGTTCTACCTGCTCGAAATGCTCGACGCCGGTGCCCCGAAACCGGCGCTGATCCTGGGCTTCCCGGTGGGCTTTGTTGGCGCCGCCGAATCCAAGGCAGCACTGGCCGCCGACAGTCGCGGCGTGCCGTTCGTAATCATGCAAGGCCGGCTGGGCGGTAGCGCCATGGCTGCCGCCGCCGTCAATGCCCTCGCTACGGAGATCGAATGATGCAGCAACCTGGACGCTTGATCGGCCTTGGCGTGGGACCGGGTGATCCGGAACTGATTACCGTCAAGGCCCTGCGCCTGCTGCGCGAATCTCCGGTGGTGGCGTATTTCGTCGCCAAGGGTAAAAAGGGCAACGCCTTCGGCATCATCGAAGCGCATTTGCAGGACGCCCAAACCTTGCTGCCACTGGTGTACCCGGTGACCACCGAGGCATTGCCGGCACCGCTGTCCTATGAGCAAGTGATCAGCGATTTCTACGATGCGGCGGGTGAAGAGCTGGCAGCGCATCTCGATGCAGGTCGTGACGTGGCAGTGATCTGCGAAGGCGATCCGTTTTTCTACGGTTCCTACATGTACCTGCACGATCGGCTGGCAGAGCGTTATGAAGCCGAAGTGGTGCCGGGTGTCTGCTCGATGCTCGGCGGCGCTTCGGTACTGGGTGCACCGTTGGTGTATCGCAATCAGAGCCTGTCGGTGCTGTCCGGCGTGCTGCCGCACGATGATCTCAAGCGTCGTCTGGCCGACGCCGATGCGGCGGTGATCATGAAGCTGGGACGTAACTTCCCGAAAGTCCGTCAGGTGCTGGAAGAACTCGGATTGGCCGAGCGTGCGCTGTACGTCGAACGCGCGACCATGGCCAACCAGAAGATCGTGCCGCTTGATCAGGTCGAGCCGATGTCGTCACCGTACTTCTCGCTGATCATCGTTCCCGGTGAAAGGTGGCAAGGCTGATGACTCGTCCAGCTCCGGCCATTGTCATCCTTGGCAATGGCAGCCTCGCAACCGCGCGCAAGATTCAGTCGTTGTATCCAGGGGCGCTGATCCACGGCCTGGCCAAACGGGTGGACGCGGCGGACCGTTTTTACCACGAGTTCGGCGTAACCCTGCGTGAGCTCTATCAACAGGACACCCCGATCATCGCCCTGTGCGCGGCCGGAATCGTAATCCGCACCCTGGCGCCGTTGCTGCTGGAGAAAGGCGCGGAACCGCCAGTGCTGGCGGTAGCAGAAGACGGTAGTGCAGTGGTGCCGCTGCTCGGCGGCCTGGGCGGAGTGAACGAGCTGGCACGGGAGATTGCCGGTGCGTTGCAGGTAGCCGCGGCAATCACCACCAGTGGCGAGTTACGTTTCGGTACCTGCCTGCTCAATCCACCCAGCGGGTATGCGTTAGGCGATCTGGAGCTGGGCAAACGCTTTGTTTCCGATTTGCTGGCCGGTGAATCGGTGCGCATCGAAGGTGCAGCGCCCTGGCTGGCCCAGGCACAACTGCCGGAAAATCCGCAGGCGCGGCTGACCGTACACGTAGGTCACGCCGAGCGCGAGCCAGCAGACAATGAACTGCTGATCTATCCGAGCAATGTTGTGGTTGCAATAGATGCTTCCACGCCCGATTTACCGGAAGCCATCCGCGGCGCATTG
The DNA here is from genome assembly GCF_028471945.1 of Pseudomonas sp. WJP1. Lineage (NCBI taxonomy): Bacteria > Pseudomonadati > Pseudomonadota > Gammaproteobacteria > Pseudomonadales > Pseudomonadaceae > Pseudomonas > Pseudomonas sp. WJP1. The sequence goes on from NZ_CP110128.1 coordinate 636,463, forward strand.
CATCGCTGCGCAATAGCCCTGCAATCAGTGGCGTGCCTGTTGGCCGCTGATTCCGAGATGGCCAACCCGACGCTGCGAAGCGCGGCGCTTGAGCTGAATTTGCCACTGCGATTTACTCCGGGTGGCGGTGCACTGGGCGAAATGGCGAGCAACGCTATTGGTCAGGCTGTTTCCATTCTGGGCGATGAAGTAATTGCAATCGCAGTGGCCGAGCAACCGCTGCAGGCTTCGCAGATCGGTCGGGCGCGAGGACGGCTGGCGGTGATCGGGCTCGGCCCGGGAGCTGCCGAACTGATGGTGCCGGCGGTCAAGGCGGAGTTGGCCAGGGCCAACGATGTGCTGGGTTACGAAACCTATGTGCGCATGGCCGGGCCGTTTCGTGCGGATCAGGTACTGCACTGCACCGACAACCGGGAGGAGATGCAGCGCGCGCGTCACGCCTTTGAACTGGCAGCCCAAGGGCGCTCGGTGGTGGTGGTCTCTTCGGGAGATCCAGGCGTGTTCGCCATGGCTGCCGCAGTTCTGGAGGCCTTGCACGAATCCATTGATGTGACGTGGCATGCCGTCGACCTGGAAATCCTGCCGGGGGTCTCGGCTTCCCTGGCGACGGCAGCCCAGGCCGGTGCACCGTTGGGTCATGATTTCTGCGTGCTGTCGCTGTCGGACAACCTCAAGCCTTGGGCCATTATCGAAAAGCGACTCGATCTGGCGGCGCAGGCTGACCTGGCACTGGCGTTCTACAATCCGATTTCCCGTTCGCGACCCTGGCAATTAGGGCAAGCCCTGGAAATCGTTGCCCGGCATCGAACGCCGCAAACGCCCGTGGTCCTGGGGCGGGATGTTGGCCGGCCTGGGCAGACGCTGCGTGTGACGACCCTTGGGCAGTTGACCCCTGATCAGGTCGATATGCGCACCATGGTATTGATCGGCTCCTCCCTGACTTGTGTGTTTGCGCGCGACGATGGCCGGCAATGGGTGTATACGCCTCGTTGGTATGGTAACAAGCCGGTTTCATGATCAACAGCGACCTCTCAGTGAGGTCGTTTTTTTATCTTGGATTACTTTCGCGGTTTTATTTGTGTTGAAATTATTAGTATGGAATTGACGTGATATTGATTTGACCGGGAAAGCTTGTATGTTTTAGGTTTGTTGTCCGCATGGAGCGGTTTTTATAAGGAGATTGTATGAAAGAGCAAAATTTTTCCGGTGTTTTGGATCTTCCATTTGATGAGGAGATGCAAGATAAGTATTTTGAAAAAGTCAAAGTTCAGTTAGCTGAAATGCCGCCTCGTCCTCGCGCTCGGATGCTGCTGGATGACAATAGCTTGAGTGCAAGTCGAGGCGCAGGGGGGGTTGATACTTCTGTCGTGGGGCAATCTCTTGTTGTATTTGACGATAAGCTTGGGGAAGACGACAAGCAGGATGCATTGGATAGCCAGGCTTTTGCTGAGGCCATCCTTCGAAGGATGCCAAAAGGAAGTTCGCAAGAGCAACAGTATGCTGCTTACAACGAGGCATTGTCGGCGATTGGATGGGTGACGGAGAGTTACACCCGTAAAACCTATGACTCAAAAAAAACCACGCTGACAATGAATGACGCGATTCTGCAGGTGCTTGAAACCGTTGTCAGCGCAAGCTCCGGCAACGTATTGGGTATGGTGGCTGCCGGCTTCGATAAGCTCAAGGGCGACAAACCAGCCTTGAAAATTGTCGATACGTCTTCCAAGCGAACGGACCTTGTCAGCTTCAAGGCAGTGCCATGTATCGTAGCGCCCGGTGGGGGTATGGCGATGGTCATGGGTGCAGTCGATGTTTACAGCAAGAACTTCGACGGCGATTACCTGTTCTTTACGTTTAAAACTGAAGGTATTCATCTCTTCCAGTCTGCGGCTATTCGCAAATTCAACAAACGAGCGTTCGGTCGCAAGCGTCAAATGGTTTATGACTTTATTGACCAGAACGATGACGGTTTGTTTAAGAAGCTGACGGGTATGTGAGGCTGAAAGCTTGAATGTTCAAGGTGGTGTTGCTTCTTTGGGTATTCAACGGGAGGAGTAAGATGTCTGCGTTGAGTAACGCTGTTGTGGTGGGCAGTTGTCTCGTGTCCTTTTCCCAGTCAGTGCGTTTTCAGGATCAACAGGATATACAGGATTGTCTGTTGTACGCAGAGCTCGCGGCCAATGACAAGTATCCAGAACAGGTGTCGGAAAAAGTCTGGTTCGATTATTATCAAGGACGGTTATTGAAAGCGGGCTTCACACTCAGGGTAATCGTACCCTCCACTCCGTTTCGGGCATCGAATGCCGATCAACTGCTGAGCATTAATCACACCGTCGTGGGTAAATTGGGTTATGAGCGATTGGGACAACTGATCGATGATACTTACCGAGCTCTGAAACTGGACAACATCGCCTGGGAATTCTTCCAGGGGAATGTTGCGCGCGATGGCCTGGGGATCCTCAAGACTGCACCTTGCGAGCGTCTTGACTCTGGAGAGACCGTGGTGTGTCTTTTCGGTATTCGCTACAGCACGGTTGTCATAAAGCCGGAGTTGTTCTGGACTGATTCGGGAAAGGAGGTGGTCGTCATCCCGGATGGTGGTGTCTTCGCATTTGATCGTGTGCAATTTCTGCAGTATCGCGCCAGGGTGCACGAAAAAATTGATGCGTATTCCGACAAGGCGCTCGTTCGTAAACTGAAGCTGTGAATGACTACACCACACTGCACAAAGACAGGGCTTGCCTGCAGCAAGGCCCTGTCTTTTTTAGGGCAGGTCAGTTTACGAGATAGCCTCTCACCCCGGTAAAGATGATTTGCGCAGCCAGCGCGCACACAAACAACCCCATCAATCGGCTCACAATCTGCAGCCCCTGGTCGCCCAGGATTCTCTCGATGCGATTCGACAGGTAAAGCACCACGCCGACGGTGAAACTGGCCAGGGCGATGCTGACGATTGCAGTAAGCTTGTCGTCCCAGTGCGGCTGGCTCACGCCCATCACCAGCAGGGCGCCAATGGTGCCGGGCCCTACGGTCAGCGGGATGGTCAAGGGGACGATGGTCACGTCCTGCTGCACATTATCGGTCTGCACCGCCGACTTGCCCTGCGCCATACCCAGCGCGGAGATGAACAGCACGCTGCCGGCGCCGATGCGGAAGGCGTCCACGGTGATGCCGAAGACGCTGAAAATCACCCGCCCGAACAGGTACAGCAAGACGCTGGAGACCAGGGTGGCAATGGCCACTTTCCACGCCAGTCGACGTTGTTCCTTTCGCGAATAACCGCGGGTCAGGCTGATGAAACAGGACAACACGAAGAACGGGCTATAGAGCACCAGCATCTTCAGGTAAACGCTGAACAACACGTGGAGCATGGGGCAGGCTCACTGGTGAGGGAAGTCGAGGGGGAGTCTAACAGGCGCCGCGGGGTCTGTCGGCTCAGGACGTTGGCGTCGTAGCGCGGTTCTGCTGATCGCGCTGTGCAACCCAGTGTTCGATCAATTCGCGCAACTGCGAGAGCTCGACCGGTTTGGCCATGTGCCCATCCATGCCAGCCTGGCGTGCCCGCTCCTTATGCTCGGCGAGGATGTGCGCGGTCAACGCCACCACCGGGGTGCGAGTGCGCTGATTGCCGACTTCCCAGGCACGCAGCTGCTGGGTCGCCGAAAAGCCGTCGAGGATCGGCATTTCGCAGTCCATAAGCACCAGGTCGTAGCGATACGCCTTCATTGCCACCAAGGCTTCTTCGCCATTGCTGGCAGTGTCTGGTTGCAGATTGAGCTTGCCCAGCATGCCGCGGATGACCTTGGTCGAAATGCTGTTGTCCTCGGCCACCAGAATGCGGAAATCGCTGGGAACCTTGACCGGCAGGGGTGGGCCGGGTGGCAGGTGCTGCGGCACCGCCAGCCCTTTGTTGCGCTGGGTCAGTTCGTCGGCCAGGGTGGTCTTGAGGGTATAGCCGGCCACCGGTTTGGCAAGGATGCGCTTGATTCCCGAGTTGCGCGCGATGATCTTGCTCGGCGCATTGCTGATGCCGGTCAGCATGATCAGCAGGATGTCGTGGTTCAGGCTCGGGTCTTCCTTGATCTTGGCGGCCAGTTGCATGCCGGTCATGCCGGGCATGTTCTGGTCCAGCAGGACCACATCGAAGTAGTCACGCAGGTGCGCCTTGGTGCGCAACAGCGCCAGGGCCTCCTTGCCCGAGGGCACCGCGCTCACGTTCAGGCCCCAGGCGCTGCACTGCTGCACCAGCACCTTGCGGCACGTGTCGTTGTCATCCACCACCAACACCCGTGCACCCTGCAGCGGGCTATCGAGGTCGCAGGTTGGATGCTCGAGGCGGTCCGGGTCCAGCGGCAAGGTCAGCCACAAGGTGCTGCCCTGGTTGTTGCCACTCTTGATCCCGAATTCACCATGCATCAGGCGGATCAGCTGACGGGCGATCACCAGCCCCAGATTACCGCCCAGGTGGTTGGTCGAGAGGAAATGCTTGCTGTGCAGTTCGGCGTGCATCAGCGCGTCGCGCTCTTCGGCATCCATCGGTTCGCCGCTGTCCTGCACAGCGATGCGCAAGCGAGGATGGCTGCTGCGTTCGTCGAGGGCGACGACGATCAGGATCTCGCCTTCGTCGGTTTTCTTCAGGGCGTTTTCCAGCAGGCTCAGCAAGGTCTGGCGCAGGCGCGTCGGGTCACCGCTGATCACGCGCGGAACTTGTGGCTGAATGAAGCTGATCAGCTCGACGTTCTGCTGCTCGGCCTTGGCGCGGAAGATGCTCAGGCAGTCTTCGATCAGTGCGTTGAGGTCGAACTGCACATCGTCCAGTTCGATCTGTCCGGACTCGAGTTTGGAGATGTCGAGAATCTCGTTGATCAATGTCAGCAGTTCGTTGCCTGCGCTGTGGATGGTCTGCACATAGTCGCGCTGCTTGACCGACAGCGGCGTGCCCAGCAACAACTCGGTCATGCCCAGTACGCCGTTCATCGGGGTGCGGATCTCATGGCTGATCTTTGCCAGGAACTCGGCCTTGGCATTGATCTCGGCGTTGCTGGCCGCGAGGTCACGACTGATGCTGAAACGGGCTTCGGTGATGCTGCGCTGGCGTTCGCTCAGGGCAATGCTCATCAACAGGCCACTGATGCAGATGAACGCCAGCAGGGTGGTGATCAGGTCATGGGGTTCGATCAGGGTCAGCCCCAGCAAGGCGGGCAGGATGATCAGGGTGCCAAGGTTGAACACCACCATGGCCGCCACGAACAGCCGCGCCGGGCGATAACCTTTTTGCCAGTGATAGGTGCTGACGAACAACATGCTCAGGCCTGCCAGGGCGACCAGTGCATAGGTGATGATGTTGAGCGGCAGCGTGTTGACGAACAGCAGCAGCAGGCTGCAGATCATGATGAACAGGATGTCGCCCACGATCAGCTTGTTCAGCGGATGCGGTCCCAGGGGCTTGAAGAAGCGGTAGGCAAATATCAGCCCGCTGGGGGCCGTCAGCAGCAGGGCGATATAGGCGCCGGGCGTCTGCACGGCCTGCCAGTCCGGGATCCAGGGGCCCGCCAGGTTCAACAACAGCACCAGGCTGAGCATCAACAAGGCTTCGCACACCGCCAGCCAGACACTGCTGGTCGAGCGGGTATAGGCGTAGCGGATGAGGTTGTGCAGGATCAGCATGCAAATGCAGCCCAGCAGCAGTCCGTAGATCAGCGTCTGGTTCTGGTTGGCCGCGGTGACGACCGCCGATTGCAAGGTGATGTAGGGTCGCAACTGGTGTTCGGAAACCAGTCGCAGGTAGACGTCCAGGGTCTTGTCGCTTTGCGGCAGCGGCAGCATGAAGTCGCTGCTGGGCAAAGGCCGGTCCGCGAGGGGTTGTTCATTGCCTGTCTGTGACTGGTCGATCAGCTTGTCGCCGTCCAGTACATACATGTTGAAGTGCAAGAGATCGGGCGCGAACACCCGCAGCAATTGTTCGTGTTTGCCCGGTGCGAGCCGGAAACGCAGCCATAGCGCACCGTCGGGCTCGGCCGCCGTGAGGTGGTCGAGTTCGATGGGGCTGAATTGGTTGGTGTAGCGGGCGGAGCGGATGTCGCTCAGCTGCAGGTCACCCTGTTCGTCGAGCAATACTGCCCAGCCACTGCCTTGCGCGGCCTGGGCCGGGAGCATGCAGAGCAAGGTCAGCAACGTGACGGTTAGACTTATGGCAATCCTGAGCCAGCGCACGGCGAAATCCCTTCGTAGGTTAATGCCAGAATATAACTATGCGCGGCGCCGGAATAGCCAGGCAAGGGTCGCAAGCCCCTGCCTGTCGAATTGTTGCCTTATTCCTGTTCGCCGCGCTCGCGGGCAATGGCACGGTAGCCAATGTCCTTGCGATAGAAACAGCCTTCCCAATCGATGCTGGCCGCCAGTTTGTAAGCCTGCTGTTGGGCCGCATCGACGCTGACACCCATGGCTGTGGCGCAAAGCACCCGGCCACCGGCGGTCACGACTTGACCGTCCTTGAGCGCGGTGCCGGCGTGAAAGACCTTGCCGTCGAGTGCCGACGCTGCATCCAGGCCATTGATGGCCACACCCTTGGCGTAGTCACCAGGATAGCCGCCTGCCGCCAGGACGATGCCGACGCTCGGACGTGGATCCCATTGCGCTTCGACCTTGTCCAGCGCCTGCGCCAGGGCAGCTTCGACCAGCAGGACCAGGCTCGACTGCAAGCGCAGCATGACAGGCTGGGTTTCCGGGTCACCGAAACGGCAGTTGAATTCGATGACTTTCGGGTTGCCGGCCTTGTCGATCATCAGGCCCGCATACAGGAAGCCCGTGTAGACATTGCCTTCCTCGGCCATGCCGCGCACGGTCGGCCAGATCACCAGGTCCATCACGCGCTGGTGTACTTCGCTGGTCACCACCGGGGCAGGGGAGTAGGCACCCATGCCGCCCGTGTTCGGGCCGGTGTCGCCGTCGCCGACGCGCTTGTGGTCCTGGCTGGTGGCCATCGGCAGGACGTTCTTGCCGTCGACCATGACGATGAAGCTCGCTTCTTCGCCGTCGAGGAATTCTTCGATCACTACCCGCGAGCCGGCGTCGCCGAAGGCATTGCCTGCCAGCATGTCACGTACGGCGTCTTCGGCTTCGGCCAGGGTCATGGCAACGATCACGCCTTTGCCGGCGGCCAGGCCATCGGCCTTGATCACGATCGGTGCGCCTTTTTCACGCAGATAAGCCAGGGCTGGCTCGATCTCGGTGAAGTTCTGGTAGTCGGCGGTCGGGATCTTGTGGCGAGCCAGGAAGTCCTTGGTGAACGCTTTCGAACCTTCAAGCTGCGCAGCGCCGGCGGTCGGACCAAAGCAGTCCAGGCCACGGGAGCGGAACAGGTCGACCACACCGGCGACCAGCGGCACTTCCGGGCCGACGATGGTCAGGGAAACGTTTTTCTCGGCGAAGTCCGCGAGTTGCTCAAGGGCCAGCACGCCGATGGCGACGTTCTCGCATTTGGCTTCGATGGCGGTGCCGGCGTTGCCGGGTGCCACGAACACTTTCTGCACGCGCGGATCCTGGGCTACTTTCCAGGCCAGGGCGTGTTCACGGCCACCGCTGCCAATGATCAAAACATTCATTTCAAAAACCTCGGATGACGCTAATTCTGTTTTAGAACCTAAAGCGCTTTACGCTGTAGGAGGTCGCAATGAAGCCGGTAGATGCAAGGCGGAGGCTACCTTGATGAGCGGTGTTGCCTTTTGGCAATGAGCATCATCAAGGTAGCCTCCAACGCAGCAGATGCCGGTTTCAGTGCGGCCGTTGTCTGATTAGTGACGGAAGTGGCGCATGCCGGTGAAGACCATGGCGATGCCAGCTTCGTCAGCGGCTGCGATCACTTCGTTGTCACGCATCGAGCCGCCAGGTTGGATCACGGCAGTCACGCCCGCCTTGGCCGCATTGTCCAGACCGTCGCGGAACGGGAAAAAGGCGTCGGAAGCCATGACCGAACCGGCTACCTGCAAGCCGGCATGTTCAGCCTTGATCGCAGCGATGCGCGCGGAGTTCACGCGGCTCATCTGGCCCGCGCCGACACCGATGGTCTGACGGTTCTTGGCGTAGACGATGGCGTTGGACTTGACGTACTTGGCGACTTTCCAGGCGAAGATCAGGTCATGGATTTCCTGTTCGGTCGGCGCACGCTTGGTCACGACCTTCAGGTCATCGGCGCTGATCATGCCGATGTCGCGGCTCTGCACCAGCAGGCCACCGTTGACACGCTTGTAGTCCCAGGCGGCGGCGCGATCGGCCGACCACTCGCCACAGGCCAGTAGGCGCACGTTGGCCTTGGCTGCGACGATGGCACGGGCTTCTTCGCTGACGCTAGGGGCAATGATCACTTCGACGAACTGACGCTCGACGATGGCCTTGGCGGTCTCGGCGTCCAGTTCGCGGTTGAAGGCGATGATGCCGCCGAATGCCGATTCGGTGTCGGTGGCGTAGGCCAGGTCGTAGGCCTTGCGGATGCCGCCTTCGGCGTCCGGGCTGACGGCCACGCCGCACGGGTTGGCGTGCTTGACGATCACGCAGGCCGGCTTGACGAAGCTCTTCACGCATTCCAGCGCGGCATCGGTGTCGGCCACGTTGTTGTAGGAAAGCTCTTTGCCTTGCAGCTGGGTCGCGGTGGAGATGCCGACTTCGGCAGGCTTGGCTTCAACGTAGAACGCCGCGCTCTGGTGCGGGTTCTCGCCGTAGCGCATTTCCTGGGCCTTGATGAACTGGCTGTTGAAGGTGCGCGGGAATTCGCTGCGACCTTCTGTGCTGAGGGTGTCAGCGGCCTGGTTCACGGTGCCCATGTAGTTGGCGATCATGCCGTCGTAGGCGGCGGTGTGTTCGAAGGCCTTGAGCATCAGGTCGAAACGCTGGGCGTAGGTCAGGCCGCCGGCTTTCAGGTTTTCCAGGACGTTGGCGTAGTCGCTGGCATTCACCACGATGGCCACGTCTTTGTGGTTTTTCGCGGCCGAACGGACCATGGTCGGGCCGCCGATGTCGATGTTCTCGATGGCGGTCGGCAGGTCGCAGCCAGGCTTGTTGATGGTGGCTTCGAACGGGTACAGGTTGACCGCTACCAGGTCGATCGGCTTGATGCCGTGTTCGTTCATGATGGCGTCGTCGATACCGCGACGACCGAGGATCCCGCCGTGAATTTTCGGGTGCAGGGTTTTTACCCGGCCGTCCATCATTTCAGCGAAGCCGGTGTAATCCGCGACTTCCACTGCGGCAACGCCGTTGTCCTGCAGCAGCTTGAACGTCCCGCCGGTGGAGAGGATCTCGACACCCAGGGCTTCAAGCTCCTTGGCGAATTCGAGGATCCCGGTCTTGTCGGAAACGCTGATCAGGGCGCGGCGGATCGGCAGGCGGGTAGTCTGGTCGGTCATCTCAATTTCCATCAAAAGCAAAGGAAGTCAGCAAAAAAGGCGACCGGTCTTACGCGGGCGCCTTTCTGGTTTGATTGAATGCTTACAGCAAATCGTACTGCTTGAGTTTCTTGCGCAGCGTGCCCCGGTTCAGTCCGAGCATCTCGCTGGCCTTGGTCTGGTTGCCCTTGACGTAGTTCATCACGCACTCGAGCAGGGGAGCCTCGACTTCGGAGAGCACCAGGTTGTACACGTCCGTGACGGCAGCGCCCTCAAGGTGGGCGAAATAATTGTGCAGCGCCTTCTCGACACTCCCGCGAAGGGTCTGGCCTTCTTCGCTTGGCGTATTGAGGTGCTGTTTCAAATTCACGTTGTCGCTCACGGGTGTTGTTCCACTCACTAAAGTCTCGGTCATCATCGTCATGCGGCCACCCACTCTCCGTCCCCTGTCAGGCTCTTGTAACGCCCGGCAAAGAACTCCCGAACGTTGGCGCATTGTGCTTCCGTACCATCCAAACGATTGAAGTGGGCGCGAAACTCCCTGGCGCCCGGCAAGGTTGCGAGATACCAGCCCACATGCTTTCGAGCAATGCGAACGCCCATCACGTCTCCATAGAAGACGTGCAGCGCAGCCAGATGCTCTAGCAGGATGCGTTCCACCTCGATCAGGTCCAGCGCCGGGAGCTTCTCGCCGGTACGCAGGAAATGGTCGATCTCGCGAAAAATCCATGGCCGCCCCTGGGCAGCCCGGCCCACCAACAGGCCATCGGCACCGGTCGCGTCGAGCACGTACCGGGCTTTTTCTGGCGAATCGATATCGCCATTGGCGAAGACCGGCATCGACACCGCCTGCTTGATCGCGGCAATGGTGTCGTACTCGGCTTCACCGGTATACAGGTCGGCACGGGTGCGGCCATGTACCGCCAGCGCCGTAATGCCTGCCTGTTCAGCGATCTTCGCCACCGTCAGGCCGTTCTTGTTGTCCCGGTCCCAGCCGGTACGGATCTTCAAGGTAACCGGCACATCGACCGCAGCCACGACGGCCTGCAGGATCTCGGTTACCAATGCCTCATCTTTCAACAGCGCGGAGCCGGCGGCCTTGTTACAGACCTTCTTGGCCGGACAGCCCATGTTGATATCAATAATCTGCGCACCCAACTCGACGTTGGCCCGGGCTGCATCCGCCAGCATCTGTGCATCACCACCGGCGATCTGCACCGAGCGTGGCTCGGGATCACCTGCATGGATCATGCGCATGCGTGACTTGCGGGTGTTCCACAGACTCATGTCGCTGGTGACCATTTCCGAGACTACTAGCCCCGCGCCCAATCGCTTGCACAGCTGACGAAAGGGTTGGTCGGTGACGCCCGCCATCGGGGCGAGAATCAAGCCGTTGTGTAATGTGTATGGACCGATGCGTACCGCCGACATAGGACTTCCCTGGTGTGGGGCCGGATCATGAGAGTTCGAAAAAGGGTTGGCATGATACCCGCTCTCGATGACTGGATAAAGGCTGAATTGAACAAAATCTGAACAGTTATTCTGTTATTGCCAGTGGTTTGGTCCGGGCGGGCAACGTCATGAAGCCGTCGTCAATTGCCGATCAGTGAATCGTTTCACTCGGGGGAGTGGAAGCTCAGGCTGTAATTCACCGCTTTGGCGCCAGGGTCGAGGATGTCGAGGGCGATGTGAATTGGCGTTTGCGGAGGCATCTCCACCTTGCCTTCGAGGTCGCCGTTGAGGTACTCGCCGGGCTTGAAGCGGCGGCTGGCGATCAGGTGGCCGTTGAGGTCGGCAAAGCGCAGCTCCAGCAGCGGGAAGGGCTGCGAGAAAGGGGCGCGGTTGTAGATGATCGCATCGACCACCAGGGCGCCGCTGAACTCCGGGTGGCTGCGGACCACCAGGTTGCTGCTCTTGATTTTCGCGATGTCGACCTTGGAGGGCACCGTGCAGCCGATTTGCGGGCACAGTTGCTGGAACCAGGGGCGGTACTGGTCCTGGCGCGCCAGCTCGTCGAAGTGGTAGGCGACGTACTGGCCGGCGAGTGCACCGGCTCCCAGCAGGATCAACAACAGCCAGAACAGCCGGCGACCCCATGGCGAGCGACGTTTTTGCCAGTCCAGTTGCAGTGGATCGTCGGTCAGGTCCTGCAGCGCTTCGGCACGAACCCCTGCTTCGCTGCGTTCGCGACGCTTGCGCGGTGGCTCGATCGAAGGCAGGTCGTCGTCGATCTCGGCGGTCGCCGTCATGCGTTCATGATGCACTGGGGGGACGAGCGGATCGTTCAGGCGCAGTTGCGGGGGCTGCGGTTCATCGTCCAGGTCCACCGGTTCCAGGGACAGCGACGGTTCGGTGCGCGTGGCTTCGCTCGGTGGCGGCGGTGTGTCGAGCACATCGAGCGCGTCAAGGGTGTCGGCCGCCTGGGCGCGATCCGCAGCTGACTCGCTGAACAGGCTGTCGGGCCACGGGGCTTCGTCGTGCTCGGCGCTGTCGCGGCGAGCGCTGAGTGTGTCTTCGCGGTGTCGGCCGATCTCGGTCGTCGGCTGGATTTCCCGCTGTTCAAGCCGGGCGAGTTCTTCGTCCAGGTCGAGACTGTCCAGGTCCAGCTCGGTGGCGCTCCATTGTTTCTGGCTGATGGCGCGCTGCTGCGGCGGTTCGACGGTCTCCCGCGGTGCCGGCGTCGGCACGGGTGCTTCCTTGCCTGCCTGCTCCAGCAATTGCTTGGCGGCGTTGAACACCTGCAGGCATGAGCCGCAACGAACAACGCCGCGCGCCACGCTCAACTGGGCATGGCTGACGCGGAAGCTGGTTTGGCAATGCGGGCACTGGGTGACGAAGCTGTCGGTCATGCGGCGATCCGGTAGGTGCAGGCGTCCATTCTAGCGCCGACGGCCAGTGATGCGCACCCAGCCATCGCGATTGGCGATCGGGTCCAGATCGAAGTCCTTGGCATAGGCTGCGGCCACTTCATCGCCTTGCTCGGCGAGGATGCCCGACAGCGCCAGGCGACCGCCCGTCCTGACCAGGCCCGACAACTGCGGCGCCAGCGAAACCAGCGGGCCGGCGAGAATATTGGCCACCAGCACATCGGCCTGGACCTGCGGCAGATCTTCGGGCAGGTACAGCGGGAACAGTTCGTCGGCGATGCCATTGCGCCCGGCGTTGTCACGGGAAGCTTCCAGCGCCTGCACGTCGATATCGGTGCCCACGGCCTGTTTGGCGCCCAACAGCAGCGCGGCGATCGCCAGAATCCCCGAACCGCAACCGAAGTCCAGAACGTTACAGTCCTTCAGGTCCTGGCCGTCGAGCCATTCCAGGCACAAAGCGGTGGTCGGGTGCGTGCCGGTACCGAAGGCCAGGCCCGGATCCAGCAGCAGGTTCACGGCATCTGGCTCGGGGGCTGCGTGCCAGCTCGGCACGATCCACAGGCGCTGGCCGAAACGCATGGGCTGGAAGTTGTCCATCCAGCTGCGTTCCCAGTCCTGATCCTCGATCACTTCGCTGTGATGCTCGGGCAGCGGGCCACCGGTCAGCAACTCAAGGTGGGCCAGTACCGGACCTGGCTCGGTGCCACCTTCGAACAGCGCCAGCAGGTGAGTGTGGGACCACAGCGGCGTGGTGTTGAGTTCGGGCTCGAAGATCGGCTGGTCTTCGGCGTCCATGAAGGTCACCGACACGGCGCCCACTTCAAGGAAAGCGTCTTCGTAGGTTTCGGCTTGTTCTGGGCTGATGGCGAGACGGACTTGCAGCCAAGGCATGGCGGGCACCTTTGAAAAATATTGATTGCAGCCTAGCGGGCTGCGAGAAGCGCGCAAGTTTACGCGAGCGCGAGGAAGAAGACGACCGGGTAGAGCTTTTCGTAGGAGCGAGCGGGCGGCGATCCGACTTGCCCGCGAAGAACGATGACGCGGTGCTACAGATACACCGCGGCGTCTGGTTCGCCGGCAAGCCTGGCTCCTACGGGGGGATGTGTAATGTCCAGAAACAACAAGGCCGCCCGAAGGCGGCCTTGTTGATGGGTCGAAGCTTAGTGCTTCTCGCCAGCCAGCTTGTGCTCGAGGTAGTGAATGTTCACGCCCCCTTTGCAGAAGCCTTCGTCGCGGGTCAGGTCGCGGTGCAGCGGGATGTTGGTCTTGATCCCGTCGACCACGATTTCGTCCAGCGCATTGCGCATGCGCGCCATGGCTTCGTCACGGGTTGCCCCGTAGGTAATCAGCTTGCCGATCAACGAATCGTAGTTCGGCGGAACGGCATAACCACTGTACAGGTGCGAGTCGACGCGAACGCCGTTGCCGCCTGGAGCGTGGAAATGCTTGACCGTGCCCGGGCTTGGCATGAAGGTTTTCGGGTCTTCGGCGTTGATCCGGCATTCCAGCGCGTGACCGCGGATGACCACGTCATCCTGGGTGAACGACAGCTTGTTGCCGGCGGCGATGCTGAGCATCTCCTTGACGATGTCGATACCGGTAACCATTTCCGATACCGGGTGCTCTACCTGGACACGAGTGTTCATCTCGATGAAGTAGAAGCGGCCGTTCTCGTACAGGAACTCGAAAGTACCGGCACCACGGTAGCCGATGTCGATGCACGCCTTGACGCAGCGGGCGAGGACTTCTTCACGCGCGTTCTCGTCGATGCCCGGCGCCGGCGCTTCTTCGAGAACTTTCTGGTGGCGGCGTTGCAGCGAGCAGTCGCGGTCGCCCAGATGGATCGCCTGGCCCTGACCATCGGACAGAACCTGAACTTCGACGTGGCGCGGGTTGGTCAGGAATTTTTCCAGATAGACCATCGGGTTGCCGAACGCTGCGCCCGCTTCGGAGCGGGTCAGTTTCGCCGAGGAGATCAGGTCTTCTTCCTTGTGCACCACGCGCATGCCGCGACCACCGCCGCCGCCAGCGGCCTTGATGATCACCGGATAACCGACTTCGCGACCGATGCGCAGAGCGGTTTCTTCGTCTTCCGGCAGCGGGCCGTCGGAACCTGGAACGGTCGGTACACCAGCGGCGATCATCGCGTGCTTGGCCGAAACCTTGTCGCCCATCAGGCGAATGGTTTCAGCTTTCGGGCCGATGAAGGCGAAGCCGGAGTTCTCGACCTGTTCGGCGAAGTCGGCGTTTTCCGCGAGGAAGCCGTAGCCTGGGTGAATGGCGGTGGCGCCAGTCACTTCGGCCGCGGCGATGATTGCCGGGATGTGCAGGTAGGAGTGGGCGGCCGATGCCGGACCGATGCAGACGGACTCGTCTGCCAGGCCCAGGTGCATCAGTTCCTTGTCAGCCTTGGAATAAACGGCGACGGTCTTGATGCCCATCTCTTTGCAGGCGCGCAGAATCCGCAGTGCGATCTCACCGCGGTTGGCGATCAGAACTTTTTCCAACTTCGCAGTCATCAAAGGCTCTCCGCGGTTCAAACGATGGTGAACAGCGGTTGGTCGTACTCAACCGGCTGGCCGTCTTCGACGAGGATGGATTCGATCACACCGCTGGTTTCAGCTTCGATGTGGTTCATCATCTTCATGGCTTCAACGATGCACAGGGTGTCGCCTTTCTTCACGGTCTGGCCGACTTCAACGAAGGACGGCGAGGTTGGCGAAGACTTGCGGTAGAAGGTACCGACCATCGGCGAACGGGCAACGGCGCCGTTCAGTGCTGGCGCGGCTGGAGCTGCAGGGGCGGCAGCGGCAGCCGGAGCGGCGGCAGCGGCAGGCGCGGCAACCGGAGCAGGCATTGGAGCTGGCGCGTAGTACTGCTGAGCCGGGGTCTTGCTATGACGGCTGATGCGTACGGACTCTTCGCCTTCCTTGATCTCGAGCTCGTCGATGCCGGACTCTTCCAGCAATTCGATCAGTTTCTTAACTTTACGGATATCCATGAATCATCAACTCCCAAGGGTCGGTCAGGGGCGTTTAGCTTGTTGTTCAAGCTGCTCTAGTGCGGCCTCCAGGGCCAGTCGATAACCGCTGGCGCCAAGGCCGCAGATCACTCCTACCGCTACGTCGGAGAAGTAAGAGTGATGGCGGAAAGGTTCGCGTTTGTGCACGTTAGACAAATGCACTTCGATGAATGGGATGCTCACCGCCAGCAGCGCGTCACGTAATGCGACACTTGTATGCGTAAAAGCCGCCGGGTTGATCAAAATGAAGTCCACGCCTTCGCTGCGGGCGGCATGGATGCGATCGATCAATTCGTACTCGGCATTGCTTTGCAGGTGCAGCAAATGGTGGCCGGCTTCACGGGCGCGGCGTTCCAGGTCCTGGTTGATCTGCGCCAGCGTCGTAGCGCCGTAGGTGCCCGGTTCGCGGGTGCCAAGCAGGTTCAGGTTGGGTCCATGCAATACGAGTAGCGTTGCCATCGGCTGTTCCTTGGTTATCCGTGTGCATTTGTCAGAACCCGGCGACTATGCCGCAAAGCCTTTGTGACTGTCCAGTTCTCTGCAATAGCCAGCACGATGACCGATGTTTGCGCGAAATATATGACCGCCTGGTTAAATCCGGTCATTAGCCTTGTCGACACGTTCGGCGAAGTCCCTGGCATTGATCTCGCCAATGACCCGCACATCGACGAGTTCGACGCCGTCCTTGCCGAAAAACATCAAGGCTGGAGGGCCGAACAATTGGTAGCGGTCGAGCAGGGCACGTTGTTCGGCGTTACTGGCGGTGATGTCGAAGCGGATCAGCCGATAGCCCTTGAGGCGTTCGACGACGCTGGCATCGTCGAGCACTTCATGTTCGATGACTTTGCAGCTGATACACCAGTCGGCGTACCAGTCGAGCAGCAGCGGGGTGCCGGACGAGCGGGCTTCGGCGAGCACGCGGTCGAGGTCTGCCGGGGTGCTGATGGTTTGCCAGGCGCTGGGGTTTTGCACGGGCTCGTTGCCAACCACCCTGGACGGCTGGCTGATCGGGCTGAATGGATCGGTCTGGCCGCTGAAGCCGCCGTACCAACAGGCCAGGGCATAAAACAGCAGGAACATCCCGAGCAGTTGCCCCAGGCGTTTGCGCGGCGGTTTGTAGACGAACTCCAGTGCTCCCAGGAACAACCCGACACCAGCGGCCAGCAAGCCGATCAGCAGCAAGGTCACCTGCCCCGGCAGCACCCGGCTGAGCAAGGCGATCGCCAGGCCCAGCAGCAACACGCCGATCGCGTTTTTCACGTAGATCAGCCACGGTCCGCTTTTCGGCAACCAGGCGGCACCGCCGGTGGCCACCAGCAATAGCGGGGCACCCATGCCCAGGCCGAGCATGAACAGTTTCAGGCCTCCGCCCAGTGCATCGCCGCTGGCGCTGATGTACAGCAGCGCACCGGCCAGCGGCGCCGAGACGCAGGGCGAAACCAACAGGCTGGAAACCACGCCCAGTACCGCGGCGCCCCACAGCGAGCCGCCTTCGGTGCGGCCGGCAATGCGGTCCAGGCGACTGCTGATGGCGTGGGGCAATTTGAGTTCGAAGACGCCGAACATCGCCAGGGCAAACAGCGCAAAGAACATTGCGAACGGCACCAGCACCCAGGCCGATTGCAGGCGCGCCTGCAGGTTGAGCTGGGCGCCGAACAGGCCCATGAGCGCACCCAGCAAGGCGAAACAGGCGGCCATCGGCAGCACATAGGCCAGCGACAGATTGAAACCACGCCAGCCGCCGACCTGGCCACGCAACACCACGCCGGAAAGAATCGGCAGCATGGGCAGCACGCACGGAGTGAAGGTCAGGCCCAGGCCTGCGAGGAAAAACAGCGCCAGTTCGCGCCAGTTCCAGGCGTGGGTTGTCGTCGGGTCGCTGCCGTCGATGCCCAGGCGCTCGGTTTCCGGTGGATAACACAGGCCTTTGTCGGCACAGCCCTGGTAGGTCACGGCCAGCGTGAAGGCGCGTTGATCGGTGCGCGGCAGTTCTACATCGAGTACGCCGTGGTAGACCTCGACATCGCCGAAGTACTCATCGTGCTTTTGTTCGCCCTTGGGCAGTTGTGCCGGGCCGAGGGTGACATCGGCCGGGTCGGCGCGGAACTGGAAGCGATGCCGGTAAAGGTAATAACCCTCGGTGGCGACGAAGCGCAGCTTGATCGATTGTGGCGTGCTTTCCACCAGGCTCAACTGAAAGGCTTCGCGCACCGGCAGGAAATCGGCACTGTTGTTGATCGAGCCCAGGGTCGAACTGGGACGATTCTCCAGCAACCCGGCGGCGGTGGCCGGCAGGGCGAATACTAAAAGCAGCAGGCAAAGCAAACGGCGCATGACGATCTCGCGTATCGGAATTGGGGGGATGATAGCGGACAGTAGTATGAATTGCGCCGTACCCGTAGGAGCGAGGCTTGCCCGCGAAGAACGATTACGCGGTTTGCCTGAAAGACCGCATCGTATTGTTCGCGGGCAAGCCTCGCTCCTACAGGGGGGCTGTCAGACGCGAAAGGCCTGAACGGCTGTATGCAAACGTCCACCCAACACCAGCAAATTCTCCCCTTGCTCACGCCCCTGGCCGATACGCAGCAAGTTATCCCCACCCAACTGGTGAATACGCTCGCTGTGATCGCGGATTTCACTGACGGCACCGCTCTGCTGGGCGGTGATATCGGCGATGCGTACCGCGGTGTCGGAAATGGTCTGGATCGCCCCGACGATCTTATCCAGCGCACCGTCCGCCGCCTGCGCCTGATTGGCGGTGGCTTCGGCGTGCTCGACCTGGGCGCGCATGCCTTCGACCGATTGGCGTGCCGCGGTCTGCAGCCCGGCGATCAGGGTCTGGATTTCGGCCGTGGCCCCGGCGGTGCGTTGTGCCAGCGAGCGCACTTCTTCGGCCACCACGGCAAAGCCGCGGCCCATTTCCCCGGCCCGGGCCGCTTCGATGGCGGCGTTCAAGGCCAGCAGGTTCGTCTGGTCGGCAATCGAGCGGATCACCGTGAGCACGCCACCGATGGTCGCGGACTCTTCGGCCAGGTGCTCGATCATCTGCGCATTGCCTTGCACTTCGCCCACCAGCGCATGCAGGCCGGTAAGGCTCAGGCCAATGACTCTCTGGCCATGCTCGACCGCCTGGCCGGCATGGCGACTGGCGTCGGCGGCCTGGCTGGCGTCGCCGGCGACTTGCTGGATGGTCGCTTCCAGTTCGCCGAGGGAGTCGCGGATCATTGCCGTGTCACCGGCCTGGTGTTCGGCGCCGCTGTGCAGATCATTGCTCAGCTCGGCCAGGGTTCGACTGCTGCCGGCGACCTGTTCGGCATTGAGCCGAATGGTCCCCACCAGGTCCACCAGATAGGCGCGCAAGCGGTTGAGCGACGCTTCGATATCGTGTAGTTCGCGGTTGGTGTTACCCAGCTGGATATCCCGGCTGAAATCGCCTTCCGCCCAGGTCGACAAGGCCGGTGCGAGGTTGGTCAGGGTCCGCGCCAGGCGTCGTTGCAAGGTGTCGATCAGCAGGGCGATCAACAGAATCAAGCCGATCATCAGCCCTTGCATCAGCCGGACTTCACTCTGGATCTGCCCGTGCTGGGCGCGTACCACCGGCTCCAGCCCGGCGATGGCTTGTTGCACGGCGGCGATTTTCAGGTGCGTCGCGGCACTGAGTTCGGCGCGTTTCTGGATTTGCTCGCGGGTGCGCGACAGTTCCGCCGGGTAGCGGCCGAGCAGGCTGTTGAGCTCACGCTTTAAACCGACGCCGGCATCTTCGGCGGCGGCTTTCTCGCTGTTCTCCAGGCCCATCATCGCGGCGAAATCATCGGTGTTCGACTCAGCGCTGGCCGCCACACCCAATAACGGCAGGGCGTCCAGCTTTTCGGCCTGGCTGCGGATGTTGTTGATTTCGCGCTCGACATCGGCGGCCAGTTCGCTGCGGCCGCTGCTGACCAGTTTGTCCCGGGCCAGTGACAGCTTGCCCAGGTGCTGGGAGGCGGTGAGTAGCGGGGCCAGGTAGCTCGCGATGCCACTGGCGTACTGGCTGAGTTGCTCAAGGCTGGCGCCCAGCTCTCGTTCGGCTTGCAGGAGCAGGGCCTGTGGGTCGCCCGCGAGCTTGCCGGCGGCCAGCAGATCGGTTTTGCTGAATTCGTCCAGGTTGGCCAGGCTCGGACGCAAGGTCTCAGCCAGGGCGGGAGGCAACTCGCCGAGTTCATTGTGCAGCTTGTCGATGGCCTGGCTGGCGCTGCTCAAGCGCAGTGCATCGCCGCTGGCGAGGTAATCCACAATATTGCGTGCCACGTCATTCTGGAACTGCTGTGACAACCCCAGGTAGCGCTCCATCAACAGATAGGGGCGTTCGAGGGCTTTTTGCGACCACCAGAGTGTGGCGCCAAGGGCTACGCACACGGCAACTAAAAGAAGGGTATTGAGATTGGTCAGCAGTTTCAGGCGCATCAAGGACTACCAACGGCAGAATGGTAAGTCCCTGAAGTTATTGCGTTTGTGTTACAGGGTTATGACCGTATCGGGCTCTTCCGATGAAAAAGTGGCACTTTGCTTTGATGCTCGGACGGCCTGCACACGGTTACGTCCCGCCCCTTTGGCACGGTACAGCGCCTCGTCCGCCTGGCTGGCCATCAACAGGCTGTCGGAGTGTTCGCTGAGGTCCACCACGCCGGCGCTGAACGTGCACCACAGATCCTGGGGTTGCGCGGGATAATGAATCTCGGCAAAACGCTTGCGGATGTCATCGAGCACTTTGACGGCCGCTTCGAGGTCGGTATCGGGCATGACAATGGCGAACTCTTCGCCACCGTAACGGCCGATGAAATCGGTCTTGCGCAGGCGCTGTTTGAGGAACAGCGCCAGGCTCTTGATCACCCGGTCGCCCATGGGGTGGCCGTGACTGTCGTTGACGCGCTTGAAGTGATCGATGTCGAGCATCGCAAAGCTCAGCGGCTTGCCCTCGCGGCGAGCGCGAAAGCTGCAGTCTTCGAGCAATTGCAGGATGTGTGTGTGGTTGTACAGGCCGGTGAGGCTGTCGCGCACCATCCGTGCCTTGAGATTGCGAGCCCGTGCCGCCCGGTTGCGCACGGTGGTGATCAGGTGCCGGGGCTTGATGGGTTTGGTCAGGAAGTCGTCGCCGCCCTCGCTCATGGCGTCGAGTTGCTTGTCGAGGTCGTCCTCGGCCGACAGGTAAATGATCGGCACGCTGACATAGCGGTCGTTATGGCGGATGACCTTGGCCAGCTCCGTACCGGTGCAGGCCGGCATGTACATGTCGAGGATGATCAGGTCCGGTTGAAAGTCCGCCAGCTCGGCCATGGCCTGGATCGGCTCGAGCAAGGTCCGGGTAATGATCCCGGCACTGTTGAGCAGGCGTTCGGTGTGCAAGGCCTGGGCGCGCGAATCGTCGATGATCAGCACTTTATAAGGCTCGTACTGGGCGACGCAGGTCAGCACTTCGATTTTTTCCAGCAGGCTTGATGCCTCAAGGGTGCCGGTGAGGAACTCCTGGCCACCGGCACGCACGGCGGCGAGGCGGGTCGGGGTGTCGGTTTCATGCAGGCTGAAAAACAGCAGCGGCAAGCGCTGGTCGAGACCTTCCTGGGCTTCGGCCGCCAGTTTCAGGCCTATGCCTGGGCCGCTGAAGTCAACGTCCATGACGATGGCTGCCGGCAGGCGCTCGACCATCGAGGAGCGGAATGCCGGCACGCTCTCCAGGGATTGGGCACTGAGGCCGAAAAACTCCAGCTGCTTGGCCAGTCGCTCGGCACGGTCATGATCCTGCAGCATCACATAGACCGGCTTGCGCAAGGGCGGCAGGAATGTTTGGTCGAGCTGATCGCCATGGCGCAGGCCGGTGCGCGACAGGCGTTGCATCAATCGGTTGAGGTCGCTGATCAGGCCGCTGCTGAGGCGTCCGCGATTGGCATCGACAGCCTCCAGGGACTGGCCGATGTGACGCGCCAGTTGCGTGTGTTCGGGTTGTTCGAAGCGTTCGGCGAAACGCAGCAGGCGCAGGTTGGCCTCGCTCAGTTCCGCCAGTTCCTGGGTCGACCATTCGTTGCGTTGCAGGCGTTGCCATATCTCAAGAATCTGACGTGCTTGATGAATTACCCGCTGGGCAAAGTGATGCTTGAGGCGCTCGCGGCTGGGGTCTTCTGGCTCGGTCATATCCTGACTACTGGTTAGGGGGTACGCTGAGGTCGACTGGTGGCTCTATGCTAGCATCTCTTTTCCGTTACATGAGTGTTGAACGTTAATAATCTGTGACCCCCATCCATTCAGTTTCTGACCAGCGAGTCGCCAATTGCCTGCCAGTTCTTGCTCAGGTCTAGCAATCCTTGGGCTCGGCCAGCGTCGAGTGCAATTCTGAAGCTGCTTGCGTCCAGCACGCAGGGCTGCGGTAGCCGATAGTCCATTGCTGGAAAGCGGCAGGTTCTCAGTCTTGGCGGGCTAAGGGATTCCCCTAGGGATAAAGAGATAAATTTCGCTGTAAAGCCAACGGCGGGTGCCGGGCAAAGGCACGTTGTTGTATGGTTGTGGTCGAATCGATGAACTCAAGTAATTGAAAGGATATCGCCATGCTGGACTGGAAGAACCGCGCCGGTAGCGCGCCTGAACGTGCCGCTGAACCGAAGTCGGCCACCCGCAGTTATCTGGGCGGCCTGGTGTTCAGCCGGGCGCTGGCCACGTTGATTGGCATCTACCTGCTGGTGACGATTGCTCTGGGTTGGTACTGGAGCGCGGAACCTGCTCTGTTTCCGGTACAGCAGAATGCGCAGTTGGCCGCCGAACGGGACGGCAAGCAGATGGTGGTCGGCTACACCACGGTGGAAACCCTCAAGAGTGTCGCCGGTACCCTGCTGAACAAGCCGGGCGGCTACATTTCCAACGACCGCCTGCCGCCAGGCCTGTGGATGGACAACATGCCGAGCTGGGAATATGGCGTGCTGGTGCAGGTGCGCGATTTGAGCCGCGCGCTACGTAAAGACTTCGCCCGCTCGCAGTCGCAGTCCACCGAAGACGCCGACCTGGCCAAGGCCGAGCCGCGCTTCAACTTCGACAATAAAAGCTGGGTGCTGCCATCCAGTGAGTCCGAGTTCCAGGAGGGCATCAACTCCCTGACCCGCTATC
Organism: Pseudomonas sp. WJP1; assembly: GCF_028471945.1. Classification (NCBI taxonomy): domain Bacteria; kingdom Pseudomonadati; phylum Pseudomonadota; class Gammaproteobacteria; order Pseudomonadales; family Pseudomonadaceae; genus Pseudomonas; species Pseudomonas sp. WJP1. The sequence continues at coordinate 658,860 of NZ_CP110128.1, forward strand.
AGACTCGCCTGTCCGATCCGAACCAGAAGAGCGCACTGTTCTTTGCCCGTGCCGATAACCTGAACAACTGGCTGGGTGATGTCGGCACCCGCCTGGGTTCGCTGTCGCAACGCCTGTCGGCCAGTGTTGGCCGGGTCAAGCTCAACACGGCGTTGAAAACCGAAGTGGTGGCCCCTGGTCAGGTGCCACAGGTCGATGAAGAGATCGTCGAAACCCCATGGCTGCAGATCGACAACGTGTTCTACGAAGCCCGCGGCCAGGCCTGGGCGCTGTCGCATTTGCTGCGTGCCATCGAAGTGGACTTCGCCGACGTGCTGGCCAAGAAGAACGCCACGGTCAGCGTGCGCCAGATCATTCGTGAACTGGAAGCGTCGCAGGAAGCGGTCTGGAGCCCGATGATCCTCAATGGCAGCGGTTTCGGCGTGCTGGCCAACCACTCGTTGGTGATGGCCAACTACATCTCCCGGGCCAACGCCGCGGTGATCGATTTGCGTCAATTGCTGAATCAGGGCTGAGCCATGGCCGATAGCTCCATCGATAACCAGCGCGAGGCCGCACATCGGGCGGCCTCGGATGCCGAACAGATCGCCTGGGTCGACGAGCAGGACAACTTGCTCGGCGCCCTGGTGCGGTCTGACTTGCGCGAGCGCGGGCTGATCGGGCGCGGTACCTACATTATGTTGTTCAACTCCGCCGGCGAGCTTTGTGTACACCGGCGCACCCTGAGCAAGGCGATCTATCCGGGTTATTGGGACGTGGCGGCGGGCGGCATGGTGCTCGCCAGCGAAACCTATGCCGAGTCGGCCGCCCGGGAGCTGGAAGAGGAGTTGGGGGTGAGCGGGGTGGAGTTGACCGTTCATGACCACTTTTTCTTCGAAGACACCGGTAATCGCCTCTGGTGTTCGGCGTTTTCGGCGGTGTGGGACGGCCCGCTGACCCTGCAACCGGAAGAGGTACTGGAAGCGCGCTTCATGCCCATCGAGCAAGTGCTACGGGATATCGAGCAAAAGCCTTACTGCCCGGACTCTTTGGCGGCATTGAAACGCTATCTGAAGTCTCGCGGGCAAGACGTCGCAATACAGCTATAAATTGGCGCCGATTGGCTCTTAGCAATCGGCGTTTTTGCCGTTACACTGCGCGACCTTTTCAAACTGAGCCGGTATTGCCTGGCTCAGTAGCGCTGCCCCTGCCTGAGTGGGGCTTCGCGGTCGATGGCACCTGCCCAGGTTGCCGCGACCAGTCTTTGTCCTCCCAAGAGGATTGCCGGTGGCCAAAAAAGCCGCATCCTTCGCCGCCCTTGGTGGCCTGGTATTTTCCACCGACGCAGGTCGTCATTGCCCGGAATGCAGTAAACCGGTGGACGCCTGCATCTGCAAACAGACCGTTATCCCGGCCGGCGACGGCATCGCGCGCGTGCGTCGCGAAAGCAAGGGCCGTGGCGGCAAGACGGTGACCACCATCACTGGCGTGCCCTTGGCCGAAGACGCGCTCAAGGAGCTGGCTACAACGTTGAAAAAACGCTGTGGTACCGGTGGGGCGTTGAAAGACGGGATCATTGAAATCCAGGGCGATCATGTCGAGCTACTCTTGGCTGAGCTGATCAAACACGGTTTCAAGGCGAAGAAGTCCGGCGGCTAGCAGCCTCTGTGAAAACCACCCGCGGCTTGATCCAGACCTGCCTGAGTGCAGGCCTGGCGTCGTCACCATGGTTTTCACAGAGCCTGTTCATGACCGGTTTCTAAACTCACTGCGGTCGGCGAGGTCTATCCCTTCGTTGACGAACCGTCATTTTCATTCTTTAGACTGCGCCGGCCTGAATCCAGGCGACGCACTATGACTTCTTTATAGGGGACTTCAATGTCCGTACGACGCACACGCAAAGACGATGGCAGCCAATGGACAGTTGCGGACAGCCGCAGTGTTTACGGGATTCGCCATTGGGGGGCCGGGTATTTCGCGATCAATGACGCCGGTCGCGTCGAGGTTCGTCCCAACGGTCCGAGCAGCTCACCCATCGATCTGTTCGAGCAAGTCGAACAGCTGCGCGAAAGCGGCTTGTCCTTGCCGTTGCTGGTTCGTTTCCCGGACATCCTGCAAGACCGCGTGCGTCAGCTGACCGGTGCATTCGACGCCAACATCGAGCGCCTGGAATACCAGAGCAAGTACACCGCGCTGTACCCGATCAAGGTGAACCAGCAAGAAGCGGTGATCGAGAACATCATCGCTACCCAGAACGTCTCCATCGGCCTGGAAGCCGGCTCCAAGCCAGAGCTGCTGGCAGTGCTGGCGCTGGCGCCGAAGGGCGGCACCATTGTCTGCAACGGCTACAAGGACCGCGAGTTCATCCGTTTGGCGCTGATGGGTCAGAAGCTCGGCCACAACGTGTTCATCGTGATCGAAAAAGAATCCGAAGTCGGCCTGGTGATCGAAGAAGCCGCCTCGCTCAAGGTCAAGCCACAGGTTGGCCTGCGCGTGCGCCTGTCGTCCCTGGCGTCGAGCAAGTGGGCCGACACCGGTGGCGAGAAATCCAAGTTCGGCCTGTCGGCGGCGCAATTGCTGTCGGTGGTCGAGCGCTTCCGCGCCGCGGGCCTGGACCAGGGCATCCGCCTGCTGCACTTCCACATGGGTTCGCAGATCGCCAACCTGGCGGACTACCAGCACGGTTTCAAGGAAGCGATCCGTTACTACGGCGAGCTGCGCAACCTGGGCCTGCCGGTGGATCACATCGACGTCGGCGGTGGCCTGGGCGTGGACTACGACGGTACGCACTCGCGTAACGCCAGTTCGATCAACTACGACATGGACGATTACGCCGGTGTCGTGGTCGGCATGCTCAAGGAATTCTGCGACGCGCAGAGCTTGCCGCACCCGAACATCTTCTCCGAGAGCGGCCGCTCCCTGACCGCGCACCACGCCATGCTGGTGATCCAGGTGACCGACGTCGAGAAACACAACGACGACGTGCCACAGATCGAGAACAAGGAAGCGCTGCCGGAAACCGTGCAGTGGCTGGTGGACCTGCTGGGTCCGACCGACATCGAGATGGTCACCGAAACCTACTGGCGCGCCACGCACTACATGAGCGACGTTGCCGCCCAGTACGCCGACGGCAAGCTGACCCTGGCGGAAAAAGCCCTGGCCGAGCAATGCTACTTCGCCGTATGCCGTCGCCTGCACAACTCGTTGAAGGCCCGTCAGCGCTCCCATCGCCAGGTGCTGGACGAGCTCAACGACAAGCTGGCCGACAAGTACATCTGCAACTTCTCGGTGTTCCAGAGCCTGCCGGACACCTGGGCGATCGACCAGGTACTGCCGATCATCCCGCTGCACCGCCTGGACGAAGAGCCCCTGCGTCGCGCGGTGCTGCAGGACCTGACCTGCGACTCCGACGGCAAGATCAACCAGTACGTCGACGAGCAGAGCATCGAAACCAGCCTGCCGGTGCACGCCCTGAACGAAGGCGAGGACTACCTGCTGGGCGTGTTCCTGGTCGGCGCCTACCAGGAAATCCTCGGCGACATGCACAACCTGTTCGGTGACACCGATTCGGTGAACATCTACCAGAACGCCGACGGCAGCGTGTACCACGCCGGCATCGAGACCCACGACACCATCGAAGACATGCTGCGCTACGTGCACCTGTCGCCGGAAGAACTGATGACCCACTACCGCGACAAGTGCGCCAGTGCCCGCATCAGTGCCAGCGAACGCACCCAATTCCTCGATGCCCTGCGTCTGGGCCTGACCCGTTCCTCTTACCTGTCTTCCTGAGGTAAGTACCTCGCTCACCGGGTTGTCTGAAAATTTACCTTTTGCTTCGGAAATTTCAGATGGCCCGGTAGGGCAATTCTCTTTCTTCCAGCGAAAAAGACCGCGACTTGGCCGTCCAAGGGATTTGGTCCTCTTTTCGCGTAGGTCTTTTCCTAAGTTGTATTTCGCCTCTCTACTCGGCCATGTCTCTCGGCGAGAATCCCCGGCTTTCCCTCCTGTAGAGAAACGCCCATGGTCGATCCAGTCAACGAGCCGTCATTTCGTCTGGACGTAGCAGGTCTGTCCAATGCCTTCGAGGTTCTGGCTTTTGCCGGTAGAGAATCCATCAGCGAGCCGTTCGTGTTCGACGTGGACCTGCTGATCGAAGACCCGACACTCGACCTCGCCAGCTTGCTGTACCGTTCGGCCTCCTTGCTGTTCGGGCCGGCGGGAAACGCCATCCATGGACAGTTGCATGAACTGGTCCAGCGCGATCACGGCCAGGGGATCAGGCTCTGTCAGGTTCGGCTGGGGCCCAAACTCGCCTGTCTGGACCAGCGCTTCAGCCAGCGTATTTTCAGCGGACGTTCAGTGCCGCAGATACTGGATCAGGTGCTCAGGGAGCACGGCATCGGCGATCAGGATCGGCGCTTTGAACTGGCTGGCGATTACCCGCCCCGTGATTTCTGCACGCAGTACCGGGAATCGGACCTGCAGTTTGTGCAGCGCTTGTGCGCCCAGGAGCGGTTGCACTATCACTTCGAACAGCGGGCTGATGGGCATTGCGTGGTGTTCGGTGATGGGCCGGGGAATTTTCAGGTCGCTGAAGCGGCGGTCTTCCGTGCGGCGGGCGGGCAAGCGGCAGTGCGTCGTTTCGAAGTCAAGCGCTGCACCGATGACGCGGCGCAGCGCGTGGAATGTGACACTGACCTGGCAACGCTGCGCAGCGGCCAGCTCATGCCGCTGTCCGGGCACCCGGTTACCGAATGGAATCAGCTGTGGCTGGTGACCCATATCGAGCATCAAGGCGCACAGGCGGCGAGCCAGACCTACAGCAACAAGGTGCGGGCGGAGCACTGGGTATCACCCCTTGAAACACCGCATGTGGCGGTGAAGCCACGGATGCACAGCCTGCAACGTGCCTGGGTGGTCGATGTCGATGAGCCGCAACCTGATCCATCCAGGCCAGTGGCGGTGCAGTTTGACTGGGTTTATCAGGGGGAGGGCGCGGCATCCAGCCACTGTTGGCTGCCATTGGCTGCGCCATTGAACGCGGCGGGCAGCCTCCGGTTGGCTGAAGGCACGGAGGTGGTGGTGAGCTTCACCGAAGGTGATCCGGACCGGCCGTTGATTACCGGGTTTCTGCACGGCCCCGCCGGTGCCGAAGCAGACGAGGCGCCCAACCCTGCCGCCACGGATCTCGAAGATTGCCCGCTCGACGGTGTGCAACAGTGGCTGTGTTCGGGCGAGCCCCTGATGCTGCTGTGCCTGCTGCCCGGTGGCGGCAGTTTCAATCATTGCGCACAGGCACCCTGCGTATGCCGCGCGGCCACTCGCCTTGGCCAGAGCGGTGCGGCATGAGCGCGGCACAGGCGCCGAATGCGAACCCGCAATGGTTGTTGCTGGACATTCCGGGCGGACCGCAGGCGGGTATGACCCTGCAGGACACGTTTGCTCATGCCCATCGGTTCAGGTTGTTCGACGACACCGAGTGGCAGGCACTGCAGGAGCAGGGGCCGGTACTCGTTGATCTGCGCAGCTGCCCGGCTCTGGCCGATCTCTACCGCGTCGACGGGCAACGCTGGCGTGGGTTGCTGATGTTCAGCGAGGCGCCGGCATCGACATTGCTGGCGCATCTGCGGCGCATGCTCAGCGTCTCGTTCAACCTGCATCACCGCGCCTTGTTGAGTTACTACAACCCGAACACCGCCAGTTATTTTTTTGATGCCTGCGATGCCGAGGAACTCAGTCGCTGGTTGGGGCCTATCAGCCAGTTACGCTGGTTCGGCGGCACCTGGGCGGACCGCGCGCTGGATTGTCAGGGCTGGCAGCAATTGTTTAACCCGGGGCTTGCCGTGCGCCCTCTGGAGGTCGATGAAGATCTCAGCCCCCGGCAGCGGGAAAAACTGCAGACCTGTCTGCTGGAGCACCACGCCTGGCGCTGGAATCGATCCACGGGAACTGATTTCACGCATTTGTGGGGCCATCTGGAAGAGGGCCTGGCATTGGGCTTCAGCGAACGCCCGGTGCTTGATGGCTGGATGTGGCTGCGCTTGCAATACCCCGACGCCTGGCTGGTGCAGCCATTGTCGGGGGCTACCCAGCAGGAGCGTCTCGAAAGCCTGCGCAAGCTATGGCAGAACGACTCCCCTTGAGCTGGCGCTGTAAACCACGCCGGCTCAGTGCGCGCGGGCGAACCAGCCATCGTTCTGGCGCAGACGCCAGGCAATCAAGCCGAGCGTCAGGCTGCGCAGCAACATGAACAGCAGGAAGGTTATCCACAAGCCATGGTTGCCATATCCCTGCAGCGCCCAGGCGAACGGCAGAAGTAAAGCCACCGTCAACAGCATGCCGTTGCGCATTTCCCTGGCGCGGGTGGCACCGATGAACAGGCCGTCGAGCAGGTAGCTCCAGACCGCGATCAGCGGCAGCACGGCAAGGTAGGGCAGGTACAGGAAGGCGGTGTCGCGCACGCTGGTTATGTCGGTCTGCATCTGGATGAACAGGTGTCCGGCAAACACAAACATGCCGGCAAAGCCCAGGCTCGCCAGCAATGACCAGCCGCAGGCCACCACCAGGGAGCGGCGCAGGGCATCGCGGTCGCGAGCGCCGATGGCGTGCCCGCACAGGGCTTCCACGGCATGGGCCAGGCCGTCGAGCGCGTGGGCGGTCAGCAGCAAGCCGTTGAGCAGCAGGGCGTTGGCGGCAACGGTCGCATCGCCCAGCCGGGCGCCTTGCACGGTGATCAGGAAAAACACCGACTGCAGCGCCAGGCTACGGATGAAAATGTCGCGGTTGACCGCCAACAGCGGTCGCCAACTCTGCCAGAGCGCCAGTGCGGCCCAGACGATATGGCCGGGATAGGCGCGCAGGGCCTGGCGGGTCAGCGCCAGGCCGATCAGCGCACCGGTCCACTCGGCGATCACCGAAGCCCGGGCCGCGCCCACCACCCCCCATTCCAGGCCAAGGACAAACCACAGGTTAAGGGCAATGTTGACCAGGTTGGTGCTCAGCAGGATCGCCAGCGGCGCGCGGGCGTTCTGCGTGCCGAGAAACCAGCCGACCAGCGCATAGCTGGCCAGGGCCGCGGGCAGGCCGAACAGGCGTGTGTGGAAAAACTCGCGGGTCATCTGGTCCAGTTCCGCCGACGGTTGCATGAAGTGCAGCGCAACCCCGCTCAACGGCACACCCAAGGCACCCAGGAGCACCGCCAGCCCCATGGCCAGCAGCAGGCCCTGCAACAGAATCTGCCGCAACGCCGCGCCATCCCCGCGCCCTGCGGCCTGGGCGGCAAAACCGGTGGAGCCCATGCGCAGGAAACCCATGGCCCAGGCGAGGAAGGTATAGAGGCTGGCGCCGACCGCCACGGCCCCAAGTTGATGGGCGTGGGGCAGGTGGCCAATGACAGTGCTGTCGACCAGCGCCACCAGCGGTACGGAAATGTTCGAGAGAATCATCGGCGCAGCCAGCGCCCAGACCCGACGATGGGTGGGGCGGTCGCGCCAGTCGGCGATCAGGTTGGACATGCAGGCTCCTTGGGGAGCAGGCATTGTAGCGACACGGCGGTGGGTGGTGTCAGTGCATGATCCAGCTGAGCAACCACAACCCCAGCATCAACCAAATGATCCCCATGATGAACGCGGCGTTCATGAACGCGCGGATCGCCGACCACAGCAGTACCAACCCGACGACCAGGGTGATGATGCTGATGATCGATGTGTCCATCCCCAGTGCCTGGGACAAGCCTTCGACAAAATGGCTGCTGGCGCGACTCACCAGTTGGAACAGACCGCTGAGGCCGTCAACGATGAAGCGGATGACTGAACCGAGGACCTGGCCAAGCCATTCGAAAAAACCTTCTACCTGCATGAAATGAACGTCCTGTCTGTAGGAGCTGGCGTGCCAGCGAATTTTCACAGGCGCCGCCGAGGCACGCCATCGAATGATTATGGTGCAAAGATCGACAACGCTGCCAGGCACTTGCCTTCCCCCGCCATCCCCCCGAAGCTATACGCCTTCAGGAGAGCCCGATGAACCTTGTTGAACTGACCGAACGCCTGCACGCCATCCGTGATCGCAATGACTGGCGGCAATTTCACAGCCCGAAAAACCTGGCCATGGCCGCGAGTGTCGAAATGTCCGAGCTGGTGGAGATTTTCCAGTGGCTGAGCGAAGACCAGTCGCGCCAGTTGCCCGCCGACAAGCTGGCCCATGCCGGGCAGGAAGTCGGCGATATCGTGCTCTACCTGTTGTTGCTGTGCAGCGAACTGGGGCTCGACATGAATGAGGTTGTACGCAGCAAGCTGGCGGACAGCGAGCGGAGGTTCGGCTGATGAGCGACCGTCATTTCGATCAACTGGCGACGCGTTTCGCCGAAAAAATCTACGGCGGCGCCAAAGGTGCGATTCGCCTGGCGGTGCTCCAGGCCGATCTGGCCGAAGCCCTGCCGGACCGGCCGTTGCGAGTGCTGGATATCGGCGCCGGCCTTGGCCACATGTCGTTGTGGCTGGCCCAGCGTGGCCATCAGGTGACCCTGGCCGAGCCCGCCGAGCCCATGCTTGAAGGCGCCCGCCAGCGCTTTGCCGATGCGGGCCAGAGTGCGACCTTCATCCAGGCGCCCTGGCAGGAACTGCCCGGCCAGCTCACCGAACCCTACGACCTGGTGCTGTGTCATGCCGTGCTGGAGTGGCTGTCCGAACCGCACGCCATCCTGCCGGTGCTGCATCGGTTGACCAAGGCCGACGGCTTGCTATCCCTGGCCTTCTACAACCGCGATGCACTGATTTACCGCAACTTGCTCAAGGGCCATTTCCGCAAGATGCGCAAGAACGACATGGCCGGCGAGAAGCAGAGCCTGACCCCGCAACAGCCGCTGGATCCACGGGAGTTGGCCGCGCAACTTGAGGGGCTGTGGCAGGTCGAAAGTCAGAGTGGCGTGCGGGTTTTTCACGATTACATGCCGGTGGAGTTCCAGGCCCGCGCCGAGCTGTCGGACCTGCTCGAAATGGAGCTGGCCCATCGTCGCCATCCAGCCTTTGCCGGGCTTGGGCGTTATTTGCACTGGATCTGTCGGCCGGTCTGATCGGAGTCCGAAATGAAAAGTCGTTCAGGGTTGCTGTTGATCTGCCTGGGCCTGGCGGCCTGCCAGGGCAGCAATCCGTACGTGGCAAGTTCCAAGCCCTTGCCGCCTGCGCCGCCCCAGGCGGCCAGTACTTTTGATCGCAGTGCCTACCCAGCGCCACCGCGAGACTACGGGCGTTATCGCAGCTGGGCCTGGCTCAACGGGCAAATGCCGCCGGGCACCCCGTGGGCGGATTCGGAGCAGGTCGCCGAGGCCGTCAGCAGTGCGCTGGATCAACGCGGCCTGCGGCCTCTGCATGACAATCGGCCGGCGGACCTGTTCGTCAGCGCTGACCTGCGCCTGGAAACCCGCTTGCGTCAGGTCCAGGACGATTACGGCTACTACGGCGGTTATGGTGGCTACAACCGCTATGGTTATGGCCCGGGTTATGGCATGTACGGCAGCACGCCGATTGTGCGCACTTATGAGGAACAGGTCGTGGTGGTTCACGTCGACCTGTACGACGCGCAAAACGGTGAACCGGTCTGGAGTTCCAGCGCTGAAACCAGCAACCGCGGCAGCCAGGGTGAGCGAGTCGATGCCATTCGGGAGGCTGTGGAAAAGGCAATGTCGGCGTATCCTCCTAGTTAGCTTCCTGTGGTCAAGAAGCACTTCGCAGGTTCATGTCTTCTACCGGAGAATCATCATGTTCCGCCGTCTCGCTTTACTGGCAGTGGCCGTGCTGCTCAGTGCCTGCGCCGCCAACCAGGTCAATCATGACTTCGATGCCAGCCGCGATTTTGCCGCCTATCGCACCTGGAGCTGGAAAGAACCCGCGCTGCAATACCGTCCCGATGACCCCAGGATCAAGAGCGACCTGACCGAACAGCGCGTGCGTGAATCGGTGGGCGAACAGCTCGAACAGCGAGGCCTGCGCCAGGCCGGCGCCAAGGGAGACGTGAGTGTCCAGGCTTATCTGATTGTCGAGGATCGCCAGCAACAGGTGACGACCAACTACGGCGGCGGTTGGGGCTACCCTTGGTACGGCTACTATGGCGCGCCGATGTACAACGAAACCCGTCTGGTGTCCTACAAGGTCGCGACGATCCAGATCGACCTGCTCGACGGCAAGGACGGCAAGCTGGTGTGGCGCGGCAGTGACGAGCAGATGCTCAGCCGCACGCCGAACCCGACGGACCGCAGTAATGCGATCCACGAAACGGTGACGCGGATTTTGGCCAACTATCCACCCCATCGATAACAACGTGCCTGCACCCCCCACTGTAGGAGCCAGGCTTGCCGGCGAAGAACGATAACGCGGTACTACGGATAAACCGCGGTGCCTGGTTCGCCGGCAAGCCTGGCTCCTACGGACGAACCATACAACGTGGTGTGTCAGGCGCGACGCCTGCGATGGCGAGTTGCCAGCAGTCGTGCCATCCCTTGTCTACACTGCCTTACACCCACGGAGGTCACGTTCGGCCGTGCGCCGGCAAAGGAGTGCGCGATGTCGCCTCGCATGCAGTTTCGCGGCCCTGCCCGACAAAAAGGGGCCATTGGCCTGATGGCGGCGGTGACGTTGGCGCTGGCGCTGGCGTTCATGCTGCTGGTGATCGACAGCGGCCGGCTCTACCTGGAAAAACGCAACCTGCAGCGCATCGCCGACATGGCCGCGCTTGAAGCCGCCACACGGGGCGGTGATTGTTCCACGGGTGCCACCGCGACCAGCTATGCCACCGCCAGCGCCCAGCGCAATGGTTTCCCTCTGCCCAGCGACGGGCGCGCACTGACGGTCAGCTGCGGCGGGCTGACCCTGGATGCCAACAGCCTGCGGATATTTGCCGCCGACCCTGGCAAAAGTGAAGCGATCCAGGTCATCGCCAGCCACGTCATGCCGCAAAGTCTTGCTGGCGGCATCGGCGCACTGTTTGGCGGTGCACCTGCGGGCTCGACCCTGACCCTGAAGGCCAAGGCCGTCGCCGCGCTCCCGCCGCCGCTGGCGGCACTGACCATTCGCAGCACCGTGCTGACGTTCGATGACAGCAAGGCAGCCATAACCAGTTCGCTGTTCGGCGGCTTGCTGGGAGGCAACGTGACGATCAATGCCGCAGGCTGGAATGGCCTGGTCAATAGCAACATCAGCCTGCTCAGCTACCTCAATCGCCTGAAAGTCGACCTCGGCCTGACCGCCGCAGGCTATGACCAGGTGCTGTCCAACAGCATCACCGTCAGCCAGTTGATCCAGGCCGCCATCAATGTCCTGGACCCCAATGGCACCCTGGCGGCGAGTGCCACGATCGTCAGCTTGAAGGCGCTGAAGCTGGCGGCCGGTACGACCAGCGTCGTACTGGGCGACCTGTTGCACGTCGAAAGTGGCAGTGACATCTCGGCCCTGGCAGTGAACCTCAAAGCCTTCGACCTGATTGAAGGCGTCGTGCAGTTGGCCAACAAGCAAAACGGCCTGGTGGCGACCTTGCCCATCAAATTTTCCGGCCTGGCGAAAATCACCGCGCAGGTGCAGGTGATGCAGCCACCGCAACTATCGGCCGTGGGTAATCCGAAAAAGGCAGCCTTGGCACCTTTGGGGCCTGACCGGATCTATGTTCGAACTGCCCAGGTCAAGACGTTGTTGTCGATCGACCTGCCGGTGCTGGGCGCCATCGAGCCATTGCTCAATGCAGTTGCCGATCTGGTCACACCATTGATGCCTACCCTTAAAGCACTGAGTCATCTGGATCTGGTTGAGGTGATCGATGCGCTCACCTGCCTCTTGGGTGCAGCCTGTGATACACCGGACATCAGGCTTCTACAACCATCGATACAGCTCGATGTCGCCCTGGAAGCGGGTGGTGCCTGGAGTTACGTCACGGCTTACAGTTGCATGAGCGCGACCAACAAAAGCCTGACGACCAGCACCACGACCAGGCTGATCGGACTGAAAATTGGAAAGATAACCCAGGAAGATGTGTTCGGCTCCGCCACGCTCCCGCCAACCAATGTCGTGAACCCGCTCCAAGTCATTTATGTTGGCGTGAAGACCTGCAAGCGGTTTCTGATTTTACCGACGGACTGTTACAAACATCAGTCCCTCGGCGGCATCGACATCCTGGTCAATATCCCTGTAGCGCAAAACGCCAACATCCCCCACGTGTATTCCGCACCCGCCGCCGCCAACCTTCCGGAAATCAATCAGCCACCGTTTTTCTACGCCTACACCACCAACAACATCGTCAACAGCCTGAGCACCACCGTCAGCAACCTCGGTGTGAACATGTATGGGCCGTCGGGCAGCATCGTCGGTGGCCTGGGAAGCATCTTGAACGACGTGACCACCGCATTGGTCAATGCGATCAACACCGTGCTCAGCCCGCTGCTGGACACCCTGATCAATACGTTGCTGGCGAGCCTGGGCATCGACTTGAACAAGGTCGAAGTCGGCGCCAACCTCAGCTGTCACGCCGGGCGCGCGTCGCTGGTGATCTGATCGGCGGGCACAATCGGCAGCTCGATGCAAAACCGCGCGCCCTCGGCCGAGTTGCTGACGCTGAGTGTTCCACCCATGTTCTGCACGATGCCATAGCTCACCGACAACCCCAGCCCTGTGCCGACGCCCACCGGCTTGGTGGTGAAGAAGGGTTCGAAGATCCGCTCGAGCAAGCGCGGGTCGATGCCGCCACCGTTGTCTTCAACCCACAGCCGTACCCTGTGTTCATCGCGTTCGGCGTACAGCGCGATCCACGGCTTGAATTGCCCATCGGCCTCACGCTTGCCGAGCAGCGCATCCCGGGCGTTGACCATCAAGTTGATCAACACCTGTTCCAGCTGATCGACATACCCGCGCACCTGTACCGCGAAACCGCTCTCGCTGACCCGCAGCTCCACCCCTTTGCCGCGCATCCCCTCGGCCAGTAGCGACAACGTGCCTTCGATCGCCTGGGCCGGGTCGAACGGGTGTTGTTCAATGTCCGAGCGACGGCCGAACACGCGCATGTGGTCCACCACCCGCGCGGCGCGCTGGACCTGGGCGTCGATGCGGTTGAGCTTGTCGGTCAGGTATTCGATCTGGACATCGCCATTGCCCAGGCGCTTGAGCACATTGATGATCGCCATGCGCATCACGTTCAGCGGCTGGTTGATTTCATGGGCCAGGCCGGTGGCCATCTCACCCAATGTGGCCATTTTCGCGCTTTGGGTCAGTTGTTGCTGGGCGCGCCGGACTTCGGTGTTGTCGCGGCCCACGGCCTGGACTTCCAGCAGGCGGCCTTGCTCGTCGAACACGCCGCGATCTGACCAGACCCACCAGGCGTGTTCCCGGCCGGGCAACTGCAGGTTGATTTCCGCGGTGCTGACCGGGAACTCCGGGCTCAGTTGGCTCAGGCGCTGCAGGAAGGACTCGCGCTGCTGCGCCGACAACCAACTGCCCAGGTTCACCCCCGGCAAACCCTCGGGCGAACATTCCAGGTACGTCGCCAGCGGCCGGTTGCCAAAAGTCAGGGTCAGGTCCGGACGGTAGCGGCAGATCATGGCCGGCGAGTCCTCCACCAACATCCGGTAACGCTCCTCGCTCTGCTTGACGTGCTCGGCCGCCAGCGTCGCTTCGGTGACGTCCAGCCACAGGCCGACGGCTTCCACCGGCAAGCCCAGGTCATCGCGCAGCAGCCGGGCTTCGTCGAGCAGCCAGTGGTAATCGCCACGACTGTCGCGCAGCCGATAACGAGCGCGTACCGAACCTTCGCGCAGCAGCAGGCGGGTGCGCTGGAAATAGCGCTCGCGATCCTCGGGGTGCACGCGATCGACCAACGCCGCACCGGCGCAATCGGCCAGCGTCCAGCCCAGCAAGGGTTGCAGGCTGTCGCTGAAGAAGGTGGGTTGCAACGCACCTTCGACATAGCGCTGCACGTAAATCACCGCGGGTGAACTGGCGATCAGATTGTCCAGGCGCGCATGGGCGGCAGCGGCGAGTTGCTCCTGGTTCTTGATGTCGCTGATGTCGAGCATGAATCCGACAAGACGCCGTTGGCTGCCTACGCCCAGGGCCTGGCCTTGCAAGCGATACCAGACCGTTGGAGCGTCGCCGTCGGCACGGTGCAGGCGCACGCACAACAGCAATGGCGTGCCTTCGTGTTGCAAGTCCTGCAGGCGGCTGTGCAACTCTTCGCGGTCGGCGGGGTGCACCTGGGTGAGCCAGTCCTGCAGCGGCAAACGTTCATGGCCAAGGTTCAAGGCGCGGGTCAGGGAGGGGGCCAATTGCACCTCGGTGCTGTCGCTGAACATTTCCCACCAGCCGGTGCCGAGCAGCGCCTGCAACGACTCCAGGCGCTCCAGCTGCAGGTGGTGTCGATGTTCGCGCAAGCGTTCCAGCAAAGGGCCGGCGAGGGCGGCGGCGAACTGCAACCAGTCGCGCTCGCTGACGTCCGGGGCCTGTTGATGGACCGGGTAACAACCACAGAGCAACCAGGCCACCACGCCTTGAGCGTCGTGATAGGGCACGGCGAAACCCTCGGCATTGCCAAAGGTGCCTTGCAGCCGCGGGTGTTCGGCCAGGTTCAGGTGATACGGCGTGGAGCCGTTCAAGCTGTCGAGACCGGTACCCAGGCGCTGACCGTTATGCCACAGGCTGGACACGTCGAAGTCGGCATAGTGTTGGTGAATCTGCCAGCCCTGCTCCTGCTCATCGAGCAACGCCAGGGCGATACAGGGAATGTGAAAGCGTTGCGCCAGCGATTGCAATTGGTCGGTCAGCACGTCGGGCAAGCGCGTCAGGCCGCACAGGCGCAACTGCTCCCCGATCTGTGCCGCGAGCAGTTGGCACTGCTCGCGCACGCGCGCTTGTCGGCGTTCAAGCAGCAGGTCGCCGATGTCCAGCAACTGCAGCAACCAGGCATCAGCCATTGGCTGGACCCAGCCACGCAGGTGCAGGGGCGGGCCGCTGAGGCTGTAGAAATCCAGGTCCAGGTGCTGGCCTTGCCAATCGGCGGGAGCGCCCTCGATAGCGAGGCTGCAATGGGGCAAGAGAAAATCCTGCAGATGCGCAAGTTGTGCCGTAGGCACCTGCTGGGCCAGCAGATGTCGCAACGGGCCGGTCAGGTGCAACACCCGGCCTTGGGCATCGAGCTGTATTTGCAGGCCGACGCTGAGCACGCTCGGGGGCGGCGCGATTTCCTGATGCGCGGGCGGGTGGCGGTTGAGCAGGCGCCCGAAAAGTTTATCCCCGGCACTCAAAATTGCAGACTCGAACTGGCGGTGAGCGTGGCCGGTAAATTCGGCACGGGGCCAATCCCCGGCAGGTTCAGAAAGGGAATCACCGCGTTCAACTTTTGCGAGGGATAGTGGATGACCACCTTCAACACGCCGCCCGTATAAGTGGTGGTCGTGTCGCTGGCGACATCGAAATTCAGCCCGGCGGGAATCCACGCCAACTGCCGAGTCAGTTCCTGCTTGACGATGTTTTTCAGCGCGGCCTCGTAGCCGGGCGTGTTCGGGTCCAGGGCCACGCTACGACGCACGGCTTCGGCGGTCGACTGGTTGAACGACTGCATCAGCAGCAGCGGCAGGCTATACGTGACAATCGCGTAGAACACGGCAAAAAAGATCACGAACACCAAGGCAAATTCAATCGCTACGGCACCTTTTTGCTTACGAGGGAGGTTGCTTTTCATGGGTGCGTCTACCCTGACATCACGAAGTAATGTCAGCATAGAATCATTCCGCCATAACGGACGTTTTTTACCGGATGCCAAGCTTTGTCCTACTGATCTGGCTGACGCTATGCGCAGCCCAGGATGCCCGGCAACGGCACATCGCCAATCGACTGACCCTGGGCGTCGGGGCGCTGGCCCTGGCATACCTGCTATGGAGCGGAACCACCTGGATCGGCGCACCCGCCGAGCAGGGCGGCTGGGCCGCGTTGCTGGCCCTGGCCTTTACCTTGCCCGCCTACGCGATGCGTCGCCTGGGCGGCGCGGACGTCAAACTCATGACCGCCCTGGGGCTGGCGACCGATGGTCGGCATGTACTGGGCGTATTCATCGGCGCCGGCCTGGCCAGTGTGTGTTGGCTGCTGCTGGCGCCAAGAGTCTGGCTTCATATCAGTCAAGGGCTTAGAAGTCGCCTGTGTTATCTGGAGCCCGGTCTGTCAAGGAAACAACCCTTTGCCCCCTTCCTGCTGGTGGGGCTGTTGCTGACGTTTGCCTGGCTCGGTTAGACATCTGTTTTTGTACAGCAGCGAAAGAGCGACTACTTTCATACAGGGGTCGAACAGCCTCAGGTTCAGTAATAGGACGGTCAGTCCTTGGCCTTGCAGGGAGTTGCACGTGAACAAGCGTACTTCGGCAGTAAAAGTCCTTGTGGTCGACGATCAGCCCTTGATCGTTTCAGAGCTTTGCGAATTTCTTGAGAGTAACGGCTACCGCTGCGTTCCCTGCGAATCCAGCCATCAGGCGATCGAACATTTCCAACAAGACACGGACATCGGCCTGGTCCTCTGCGATTTGCACATGCCTGGCCTGGACGGCATTCAAATGGTCCAGGAGCTGCAACGCCTGAGCGGCAAACACCGGGCTTTCGAAGCGATCATGCTCACCGGGCAGGCGGACAAGCAGGATGTGATCAAGGCATTGCGCGCCGGTGTTGCCGATTACTACCAGAAGCCGATCGATCTGGGCGAGTTGCTTGAAGGCGTGCAACGCCAGGAAGTGGCACTGCAGGAACGGCACAAGGCGTTGCAGTTGGGGCATCTGAACCAGAAGCTGCAATACCTGTCCGAGTCGCTCGATGATCTGTATCAGGACCTGGACCGGGTTCGGCGCACACCGCTAGCGTCGGGCGGGGATGACGGCGATAAGGAGCGGACCGAGATCCCGGCGATCTTCAATCAGCTATCGCCACGTCAACTGGAGGTGGCGCGGTTGGTGGGCAAGGGGCAAACGAATTATCAGATTGCCTGCGAGTTGGGCATTACCGAGAACACGGTGAAGTTGTACGTGTCGCAAGTGTTGCGGTTGACGCATATGCATAATCGCACGCAATTGGCGTTGGCGTTGACGCCGAGTAATTTGGGCCAGCGGCATCGGGCGTCGACGAGCTGATCCCCGCTGTAGGATTTTGTGTACATATCCATTCCTACGGTAACGGCCACTTATGGTTTCGCCCTTACGGCGACTCACTTTTTTTTCAAACGCCAAAAAAAAGTAAGCAAAAAAAGGCTCGCCCCAGCGTCCGGCCCCTCGCTAAGGCTCGGGGTTCCTTCGCTCCGGTATCCATCCGGGGACACTGCCCTCCGGTTGGCTTCGCTGGCACCTACATGCAGCGTGTTCGACTGCGTCGAACGGCGCTGCGCGCCACTCCCCGGATGAACACCTCCACTCAGCCTCCCGAAGGGGCCGGCAGATCAAGATCAAAATCAAAAGCTGAAGGCGAGCTAACGCTCGGCCTGATGAGTGGTGAAGAGCGGAGGGTGTACACCGATCCACTGTAGGAGTGAGCCTGCTCGCGATGGCGGCCTGCCAGCCGAAAAACATCTGGCAGATATACCAATCCCCTGTGGGAGCTGGCTTGCCAGCGATGGCGGCCTTACAGCCAACCTGTTTCCTGCAGATGTACACAGACCCACTGTAGGAGTGAGCCTGCTCGCGACGGCGGCCTGCCAGCCGACCAACATCTGGCAGATGTACCCATCCCCTTAGGGAGCGAGCCTGCTCGCGATGGCGGCCTGACAGCCGACCTGAATCTGGCGGATGTACTGAATCTCCTGTAGGAGCGAGGCTTGCCCGCGAAGACGGCCTGACAACCAACCATTGTTGTGCGGAATCCCTCAAATCCCTCGGAAACATCCGACACGCTTTTCAGGTTGTCCGTCAGACGCCTGACCTCTAGCCTTTGTCCGTCGCTGAAAAAATCAGCGTCCGGGCGTCGCGGCTCGATTCCTGAGGCATAATCGCTCCACAGAACAACAACACTTTTCGGTGTCTGTCGTTCGTGTCATGGCGCCTGTGCGCGGGATACCTTCGGGTATGCCGAGCAGCCTCTGGGAATCGGTCCGCGAACCCGCGTACAGCTGCCACCCCAAATTGCATCGCGGCGATTTGGACGTGGCTCCATTTCATCCCAGAGGTGTAACCATGATCAAACCCACCCCCAATCCCCCCGCACCCGACGACGTTTCACCCTACCAATCCCCCAACTCAAAAACCCTCCACGAAGCCGCCGACCGCGCCCTCGATCACTACCTCAATCCACTCAAGACACCCACCGTGCGCAAGCCCAGCACGATGTTCGTCATCTCGCCCGATATCGACACCGAAACCCTGCTGGCCCACGCCTGTGAATCCCTTGCGTCGGCGAGTGTCATGGCCAATGACTTCGCGGCGTTCCTGGAGGGGTCGCAACGCAATACGCTGCTGGGGATTGCCCAGGTGATCATGCTGGGGGAGCTGGCGGTGAATCGGGCGCTGGATAACCTCGATCCGCAGCCATAGCGCTCCGCCAAGGAGACCGCATCATCGTTCATCGCGAGCAGGCTCGCTCCCACAGGGGAATGCATTTCAATTGTAGGAGCGAGGCTTGCCCGCGAAGATGGTCTGTCAAACGCCAAAAAAATCAGTTTATTCCTGCGATCCGCTGTTCACCGTTCCACCCTCATACTGATCAAAGAACTCCGGGATCTCATGCTGAAAACTTTTCAACCAGCGCTGCATCGCCAGTTCACGCTCGGTAGCGCTGGCGGTTTGCGGCTTGGTGGAGGCGGCAGTGTTGCTGCTTTGCAGTTGCAGCCAGCCTTCAGTTTCCTGTTGTTGCGCCGAGGAGGGGCCGGCGTCGATGGCGTGGGCGGCCAGTGGCAGGGTCAGCAGGCCGAGGCAACAAAGGGTGGTCGGTTTCATCTGGGGGCTCCCTACTGAACGGCGGCGACTTGCGCGGCTACGGTCGATCCAGGCCTGGCTGGCCGCTTGAGTTTCTCGGCGCGGGCCTGGGCCTGGGTGACTTGGGCCGGTTTCAGGCCAAGGCGGCTGACCAGCTCGGCGGCGCGGTTCCAGTCGTCCTGGTAGATCAACAGGGTCACCAGGTTCACGGCGGCCAGTTGATCGCCCTGCTTGAGCTCGATGGCGGTGAGGAATTCGAATTTGGCGTCTTCGATGCGCAGTTGATTGAGGTACACCACGCCCAGGTCGTTGCGGATTTTTTCGTCGGTGGGCGCCAGTCGGGCGGCCCGTTGCAGGTGCGCCTGGGCCAAACCATGGTCGCCCCGGGCAGCGGCGAGTTGGCCCAGGCCGTGTTCGGCTTCGGCGGCCAGGCAGCCGCCGAGCAGGCTGCGGTACAGCGGCTCGGCTTCGTTGCGGTCCAGCAGTCGATACACCTTGGCCTTGCGCAGGCGCACGTCGGCCAGGTTATCGGGCAGGCTCTGCAGGTTGGCGAGGCTGGCGTGCAGCTTGCCGTCATTGGCCATGTCATCGGCCAGGTTCAGCGCCAGCTGTTGTTCGGCGTTCAATTTGCCGCAACTGGCGGTGCCGGTCATGGCACTCCAGGGTGTCTGTCCGTTGCTCGCGCACCCCCCCAGCATCAGCAGACACAAACCTGCAATCATTGCTTTCATCACGATTCCTCTAGGAAGCAAAAGCCCGGGCGAGGGCGGTGAAGCCCGGGCCCGCCAGTACGATCAATAACGCCGGGAAGAGGAACAGCATCATCACGACGGACATTTTTGCGGACATCTTGGAGATGTATTCCTGAAGACGCGCCAGGCGCTTGTCATCGAGCAACAGCTTGAGCGCCAGCAGGGATTTCATTGCACCGCCGCCCTGATGGATCAGCTGTTGCAGGATCACGCAGGTGTCAGTGAATTCGTCGACCGCCAGCAAACGGCTGGCCTTGTTCAGTTCATCGCCCAGCTCCAGGCCCGAGTCGACGCGGGCCAGCACCAGGCGCAACTCGTGGGTCAGTTCGGGCATCAGTTGTTTGCCTTCATTGCTCAAGACGCGCAGCGATTGCTCCACGGCCATGCCCGATTCGAACAGGATGCGCAGCAACGGTATGAAGGTGGAGATTTCCATCGCCAGTTTTTTCTGCCGGTGGTGCGCCGCAGCGGCCAGCAGTCGCTTGGGCAGCAGATAACCGATCCCCAGGGCGAACGCCGGGACCAGCCACGGGCGCGTGACCTGGGAGAAGAACAGCCCCTGCACCAGTGCACTTAGCGCCAGCGCCAATACCGGGACGCCAACCTGCAAGGCGGCGAACAACGCCCGTTGCCGCGCGGTGCGCCAGCCCAGGCAATTGAGCAGCGTGTGGGTTTCGTTGTCGAGCTTGACCGACTGCTGGCCGACCCGGCTGGTGCCCAGCGCGTGCAGCCATTGGCTGAAGCGGCTTTCGCCTGGCGTTTTGCCGTCCAGGCGCTGCACCACCTGGCGCGCACGCCGACGCAGTTGCACCATGACGCCGATAAACAAGCCCGAGGCCAGCAGGAACAGCAGCGAGCTCAGCAGCAGGGACGGGTTCATAGGCTGCGCAACATCCGCCACAGCGCCAGGCAGCCGAACACCTGGAGGGCGAGCGCTCCCATCAGCATCGATTGCCCCGAACTGTCGTCCCACATGGTCATCAGGTACTTTGGATTGGACATCAGGAAGTAGCCGGCGACCCCGACCGGCATCAGCGCCAGGACCACCGCCGTGACCCGGGTTTCCCCGGTCATGGCGCTCAATTGGCGAGCTGCCTGTTCGCGTTCGCGGATGATCTTGATCAGGTTTTCCAGCAGTTCACTGGCATTGCCGCCGTAGCGGTGGTTGACCTTCAAGCCGAGGGCAAACAGGCGAAGTTCGTCTTTGTCGTAGAGCTCTGCGAAGTCCGAGGTGGCGTCCGGCAGGCTGATGCCCATGTGCACCTGGCGTTTCACCCGGCCCAAGGCATCTTTCAGCGGGTCTTCGGCGGCGTCGATGGCGCCCAGCACCGCATCGGCCAGGGTGCGCCCGGACTTCAGGCTGCGCACGCTGTGATCGAGCAGCGCCGGCAATTGTTCGATCATGCGCTTGAGCCGGCGCTGGTAACGCCAATCGACATACAGGCGCAGGAGCAGGGGCGGCAACAGCAACAGGGCAAGCAAGCCCAGCCAGCCGCCACCGATGAAGCCGAGCAAGACACTCGAGCCCCACAGCGTTAGCCACACACCCAGGCGTTCGGTGGGCCGCCCGAGGCCGGCGCGCAAGAAGGCTCGATCCAGTCCCGTCCAGGGTGTTTTGCGCGCCACCCGCTCCGGTTGCCCTTGGGCCAGGCGTTCCAGCACGCGCTGGGTGCCGGGTTCGCGCAAGCCGCGAACGAGCAGACGAGCCGACAGCCCAAGCAGCGCCAGGCAAACGAGGATGAGCAGCAGCGGTTTGAGCATGCCGTGGCCTTCAATACATCGAGGGAGAGAGCGCCGATTCACGGCGCAGTTTGTCACCGGCGGGATTGACCGCCTCGCGCATGAAACCGAAACCGCTACGACGGTCGAGGCGAAACAGCGTATTGGTGACGTACACGTCTTCACGGATGCCGATCACCTCGACCACTTCGCTGACGCAGCGGCGGCCATCGGGCATGCGCGTCAACTGGATCACCACGTCCAGTGCCGCGCAGATCATCTGGCGCAAGGTTCGTTCGGCAATGCTGCGACCGGTCAGGCCGACCAGGGTTTCCAGGCGCAGCAACGCATCCTGCGCGTTGTTGGCGTGCACGGTGCTCATGGAACCGTCGTGGCCGGTGTTCATCGCGGTCAGTACGTCGACCACTTCGACACCGCGGATTTCGCCGAGGATGATCCGGTCCGGGCGCATCCGCAGCGCGTTGCGAATCAGGTCGCTGGCTTTCACCTCGCCATGGCCTTCGGCATTCGGCGGCCGGGTTTCCAGGCGCACCACGTGGGGGTGGCCCAGTTGCAGTTCGGCGACGTCTTCGATGGTCACCAGCCGTTGGTGCGGGTCGATCAACTGGCTGAGAATGTTCAGCAGTGTGGTCTTGCCGGTGCCGGTGCCACCGCTGATCAGGATGTTGCAGCGTTTGCCCACGGCCTCTTGCAGGAATTCGTAGATCGCCTGGTCGATCGATTGCATGGCCACCAGGTCGGTGCTGTTGAGCATGTCCTGGCGAAATTTTCGAATCGACAGGCACGGGCCGTCGAGCGCAATCGGTGGAATGATCGCATTGACCCGGCTGCCATCTGGCAGGCGCGCATCGACCATCGGCGAAGACTCATCGAGCCGCCGGCCCAGGGGCGCGAGGATGCGCTGGATGACGCGCTCGACATGGTGCGCATCGATGAAACGCAAGTCGCTCTGATGCAGTACGCCATCGCGCTCGATGAATACGCGGTGCGGGCCGTTGACCAGGATTTCGGTGACGGCCGAATCACGCAGCAGCACTTCCAGTGGGCCGAAACCTGTGAGTTCGTCGACGATCTCTTCGGCCAGGCGCTCCATCTCGTAGCGCGAAATCGCCAGGTGCAGGCGCGCGATGTATTCGGCGACTTTGTCGATGACGAACTGCGCCAGCACCTGGCGCGAGCCTTCGAGCAGGTTTTTCCCGGACTCCTCGATGGCGTCGATGATGTAGCGGTGCAACACCAGTTTCAGGCCTTCGTGGTCGGTGTTGCCGGCCACCCCGCGGTGCGTTGCGCCGAACAGTTTTTCGCTGCTCATGGCGTACCTCTCAAACGGCTGAACCAGGACTTGGGCTTGGCCAGGTTTTCGGAGCGTTTGGCCAGGCGTTCGCCGAGGTTGCGCAGACTTTGAGTGAGCACTTCCCGGGGGGCCAGTTCGAACAGGGTCACGCCCTGGTTCTTGGCGTTCAAGCGCACCTCGGGGCTGTAGGCGAGGGTGGCGATGATCTCCATGCCGAAGCTTTTGCCCAAGGCTTCGGAGTCTGGTGCGACGCTGCGCAGGTAGCGATCCACCAGCAGCTTGGCGTGATCGAGTTTCATGCCTTTTTCGCGCCACAGGTTCAGGACCGCCAGGTTGCGGCGGCAGTCGAGCACGTTCTGGTCGGTGTACCACAGCAGCTTGTCGCAATGGCTGACGAAGGTGCGCAAGGCTTCGCTGTCGGGCTGGCCGGTGAGGTTCAC
The DNA here is from genome assembly GCF_028471945.1 of Pseudomonas sp. WJP1. Taxonomy (NCBI): domain Bacteria; kingdom Pseudomonadati; phylum Pseudomonadota; class Gammaproteobacteria; order Pseudomonadales; family Pseudomonadaceae; genus Pseudomonas; species Pseudomonas sp. WJP1. Next base: position 681,974 of record NZ_CP110128.1, read on the forward strand.
GACGATGTGCTGGAAGTGCTGGCGCAGGGCGCTGAGCAGCATGTACAACTCGGCGGCGCTGGTGTGTTCCAGCGGTTCATCCTGGGTGGCGTAGGCGAGGATCCGCAGCCCGGCTTCGCAACGGGTAAAGGCGCTGTCGATCAACGTCGCGTCGAGGCGACGCAAGTTGCGCAGGGCATCACCGAAATGAAACGAACTCTCCAGGCCCAGTAGGGCCAGGCTGTCCCCCCGTGGCAGGCCGAGGTCGAGCAGCAGCGTTTGCTGTCCGCTTTTTTGCACCACCTGCGCCATGTGGTTGGCCAGCAGTGCGCCGTCGGCGTTGCTCTGCACGCCGTACAGTACGGTCAGGCCGCCCAGGTGAGTATTGGGCACCACCGGTGGCAGGCGTTTGCTCTGGCGCCGCACCAGCCCGGCGACTTCACTGGAGCGCGAGCCGTAGGCCACGAAGTCCCGGGCCCCGGCGCGCATGGCGTTGAGTACGAGCTGGTTGTCCATGCCGTCGCCCAGCGCGACGATGGCCAGCCTCGGCTTGGCTTCCAGGGCGCCTTCGATCAGTGCGCACTGGGCCACGACGTGCTCACGGTCCAGGCCCACGAACACCAGGCTGGCCAGGGTCACGTCCACCAGCGCCAGCAATTCGTCGAGGCTGCCGCCACCGGCGCTGACCACTTGGCCCAAGGGGGCGAGCGCGCCTTGCAGCCATTCAAGGTCGGTGCTGTTGCGCGTGATCGCGAGGAAGGTCTGGCTCAGGTTCTGGCTCATTGCGATAGTCCGCTGCGTTTATCGAAGTCGCCGTTTTCGAGGAAGTACAGGCGGTACCAGTTGGGGTCGTAATTGCGCAGTTTTTCTCCCGGCAGCGACGGCAGTTGCGCATTCACGGCCAGCGGCTGCACCAGGTGCGGCGTGACGATCATCAGCAGTTCCCGTTCTTCGCGATTGATCGAGGAGCTGCGAAAGAACGCGCCGAGTATCGGGATATCGCCCAGCCCCGGAAACTTGTCCACCTGCGAGGTGTTTTGCGTGCTGATCAGGCCGCTGATGACGAAGCTTTCGCCATCGGCCAGGGAGATGCTGGTGTCGGTACGGCGAATGGTGAACGCCGGCACCGTGGTGCCGCCGATGGTCACGGCGTTGTTGTAATCCAGTTCGCTGACTTCGGGAGCGACCTTGAGGGCGATCTGGTCGTTGCTGACCACCGTTGGCGTGAGCGTCAGGCGGATGCCGAACTCCTTGTATTCGATGGAGTAGCTGTTGCTGTTGGCGCTGGGAATCGGGATCGGTATTTCACCGCCCGCCAGGAAGCTTGCGCTTTGTCCGCTGATCGCCACCAGGCTCGGCCGCGCCAGGGTGTAGGCAAAGCCACTGCTTTCCATGGCATTGATGATGGCCAGGAAGTTGCCGCCGCCGGCGACGATGTTGTACATGTCGTTGGCCAGCGGAATGCTCGGCACGGCAATCCGCGGATCCAGGTTGCGCAACGGGAACACCCGCGGGGTCACTGCCGTGTTGGGCACGGTACCGGGGGAGCCGAACAGGAAGTTCGAGGTTTTGCCGTAGATCGAGGTACTGGCTTCCTTAAGCTTGGTGCGACTGACTTCGACGAAGCGGATGTCGGTCTGCACTTGCGATGGCAGCAGCGGGTCATCGGAGGGTGACTGCCGGGCACTGGTCATGGCCGTCGTCGCGCGGCCCTGGACGAATACCATGCTTTGACGCGGCGCGCTGGCACAGGCGGTCCAGACCATCAGGCTGGTGGCGCCGGAGCCCATGCCGGTGAGCAGGAATGCCTGGTCGCCATTGACTCGCACGTCGGCGATTTTCGGGTCGCCCACCGCGATCCGGGTGATTGCCACGGGCGATTGCACTTCCTGTTGCAGGCCTTCGCCCACTTCCAGCACCGCTGGCAAGGGGCCCAGCGCGGCACAATTGCCGTTGGCAGCGATGGCTGCCGTCACCGGCAAGCCGCTCAGCAAGGTGGCCCAGATCAAGCCGTTGAACAACGGCGTACTACGTCTGCGCATTAAAGCGTTTCCTTGCTCGATTCAGGGGGACTTTTGCGTGGTTTCGTTGCCGCGGATGACTTCCACACCCGACCGGCGAGGCGCGGCTGCGCTACTGGCGACCATGGGCCTGGGCGGCGCGGTCATGGCCAACTGGTTGAACTGGATCAAGTCGCGATTGGCGTTGGCGATGTTGGCCGCAGAATCGCGTTCACCGGCCCAGTAACGCGCCAGGCGTTTTTCCTCGGCGCTGCGCACGGCCAGGCGCAACACCCCGGACTGCGCGGCGAGCATCAAGCGGCTCACCAGGGGTTCGGGGACGGCGAGCAGCACGGTGCGGGCGCTGGCGCGCTGTTGTTCCTGTCGGAGTTTTTCATCGTTGCCATGGGCCGGGCTGGAGGGCTGGCCATCGTTGGTCAGGCCCAATTGCTCGCCCACCCCCAGTACACGCAAGGCCGGGACCGCGAGTTGGGCCGAGGGCTGGATGTTGTTGGCGTCCATGCGCAGGAACAGCAGCACATCGACATAGTCCCCGGGGGTCAGTTGCCCGCCGGCATTGATCACTTCATCCACGGCCACGGCGAGTGCGCGCTCATCGGGCCGGATCATCCGCGCCAGCTTGCCGCCGCCTTCAAAGCTCTCGTCGTTGAGCCAGCTACCGGCAGTCAGGGCGCGCCAGGGCGTGCGGCCAATGGCTTGATCGAGTCGGGTCAGGCTGCCGGCCGGGACGGTCCGCAGTTTTTCCAGGGCCACATCGGCGGCAGTGATTTGCACGAACGGGGCGATGTCATGCAGCAACACCACGATCGGTTGGCGCGTGTCCTCTTCTGCCTGGGCAGTCGGTGCGGGGCTTGTGGATGTCAGGGGGGCGATCGCGGCTTGCGCGACGGGCGTGGCGGTCGGATCACGGGTCAAGGTGAAGCCCCAATAACCGGCAATGACCGCACCCGCCAGAGACAGTCCGGCTAGGCCTAGGATGACACGACTGTTCATGACGGCACTCCCTTCCCCGCTGCACAAAGAACTCGTTTTCCGCAACGAGACAACTACGCAATCAGGCAGCTATGAACATGGAACTATTTCGCTATTGGACGGTAGCGCAGCTAGAGCAAAACGCCATTACTCGGCAGGAAATTTCTAACGAAAAATCGAAGTTCAGCTCAAATCAAAGGTTTTTTGACGTCAACGAACCGATTAATACTTTCGTGTTAATGCGTTTTTACAGTTGTTCGGCGGGGGAATGCCGACAATGCTGGTGCTGGCACAGGGGAATCATGTTGCGTCGGTGCAACACTCGGTGTCCTCAAGGAGAACCTCATGTCTTTCGCCAAGCTGCTCCAGAAGGTCAAATCTGAAATCGCTTTTTACAAAGGGCTGGCGAAGGATACCGAGGGGGCTTCGGGTATCGAGTACGCCATCGTCGCCGCGATGGTCGCGGTGGTGATTGCCGGGCTCAGCGGCGGCATGGGCACGACGATCACCGGAATCTTTACAAGAATCACCGGTGCAATGGTGGCTGCCCCCGCCGGTGGTTAAGTCGGCTGTCACTTGCTAATGCACAAGGCGGGTTCTAATGTCAGCGCTTAGTCTATTCCAGGTGTTGCCTATGAACGCTCCCGCACTGCCGCGCCAACAACTGCTTCTGGTCGATGACGAGGAGGATGCGTTGCTTGAGTTGGCGGAGTTGCTGGAGGGTGAGGGTTTCAATTGTTTCACCGCGACTTCGGTCAAGCTGGCGCTGCAGCATCTGACGCGTAATCCGGATATCGCGCTGGTCATCACCGACCTGCGCATGCCGGAGGAGAGTGGAATGTCGTTGATCAAGCGCTTGCGCGAGCACACGGCGCGCCAGCATCTGCCGGTGATCGTGATGTCCGGGCATGCCGACATGGAGGATGTCAGCGACATGTTGCGGTTGCAGGTGCTGGACCTGTTTCGCAAGCCGATCTACCACGTGCGGTTGCTGGAGACGCTGAATAACCTGTTCCCGCAGCCGTTGGGGGAGTTTGCGAGGCGCTGAATCCGTTATGGGCCGGATGAAAAACCTGTAGGAGCCAGGCTTGCCGGCGAAGGCGTCTTTGAATTCTGCGCTGGTCTTTCGGACGCCTTCGCCGGCAAGCCTGGCTCCTACAACAAGAAGGTGTTTGTCGTCCGATTAGCGTCAGGCAATCGGCCGCCAATGGCCCACCATGTGCTCCAGATCACCCGCCCCGACCAATTGCAGATCCCCACTTGAACCCGCGGCGCTGGCCAGTAACGTCACCTCACTGGGCAGGCGCACCGGCTTTTTGAATTGCACTGCGATCTCGATATTCGCGGCCGGCAGATGCTCGGCCAGGGCGGCCAGGGTGCGGGCTTTGTTCCACAGTCCATGGGCAATCGCCGAGGGAAAACCGAACATCCGGGCGCTGGCCGCACTCAGGTGAATCGGGTTGTAGTCGCCCGATACCTTGGCGTACTGCCGGCCGATGTCCGCGGGCGCTGTCCATTGGGCGACTTGCGTCAGTGCCAGTGTCGAGGCGAGCAGCTCCTCGACGGGCTCGCCCTCAAGCTTCACCCCTCGGCAAAGCATCTGGCTTTGCGCCTCCCAGAGCGTTCCCAATTGATCATCCAGCGTGGTCACCAGATCGAAGGTCGCGCCCTTCGCATGGGGTTGCAGGTTCTCCACGCATACGCTGGCCCGCACTCGATGGACCCCGCCCATGGGCCGCAGCACGCGGATGCGATTGCTCAGGTGAATCAGCCCCAGCAGCGGGAACGGAAAGTCCCGGGCGGTAAGCAATTGCATCTGCAAGGCGAATGCAAGGATGTGCGGATAGGTGGGTGGCAGCAGGCTGTTGTCGGCGAAGCCGCAGACCTTGCGATAGGTCGCCAGGCGCATTGGATCGACATCGAGCCAGCAGCGCAAGCCCGAATCGGGCAGGGTGGTGCCGGTGATTTTGCGCCGCGTCGCCGCCTGCACATACAGCCCCGGCAGGCTGGGTTCGCGATTGAGGGTGTGCCAGTCGATGATCATGCCTAGGCCCCCAGGACGCTTTGCCCGCAGACACGCAATGCTTGCCCTGTGAACGCGCCCGTACCCGGTTGCGCGAGCCAGGCCACGGCTTCGGCGACGTCTTGCGGCAGGCCGCCCTGGCCCAATGAGCTCATGCGTCGTCCGGCTTCACGCAGGCCGAAGGGAATGTGTGCGGTCATCTGGGTTTCGATGAAACCCGGCGCCACGGCATTGATGCTGATGCCCCGCCCATGCAACAGCGGCGCCCAGGCCTGTGCCAGGCCAATCAGCCCGGCCTTGCTCGCCGCATAGTTGGTTTGTCCGCGATTGCCGGCGATGCCGCTGATCGATGCCAGCAGGACCACCCGGCCATCGTCGCGCAGGGTGCCGCTGTCGAGCAGGGCTTTAGTCAGCACTTGCGGGGCGTTGAGGTTGACGGCGAGCACCGCGTCCCAGAACTCCGGGGTCATGTTGGCCAGGGTTTTGTCCCGGGTGATGCCGGCGTTGTGCACCACGATGTCGATGCCGTCGGGCAACTGTTCCACCAATTCCGTCGCGGCATTCTCGGCGCAGATGTCCAGCGTGATACCACGTCCGCCGAGGCGTGCGGCGAGGGCGTCGAGATCGGTCCTGGCCGGGGGCACGTCGAGCAGGATGACCTCGGCACCGTCACGGGCCAGGGTTTCGGCGATGGCGGCGCCAATGCCCCGCGCAGCGCCGGTGACCAGTGCCTTGCGCCCGGCCAGCGGGCGCGTCCAGTCCGTGACCTGGGTGGCGCAGGCCGCAAGGCCAATCACTTGCCCGGACACGAAGGCGCTTTTCGGTGAGAGGAAAAACCGCAGCGGTCCTTCCAGTTGATCCTCCGCACCCTCGCCAACATGGATCAGCTGCAGGGTGCCACCGCTGCGCAGCTCCTTGGCCAGCGAGCGACTGAAACCTTCGAGGGCGCGCTGGGTGCTGGCGGCGAACGGGTCACTCAAGGTCCGCGGGTCTCGGCCCAGTATCACCAGGTGGGCACTGTGGTCGAGATTTTTCATCAGCGGCTGGAAAAACTCGCGCAGCTGCTTGAGCTGGTCTACCTGCACCAGGTCACTGGCATCGAACACCACGGCCTTGAGTTTCGGGCCGTGTCCGGGAATCCACGCGGTCGCCATCGAGGGTTCGGTGCCGTAGGTGTAGATCGCGTCCGTCAGGCGGTTGGCGAAGGCGCTGACCTTTTCCGCCAGTGGCCCGCCGCCAATCAGCAAAGCACCTTCGACAGGGCGCAATCGGCCCGCTTGCCAGCGTTCCAGACGTACAGGCGAAGGCAAGCCCACGGCTGCGACCAGTCGATGGCCGATGGACGAATTGGCGAAGTCGATATAGCGGTCGGACATGGAACGCGCTCCAGCAGATGAGGTTCAAAGTGTGGACCATGAATGGCAATCAGTCGTTCGATTCACTGGAAAAGGCCTACGCTTGCGGGTAGTGGCCTTCACAGAATAGGAAGCTTTTCATGACTCAGCTGCGTCGCGTCGCGATCATCGGCGGTAACCGGATACCCTTCGCTCGCTCCAACGGGCCGTACGCCACCGCCAGCAACCAGGCCATGCTCACGGCCACACTCGAAGGCCTGATCGAACGCTACAACCTGCATGGCCTGCGCCTTGGCGAAGTGGTTACCGGGGCCGTCCTCAAGTTGCCGCGGGACATGGCCCTCACACGCGAGTGTGTGCTCGGTTCGCGGCTGTCGCCTGCTACCCCGGCCTACGACATCCAGCAGGCTTGTGGCACCGGGCTGGAAGCTGCGCTACTGGTGGCGAACAAAATTGCCCTGGGCCAGATCGATTGCGCCATCGCCGGTGGCGTCGACACCACCTCGGACGCGCCGATCAGTGTCAGCGACGGGTTGCGCAAGATTCTGCTGCAAGCCTATCGCGCCAACACAACCGTTGAAAAACTCAAACCCTTCCTGCAGTTGCGTCCCCGGCATTTGATTCCCGAGTTCCCGCGCAATGGCGAGCCGCGCACCGGAATGTCCATGGGCGAGCATTGCGAGCTGATGGCGCAGACCTGGAACATTGACCGAGAAGAGCAGGATCAATTTGCGCTCGAGAGCCATCAGAAGCTGGCCGCGTCCTATGCCGAAGGTTGGCAAAACGACTTGATGACGCCTTTTTTCGGCCTCACCCGCGACAACAATTTGCGCCCGGACCTGACCCTGGACAAACTCGCCTCGCTCAAACCCGTTTTTGAGAAAAGCGCAAAAGGCACCCTGACTCCCGGCAACTCCACACCGCTGACCGATGGCGCCTCGCTGGTGCTGTTGGGCAGTGAAGAGTGGGCGCAGGCGCGTGGCTTGCCGATCCTTGCCTACCTGCGCGATGGCGAGGCAGCGGCGGTGGATTTCGTCAACGGCGCCGAGGGCCTGTTGATGGCGCCGGTGTATGCGGTGCCGCGGTTACTGGCGCGCAATGGCCTGACCCTGCAGGACTTCGATTACTACGAAATCCATGAAGCCTTCGCCGCGCAAGTGCTCTGCACCTTGAAGGCCTGGGAAGACCCCGAGTACTGCAGAACCCGCCTCGGCCTCGACGCGCCGCTGGGCTCGATCGACCGCAGCCGACTGAATGTCAAAGGCAGTTCGCTGGCGGCGGGGCATCCATTCGCTGCCACGGGTGGGCGCATTGTTGCCAACCTGGCGAAGTTGCTCGATGCGGCGGGGAAAGGGCGCGGGCTTATCTCGATCTGCGCCGCAGGTGGTCAGGGGGTGACCGCCATCATCGAACGTTAACCATATGTCCGGTGTTGAATAGAGGGGTGACATGGCCTAACGTCGCCACATTAGCCGTCTCGCAACACAAGGCCAGGCAATGCCGACTAACGGACAGGTTTCTCTCGAACGCAGCATCCCACCGCTCATTACACTGCCACGCCCTCTGTACGCCCGGGTGGAGAGCCTCAACGCCGGGTCGTGGACGCCGTCCCATCGACACGACTGGGTGCAGTTTTCCTATGCCATCAGTGGCGTACTCGGTGTGCACACCGCCGAGGGCAGTTTCTTCGCGCCGCCCCAGTGGGGCATCTGGATTCCGGCGGACCTTGATCATCAGGTCGTGACCTCGATGCGCGCCGAAATGCGCAGCCTGTATGTGCGTCGCGAAGATTGCGGGTGGGCGGACGGGCGTTGCCGGGTACTGGAAGTGACGCCGCTGGCCCGGGAGCTGATCAAGAGTTTTTGCCTGCTGCCAGTGGAATATCCACAGGGCGACAGCCCGCAAGCGCGGCTGGTGAGTGTGTTGCTCGATCAGTTGGCGACGTTGCCGGAAGTCGGTTTTTCCCTGCCGTTGCCCCGTCATGAACGGTTGCTGGGGTTGTGCAGCGAGCTGATCGAAAATCCCGAGCGCAATGTGACCCTGCACGAATGGGCCGAGCGCCTGGGTACGTCGGAAAAAACCCTGATGCGCCTGTTCCAGCGGGAAACCGGGTTGAGTTTTCGTGGCTGGCGCCAGCGTATGCGCTTGCTGTCGTCGTTGAGTCTGCTGGAGGAGGGCGACAGCGTGACCAATGCCGCGCTGGCCTGTGGGTATGACTCGACGTCGGCGTTTATTGCGGCGTTCAAGTGCCTGTTCGGGTTTACCCCGGGAGAACTCTTCCGACAGTGATGGCCCCTTCGCGGGCAAGCCTCGCTCCTACAAGGACGATGCGTACTGCTGTAGGAGCGAGGCTTGCCCGCGAACGGCGGCCACCGGGGATTGGATCAGGTACGGAACCGCCGCACCAACCCATCCAACTCATTCGACAACCCGGCCAGGCTCTGGGAATCCAGGCGCGCCGAGTTCGCCAGTTCGGCCACCAATTGCGCATCGCCATGGATCTGGCTGATGTGTCGGTTGATGTCTTCGGCCACCTGATGCTGTTGCTCCGCCGCCGTGGCAATCTGGGTGTTCATGTCGCGGATCACGTCCACCGACTCGCGGATCTGCCCGAAGCTGTTGCGCGCTTCGCCGATGCGCGTCACCGATTGCTGGGACACTTCCAGGCTCGCATGCATCTGTTGGGTCACCTGGCTGGTGCGCTTGGCCAGGTTGCCCAGCAGCCCGTCGATTTCCGCGGTGGAATCGGCCGTGCGCTTGGCCAGCGCCCGCACTTCATCGGCCACCACCGCAAAACCACGGCCCTGTTCACCGGCCCGCGCCGCTTCGATGGCCGCGTTCAGCGCCAGCAGGTTGGTCTGCTCGGCGATCGAGCGAATGGTCCCCAGGATCGACTGGATGTCGTTGCTGTCGCGCTCCAGCTGTTGCATCGACTGGGCCGACTGTTCGATTTCCTGGCTCAGGCGATCGACGCTGCTGACGGCCGCGTCAATCTGTTGCTGGCCTTCGCGGGCCTGGCGCTGGCCGCTGTCGGCGGACTCGGCCGCCTGGCTGCAGGAACGCGCCACTTCGTTGGCGGTGGCGACCATTTCGTGGAATGCCGTGGACACCATGTCCACCGCTTCACGCTGGCGTCCAGCGGCTTCGGCCATGTCGCTGGAGACCTGGGTCGAGCTCTTGGACGTGGCCAGGATGCTGGTCGCGGCGCCGCCAATGCTCTGGATCAGGTTGCGAATCGCGGTCAGGAACTGGTTGAACCAGTTGGCCAGTTGCGCGGTTTCGTCGCTGCCGCGGATTTGCAGGCTCTTGGTCAGGTCGCCTTCACCCTGGGCGATGCCTTCCAGGCCGTCGGCCACGCTGCGGATCGGTCGCACGATGACGCTGGCGAAACTGGCGCCGACGATGGCGAAGATCACCGCCAGTACCGCGGCGATGATGGCGATCAACCAGGTCAGTTGGGTGGCGGTGCTCATCACATCGCTCTGCTTGATCAGGCCGATGAAGGTCCAGCCCAGTTGCTCGGACGGCCAGACGTTGGCCATGTAGCGCTCGCCATTGAGTTCGACTTCGACCAGGCCTTTGCCGGCCTTGGCCAGTTGTGCGTAACCCTCGCCGAGGCTGCCCAGGGCCTTGAAGTTGTGTTCCGGTTGCTTCGGGTCGACCAGTACGGTGCCGGAGTTTTCCAGCAGCATCAGGTAGCCGGTTTCGCCGAGCTTGATCTGCTTGACCAGTTCGGTGAGCTGTTTGAGCGACACGTCGATGCTGACCACGCCGCCGTTGGTGCCCAGCTTGTTGTCGATGGTGCGTACGGTGCTGACGTAGGACGTATCGTTTTCGGCCCAGTAATAGGCTTCGGTACGGAACGGCTTGCCCTGTTTGGCCTGGGCTGCCTTGTACCAGGGGCGCTGGCGCGGGTCGTAGTTGGCCAGTTTGGCATCGTCCGGCCACGATACGTAACCACCGGCCGCAGTGCCGAGGATGGCGTAGGCGTAAGACGGATGGGCGTTGCCCAGGTCCTGCAGGAAGCCGAAGACTTTTTTGTCCATTTCGCCCTGGGGAATGCTGGCGGCGTTGGCGTTCATGTAGGTCTTGAGGCTGTCGTCGGAGTTGGTGATCAGCGGCTGCCGGGCCAGGTATTCGACGTTCTGGCTGATGCCGTCGAAGAATAGTTGCATGGCATTGCTGACTTGACGGATTTCGCGACCGCTGTTGTCGACGAATTCGTCCTTGGCATCACTGCGCAAGTTCAGCACGACAAGGGTGGCGACCAGTACCACCGGCAAGCAGGCGATGATTGCAAACGCCCAGGTCAGTTTTTGTTTGATGTTCATCCGCGCTCCAGATTTTCTTGTAGGCCCACGCAGTGCAGATGACTCGCGGTTTATTGGCAGCCGTAAACGTTGTTGATCCCGGTTCCCTGAGTGCGGCATCGTTATTGTTGTAAAAACGATTGTCGGACAAATCACTTTGTCACTTAGGACTTCGGCTGTTGCCTGCGGAAATTGAGGGCTGTTTTGAAAAATCACGCGAACGGTACGTCGGCACCCCCTCCCCCGAATGGATGGATTGCCGTATAACGAATGACTTTCGCGTGTTTGGTAATAAAGGACCCACAATAAAAGCTGATGAAGACTCCAAAACGCATTGAACCCCTGATCGAGGACGGTCTGGTCGACGAGGTGCTGCGCCCACTCATGAGTGGTAAAGAAGCAGCTGTTTATGTGGTGCGCTGCGGCAACCAGTTACGTTGCGCGAAAGTCTACAAGGAGGCGAATAAACGCAGTTTTCGTCAGGCGGCCGAGTATCAGGAAGGCCGCAAGGTGCGCAACAGCCGACAGGCCCGGGCCATGGCCAAGGGTTCCAAGTTTGGCCGCAAGGAAACCGAAGACGCTTGGCAGAACGCCGAAGTGGCGGCGCTGTTCCGCCTGGCCAATGCCGGTGTGCGCGTACCCAAGCCGTATGACTTCCTTGAAGGCGTGCTGCTCATGGAGCTGGTGGCCGACGAGTACGGCGATGCGGCACCGCGCCTGAACGACGTGGTACTGGAGCCGGACCAGGCACGCGAGTATCACGCGTTCCTGATTTCGCAGATCGTGCTGATGCTGTGTACCGGCCTGGTGCACGGTGACCTGTCCGAGTTCAACGTGCTGTTGACCCCGACCGGCCCGGTGATCATCGACTTGCCGCAAGCGGTTGACGCGGCGGGTAACAACCACGCTTTCAGCATGCTGGAGCGGGACGTGGGCAACATGGCGTCCTATTTCGGACGGTTTGCGCCAGAGTTGAAAAAGACCCGGTACGCCAAGGAGATGTGGGCCTTGTACGAGGCGGGTACCTTGCACCCGGCCAGTGTCCTGACCGGTGAGTTCGACGAACCGGAAGAACTGGCCGATGTCGGCGGCATCATGCGCGAGATCGAGGCCGCACGCCTGGATGAAGAGCGCAAGCAAGCGGCACGTGCCGCAGACGATGCGCCATCGGGCAAAACCGAAGAACCGCCTCCGCCCTGGATGCAGTGATCGGTTAATCAAAAACCCGGCTTCGGCCGGGTTTTTTATGCACAACACAAATCCTTTGTAGGAGTGAGCCTGCTCGCGATAGCGTCGGCACCTTCAACTTTGATGTATCAGACAGACCGCTATCGCGAGCAGGCTCACTCCTACAGGGGGTTGTGGTGGTTGGCAGGTGTGGCACAACACCCCGACTCAAGATTCTTCAGAATCGGACAATCCGGTCGATGATCCCCCTGACAATGCTCAACCAGGTCCTGCAACGTATCGCGCAGTTGCCCCAGCTCACGAATCTTCTGGTTCAACTCATCGATATGCTGCCGTGCCAGCGCCTTCACATCGGCACTGGCACGCTGGCGGTCCTGCCAGAGGGTCAGCAGCTTGCCGACCTCCTCCAGGGAAAACCCCAGGTCCCGGGAGCGCTTGATGAACGCCAGCGTATGCAGGTCATCGTCGCTGTACACCCGGTAACCGCTGTCGGTGCGATGGGCCGCCTTGAGCAGGCCGATGGACTCGTAATAACGAATCATCTTCGCACTCAGGCCGCTGTGGCGGGCTGCTTGGCCGATGTTCATCGGTTGTCCTCCAGATCCTCGGGTTTCCAGGTTTTCAACAGTAGCGCATTGCTCACCACGCTCACACTCGACAACGCCATCGCCGCACCGGCCAGCACCGGGTTGAGGAAACCGAAGGCCGCCAAAGGAATGCCGATCAGGTTATAGACGAAGGCCCAGAACAGGTTCTGCCGGATCTTCGCGTAGGTCTTGCGGCTGATCTCCAGCGCCGCGGGTACCAATCGCGGATCGCCGCGCATCAGGGTGATCCCGGCGGCGTGCATGGCCACGTCGGTGCCGCCCCCCATGGCAATGCCGATATCCGCCGCGGCCAGTGCCGGCGCATCGTTGATGCCGTCGCCGACCATCGCCACCACACCGGTTTTCTTCAACGTGGCGACTTCGGCGGCTTTGTCTGCCGGCAGCACTTCGGCGTGTACGTTCTTGATACCCAGTGCATCGGCGACCACTTTGGCGCTGCCACGGTTGTCGCCGGTCAGCAAGTGACTGCTGATATGGCGTGCGCTGAGTTGTTGCACGGCTTGCAGCGCGCCAGGCTTGAGCGTGTCACCAAAGGCGAACAATCCCAGTACTCGCGGTGCAGGGCTTTGCTCGACCAGCCAGGACAGGGTCCGGCCTTCGGTTTCCCAGGCCGTTGCCGAATCGGCCAATTCACCTGCGCTCAATCCGCTCTCTTGCAGTAGACGCCGATTACCCAGCGCCAGCCGACGGCCATCAAGACTGCCGGCAATGCCGCGCCCCGTCAGGGACTGGCTGTCGCTGACATCGGCCACGGTCAGGCCGCGTTGTGCGCATTCGTCCAGCACAGCCTTGGCCAGCGGATGCTCACTGCCGCGTTGCAAAGCGCCGGCCAGTTGCAGCAGGGTGCTTTCGTCGCCTTCGATGGCACTCAAGTGAGCGATGCGCGGGGCGCCAGAGGTCAGGGTGCCGGTTTTGTCGAACACCACCGAACTGACTTCATGTGCACGTTCCAGCGCTTCGGCGTCCTTGATCAGGATCCCATGACGCGCCGCCACCCCGGTGCCGGCCATGATCGCCGTCGGCGTTGCCAGGCCCAGTGCGCAAGGGCAGGCGATCACCAGCACGGCCACGGCATTGATCAGCGCGGTTTCCAGCGGCGCGCCGTACAGCCACCAGCCGATCAGGGTCGCGAGTGCCAGCAGCAGGACCACCGGCACGAAAACCTGGCTGACTTTATCCACCAGTTTCTGAATCGGTGCCTTGGCCGCCTGAGCGTCCTCAACCAGCCGAATGATGCGCGCCAACACCGTTTCCGCGCCGAGTGCCTGGGTGCGCACCAGCAGGCGACCTTCGCCATTGATCGCGCCGCCGGTGACTTGATCGCCGGGTTGCTTGGGCACCGGCAGGCTTTCGCCACTGATCAACGCTTCGTCGGCATGGCTCTGGCCGTCGACCACTTCACCGTCCACCGGAAAGCGTTCGCCGGGTTTGACCAGCACCAGGTCATTGAGGCGCAGGGCGCTGATGGACACTTCCTGCTCACGGCCGTCGACCACCTGGATCGCCCGCTCCGGGCGCAGCGCTTCCAGGGCGCGAATGGCGCTGGCGGTCTGGCGCTTGGCGCGGCTTTCCAGGTACTTGCCCAACAACACCAGGGCAATCACCACGGCCGAGGCTTCGAAGTACAGGTGCGGCATGCGCCCGGCGGCGGTGGCCCATTCGTAGACGCTCAAGCCATAACCGGCGCTGGTGCCCAGCGCTACCAGCAGGTCCATGTTGCCAGCACCGGCACGCACGGCTTTCCAGGCGACCAGATAAAACCGCGCGCCGAGGATGAATTGCACCGGCGTGGCCAAGGCGAACTGCGCCCAGGCGGGGAGCATCCAGTGCACGCCGAACGGTTGCAGCAACATCGGCAAAACCAGCGGCAAGGCGAGGACAATGGCCGCGATCACGGCCCAGCGCTCGCGGTGCAGTCGGCTTTGCTGCGTGTCGATGTGGGGCTGATCGTCTTGCCAGACGCTGGCGGCGTAGCCGGCCTTGGTCACGGCGTCGATCAGGGTTTGCGGGTCGACCTGTCCGAGCAGCTCAAGATGAGCGCGTTCATTGGCCAGGTTGACGCTGACGCTCCTGACCCCCGGCACCTTGTTCAGTGCCCGTTCGACCCGGCCGACGCAGGAGGCGCAGGTCATGCCGTCGATGCTCAGTTCCAGGCGCTGTTGCGGAACGCTGTAACCGGCTTTTTGTACCGCCTCCATCAAGGCCGGCAGGCTGTCGACCGGCGCTTGAACCCGGGCCTGCTCGGTGGCCAGGTTGACGCTGACGGCACTGGCACCGATGACTTTGCTCAAGGCGCGCTCGACACGCCCGGCGCAGCTGGCGCAGGTCATGCCGGCGATCGGCAGATCGAAAGTAGTGGATTCGGACATCGGTCACGCTCCCTGTAGAAGTTGCCTACAGGATCAACCTTGCCATGCTGGCAAGGTCAAGCGCAAAGATCGGTCGCACCGCGTTATCGTTCTGTGCTTTTGTAGGAGCCAGGCTTGCCGGCGAACCAGACGCCGTGGTGTGTCTGCTGCACCGCGTTATCGTTCTTCGCCGGCAAGCCTGGCTCCTACAGGGGGGATCAGTAGCCGAGGCCGGCACGCTTGAGATACATCCCGTCCTGGGTCATCGCAATCCGGTACTTCAACACATCACCGGCCTTGAGTTGAATATCCTGCGAACCCGGCGCCAGCATGCCCGGGTTGCACCCCGGTGCCTGGCCTGGCAGCAGCTTCAGGCGCAGCGACACATTGCCTGGCGGCAAGTTGAACGAAGTGCTTTGCTCCTGGAACAGTCGCGCCGCCAACTGGTCCTGGATATACACGCCGATCTCGCAGCTGGTTGCGACTTCCAGGCGCTCGCGGGAAATGATCAACACGCCATAATCCTCCCCGGCGGCATTGACCGGGGTTGTGGCGGTGAAAAGGCTGAGCAGGCCAAACAGGCTGAAAGCTGACCAGCGCATGGCTGAATCTCCTGGGATCAAGTCGTAGATGAACGCAGCTTGGCCGAGCGCGAAGCCGATTGCCAGCCCGGCAGGTCATGTCAGAACTTGACCTTGCCATGGTGGCAAGCTCGAGACTGTAGGTCACTTCATTCAAGCGCCCCATTAAAGGAGTCATCCATGCAAGTGTTCAACGTTGAAGGCATGTCCTGCGGTCACTGCGTCAAGGCGATCACCCAGGCTGTGCAGGCCAGGGACCCGGCGGCGAGTGTGCGGGTCGATCTGGCGGCCAGGGAAGTCGGCGTCGAGAGCGCATTGAGCGCCGAGCAAGTGATCGCGCTCATCAGTGAAGAAGGCTATCGCGTGAAGTTGGTCTGATTTTTTAATAGTTAGCGAGCTAACTTAATGTTCAAGGCGTCCATGCGCGGCTAGACTGTCGGCCTGCCGACTTCTGTCCCATGGGTGCCTGATGAATTTTCGCACAATCCTGATTCTTGGCGCCTTGAGCGCTTTCGGTCCGCTGGCGATCGATTTCTATCTGCCGGCGTTCCCGGCGATGGCGCTCGCCTTCGGCACCGACGAAAAACACGTTCAGCTGACGTTGGCCGCGTATTTCCTTGGCTTGTCCATTGGCCAGCTGGCCTACGGCCCGGTGGCTGACCGTTTCGGGCGACGCATTCCGCTGTTGATCGGCGTCGGGCTGTTTACCGCCGCTTCGTTGGCGTGCGCGTATGCGCCGAACCTGGACTGGCTGATCGGCGCGCGGTTCATCCAGGCACTGGGCGGTTGCGCAGGGATGGTGATCTCGCGGGCGGTGGTCAGCGACAAATGCGATGCGGTGGGCTCAGCAAAAGTCTTTTCGCAATTGATGCTGGTGATGGGCCTGGCGCCGATTCTTGCGCCGATGCTCGGCGGCTTGCTGGTCAACACCACAGGCTGGCAGTCGATATTCCTGGCACTCACCGGTTTCAGCGCCTTGGCAGGCCTGGCCGTGGCATTGGGCTTGCCGGAAAGCATGCCCGCCCATTTGCCCCGCCAACCCTTGGCCGGGGCGTTGCATCAGTACGCACGTTTGCTCAAGGACCCGGTGTACCTCGGCCATGCCTTGACGGGCGGTATCGCCATCGCCGGCATGTTCTCCTACATCGCCGGGTCGCCGTTCATCTTCATCAAGCTCTATGGCGTGCCGGCCGAACATTTTGGCTGGTTCTTCGGTGCCAACGCGGCGGGGTTCATCCTGGTGGCGCAGGTGAACGCGCGACTGTTGGCCAAGCGCGGTCCGGCGTTCCTGCTGACACGCACCGTGTGGATTTACCTCGGTGCCGGCCTGGCGTTGCTCGCCGTCAGTGCGTTGCACACCACAGAGCTCTGGCCGCTGCTGATTCCATTATTCGTCTGCATCGCCAGCCTCGGTTGCATCCTGCCCAATGCCTCGGCCTGCGCGATGAACGGCCAGGGCGCCCGCGCCGGCAGTGCCTCGGCCATGCTCGGATGCCTGCAATTCAGTGTCGCGGCAGGCGCCGCGGCGCTGGTCGGGGTCTTGCACGACGGCAGCGCCATGCCGATGGCCATGGTCATCAGCCTGTGCGGGATTCTGGTGGTGAGCGCGGCGCTGCTCACCCGGCGTTTGCAGAATGCCCGGGCGCTGGTGCAAGCCCAGGTTTGAGGGCGGACTCAGCCAACAGCGCGCTGTTGGCGGTCGGGTATCTGGTGCGGGGCGTGTAATCGCGCTTCAAGGGTATTGGTGAAGGCGCGGGCTTCGGCTTCGCTGCGGAATGTGACGGCATGTTGATCCAGGCGGACCTGCCACTGGGACTTTGCCAATTCTTTTATCAGGATCTTCATTACTGACCTCCTCAAGTAAAAGATTGTCTCGCAGAGGCTTCGATTGTAGTCCTGAATACGAACGCTATTGTGACAAGGCACAACTCTCGGACTGACGGTTTGTAACAAAAAACATCGCAGTCCGAGGGCGGCGCCTGCAGGCGCTTAAAACCCTTCCAGCACAATCTTGCCCTTGGATTTTCCGCTTTCCAGCAGTGCATGGGCACGTCGCAGGTTCGCGGCATTAATGGTGCCAAAGTGTTCGCCGACCGTGGTTTTCAGGGTACCGGCATCGATCAGCTCGGCGACCCGGTTGAGCAGTTTGTGCTGTTCGATCATGTCCGCGGTTTCGAACAGTGAGCGGGTGTACATGAACTCCCAGTGCAGCGACAGGCTCTTGCGCTTGAGCTTGGTCACGTCGAGGGTTTTCGGGTCGTCGATCAGTGCCAGCTTACCTTGCGGTGCCAGCGCTTCGACCAGTTGATCCAGGTGATGATCGGTCTGGGTCAGGCTGGCGACATGGGTCACCTGATCGATGCCGGCCTGTTTTAGGGCCTGGCTCAGTGGCTGGCTATGATCGATCACCTCATCGGCTCCCAGCGCCTTCACCCAACTTTGGGTCTGCGGGCGCGAAGCGGTACCGATCACGTTCAGGCCCGTGAGCTGTTTGGCCAGTTGCGTGAGGATCGAGCCGACGCCACCGGCCGCACCGACGATCAGCAGGCTCTGGCCTTCATCGGTTTTTCCTTCGCGTACCTGCAGGCGCTCGAACAGCAATTCCCAGGCGGTAATGGCCGTCAGCGGCAGGGCAGCGGCCTCAGCGAAACCGAGGGTTTTCGGCATATGGCCGACGATTCGCTCATCCACCACGTGCAGCTCGCTGTTACCCCCGGCGCGGGCGATGGAGCCAGCGTAGAACACCTTGTCGCCGGCCTTGAACAATGTCACTTCACTGCCCACCGACTTGACCACACCTGCCACGTCCCAACCCAGAACTTTGGCCGCGCCGGCTTCAGGCTGGACGTTCTGACGGACCTTGGTGTCCACCGGGTTGACCGAGATGGCCATGACTTCCACCAGCAGGTCACGAGGGCCGGCGACCGGCTCTGGCAGTTCGATGTCTTGCAGGGCGTTTTCATCGCTGATCGGCAGCGAGGCGTAGTAAGCAACGGCTTTCATGGAAGACTCCCAAATAGCTATCTGAAGAAAGATTCGATGGGGCGGATGATTGGCTATTTCTATGCAAGATAAAACCGGCTAAAACAGCAGTCTCTTTCAATATTTTTTTGATAATAAAGGCTTCACATGCTGCGATTCGATGATTTGCAGTTGTTTGTCCGGGCGGCGGACCTTGGCAGTCTGTCTGCGGCCGCACGGGGCATGGACATGTCGGCGGCGGTGGCGAGCGCTGCGTTGAAGCGCATCGAACAGCAGTTGGGCGCCCGGCTGCTGGCCCGCTCCACCCGCAGCCTGCGCCTGACCGCCGAAGGCGAAGGTTTTCTCGAGTACGCCCGAGCGGCCTTGAGTCATCTCGACGAAGGCCGGCGTTTGTTGGCCAGTGGCCAGGATCAGGTCAGCGGCGTCCTGCAGTTGTCGGCACCGTCGGACTTTGGTCGCAACCTGCTGCTGCCCTGGCTGGATGAGTTTCAGCGCGAGCACCCGAAGCTGACCGTGCGCCTGCTGCTGGGCGACCGCATCGCCGATCTGTTCCGCCAGCCAGTGGACATCGCGCTGCGCTACGGCGAGCCGGAAGACTCCAGCCTGGTGGCGCTGCCCATCGCCCCACACAATCGTCGCGTGCTGTGTGCCGCGCCCGACTATCTCGCCCGGCGTGGCGAGCCGCGACAATTGGAGCAACTGGCCCAGCACAATTGCCTGCTGTTCATGCTGGGTAGCCGGGTACATGACCATTGGAGTTTTCATGACGGCAAGCGCGAGGTCGGCCTGACCGTCAGTGGCGATCGTTTCAGTGACGATGCCGATGTCGTGCGCCTGTGGGCCCTGGCAGGGGCCGGCATCGCCTATAAATCCTGGCTCGACGTGGCCGCCGATGTGCTCGCGGGGCGCTTGAAAGTGCTCATGCCGGAGCTGCTCTGTGAGCGCGCACCGCTGAATCTGTTGTGCGCCCATCGCGCACAATTGAGCAAGCCGGTGAACCTTCTGCGGGAAATGCTTGCCAGCCGATGCGCCCGCTTGAGTAGTCATTTTCCAGGCTTATCAAGAATCGATCATTAGTCGCAGGTAAAAAGCGAAATTTCCCTCAGGAACTATCAGCATCGGCGGTTTGCAGGGAGCAGGATCTGGCGGGCAACCGGCCTATACTAACCCTCGCCTCGTGAACGCACCGTCGATCCTAAGGGCGAGCCCGGTTTATGGCAGTTTCCACGTTTGGCCGACAGCACATGACGGGTCAAGATATCTCTGAGCAGCAGGACGATACGATTCAACAGGGAGTGAATACATGGAACATGCACCTTGCATCAGCCAGATAGCCACGTTGCTGGCTGACCCGAAGCGCAGCGCAATGATGTGGGCATTGATGGACGGTTCGGCGCGACATACCGAAGAATTGGCATTGATGGCCGGCCTGTCACCGTCTTCGGCCAGTGCGCACCTGGGACGGCTGTTGGCCGGAGGCCTGTTGAAAGTAGAAGCCCGTGGGCGTAAGCGCTTCTTTCGCCTGACGGCGCCCGAAGTCGGTGTCGCGATCGAAGCCCTGGCCAGTGCCACGCTGGCCAGCACACCGCAGGATATCCCGGACATCTTCAAACGCGCCGCCCCCTTGGCCAAACCTCAGCCGAGGGGTTCATCGTTGTTGCGCGCACGGCTTTGTGACGACCATCTGGGTGGCACCCTGGCTGCCGACTTGTACCAGCGCCTGCTGGAGGCGGGCTGGATCGAACAGTTCGATCAACGGGTCACGATTACACTCAAAGGCTCGACGCAGCTGGCGTCACGCGGTGTGTTCATTCAGGCGCTGGCCCATCGCAACGGCAAGGTTGCCTGTGCGTGTCCCGACTGGAGCGAAAGACGCCCGCACCTGGGCGGTGCCCTGGGTGCGGCGTTGTTGCAGCTGTTCATGCAGTCCGGTTGGTTGAGCTTGCCCGTGGACTCTCGTGCCCTGCAGCTTACCGCCGCCGGGCAGAAAGAAATTCACCGTTTCGCCAAACAGACCGAGCTTGAAATGGCCCTGTAGACGGGCGGTCTCAGGGTTTCACCAACCGGGCATCCAGGCTGTTCTGCGCCAGGCGTTTGGCCTGGTCCTGGGTCATGCCCAGATCGGTATACAGGGCATGGAAGTTTTCCGTGACGTAACCGCCGAAGTAGGCCGGGTCATCGGAGTTCACGGTCACTTTCACGCCACGCTCGAGCATGTCGAGAATATTGTGCTGCGACATGTGATCGAACACACAGAGCTTGGTGTTGGACAGTGGGCACACGGTCAGCGGAATCTGCTCGTCGATGATGCGCTGCATCAAGCGCTCGTCTTCGATGGCGCGCACGCCATGGTCGATGCGCTGGATTTTCAGCAGGTCGAGGGCTTCCCAGATGTATTCGGGCGGGCCTTCTTCACCGGCGTGGGCGACCGTCAGGAAACCTTCGCCACGGGCGCGATCGAACACGCGCTGGAATTTGCTCGGTGGGTGCCCCATCTCGGAGCTGTCCAGGCCCACGGCGACAAACGCATCGCGGAACGGCAGCGCCTGATCGAGGGTTTTCTGTGCTTGTTCTTCGCTCAAGTGGCGCAGGAAACTCAGGATCAAACCGCTGGTGATACCCAGTTGCTGCTCACCATCTTTCAACGCAGCCGCGATGCCGTTGAGCACCACTTCGAATGGAATGCCACGGTCGGTGTGGGTCTGCGGGTCGAAGAACGGTTCGGTGTGAATCACGTTCTGAGCCTTGCAGCGCAACAAGTAGGCCCAGGTCAGGTCGTAGAAATCCTGGGAGGTGCGCAGCACGTCGGCGCCCTGGTAATACAGGTCGAGGAATTCCTGCAGGTTATTGAAGGCGTAGGCCTTGCGCAGGGTTTCGACATCGCTCCACGGCAGGGCGATCTTGTTGCGTTCGGCCAGGGCAAACAGCAGTTCAGGTTCCAGCGAGCCTTCCAGGTGCAGGTGCAGTTCTGCCTTGGGCAGGGCGTTCAGCCAGTCGTACATAATTCTGTTCTCATCAGGTGCAATGGCGCCATTCTACAGGTGCTCATCGCAACAATTGGTAAAACCTGACCAGGCGGTTCATTCCGTTGCCTCCTGCTCCCGTCGATAAGCGTAGGTATCGGCGAAGCGTGACAGCAGGAACTGGGCGCAAGTGGTGGCGGGGTATTTCGCCGCCTGCTGCTCATCCTGACATCCGGGCAGGCATTCGATGCGGGTATCGGGGTGCGGCTCGGCAAAGAATGGCATCGAATAACGATCCACGCCCAACGGGCTGATCACCCTGTGCGGCGTCGACAGGTAACGGTCGTTGCTCCAGCGCGCCATCATGTCACCGAGGTTGACCACGAACGTCCCTTCGATCGGCGGGGCATCGATCCATTCGCCTTTTACGTTCCTGACTTGCAAGCCACCGGCGGCATCCTGGTAGAGCAGGGTGATGCAACCGTAATCGGTATGGGCGCCGGCACCTTGCTGCTCCCGGGAGCTGGCGGTGTGACGCGGCGGGTAGTGAATCATCCGCAGCACGCTGACCGGCTCACGAAAGCGCGTGTCGAAAAAGTCCCGCTCGATGCCGAGCGCCATTGTCATTGCCCGCAACAAGGTTTGCGCGAGCGCCTGCATGTCGACGTAGTGCTGCTCCATCAACGCCTCCCAACCTGGCAGCGATGGATGGCGGTTGGGGCCGCGCAACGGTTTTTCCGCCAGCACATCGGGATGGTCGAGCGGCAGGTGCAGGCCCATGTCGAAGGTTTCTTTCAGGTCGCTGGGTTTGCTCGGGTCGAGCTGCTCGGTGGCGATGGCGCCATAGCCGCGATGGTGGCGGGTCTGGGTGATGTCGATCTTGAGTTTTTCGGCGGTGGGCAGGGCGAAGAAACGCTGGGCGCTGTCGAGCACGGCGTCGATACGCGCGGCGGAAATCGGGTGACCCTTGATATAGAAAAAGCCCCATTCGCGGCAGGCGTGGTCGATTTGCTTTGCCACGGCGGCCCAGGCGCTTTGATCGTCGCTGTAGAGCGGGGCGATGTCGATGATGGGAAGCTGGTTCATACACAATCCTGAATACGCTGAAGATCAAATGTAGGAGTGAGCCTGCTCGCGATGAGGGCATGTCAGGCAACATCTGTGCTGAATGACACAACGCTATCGCGAGCAGGCTCACTCCTACAGGGGATTTATGTTGTGGTGAAGAACTACTTCGGCATGTCAGCCTTCATGCCTTCCACGTAATAATTCATCGATGCCAGTTCCGTATTCGTCGCGCTCACCCCCGCGGGTATTTTTTCGGCCCCGGCCTGGTCCTTGATCGGCCCGGTAAACGGCTGCAGCGCGCCGCTCTTGATGTCGGCGATGATCTGCTCAGCTTCAGTTTTCACCGCCGCCGGCACCAGGTCGCTGATCGGCAGTTCAACGGTGCCTTCCTTCAGGCCACCCCAGTAATCCTGGGTTTTCCAGCTGTGGTCGATCACGCTCTGGGTCGCTTGCAGATAATGCGGCGCCCAGTCGTTGACGATGGAGGTCAGTACCGCCTTGGGGCCGAAATGCGCCATGTCCGAAGCGTAGCCCACGGCATACACGCCGCGACGTTCAGCGGCCTGGATCGGCGCCGGGCTGTCGGTGTGCTGGAACACCACGTCCACGCCCTGGTCGATCAGCGCGTTGGCGGCATCGGCTTCCTTGCCCGGATCGAACCAGGAGTTGACCCACACCACTTTGATTTCGGTGCCGGGGTTGTACTTGTTCAGGGCCAGTTGAATGGCGTTGATGTCGCGGATCACTTCCGGGATCGGGAACGAGGCGACGTAGCCGATCTTTTTGCTTTTGGTCATCTTTGCCGCGAGGAAACCGCCGACGTAGCGACCTTCATAAGTGCGCGCCAGGTAGGTGCCCAGGTTCTTGTCCTGCTTGTAGCCGGTGGCGTGTTCGAACGTCACATTGGGAAACTGCTTGGCGACCTTGAGTGTCGGGTTCATGTAGCCGAACGAGGTCGTGAAGATCAGGTCGTACTTGTCCTTGGCCATGTTGCGGATCACTCGCTCGGCGTCGGCGCCTTCGGCAACGTTTTCCACATAGTTGGTGGTGATGCGGTCGCCGAGTTTCTCCGCGAGTGCCTTGCGTCCCTGTTCATGCTGATACGTCCAGCCGTGGTCGCCGATCGGGCCAATGTAGACGAAGCCTACTTTCAGTGGGGCAGCGGCAGAGGCGCTCAGGCTGATCCCGAGGCCGATGGCGGCGCACAGCAGTTTGTGCAGTGGACGTATTTGCATGAATTCGAACTCCCTTTTGTTGTGGTTGGCAGGGGCAATGCAAATTGCTGACCAACAGGACAACAAACGACCTGAAACCGCAGCGCGCCCTTCGCGGGCAAGCCTCGCTCCTACAGAGCGGCGCCAACCCGTAGGAGCGAGGCTTGCCCGCGAAGAGGCCAGTACGGCCAGTAAAAGTGCATGACTCGAACCGGCTGCCATCCACTGGTGCGCTAAGGTGAAACGAAACGTTAGCGCCGCGCCGCAGTCAGTCGCATATCGCTCCTCCACGGCAAAAGGCCCGACATGCTCACCGTCCTCAAGCAAGAAACCTTTCTGCTGCTGGCCTTGATCGCCGCCCTCGTCGCGTTCCCGTTGGAGCACTGGTTGCTGCACAGCGGCCAGGCGGTCGCGCTGACTGGCGGCCTGGTGCTGATCGCATTCATCGTCGCCGCCTCCATGCGTGTCGCCCATCAGGCCGAACTGCTCGCGGAAAAGGTCGGCGACCCCTACGGCACGATGATCCTGACCCTGGCCGCCGTGCTGGTGGAAGTGGTGATCCTGGCGATCATGATGAGTAACGAAGCGTCGGCCACGCTGGTGCGCGACACGATTTACTCAGCCGTCATGCTCGATATCAACGGCATCCTCGGCCTGGCGGCGTTGATGGGCGGACTCAAGCACGGCGAACAGTCCTACAACGACGATTCGGCGCGCAGCTACAGCGTGATGATCCTGACCGCCATGGGCGTGTCGATGGTGGTGCCGGAGTTCATTCCCGAGGGCGACTGGAAGCTCTATTCGGCGTTCACCATTGGCGCGATGGTGGTGCTTTACGCCTTGTTCCTGCGGATGCAGGTCGGGCCGCACAGTTACTTTTTCAGCTACAGCTACCCGGAAAAACGCCGCAAGAAGGAACCGCTGGAGCAGGAGCCGGCACCCATCAGCCTGTCGTTGTCGATCGGCATCCTGGTGTTCGGTGTGGTGGTGATCGGCGCCTTGGCCGAAGTGATGTCCAAGACCCTCGACCTGGGGCTGGAAGGGACGGGCGCACCGCCGGTGATCACGGCGATCCTTGTGGCGGCCATCTCGGCCGCACCGGAAATTCTGACGGCATTGCGCGCGGCGCTGGCCAACCGCATGCAGTCGGTGGTCAACATCGCCTTGGGGGCGTCACTGTCGACGGTGATCCTGACGGTGCCGGTGATGGAGGCGATGGCGCTCTACACCGGGCAGCCGTTCCAGATGGCGATGACCCCGGTGCAGACCGTGATGATCTTCATCACCCTGATCGTCAGCGCGATCAACCTCAACGATGGCGAAACCAACGCCATCGAAGGGATGACTCACTTTGTGCTGTTTGCGACGTTCATCATGTTGTCGCTACTGGGCCTGTAGGAGCGAGGCTTGCCCGCGAAGGCGTCCGATCAGACGCCCGCGATCAACTGCCGAGCCGCCTGGCTGTGATCAGCAATCAACCCCTTCAGATCCAACCCCTCGACCTGCCCGTCGATCACTCGCCACTTGCCGCCGACCATCACCCGATCCGCACGGTCCGCGCCGCACAACAGCAGCGCTGAGACCGGATCGTGGCTGCCGGAGAAACGCAGCTCGTCGAGCTTGAACAGCGCCAGGTCAGCCTGCTTGCCCACGGCGATTTCACCGATGTCGCTGCGCCCGAGCAAACTGGCCGAGCCTTTGGTCGCCCAGCCCAGGACGCGCTCCGGAGTGATCTTCTCGGCACCGTAGCGCAGACGCTGGATGTACAACGCCTGACGGGTTTCGAGCATCATGTTCGACGCATCGTTGGAGGCAGAACCGTCCACGCCAAGACCGAGCAACGCGCCAGCATCGGTCAGCTCGATGGTCGGGCAGATACCGGAGGCCAGGCGCATGTTCGAGCTCGGGCAATGGCAAATGCCGGTGCCGGCGGCGCCGAGGCGGGCGATTTCATCCGGGTTGAAGTGGATGCCGTGTGCCAGCCAGGTACGCGGACCGAGCCAGCCGACGCTGTCCAGATAATCCACGGTGCGCAGGCCAAAGCGCTGCAGGCAGAAATCTTCTTCGTCGAGGGTTTCGGCCAGGTGCGTGTGCAGGCGCACATCGAGTCTGTTCGCCAGTTCCGCGCTGGCGGACATGATTTGCGGGGTGACGGAGAAAGGAGAGCAAGGCGCCAGGGCGATCTGGATTTGCGCACCTTCGCCCCGTTCGTGGTACTCGGCGATCAAGCGCTGGCTATCGGCCAGGATCACTTCACCTTCCTGTACGGTTTGCTGCGGCGGCAGGCCACCGTCCTTTTCACCCAGGCTCATGGAACCGCGCGTCAGCATGGCGCGCATGCCCAGTTCGCGGACGCTCTCGACCTGTACGTCGATCGCATTTTCCAGGCCTTCCGGGAATAGGTAGTGGTGGTCGGCGGCCGTGGTGCAACCGGACAACAGCAGTTCGGCCAGCGCGACTTTGGTGGCGAGGGCGAGTTTTTCCGGGGTCAGGCGTGCCCAGACCGGGTACAGGGTTTTCAGCCACGGAAACAACGGCTGGTTGACCACTGGTGCCCAGGCGCGGGTCAGGGTTTGATAGAAGTGGTGATGGGTGTTGATCAGCCCCGGCAGGATCACATGCTCGCGGGCGTCGAACACTTCATTGCACGGCGCGGAAGGCTGTTGACCGAGGCCAAGCACTTCGACGATCACACCGTCTTGCAGCACCAGGCCGCCACGGGCATCGAGGTCGTTGGCCGTGAAAATGGCGAGGGGATTTTTTAACCAGGTACGGGTCGCAGGCATGTTGGCCGGCTCCTCTGAAAGTTGGGTTCAGGGTTGCCAGCTCAGTGTTGCCCTGTCTGCTGATCCAGGGTCGCCGGGGAGGCGAGGTGCGAAGTGTCGATCAAAAGGGCTTCGCGGGCAAGCCTTCCCCGACAAAGGTGTGGGTGGTGTTACCAGGGAATGGTTTCACCCCTGTAGTTGATGAAGTGATGCCCGCCCTTGCCGGCATACGCATTCACCTGGTCAACCAGCCCGCGCGTGCTGGTGTCCACATCGATGTCAGCGCCTTCACCGCCCATATCGGTTTTCACCCAGCCCGGATGCAGCGACAGCACGGTGAGGCTGGTTTCGCCCAACTGGGTGACGAAGCTGTTGGTCATGGAATTGAGTGCAGCCTTGCTGGCCTTGTACAGCGCCAGTTCCGGCGCGTCGGGCATGGTCACGCTGCCCAATACCGAGCTCATGAAGGCCAGCACGCCGCCGTCCGGGCGGATTTGCCCGACGAAGCGTTGCGCCAGGTTGATCGGCGCCACGGCGTTGGTGAAGAACAGTTGCCCAACCTCGGCCAGGGTCGCGCCACCGTCTGGCGTCTGCACCTCAGGACCTTTTACCCCGGCGTTGACGAACAGCAGGTCAAACAATTCGCCCTTGAGTTGCTGACTGAGCATGATCACTGCTTGCTGATCGTCCATGTCGAGTTTCTCGATCCGCACCTGGCCCAATGCTTTCAGGGCCCCGGCGTTTTGCGGATTGCGCACGGTGGCGGTGACTTGCCAGCCGTCGGCAAGCAGGGTTTTCACCAGACCGAGGCCAAGGCCGCGGGAGGCACCGATGATCAGTGCGTTTCTGGACATGTGTGGCTTCCTTGAAGTTCAGAGACGTGGATTCAATGGACAAGCTTGTCCAAGCCGTTGTTGCAACTCATCGCGCAATGCGCCCAGTTCGGCCATGCGCGCTTCGATCAGTTTGAGCTTGTCTTGCAGCAATCGTGTGACGGCACTGTCCGGATCGGGCGACTGCCAGATGGCCCCGACACTGTGACCGATCTCACCGAGGGTAAAGCCCAGCCGTTGAGCGGTCTTGATGTACTGCACCAGTTGCACCATGTCGGCCGGATAGTCGCGATAACCATTGGCGCTGCGTTGTGCGGCGATCAATCCGCGCTGCTCATAGAATCGCAGCGTGTCGCGGCTGACGGCGCTGGCCTGGGCTAATTCACCGATGCGCATCATCACGTCTCATGGAGGGCTTGACCCTGGAGCATACTCCAGGCTTTAGCCTGGTTGCTCCCGGAAATTGATGGAGCAATGTCGATGTGGACTTCAACTCAGTATCGCTGCCTGGTTCGCGGCAGTGCCTGGTATGACCTGATCGTGACGGCCGCGTTTGTCACGCCGTGGAGTTTTGCCGCGTTGCACGGGCTTTTGACAGGGGTGAGCCAGGCGTTGAGTTTGCCCGGTGAGTTGCCACCGTTCGAACCGGTGCACATGTTGATGGCGAATCTGTTGGGGTCGATTGTCTGCGTCTGGTCGGTGCTGCGGATACGTGATCCGCAGCAGGTTTATGGGCGGTATGACGCCGTGGCCAGGTTTCTGTTTTCGGCTTGGCAGCTGTATGCCCTGGCCCATGGTGCAAGTTCATTGCTGGTGATTTTTCTGTTCTTTGAGTTGGCGTGGGGCATTGCTCAACTGTTGCCTGTGCGGGCCCCTTCGCGGGCAAGCCCGCTCCCACATAACCGCGTCCGTCGCAGTACCTGTGGGAGCGGGCTTGCCCGCGAAGAGGCCAGACCAGACAACCACTAATGCCCAGCCTGCCACGGCTGCCCCAACGAAACCGGCGCATACAAGCGCGTGCGCACCTTGTCCCGAGATAGCAGCACCAGCACCACAATGGTCGCCACATACGGCAGCATCGCCAGCAAACTCGATGGAATCGCCAGCCCCAGCCCCTGCGCCACCAGGTGCAGGATGCTGGCGAGTCCGAACAGGTAAGCGCCCAGCAGCAAGCGCCATACCCGCCAACTGGCGAACACCACCAGTGCCAGGGCAATCCAGCCGCGGCCGGCGCTCATGTTTTCCGCCCACATGGGTGTGTAGGCCAGCGACAGGTACGCGCCGGCCAGTCCCGCCATCGCGCCGCCAAACAACACCGCCAAGGCCCGCACGGCCAACACCGGCAAGCCCATGGCACTGGCGGCATCCGGGTTTTCGCCGACTGCCTGGATGATCAGCCCGACACGGGTTTTCAGCGTCGCCCAGGCCACCAGCGCAAACAGCGCGAATGACAGGTACACCAGCAGATCCTGGGCGAACAGCATACGTCCGATCAGCGGTATCTCGCTCAGGTAAGGCAGCGCCACCGGTTCGAAGCCCGCCAACGGTTTGCCGACCCATGCCGCACCGACAAAGGTCGACAGTCCCACGCCGAAAATCGTCAGGGCCAGCCCGGTGGCCACCTGGTTGGCGTTGAACACCAGCGCCACCAGGGCAAACAACGATGACAACAGCATCCCGGCGAACATCGCCAGCAATACGCCCAGCCACAGGTTGCCGGTGCTGAACGCGATGATGAAACCCATCACCGCGCCAAACAGCATCATGCCTTCCTGGCCCAGATTGAGTACGCCGCTTTTCTCGCAGACCAGTTCGCCCAGCGCCACCAGCAGCAGCGGCGTACCGCAGCGAACCATGGCGTAGAAAATGTTGCTCAGCAGATCGATATCCATCAAAGCGCACCTACTTGTTGTACGGCGGAGGCGGGTGCGCGGCGTGTCCAGCGCAGGTTCAAGCGGGGTCGGTAGAGAATCAGCACATCACAGGCCAGCAGGAAAAACAGCATCATCCCCTGGAACAATTGGCTGATCGCTTGCGGCAGGTTCAAGCTCATCTGCGCACTCTCGCCACCGATGTACAGCAGCGCCATCAACAAGCTGGAAAACACAATGCCAATGGGGTTCAACCGCCCGAGAAACGCTACGGTGATCGCCGCATAGCCGTAACCCGGCGACACTTGCGGCACCAACTGGCCGATCGGCCCGGTCACCTCGCACGCACCCGCCAGGCCCGCCAGGCCACCGCTGATCAACAGCGCCAGCCAGATCAGGCGCTTTTCGCGAAAGCCGACGAAACCGGCCGCGCGCTTGTCCAGCCCCAGCACCTTGATCTGGAACCCGACGAAGCTTTTGTGCAACAACACCCACACCGCCACCAGGGCGAGCAGGGCGAAATACACGCCGGCGTGAACCCGGCCATCCTCCATCAGCAGCGGCAAACGGCTGGCGTCACCGAACATCGCCGACTGCGGAAAATTGAACCCTTCCGGATCTTTCAGGGGACCGTGGACGCAAAACAGCAGCAGGTTCAGGGCGATGTAATTGAGCATGATGCTGGTAAGGATTTCATTGGCGTTGAAGCGCGTGCGCAACCACGCCGTCAGCCCCGCCCACGCGGCGCCGGCCAGGGTCCCGGCAAGCAGGATCAGGACCAGTGCCCAGCGACTTTGCATCTCGATGAAGTTCACCGCCAACGCGCTGCCAGCCAAGGCGCCGAGCAGCAGTTGGCCTTCGGCGCCGATGTTCCAGATCCGCGCCTGGTAGGCAACGGCCAGGCCCAACGCACAGAGCAGGATCGGCAATGCTTTGACCAGCCACTCGGAGAGGCCATACAGGTCGCTGATCGGCGCGATCAACAGCGTATGCAACGTCAGCAGCGGATCGTGACCCAATGCGATAAACAGCAATGAGCCACAGCCCAGGGTCAGGACCGCCGCCAACAGCGGCGAGCACCACAGCATCAGGCTTGATTGCTGGCCACGGGGTTCAAGGGAAAGCAGCATGTGAGACTCCGTTAACGTGTTGCGCAGGCAGGTAATTGAGGGGCGTCAAACTGGCCGGCCATCCAGCCACCGACATCGATCAGGCGGGTGTCGACGGTAGCCTTGAGCGGTGATAACCGGCCGCTGCACAAGGCACCGAGGCGGTCGCTGATCTGGAACAGTTCGTCGAGGTCTTCGGAAATCACCAGGATTGCCGCGCCAGCATCGCGCAGGGCAATCAGCGCACGGTGGATGGTTGCGGCCGCGCCGACATCCACGCCCCAGGTCGGGTGCGCGGCCACCAGCAATTTCGGTTGTTGAAGAATCTCCCTGCCCAGGATGAATTTCTGCAAGTTGCCACCGGACAGGCTGCGGGCTGGCGCCTGGGTGCCGGAAGCCTTGACCCCGAAGCGGTCAATGATCGCTTGCGCCAGCAACTGGACCTTGCCGCGCTGGATCAGCCCCTTGCTCACCAACCCTTGCTGGAATGCGCTAAGCAGGGCGTTGTCGGTCAGGCTCAGATCCGGCACGGCGCCATGTCCCAGTCGTTCGGCCGGGACGAAGGCCAGTCCGCGTTGGCGACGGGCATCGGCACGTAGATGCGCGACCGGTTCGCCGCCGAAACTGATGGTTGCCGCATCATTGCGGCCCAGCCGTTCTTCGCCGCTGAGCAACGCCAGCAGCTCATCCTGACCATTGCCGGCGACACCGGCGATGCCGACTATTTCACCGGTGCACACGGCCAGGTCGATGGCCTTGAGCGAGCAACCGAACGGGTCCGGGTTGTGCCAGGACAAACCTTGTATGTTCAAGAAAACATCGGTGCCCACCACCTTTGGGTAATCGGCGATCAACTCCGCCGCTTCGCCAACCATCAGGTGCGCCAGTTGCCGATCCGAGTAGTCGGCCGGCACGCAATGCCCGGCCACTCGCCCGCCACGCAACACGGTCGCGCTGTGGCACAACGCACGCACTTCGGCGAGTTTGTGGCTGATGAACAAAATGCTGCAGCCCTCGGCGGCCAGTCGACGCAGGGTCACGAACAAGTCCTCGGCCTCTTGTGGGGTCAACACCGAGGTCGGTTCGTCGAGAATCAGCAGGCGGATGTCCTGCATCAGGCAGCGGATGATTTCCACCCGTTGCCGTTCGCCGATGGACAGGCTGTGGACCAGCCGCTGCGGCTCCAGCGCCATGCCGTAGCGTTGCGACACTTCACTTATCTTATGTTCAAGCTGATTGGGCGAGCCTGCCGCCGGCCCCATGGCCAATGCGATGTTCTGCGCCACACTCAGGGTTTCGAACAGCGAGAAATGCTGGAACACCATGCCGATCCCCAAGTCGCGAGCCTGGGCCGGGTTGCGCAGGTTCACAGGCTGGCCATGCCAGAACATCTCGCCAGCGTCGGCATGCACGACGCCGTAGATGATTTTCATCAAGGTGCTTTTGCCCGCACCGTTTTCGCCGAGCAACGCGTGGATCTCACCAGGCGCGATAGTCAGATCGATAGCATCGTTGGCCAGGCAGCCGGGGTAGCGTTTACTGATGTTGCTCAGTTGCAAACGGGGCGTTGGATCGGCGGTGGGCATGACAGGCTCGATTCGATTGAATGGATGCCTGTGGATAAAGCAATTTTCTGGCCATCAGGTCAGGAAATATTCCTGGCGCCCGTATGTCAGGGCGTTGAGTTAGCTGTCGAACTGGAGGTCATCGCGAGCCAGGCACCACATAAGTGCAACGCCGTTGATCTGCTCTCGTTTTGCGCGTGGGCTATTGATCAAAAAATGAGCACTCGAGCGCAAGCCATGCCCAATATGCAACCGCGCCAGCCATGAACGGGTTATCCACAGATTGCTCCACAGTATTTGTGCGCAAGCCCAAGGGACGGGCATAAGCGTGGGGCGGCTTTCTTCTAAAAGTGCTATACCAACCTAACTGATTGTTTTTATTTGGATTTAGCAATTTTATAGGTGAAATGGACGAAAAATGAACAAAGCCCGCAAAGCCGCATGACAGAAGGGTTACAGCGGTATGTGCTCAGGTTATCCACAGCCGGGTGCACAGCAGATGTGGGCAACTATGGAATATGGGAAAAAGTGCGGCGCCCCAAAAGATCGCAGCCTGCGGCAGCTCCTCCAGGTTGCTCGTTCAGCGCTCCAACACAATCCGCCCGCGACTCAAATCAGCCAACTGAGATTGCAACGTCTGGATCTGCCCGGCGCCCACCGCCAGTTGCAGTTCAACGCCATTGGCCGTGAAATCCTCCTGCACCACCAGCCCACCGAGTTCCGCAACCCGCAGCTTGACCAATGCCAGCTCACCGAACGCACAAGCGCATCGCACCGGCACCCGACTGATCAACTCAACCTTCGGTGCCGCTTGCAGGCATTTGTTGGCGCCGCCGCCATAGGCTCGGGCCAAGCCACCGGTGCCCAGTTGAATGCCGCCATACCAGCGAATCACCAGTACGACGACTTGATCGCAATCCTGGGCTTCGATGGCCGCCAGGATCGGCCGTCCGGCCGTGCCGCCCGGCTCGCCGTCGTCGGTGCTGCGGTATTGATCGCCGAGCTTCCACGCCCAGCAATTGTGCGTGGCGTTCGGATCGCTGTGTTGGGCGATGAAGGCCTGGGCTTCGGCGGGGCTGGCGATCGGCGCGGCGAAGGTGATGAAGCGGCTTTTGCGAATATCTTCGCGGTATTCGCAAAAGTCGCTGAGGGTAAAAGGCATAGGGCTCTTAGAGGGTAGGTGTCAGGCCGCAGCCTTTGAGAATGATACGGATCAGGTTGTTGCCGGCGTCTTCCATGTCCTGCTTGGTCAGCTTGCTACGTCCGCTGACCCGGCAGATCTGCGTGGCGAAGTCGGCGTAATGCTGGGTGCTGCCCCACAACAGGAAAATCAGGTGCACCGGGTCGACCGGGTCCATTTTGCCAGCGTCAATCCATGCCTGGAATACCGCGGCACGGCCCTGGAACCAGGCGCGATAGTCCTGGTTGAAATATTCGGTCAGGCATTCGCCGCCACTGATGACCTCCATGGCGAAGATTCGAGACGCCTGCGGCTGGCGCCGGGAAAACTCCATCTTGGCGCGGATGTAGCGGGTCAGGGCTTCGGCGGGGTCGTCCTGGGCGGTCAGGGTATTGAAGGTGCTGTCCCACAACTCGATGATGTTGCTCAGCACCGCCACGTACAAACCGAGTTTGTTGGTGAAGTAATAATGCAGGTTCGCCTTGGGCAAGCCGGCATTCAGGGCAATGGTGTTCATGCTGGTGCCCTTGAACCCGTGGCGGGCGAACTCGTCCTCGGCGGCCTTGATGATGGTCTCTTCGTTTTTCTGACGAATACGGCTGGCGGGTTTGCCGCTGTGAGCTGGGACTTCAAAGGTCATGGGCACTTCCGATCAAGTGGGTTGCGGGCCAGGACGTTGATAGCGCACCCACAGGTTCCAGACAAGTCCCGGTTCGATAAAACCCCGGTCAGCGCGTCGCGGCCAGGCTTTCCAGGAAGCTTTCCAGCACCAGGTGCGGGCGACGTCCCTTGCGGGTCACCGAGGCCAGGCTCAAGTCATAAAACCGCGTCTTGGGTTTCAGCGCGCGTAGGCGACCCTGCTGCACCCAGAGGCTCGCGTAATGGTCTGGCAGGTAGCCGATGTAGCGCCCGGTCAGGATCAGGAACGCCATGCCTTCGCGGTCCGACGCGCTGGCGGTGCAGTTGAGTGCCTGGTAATGCGCCTGGATATCCGCGGGCAAACGAAAGGTCGGGGCGATGGCGTCCTGGCTATTCAGGCGCCCGTCGTCCAGCTGCTTGTCGTCGACATAAAACAAAGGGTGACCAACCGCGCAATACAGCAATGAGCGTTCGCTGTAGAGCGGCTGATATTCCAGCCCCGACAACGCGCTGGCCTGGGGCACCACGCCGACATGCAGGCGCCCGTCGAGTACGCCTTGTTCGACTTCGTTGGGCGCGATCATGCGGATCTGAATCTGCACATCCGGACCGCGTTCCTTCAATTGCGCCAAGGCGTGGGTGATGCGCATGTGCGGCAGGGTGACCAGGTTGTCGGTCAGGCCGATGGTCAACTCGCCGCGCAGATGCTGGTGCAGGCCGTTGACCTCGGTGCGGAAACTTTCCAGCGCACTCAACAGCTGCAACGCCGATTGATAAACCTCGCGACCTTCTTCCGTCAGGGAAAACCCGGCGCGACCGCGTTGGCACAGACGCAAGCCCAGGCGCTGCTCCAGGTCGCTCATCTGCTGGCTGATCGCCGAGCGACCGATACCAAGCACGCTTTCAGCCGCGGAGAAGCCACCGCATTCAACCACGCTGCGAAAGATCCGCAGCAGGCGGATATCGAAGTCGCTGACTTGCGCCAGTGGATCGGGGCGGCGGCTACTCATGCTCTTACTCGATAGTTTAGTGGTGGGCTGACTGAAGGTTACAAAAGTTGGATTTCACCGACTTTATCCCCGTGGCAACTTAGCTGCAACTACGGTTTTTTAACCCCTACGCCGTTTATTGCCTTGCGAGGTTTCGCCCATGAACTTGCCCGAGAACGCTCCGACATCCCTGGCCAGCCAGCTCAAGCTCGACGCTCACTGGATGCCGTACACCGCCAACCGTAACTTCCAGCGCGATCCGCGCCTGATCGTTGGCGCAGAAGGCAGCTGGCTGATCGACGACAAGGGCCGCAAAGTCTATGACTCGCTGTCCGGGCTGTGGACCTGCGGTGCGGGCCATACTCGCAAGGAAATCCAGGAAGCGGTCGCCAAGCAACTCGGCACTCTCGATTACTCGCCAGGTTTCCAGTACGGGCATCCGCTGTCGTTCCAGCTGGCGGAAAAGATCACCGACCTGACGCCGGGCAACCTGAACCACGTGTTCTTCACCGACTCGGGTTCCGAGTGCGCCGACACGGCGGTGAAGATGGTGCGTGCCTACTGGCGCCTCAAGGGCCAGTCGACCAAGACCAAGATGATCGGTCGTGCCCGTGGCTACCACGGCGTGAACATCGCCGGCACCAGCCTCGGCGGCGTGAACGGCAACCGCAAACTGTTCGGCCAGGCGATGATGGACGTCGACCACCTGCCGCACACTTTGCTGGCAAGCAACGCTTACTCCCGTGGCATGCCGGAGCAGGGTGGTATCGCCCTGGCTGACGAACTGCTCAAGCTCATCGAACTGCACGATGCGTCGAACATCGCGGCAGTATTCGTCGAGCCATTGGCCGGTTCCGCTGGCGTGCTGGTTCCGCCACAGGGTTACCTCAAGCGTCTGCGTGAAATCTGTGACCAGCACAACATCCTGCTGGTGTTCGACGAAGTGATCACCGGTTTCGGCCGTACCGGCACCATGTTCGGCGCCACCACCTTCGGCGTGACCCCGGACTTGATGTGTATCGCCAAGCAAGTCACCAACGGCGCGATCCCGATGGGTGCGGTGATTGCCAGCTCCGAGATCTACCAGACCTTCATGAATCAGCCGACGCCTGAATACGCGGTGGAATTCCCCCACGGCTACACCTATTCCGCACACCCGGTGGCGTGCGCCGCGGGCCTGGCAGCACTCGACCTGCTGCAAAAGGAAAACCTGGTACAGAGCGTCGCCGAAGTCGCACCGCATTTCGAAAATGCGCTGCATGGCCTCAAGGGCACCAAGAACATCATCGACATCCGTAACTATGGCCTGGCGGGTGCGATCCAGATTGCACCACGTGACGGCGACGCCATCGTGCGCCCGTTCGAAGCGGGCATGGCCTTGTGGAAAGCCGGTTTCTACGTGCGTTTCGGCGGCGACACCCTGCAGTTCGGCCCAACGTTCAACAGCAAGCCGCAGGACCTGGATCGACTGTTCGACGCGGTCGGCGAAGTGCTGGGCAAGATCGACTGATTTCTTCTTCTATAGACCTACAAACAACGGGCGTGCCGATCGGGCGCGCCTGTGGACAACTTTTCAGGAGCTTCCATGAGCGTTATTCCGCATTTGATCAATGGCGAACTGGTGACCGAGAACGGTCGCGCGGTTGATGTGTTCAACCCGTCCACCGGCCAGGCTATCCACAAGTTGCCGCTGGCGACCCGCGAAACCATCCAGAGCGCCATCGATGCCGGCAAGGCAGCATTCCCGGCCTGGCGCAACACGCCGCCGGCCAAGCGTGCCCAGGTGATGTTCCGCTTCAAGCAACTGCTGGAGCAGAACGAAGCGCGTATCGCTCAACTGATCAGCGAAGAGCACGGCAAGACGCTGGAAGACGCTGCGGGTGAATTGAAACGCGGTATCGAGAACGTCGAGTTCGCTTGCGCGGCACCGGAAATCCTCAAGGGCGAATACAGCCGCAACGTGGGCCCGAATATCGATGCATGGTCGGACTTCCAGCCGCTGGGCGTAGTGGCTGGTATCACGCCGTTCAATTTCCCGGCCATGGTGCCGCTGTGGATGTACCCGCTGGCGATCGTGTGCGGCAACTGCTTCATCCTCAAGCCGTCCGAGCGTGACCCGAGCTCGACGCTGCTGATTGCCCAGTTGCTGCTGGAAGCGGGTCTACCTAAAGGCGTGCTGAGCGTGGTGCACGGTGACAAGACTGCGGTGGACGCGTTGATCGAGGCGCCGGAAGTCAAAGCACTGAGTTTTGTTGGTTCGACGCCGATTGCCGAATACATCTACAGCGAAGGCACCAAGCGCGGCAAACGCGTGCAGGCCCTGGGCGGGGCGAAGAACCACGCCGTGCTGATGCCGGACGCGGACCTGGACAATGCCGTCAGCGCACTGATGGGTGCGGCCTATGGTTCCTGCGGCGAGCGTTGCATGGCGATCTCGGTAGCCGTGTGCGTCGGTGACCAGGTGGCGGATGCACTGGTGGCCAAGCTAGTACCACAGATCCAGGCGTTGAAAATCGGTGCTGGTACTTCCTGCGGTCTGGACATGGGCCCACTGGTGACTGGCCAGGCACGCGACAAGGTCAGCGGTTATGTCGAAGATGGCGTAGCCGCCGGTGCGACACTGGTGGTGGATGGCCGTGGCCTGACCGTCGCTGGTCACGAGGAAGGTTTCTTCCTGGGTGGCTGCCTGTTCGATAACGTCACGCCAGAAATGCGCATCTATAAGGAAGAGATCTTCGGGCCAGTGCTGTGCGTCGTCCGGGTCAACAGCCTGGAAGAAGCGATGCAACTGATCAACGATCACGAGTATGGCAACGGCACTTGCATCTTCACCCGTGACGGGGAAGCGGCCCGCTTGTTCTGCGACGAGATCGAAGTCGGCATGGTCGGCGTCAACGTACCGCTGCCGGTGCCGGTGGCTTACCACAGCTTTGGTGGCTGGAAACGTTCGCTGTTCGGCGACTTGCATGCCTATGGTCCGGATGGCGTGCGCTTCTACACCCGCCGCAAGGCCATCACCCAGCGCTGGCCGCAGCGTGCGAGCCATGAAGCTTCGCAGTTCGCTTTCCCTAGCTTGTAAGTAGAAGGGTAGAGAAGGAAGGCCGACCCATTGGGTCGGCCTTTTGTTTTTCGTGGTTTTTTAGCCATATGACAGTTTTATGAAAATAGCGGTTGACGGCAGATTCTGGGAGCCTATAATTCGCCCCACTTCCGGCGCAGTCGAAACGGAAAACTCCTTGGTAAACAATGAGTTACGCAGTTTTTGGCAGCAGGTTGCTTCAGTTCATCGAAGCCAGAAGGAAGTTGAAAAAGAGGTGTTGACAGCAGCGTGTAACGCTGTAGAATTCGCCTCCCGCTGACGAGAGATCTGAAGCGCAAGTGGTTGAAGTTGTTAAGGATTCCTTGAAAACTTCTGAAAAATATCACTTGACAGCAAATGAGGCTGCTGTAGAATGCGCGCCTCGGTTGAGAC
Source organism: Pseudomonas sp. WJP1 (assembly GCF_028471945.1). Classification (NCBI taxonomy): domain Bacteria; kingdom Pseudomonadati; phylum Pseudomonadota; class Gammaproteobacteria; order Pseudomonadales; family Pseudomonadaceae; genus Pseudomonas; species Pseudomonas sp. WJP1. The sequence goes on from NZ_CP110128.1 coordinate 720,009, forward strand.
GAAAGATCTTAACCAACCGCTCTTTAACAACTGAATCAAGCAATTCGTGTGGGTGCTTGTGGAGTCAGACTGCTAGTCAACAGATTATCAGCATCACAAGTTACTCCGCGAGAAATCAAAGATGTAACCAACGATTGCTGAGCCAAGTTTAGGGTTTTCTCAAAACCCAAAGATGTTTGAACTGAAGAGTTTGATCATGGCTCAGATTGAACGCTGGCGGCAGGCCTAACACATGCAAGTCGAGCGGATGAAGAGAGCTTGCTCTCTGATTCAGCGGCGGACGGGTGAGTAATGCCTAGGAATCTGCCTGGTAGTGGGGGACAACGTTTCGAAAGGAACGCTAATACCGCATACGTCCTACGGGAGAAAGCAGGGGACCTTCGGGCCTTGCGCTATCAGATGAGCCTAGGTCGGATTAGCTAGTTGGTGAGGTAATGGCTCACCAAGGCGACGATCCGTAACTGGTCTGAGAGGATGATCAGTCACACTGGAACTGAGACACGGTCCAGACTCCTACGGGAGGCAGCAGTGGGGAATATTGGACAATGGGCGAAAGCCTGATCCAGCCATGCCGCGTGTGTGAAGAAGGTCTTCGGATTGTAAAGCACTTTAAGTTGGGAGGAAGGGCAGTAAATTAATACTTTGCTGTTTTGACGTTACCGACAGAATAAGCACCGGCTAACTCTGTGCCAGCAGCCGCGGTAATACAGAGGGTGCAAGCGTTAATCGGAATTACTGGGCGTAAAGCGCGCGTAGGTGGTTTGTTAAGTTGGATGTGAAAGCCCCGGGCTCAACCTGGGAACTGCATTCAAAACTGACAAGCTAGAGTATGGTAGAGGGTGGTGGAATTTCCTGTGTAGCGGTGAAATGCGTAGATATAGGAAGGAACACCAGTGGCGAAGGCGACCACCTGGACTGATACTGACACTGAGGTGCGAAAGCGTGGGGAGCAAACAGGATTAGATACCCTGGTAGTCCACGCCGTAAACGATGTCAACTAGCCGTTGGGAGCCTTGAGCTCTTAGTGGCGCAGCTAACGCATTAAGTTGACCGCCTGGGGAGTACGGCCGCAAGGTTAAAACTCAAATGAATTGACGGGGGCCCGCACAAGCGGTGGAGCATGTGGTTTAATTCGAAGCAACGCGAAGAACCTTACCAGGCCTTGACATCCAATGAACTTTCCAGAGATGGATTGGTGCCTTCGGGAACATTGAGACAGGTGCTGCATGGCTGTCGTCAGCTCGTGTCGTGAGATGTTGGGTTAAGTCCCGTAACGAGCGCAACCCTTGTCCTTAGTTACCAGCACGTAATGGTGGGCACTCTAAGGAGACTGCCGGTGACAAACCGGAGGAAGGTGGGGATGACGTCAAGTCATCATGGCCCTTACGGCCTGGGCTACACACGTGCTACAATGGTCGGTACAGAGGGTTGCCAAGCCGCGAGGTGGAGCTAATCCCATAAAACCGATCGTAGTCCGGATCGCAGTCTGCAACTCGACTGCGTGAAGTCGGAATCGCTAGTAATCGCGAATCAGAATGTCGCGGTGAATACGTTCCCGGGCCTTGTACACACCGCCCGTCACACCATGGGAGTGGGTTGCACCAGAAGTAGCTAGTCTAACCTTCGGGGGGACGGTTACCACGGTGTGATTCATGACTGGGGTGAAGTCGTAACAAGGTAGCCGTAGGGGAACCTGCGGCTGGATCACCTCCTTAATCGACGACTCAGCTGCTTCATGAGCTCCCACACGAATTGCTTGATTCATTGAAGAAGACGATAGAAGCAGCACGAAATTGGGTCTGTAGCTCAGTTGGTTAGAGCGCACCCCTGATAAGGGTGAGGTCGGCAGTTCGAATCTGCCCAGACCCACCAATTTTGTTATGGGGCCATAGCTCAGCTGGGAGAGCGCCTGCCTTGCACGCAGGAGGTCAGCGGTTCGATCCCGCTTGGCTCCACCATTAACTGCTTCGAAGTTTGAGAGTTTAGAAATGAATATTCCGCGGTGAATATTGATTTCTAGTCTTTTGATTAGATCGTTCTTTAAAAATTTGGGTATGTGATAGAAAGATAGACTGAACGTTACTTTCACTGGTAACGGATCAGGCTAAGGTAAAATTTGTGAGTTCTCTTAATTGAGAAATTCGAATTTTCGGCGAATGTCGTCTTCATAGTATAACCAGATTGCTTGGGGTTATATGGTCAAGTGAAGAAGCGCATACGGTGGATGCCTTGGCAGTCAGAGGCGATGAAAGACGTGGTAGCCTGCGAAAAGCTTCGGGGAGTCGGCAAACAGACTTTGATCCGGAGATGTCTGAATGGGGGAACCCAGCCATCATAAGATGGTTATCTTGTACTGAATACATAGGTGCAAGAGGCGAACCAGGGGAACTGAAACATCTAAGTACCCTGAGGAAAAGAAATCAACCGAGATTCCCTTAGTAGTGGCGAGCGAACGGGGACTAGCCCTTAAGTGGCTTTGAGATTAGCGGAACGCTCTGGAAAGTGCGGCCATAGTGGGTGATAGCCCTGTACGCGAAAATCTCTTAGTCATGAAATCGAGTAGGACGGAGCACGAGAAACTTTGTCTGAATATGGGGGGACCATCCTCCAAGGCTAAATACTACTGACTGACCGATAGTGAACTAGTACCGTGAGGGAAAGGCGAAAAGAACCCCGGAGAGGGGAGTGAAATAGATCCTGAAACCGTATGCGTACAAGCAGTGGGAGCCCACTTTGTTGGGTGACTGCGTACCTTTTGTATAATGGGTCAGCGACTTATTTTCAGTGGCGAGCTTAACCGAATAGGGGAGGCGTAGCGAAAGCGAGTCTTAATAGGGCGTCTAGTCGCTGGGAATAGACCCGAAACCGGGCGATCTATCCATGGGCAGGTTGAAGGTTAGGTAACACTGACTGGAGGACCGAACCGACTACCGTTGAAAAGTTAGCGGATGACCTGTGGATCGGAGTGAAAGGCTAATCAAGCTCGGAGATAGCTGGTTCTCCTCGAAAGCTATTTAGGTAGCGCCTCATGTATCACTGTAGGGGGTAGAGCACTGTTTCGGCTAGGGGGTCATCCCGACTTACCAAACCGATGCAAACTCCGAATACCTACAAGTGCCGAGCATGGGAGACACACGGCGGGTGCTAACGTCCGTCGTGAAAAGGGAAACAACCCAGACCGTCAGCTAAGGTCCCAAAGTTATGGTTAAGTGGGAAACGATGTGGGAAGGCTTAGACAGCTAGGAGGTTGGCTTAGAAGCAGCCACCCTTTAAAGAAAGCGTAATAGCTCACTAGTCGAGTCGGCCTGCGCGGAAGATGTAACGGGGCTCAAACCATACACCGAAGCTACGGGTATCACTTAGGTGATGCGGTAGAGGAGCGTTCTGTAAGCCTGTGAAGGTGAGTTGAGAAGCTTGCTGGAGGTATCAGAAGTGCGAATGCTGACATGAGTAACGACAATGGGTGTGAAAAACACCCACGCCGAAAGACCAAGGTTTCCTGCGCAACGTTAATCGACGCAGGGTTAGTCGGTCCCTAAGGCGAGGCTGAAAAGCGTAGTCGATGGAAAACAGGTTAATATTCCTGTACTTCTGGTTATTGCGATGGAGGGACGGAGAAGGCTAGGCCAGCTTGGCGTTGGTTGTCCAAGTTTAAGGTGGTAGGCTGGGATCTTAGGTAAATCCGGGATTCTAAGGCCGAGAGCTGATGACGAGTTACCCTTTGGGTGACGAAGTGGTTGATGCCATGCTTCCAAGAAAAGCTTCTAAGCTTCAGGTAACCAGGAACCGTACCCCAAACCGACACAGGTGGTTGGGTAGAGAATACCAAGGCGCTTGAGAGAACTCGGGTGAAGGAACTAGGCAAAATGGCACCGTAACTTCGGGAGAAGGTGCGCCGGTGAGGGTGAAGCATTTACTGCGTAAGCCCACGCCGGTCGAAGATACCAGGCCGCTGCGACTGTTTATTAAAAACACAGCACTCTGCAAACACGAAAGTGGACGTATAGGGTGTGACGCCTGCCCGGTGCCGGAAGGTTAATTGATGGGGTTAGCTAACGCGAAGCTCTTGATCGAAGCCCCGGTAAACGGCGGCCGTAACTATAACGGTCCTAAGGTAGCGAAATTCCTTGTCGGGTAAGTTCCGACCTGCACGAATGGCGTAACGATGGCGGCGCTGTCTCCACCCGAGACTCAGTGAAATTGAAATCGCTGTGAAGATGCAGTGTATCCGCGGCTAGACGGAAAGACCCCGTGAACCTTTACTATAGCTTTGCACTGGACTTTGAATTTGCTTGTGTAGGATAGGTGGGAGGCTTTGAAGCGTGGACGCCAGTTCGCGTGGAGCCATCCTTGAAATACCACCCTGGCAACTTTGAGGTTCTAACTCAGGTCCGTTATCCGGATCGAGGACAGTGTATGGTGGGTAGTTTGACTGGGGCGGTCTCCTCCTAAAGAGTAACGGAGGAGTACGAAGGTGCGCTCAGACCGGTCGGAAATCGGTCGTAGAGTATAAAGGCAAAAGCGCGCTTGACTGCGAGACAGACACGTCGAGCAGGTACGAAAGTAGGTCTTAGTGATCCGGTGGTTCTGTATGGAAGGGCCATCGCTCAACGGATAAAAGGTACTCCGGGGATAACAGGCTGATACCGCCCAAGAGTTCATATCGACGGCGGTGTTTGGCACCTCGATGTCGGCTCATCACATCCTGGGGCTGAAGCCGGTCCCAAGGGTATGGCTGTTCGCCATTTAAAGTGGTACGCGAGCTGGGTTTAGAACGTCGTGAGACAGTTCGGTCCCTATCTGCCGTGGACGTTTGAGATTTGAGAGGGGCTGCTCCTAGTACGAGAGGACCGGAGTGGACGAACCTCTGGTGTTCCGGTTGTCACGCCAGTGGCATTGCCGGGTAGCTATGTTCGGAATAGATAACCGCTGAAAGCATCTAAGCGGGAAACTAGCCTCAAGATGAGATCTCACTGGGACCTTGAGTCCCCTGAAGGGCCGTCGAAGACTACGACGTTGATAGGTTGGGTGTGTAAGCGCTGTGAGGCGTTGAGCTAACCAATACTAATTGCCCGTGAGGCTTGACCATATAACACCCAAGCAATTTGACTACTCGAAAGAGCATCAGATTGCGGTGTGTGAAGACGCAATGAACCGAAAGTTCGATAACACACAAATCTATTACATACCCAATTTGCTGAAGCGAGGCCCTCTGGCCACGACTCGGTACCCGAATTTCTTGACGACCATAGAGCGTTGGAACCACCTGATCCCATCCCGAACTCAGAAGTGAAACGATGCATCGCCGATGGTAGTGTGGGGTTTCCCCATGTGAGAGTAGGTCATCGTCAAGATTAAATTCCAAAACCCCTATCTGCGTATGCAGGTAGGGGTTTTGTTTTTGTATAAGTACAAGCTTTGTATAAAGCTTGTGCTGCTAACCAAGTCGTTTACCTGGTTAGTGATTCGGTTCTCTCAATCGAAAGAAGCAGGAATTAAGGTGTTGACAGCAGCGTGTAACGCTGTAGAATTCGCCTCCCGCTGATGAGAGATCTGAAGCGCAAGTGGTTGAAGTTGTTAAGGATTCCTTGAAAACTTCTGAAAAATATCACTTGACAGCAAATGAGGCTGCTGTAGAATGCGCGCCTCGGTTGAGACGAAAGATCTTAACCAACCGCTCTTTAACAACTGAATCAAGCAATTCGTGTGGGTGCTTGTGGAGTCAGACTGCTAGTCAACAGATTATCAGCATCACAAGTTACTCCGCGAGAAATCAAAGATGTAACCAACGATTGCTGAGCCAAGTTTAGGGTTTTCTCAAAACCCAAAGATGTTTGAACTGAAGAGTTTGATCATGGCTCAGATTGAACGCTGGCGGCAGGCCTAACACATGCAAGTCGAGCGGATGAAGAGAGCTTGCTCTCTGATTCAGCGGCGGACGGGTGAGTAATGCCTAGGAATCTGCCTGGTAGTGGGGGACAACGTTTCGAAAGGAACGCTAATACCGCATACGTCCTACGGGAGAAAGCAGGGGACCTTCGGGCCTTGCGCTATCAGATGAGCCTAGGTCGGATTAGCTAGTTGGTGAGGTAATGGCTCACCAAGGCGACGATCCGTAACTGGTCTGAGAGGATGATCAGTCACACTGGAACTGAGACACGGTCCAGACTCCTACGGGAGGCAGCAGTGGGGAATATTGGACAATGGGCGAAAGCCTGATCCAGCCATGCCGCGTGTGTGAAGAAGGTCTTCGGATTGTAAAGCACTTTAAGTTGGGAGGAAGGGCAGTAAATTAATACTTTGCTGTTTTGACGTTACCGACAGAATAAGCACCGGCTAACTCTGTGCCAGCAGCCGCGGTAATACAGAGGGTGCAAGCGTTAATCGGAATTACTGGGCGTAAAGCGCGCGTAGGTGGTTTGTTAAGTTGGATGTGAAAGCCCCGGGCTCAACCTGGGAACTGCATTCAAAACTGACAAGCTAGAGTATGGTAGAGGGTGGTGGAATTTCCTGTGTAGCGGTGAAATGCGTAGATATAGGAAGGAACACCAGTGGCGAAGGCGACCACCTGGACTGATACTGACACTGAGGTGCGAAAGCGTGGGGAGCAAACAGGATTAGATACCCTGGTAGTCCACGCCGTAAACGATGTCAACTAGCCGTTGGGAGCCTTGAGCTCTTAGTGGCGCAGCTAACGCATTAAGTTGACCGCCTGGGGAGTACGGCCGCAAGGTTAAAACTCAAATGAATTGACGGGGGCCCGCACAAGCGGTGGAGCATGTGGTTTAATTCGAAGCAACGCGAAGAACCTTACCAGGCCTTGACATCCAATGAACTTTCCAGAGATGGATTGGTGCCTTCGGGAACATTGAGACAGGTGCTGCATGGCTGTCGTCAGCTCGTGTCGTGAGATGTTGGGTTAAGTCCCGTAACGAGCGCAACCCTTGTCCTTAGTTACCAGCACGTAATGGTGGGCACTCTAAGGAGACTGCCGGTGACAAACCGGAGGAAGGTGGGGATGACGTCAAGTCATCATGGCCCTTACGGCCTGGGCTACACACGTGCTACAATGGTCGGTACAGAGGGTTGCCAAGCCGCGAGGTGGAGCTAATCCCATAAAACCGATCGTAGTCCGGATCGCAGTCTGCAACTCGACTGCGTGAAGTCGGAATCGCTAGTAATCGCGAATCAGAATGTCGCGGTGAATACGTTCCCGGGCCTTGTACACACCGCCCGTCACACCATGGGAGTGGGTTGCACCAGAAGTAGCTAGTCTAACCTTCGGGGGGACGGTTACCACGGTGTGATTCATGACTGGGGTGAAGTCGTAACAAGGTAGCCGTAGGGGAACCTGCGGCTGGATCACCTCCTTAATCGACGACTCAGCTGCTTCATGAGCTCCCACACGAATTGCTTGATTCATTGAAGAAGACGAAAAGGTCGTTTCCATCTGGAAATGGCTGTTTTGTTTTAAAGCTTAGAAATGAGCATTCCATCGGTTCGATGGTGAATGTTGATTTCTAGTCTTTGACTAGTTCGTTCTTTAAAAATTTGGGTATGTGATAGAAAGATAGACTGAACGTTACTTTCACTGGTAACGGATCAGGCTAAGGTAAAATTTGTGAGTTCTCTTAATTGAGAAATTCGAATTTTCGGCGAATGTCGTCTTCATAGTATAACCAGATTGCTTGGGGTTATATGGTCAAGTGAAGAAGCGCATACGGTGGATGCCTTGGCAGTCAGAGGCGATGAAAGACGTGGTAGCCTGCGAAAAGCTTCGGGGAGTCGGCAAACAGACTTTGATCCGGAGATGTCTGAATGGGGGAACCCAGCCATCATAAGATGGTTATCTTGTACTGAATACATAGGTGCAAGAGGCGAACCAGGGGAACTGAAACATCTAAGTACCCTGAGGAAAAGAAATCAACCGAGATTCCCTTAGTAGTGGCGAGCGAACGGGGACTAGCCCTTAAGTGGCTTTGAGATTAGCGGAACGCTCTGGAAAGTGCGGCCATAGTGGGTGATAGCCCTGTACGCGAAAATCTCTTAGTCATGAAATCGAGTAGGACGGAGCACGAGAAACTTTGTCTGAATATGGGGGGACCATCCTCCAAGGCTAAATACTACTGACTGACCGATAGTGAACTAGTACCGTGAGGGAAAGGCGAAAAGAACCCCGGAGAGGGGAGTGAAATAGATCCTGAAACCGTATGCGTACAAGCAGTGGGAGCCTACTTTGTTAGGTGACTGCGTACCTTTTGTATAATGGGTCAGCGACTTATTTTCAGTGGCGAGCTTAACCGAATAGGGGAGGCGTAGCGAAAGCGAGTCTTAATAGGGCGTCTAGTCGCTGGGAATAGACCCGAAACCGGGCGATCTATCCATGGGCAGGTTGAAGGTTAGGTAACACTGACTGGAGGACCGAACCGACTACCGTTGAAAAGTTAGCGGATGACCTGTGGATCGGAGTGAAAGGCTAATCAAGCTCGGAGATAGCTGGTTCTCCTCGAAAGCTATTTAGGTAGCGCCTCATGTATCACTGTAGGGGGTAGAGCACTGTTTCGGCTAGGGGGTCATCCCGACTTACCAAACCGATGCAAACTCCGAATACCTACAAGTGCCGAGCATGGGAGACACACGGCGGGTGCTAACGTCCGTCGTGAAAAGGGAAACAACCCAGACCGTCAGCTAAGGTCCCAAAGTTATGGTTAAGTGGGAAACGATGTGGGAAGGCTTAGACAGCTAGGAGGTTGGCTTAGAAGCAGCCACCCTTTAAAGAAAGCGTAATAGCTCACTAGTCGAGTCGGCCTGCGCGGAAGATGTAACGGGGCTCAAACCATACACCGAAGCTACGGGTATCATCTTCGGATGATGCGGTAGAGGAGCGTTCTGTAAGCCTGTGAAGGTGAGTTGAGAAGCTTGCTGGAGGTATCAGAAGTGCGAATGCTGACATGAGTAACGACAATGGGTGTGAAAAACACCCACGCCGAAAGACCAAGGTTTCCTGCGCAACGTTAATCGACGCAGGGTTAGTCGGTCCCTAAGGCGAGGCTGAAAAGCGTAGTCGATGGAAAACAGGTTAATATTCCTGTACTTCTGGTTATTGCGATGGAGGGACGGAGAAGGCTAGGCCAGCTTGGCGTTGGTTGTCCAAGTTTAAGGTGGTAGGCTGGAATCTTAGGTAAATCCGGGATTCTAAGGCCGAGAGCTGATGACGAGTTACCTTTTAGGTGACGAAGTGGTTGATGCCATGCTTCCAAGAAAAGCTTCTAAGCTTCAGGTAACCAGGAACCGTACCCCAAACCGACACAGGTGGTTGGGTAGAGAATACCAAGGCGCTTGAGAGAACTCGGGTGAAGGAACTAGGCAAAATGGCACCGTAACTTCGGGAGAAGGTGCGCCGGTGAGGGTGAAGCACTTGCTGCGTAAGCCCACGCCGGTCGAAGATACCAGGCCGCTGCGACTGTTTATTAAAAACACAGCACTCTGCAAACACGAAAGTGGACGTATAGGGTGTGACGCCTGCCCGGTGCCGGAAGGTTAATTGATGGGGTTAGCTAACGCGAAGCTCTTGATCGAAGCCCCGGTAAACGGCGGCCGTAACTATAACGGTCCTAAGGTAGCGAAATTCCTTGTCGGGTAAGTTCCGACCTGCACGAATGGCGTAACGATGGCGGCGCTGTCTCCACCCGAGACTCAGTGAAATTGAAATCGCTGTGAAGATGCAGTGTATCCGCGGCTAGACGGAAAGACCCCGTGAACCTTTACTATAGCTTTGCACTGGACTTTGAATTTGCTTGTGTAGGATAGGTGGGAGGCTTTGAAGCGTGGACGCCAGTTCGCGTGGAGCCATCCTTGAAATACCACCCTGGCAACTTTGAGGTTCTAACTCAGGTCCGTTATCCGGATCGAGGACAGTGTATGGTGGGTAGTTTGACTGGGGCGGTCTCCTCCTAAAGAGTAACGGAGGAGTACGAAGGTGCGCTCAGACCGGTCGGAAATCGGTCGTAGAGTATAAAGGCAAAAGCGCGCTTGACTGCGAGACAGACACGTCGAGCAGGTACGAAAGTAGGTCTTAGTGATCCGGTGGTTCTGTATGGAAGGGCCATCGCTCAACGGATAAAAGGTACTCCGGGGATAACAGGCTGATACCGCCCAAGAGTTCATATCGACGGCGGTGTTTGGCACCTCGATGTCGGCTCATCACATCCTGGGGCTGAAGCCGGTCCCAAGGGTATGGCTGTTCGCCATTTAAAGTGGTACGCGAGCTGGGTTTAGAACGTCGTGAGACAGTTCGGTCCCTATCTGCCGTGGACGTTTGAGATTTGAGAGGGGCTGCTCCTAGTACGAGAGGACCGGAGTGGACGAACCTCTGGTGTTCCGGTTGTCACGCCAGTGGCATTGCCGGGTAGCTATGTTCGGAATAGATAACCGCTGAAAGCATCTAAGCGGGAAACTAGCCTCAAGATGAGATCTCACTGGGACCTTGAGTCCCCTGAAGGGCCGTCGAAGACTACGACGTTGATAGGTTGGGTGTGTAAGCGCTGTGAGGCGTTGAGCTAACCAATACTAATTGCCCGTGAGGCTTGACCATATAACACCCAAGCAATTTGACTACTCGAAAGAGCATCAGATTGCGGTGTGTGAAGACGAAACGAACCGAAAGTTCGAATCTCACAAAACACCGAGCTATCACATACCCAATTTGCTGAAGCGAGGCCCTCTGGCCACGACTCAGTACCCGAATTTCTTGACGACCATAGAGCGTTGGAACCACCTGATCCCATCCCGAACTCAGAAGTGAAACGATGCATCGCCGATGGTAGTGTGGGGTTTCCCCATGTGAGAGTAGGTCATCGTCAAGATTAAATTCCAAAACCCCTATCTGCGCATGCAGGTAGGGGTTTTGTCTTTCTGGCCAATCGCTAACCCACCTCTGTGGGAGCGAGCCTGCTCGCGATGGTCGTCAACGATGACGCGGGAGGCCTGATCCCCCGCGGCGATCTCAGGTTCTTCGCGAGCATGCTCGCTCCTACCCCCCCAACAATGAAGCCAATCGCCTTCAATGTTAAAGTCCTCCCTCGATTTGCGCTTTCCAAGGAAGCCTTTATGCCGGACGCAACGTCCCTCAGTGCTGGTTTTATGGTGGTCCATGGCAATCGCCTGGACGAGTTACGCAGCCTGGTAGTGAGCTGGATGCGGCGCTACCCGCTGGCTCCCCTGGAAAATGAAATCGCCCTGGTGCAGAGCAACGGCATCGCGCAATGGCTGAAGCTGGCACTGGCAGAAGACGCTGAAGATGACGACATGGGCGGCTGCGGAATCGCCGCCGCCATCGATGTGCAGCTCCCCGGCAGTTTTATGTGGCAGCTCTACCGGATGGTCCTGGGCCGCGACGAAATCCCGGCCAAGTCGCTGCTGGATAAAGCCCCCCTGACTTGGCGCCTGATGCGGCTGTTGCCACAGTTGATCAATCAGCCGCACTTCGAGCCGCTACAGCGGTTTCTTACCCATGACCCCGATTTGCGCAAACGCTATCAACTGGCAGAACGACTGGCGGATCTGTTCGACCAGTACCAGGTGTACCGCGCCGATTGGCTCGAAGACTGGGCGCAAGGTCGTCACCAGCTACGTAACGGCAGGGGCGAAGCCAAGCCGCTGACCGCGGCCAATGCCTGGCAGGCAGAGTTGTGGCGCGCACTGTTGCTGGATGTCGGTGAAGAAGGGATGGCGCAAAGCCGGGCCGGCGTGCATCAGCGGTTTATCGAGCGCATCAACAGCCTCGACGTCGCGCCGAGCGGTTTACCGTCCCGGGTCATCGTGTTCGGCATTTCCTCGCTACCCGCTCAAGCCCTTGAGGCCCTGGCCGGGCTGGCTCGGTTCAGCCAGGTTCTGCTGTGCGTGCACAACCCCTGCCGTCACCATTGGGCGGACATCGTCGCCGACAAAGACCTGTTGCGCCATCAATACAAACGTCAGGCCCGCAAGAGCGGCATGCCCGGCGTGCTCGACCCGCAGACCCTGCATCAACACGCCCATCCGTTACTGGCCGCATGGGGCAAGCAGGGGCGGGACTACATCAACCTGCTCGATAGCTACGACGACCCCAACAGCTATCGTTCGGCGTTTCGCGACGGGCGCATCGACCTGTTCAGTGACAGCCAGCCGCTGCACATGCTCAACCAGTTGCAGGACGACATCCTTGAGTTGCGCCCACTGGGCGAAACCCGCGACTACTGGCCGGCCGTGGACCTGCAGAAAGACACGTCGATCCGTTTCCACATTGCCCACAGCGCCCAGCGCGAAGTGGAGATCCTGCACGATCAGTTGCTCGCGCGCTTCAGCGCCGACCCGCTATTGCGGCCCCGGGATGTGATTGTCATGGTCCCGGACATCGATGCCTATGCCCCGCACATTCGCGCGGTGTTCGGCCAGCTGGAGCGCCACGATCCGCGCTTCGTACCCTTCACCCTCGCAGACCAGGGGCAGCGCGGCCGTGATCCGCTGTTGATCGCGGTGGAGCATCTACTCAAGCTGCCGGACAGCCGTTTCCCGGTCAGCGAGATTCTCGACCTGCTGGACGTGCCCGCGCTCCGGGAGCGCTTCGGCGTAGAGGAACGCGACCTGCCAACCCTGCACCGCTGGATCGAAGGAGCAGGCATCCGCTGGGGAATGAATGCCGAGCAGCGTGCAGGCCTGGGCCTGCCTGAAGCGTTGGAGCAAAACAGTTGGCGTTTTGGCCTGCGGCGGATGTTGCTCGGGTACGCCGTTGGCAGTTCCGGTGCCTGTGGCGGCATCGAACCCTACGACGAGATCGGTGGTCTGGATGCTGCCCTCATAGGCCCGCTGGTTGCGCTGCTGGATGCGCTGGAAATTGCCCACCACGAGCTCTCTCGACCGGCCTCGCCCCAGCAATGGAGCCTGCGCTTGCAGGCATTGGTGGCCCTGTTCTTCCGGGCCAGTAACGAGCACGACGAGTATTTGCTGACGCAGCTGGAAACGTTGCGTGAAACCTGGCTGGAGAACTGTGAGTCAGTGGGCTTGCACGACGAACTGCCGCTGACCGTGGTCCGTGAAGCCTGGCTGGCCGGGCTCGATCAGGGGCGGTTGTCCCAGCGTTTTCTGGCCGGAGCGGTTAACTTCTGTACCTTGATGCCCATGCGCGCCATCCCGTTCAAACTGGTGTGTCTGCTGGGGATGAACGATGGCGACTACCCGCGGGCACAGCCGCCACTGGACTTCGACCTCATGGGCAGCGACTACCGCCCCGGCGATCGCTCGCGGCGTGAGGATGACCGCTACTTGCTGCTGGAGGCCTTGTTGTCTGCACGCGATCAACTCTATGTGAGCTGGGTCGGTCGCAGCATTCGCGATAACAGCGAGCGCCCGGCATCGGTGTTGATCGGCCAGCTCCGTGACCACCTGGCCAGCGGTTGGCGATCGGACGATGCCGAGCAAGACTTGCTTGAGTCCATGACCCAGGAGCATCCGCTGCAACCCTTCAGTGCCCGTTACTTCCATCAGGGCGATGTCCTGTTCAGCTATGCCAGTGAGTGGCAGGTACTCCATCAAGCCAGTGGGCCAGCGCCTGGCCACGCGATACTCGATGCCCACGTCCAGGAGGAGCCGCTGAGTCTTGGGCAGCTGCAGGATTTCCTGCGCAACCCGGTGCGGCATTTCTTCAGCCAGCGATTGAAAGTGTTCTTTGAAGCGGCCGAAGCGCCTTTGGCCGATGAAGAACCCTTTGTCCTCGATGCCTTGCAACGCTATGGCCTGAGCGACAGTTTGCTCGGCGCGGCACTGGCAGATCTGGATAACAGCGACCGGGTGCTGGAGGCGCACGCCAGTCGCCTGCAAAACAGTGGGCTGCTGCCCATGGCGGGATTTGGCGAATGCCTGCAGCGCGAGCTGATCGAACCCTTGCCGGATCTGCTTGCACGTTATCAACAGCTCCTGGCTTTGTGGCCAACCCCCCTGACCAGTGCCCTGCCAGTCAATCTGCAAGTGGATGACCTGCGTATCGAGGGCTGGCTCAGCGGCCTGCATCAGCGTGCTGACGGTGGCTTGCTGGCGGTCACGACGATCCCCAACAGCATCGGTTCGATCAAGGCCCGCAAATGGCATCGGCTGACACGGCCGTGGGTCAACCATCTGGTGGCGTGCGCCAGCGGCATGCCGATGACCACTGCCTTGGTGGCCAGTGACGACAGCTTGCTGCTCGACCCGATTGCACAGGACAGTGCCTTGCGCACCCTGGGTGATCTGTTGCAGGCCTGGCAATCAGGCATGCGCCAGCCGCTGCCGATTGCGGTCAAGACCGCCTTCGCCTGGCTTGGGCAAACCGATCCGGTCAAAGCCCAGGCCGCTGCCCGCAAGGCCTATGAGGGGGACGGTTTGACCACTGACGGTGAGCGCCGCGAAAGCGTGGCGCTCGCGCGGCAGTTCGCCGATTACGACGCCCTGGTCGCCGACGAGACGTTCGCCGATTGGTGCGACGCCCTGTATCGACCGCTGATCGAGGCCCCTTGGCGTTCAGTGTCCAGTGAGGAAAACCGCCCATGACCACCCAGACACCCTTGGCCCTGGCGTTCCCGCTGCGTGGCAGCCAACTGATCGAGGCCAGTGCCGGGACCGGCAAGACCTTCACCATTTCCGCACTCTACCTGCGCCTGGTCCTGGGCCATGGTGCAGACGCCAGTGGTTTCGGACGTGAGCTGCTGCCGCCACAGATCCTCGTGGTGACCTTTACCGATGCCGCCACCAAAGAGCTGCGCGAACGTATCCGTACTCGCCTGGCAGAAGCCGCGCGGTTTTTCCGCGACGAAACGCCGGCCCCCGACGGGCTGATCGACCAGTTGCGTGAACAATACGCACCCGAGCAGTGGCCCGGCTGCGCCAATCGCCTGGACATCGCCGCGCAGTGGATGGATGAGGCGGCGGTGTCGACCATCCACAGTTGGTGCCAGCGCATGTTGCGCGAGCACGCCTTTGACAGCGGCAGCCTGTTTACCCAGACCCTGGAAACCGACCACAGCGATCTGCTCGGTGAAGTCCTGCGCGACTACTGGCGGCTGTTCTGTTATCCGATGCAGGGCGATGCGTTGAACTGGGTGCGCAGCAATTGGGGCGGGCCCGCGGCCTTGTTGCCGCGAATCCGCGGGTTGTTCGCCAGTGAGCGCGACACCCTCAGCGATAAAGATCCGGCGCAGTTGATCAGCGAATGCCTGCAGGCGCGGCGAGCCGCCTTGCTCGAGCTCAAGAGGCCGTGGAGCCAGTGGGCCGACGAGTTGCTGGCCCTGTGTCACGAAGGTGTCGCCAGCAAGAGCGTCGACGGGCGCAAGATGCAGGCGCGGTATTTCGAGCCCTGGTTCGAGAAAATCAAAGCCTGGGCCGAAGACGAGTCCCTTGAGCAACTGGATATCGGTACCGGCTTCACGCGACTGACCCCTGACGGCATGGCCGAAGCCTGGAAGAAGGGCCCCGCCCCGGATCATCCGGGCCTGGACGCGATGCCCGCGCTAAAGGCCTGTCTCGATAGCTTGCCGACGCCCGATGCCGCCGTGCTGCAACACGCTGCCCATTGGGTGGGGGCGCGTTTCGAAGAGGAAAAGCGCCGTCGTGCGGAAATGGGCTTTGACGACATGTTGCTGCGCCTGGATGCGGCGCTGCAAAGCGATGGCGGCGAGCGCCTGGCGAGCTTGATCCGCGAACAGTTCCCGGTGGCGTTGATCGACGAATTCCAGGACACCGACCCGGTGCAGTACCGGATCTTCGAGAGCATCTACCGCATTGAAGACAACAGTCCCGAGAGCGGACTGTTCCTGATCGGCGACCCGAAGCAGGCGATCTACGCCTTCCGCGGCGCCGACATCTATACCTACCTGCGTGCCCGTCAGGCGACCACCGGCCGCCTGCATACCCTGGGCACCAACTTCCGTTCGAGCCATGGCATGGTCAGTGCCGTGAACCATGTGTTCGACTATGCCGAGTCTCGCGAGTCGGGGCGCGGGGCTTTTCTGTTCCGGGAAAAAAACGGCGACAACCCGGTGCCGTTCCTGCCTGTCGAGTCCCAGGGGCGCAAAGAAGTCCTGCGCATCAATCATCAGGCAGTACCGGCGTTGAACATCTGGCACTTGTCCGCCGAGCAGCCGATGTCCGGTGCGGTCTATCGCCAGCAACTGGCCGCCGCCTGCGCCAGTGAAATCACCGCCTTGCTCAACGGCGGGCAACAAGGCGTTGCCGGGCTCGTGCGTGACGACCAGGCGCTGAAAGGCCTGATGCCCTCGGACATTGCCATCCTCGTGCGCGACGGCAAGGAAGCCCAGGCGGTGCGTTCCGAGCTTGCTGCTCGAGGTGTGCGCAGCGTTTACCTGTCGGACAAGGACTCGGTGTTCGCCGCGCAGGAAGCCCACGACGTGCTGACCTGGCTCAAGGCTTGTGCCGAGCCGGACGTCGAGCGGCCACTGCGCGCTGCATTGGCCAGCATCACGCTGAACCTGTCGTTGGTCGAACTGGAACAGTTGAACCAGGACGAACTGGCCTGGGAAGCGCGAGTGATGCAGTTCCGCCATTATCGCGAACTCTGGCGCAAACAGGGTGTGTTGCCGATGCTGCGACGCTTGCTGCATGACTTCAGGCTGCCCCAGGCATTGATGGCGCGTAGCGATGGCGAGCGGGTGCTGACCAACCTGCTGCACCTGTCCGAATTGCTGCAACAGGCGGCCGCTGAACTTGACGGCGAGCAGGCCTTGATCCGGCATTTGTCCGAACACCTGGCCTTGTCGGGCCAGGCGGGGGAAGAGCAGATCCTGCGCCTGGAAAGCGATGAGCAACTGGTCAAGGTCGTGACCATCCACAAGTCCAAGGGGCTGGAGTACCCGTTGGTGTTCCTGCCGTTCATTTGCTCGGCCAAACCGGTGGATGGCAGCCGCCTGCCATTGCATTACCACGACGCCGCGGGCAAGGCCCAAGTGAGTTTGAACCCCACGGCCGAACTGATTGCCCTGGCCGATGACGAGCGTCTGGCCGAAGACCTGCGCCTGCTGTATGTGGCCCTGACCCGGGCGCAGCACGCCTGCTGGCTCGGTGTGGCGGATCTCAAGCGTGGTAACGGCAACAGTTCGGTGCTGCACCTGTCGGCACTGGGCTATCTGTTGGGCGGTGGTGCCTGCCTGAACGAGTCGGCGGGTTTGCTGGCCTGGTTGCGAGACCTGCAACAGGGCTGTCCGTCGATGGGCTATGGCGAAATTCCCGAGGCCACCACCGAGCACTACCATCCACCGCAGAATACCGCCGCGTTGCTGGCGCCGTTGACGGTGCAACGCAAGGCCAGTGAAAACTGGTGGATTGCCTCTTACAGCGCCTTGCGCATCGGCGACAGCCTGAGCATTGGCAGTGACCAGGCACCCGAAAGCCCGCAGGCACAGAAACTCTTCGATGACGAACGTCTCGACCCGCATGCCCCCCGGGAGATGGTGGCCGGTGGTGCCGATATCCATCGATTCCCCCGTGGCCCGAACCCGGGCACCTTTCTCCATGGCTTGCTCGAATGGGCAGGCAACGAAGGTTTCGCCGTCACCCCACAAGCCGTGGAAGATGCGATTGGCCGTCGCTGCAACCGCCGTGGCTGGGAAGGCTGGATCAGCACGCTGAGTGAATGGTTGCAGCATCTGCTCAAGTCGCCCTTGCCGCTGGGCAGCGACGAGGCTCCGGTGATATTCGGGCAGTTGGCCCAGTACCGGGTCGAGATGGAGTTCTGGTTCGCCAGCCACAAGGTCGATGTACTCAAGCTCGATGCCCTGGTGTGCCAATACACCCACAACGGCGTGCCGCGGGTGGCCGCCGAACCGGTGATGCTCAACGGCATGTTCAAGGGCTTCATCGACCTGACGTTCGAACATGACGGCCGCTACTACGTCGCCGACTACAAATCCAACTGGCTCGGGGTCGACGACGCGGCCTATACCGAGCAGGCCATGGAGCAGTCGATCCTCGACAACCGCTACGACCTGCAATACGTGCTGTACCTGCTGGCCCTGCATCGCCAGCTCAAGGCCCGGCTGGCCGATTACGATTACGACCGGCATGTCGGAGGGGCGCTGTACCTGTTCCTGCGCGGTACCCGTGCGCCAAGCCAGGGCGTATTTTTCGCCCGCCCGCCCCGGGCCTTGATCGAGCAACTAGACCGCCTGTTCCAAGGCAAGCCGGAGCCCAGGGTCGAACCCGCCTGGGAACAGGGAGTACTGCTATGAACCGTACCTTCGCCGATGTGCTGTCGACGCCACTGAGCGCCGACAGCCTGGCGCAACTCACCCCATTGAGTCGTGCCGAAGACTTGTTGCTGCTGCTCACGCGCTGGGTCGAGCGCGGCTGGTTGCGAGCACTGGACAAGGCCTTCGTCGGCTTTCTCCACGAGCTGGCCCCGGATGACGATCCGCTGGTGCTGCTGGCGGCGGCATTGACCAGTCACCAGTTGGGGCACGGGCATGTGTGCCTGGATCTGTTCGAGACCCTCAAGGAGCCCGATTTCGCCCTGTCGCTGCCACCGGAAGGCGACCTGCAAGGTGGCGCGATGTTGCTACCTTCGCAGCTGCTGGAAGGACTGGATGGCGCCCATTGGTGCAAGGCGCTGGCCGGCAGCAGCCTGGTTGCATTGGCTGCGGACGAGCGTGACAGCGTGCAACAGCGGCCCCTGGTGTTGGCCGGCAAGCGCCTGTACCTGCGGCGCTACTGGGCCTACGAGCGGCGTATCGACAATGCCTTGCGTGAGCGCCTTGCAGTGCATGAGAGCGCACCGGATGATTTGTTGCAGCGCCTGACGGGGCTGTTCGGTCCGGCCAGGCCCGGTGAGGTCATCGACTGGCAGAAACTCGCCTGCGCCCTGGCGACGCGCAGTGCTTTCAGCATCGTCACCGGCGGCCCGGGAACCGGCAAGACCACCACGGTGGTGCGCTTGCTCGCTTTACTCCAGGCCCCGGCGGTAGAGGCGGGCAAGCCGCTGCGCATTCGTCTTGCCGCGCCCACCGGCAAGGCCGCGGCGCGGCTGACCGAATCCATCAGTGCGCAAGTGCGCACGCTGAAAGTCTCTGAAGCCATCCGCGATAAAATTCCCTCTGATGTCACCACCGTGCACCGCCTGCTGGGCAGCCGTCCGGGGACGCGGCATTTCCGTCACCACGCCGGCAATCCCTTGCCGCTGGATGTTCTGGTGGTGGACGAAGCGTCGATGATCGACCTGGAAATGATGGCCAACCTGCTCGACGCACTGCCGGCTCATGCCCGCCTGGTGCTGCTGGGTGACAAGGACCAGCTGGCGTCGGTGGAGGCCGGTGCCGTGCTGGGCGATCTGTGTCGCGACGCCGAAGCGGGCTGGTATAGCCCGCAGACTCTCCACTGGCTGCAGGCCGTTAGTGGCGAAAGCCTGGACGCCAGCGGATTAGAAGAAGATACCCAAGGCACCCATCCGCTGGCCCAGCAGGTGGTGATGTTGCGCCACTCGCGGCGATTCGGCGAAGGCAGCGGCATTGGCCAGCTGGCCCGTTGGGTGAACCAGCAACAGCCTGCGCAAGCCAGGAAATTGTTGGCGGCGCGAAGCCACGACGATGTGTTCTGCCTGTCCCTGCGTAATGAACAGGACCGGGCGCTGGAGCGTCTGTTGCTCGAAGGTCACGGTGAGGGGCCGCAAGGTTACCGCTACTACTTGAGCCTGCTGCGCAACCAGCGTCCAGCAATCGATTGTCCCCTTGAAGACGCGCGTTGGACCGATTGGGCCCGGCAGGTGCTGCAGGCATTCGATGCCTTCCAGTTGTTGTGTGCCGTACGCAAAGGCCCTTGGGGCGTGGAAGGCTTGAACCAGCGGGTGACCGGCGCCTTGCTGAAGGCTCGGCTGATCGACAGCGACCAGCAGTGGTACGAAGGTCGGCCGGTGCTGATGACCCGCAATGATTACGGCCTGGGCTTGATGAATGGCGACATCGGCATTGCCCTCAAGCTTCCCGAGCGCGAGGGGCCCGAGGCCGGGAAACCGGTGCTGCGGGTAGCCTTCCCGAGGAACGACGGACAGGGCGGTGTGCGTTTTGTGTTGCCCAGCCGCCTGAATGATGTCGAGACCGTGTACGCCATGACCGTGCACAAGTCCCAGGGCTCGGAATTCGCCCACACCGCGTTGATCCTGCCCGACGCCCTGAACCCGGTGCTCACCAAGGAGCTGATCTACACCGGCATCACCCGGGCCAAGGACTGGTTCACATTGATCGAACCTCGCTCAGGCGTCTTCGAAGAGGCGGTGCGGCGTCGGGTCAAACGCTTGAGCGGTCTGATGCTGGAACTCAAGGAGGCGAGCGACTGACAGCGCTCGCAGCGCATCTGCCAAAAAGTGGACGATACACTTCACGCCATGAAAGCAACGTCAAAAAACCAGTTATTCAGCCACTGGCTCGCGACAAAATTTTATCGTGGCGTGAAGTGTAAAGCTCAAAAGGTGGCCTAGACTTCAGGCTTGAATGGTCTGGCTCCATGAGATTTTCACTGCTACGACTATTGGGTTTTCATATCCAAAGAGCGAATGCCAATATGAGTGATAGTTCCGTAGCAGGCTCTCGATTAAACGTACTTGATGGATGGCGCGGCATAAGTATCTTGCTGGTCCTGGCGTGTCACTTGCTACCACTTGGCCCAAAGTTTTTGCAGTTGAATTCCGCCGCTGGCGTCATGGGCATGGCTATATTCTTTACGTTGTCGGGTTTCCTGATAACAAGTTTTCTGCTCAATAACGACAGCGTCATTGATTTTCTGATTCGCAGGTTCTTTCGCATTGTGCCGCTCGCCTGGCTATACATGGCTATTGTTTTGCCTATGATGAGCAGCCCTCCGGATTTCTACATCGCAAACTTTTTGTTCGTTGCCAACTGGCCACCCATGTGGCTTGGCAATATAAACGGCCATCTATGGAGTTTGTGCATGGAGGTCCAGTTTTACTTGGCCATCGCTTTGCTGGTCGTTCTGATGAGGAAAAGGTGGATGGTGCTGATCCCTTTTCTCGCCATCGCCGTCACGACCTACCGGGTCATGAATGATGCCCATGTCGTCATCAATACCTATTACCGCATTGATGAAATACTGTCTGGCTGCATACTGGCGCTGATCTATCACAAAAGACTGGGCAGCAACCTTGTGAAAGCGCCGACACAAATGCTGGTCGTGCAAATAGCTTTATTCGCCCTGTTTGTGGTGTCCAGTCATCCTGACGGCGGTTTCATGAACTACTTGCGCCCCTATATTGCTGCAGCAATGGTGGGAAGCACGTTACTCAATGGCCGGACATTCATTGCCCATGTTCTGAACAACCGCATTTTGTTTTATATCGCCACCATCTCCTACGCACTCTACGTTGTTCATCCGTTGCTGGCGCATACCTGGCTGGGTAGCGGGGATACTGTCGTTAAATATCTGAAGCGTCCGTTGTTGTTCGCGGCAATTTTCATCACCGCGCATATATCCACCTTCTATTATGAAAAATGGTGGATTGCTTTTGGCAAGACGTTGTCCAGGAAAGTGGCTGGCCACCAACCGGTTACAACCTGAGCGTTTTTGAAGGTCCTCAGTCGGCGAACTGCATTTGTCGACTGACCCCCATCAACAGGGCCTGATTCTGCTCAGTCACCGCGCGGATGTAATCCCACAACAGGGTAATCCGCTTGAGCTTCCTCAAATCCTCGCGGCAGTACATCCAGAATTGCCGGGTAATGTTGATTTCCTGCGGCAACACCGGCAGCAACCGCGGGTCCTGGGCGGCAAGGAAACACGGCAGGATGGCCAGCGATCGTCCTTGCTGCGCGGCCACGAACTGCGCGATCACGCTGGTGCTGCGCAAATTGGCGCTGGCACCGGGGAGCACGTTGGCCAGGTACAGCAGCTCGGAGCTGAACGCCAGGTCGTCGACATAACTGATGAACGCATGCTTGCCCAGGTCGGCGGGGCGGCGGATCGCCGGGTGTTTGTCGAGGTATTGCTGGGTCGCATACAGCTGCAGGCGGTAATCGGTCAGCTTGCAGCAGACATAGGGCCCGTGCTCCGGGCGTTCCAGGGCGATGACGATGTCGGCCTCGCGCTTGGACAGGCTGATGAAGTGCGGCAGCGGCAGGATGTCCACCGAGATTGCAGGGTAGGCATCGACGAAATGGCTCAGTTGCGGGGTAATGAAAAAGCTGCCGAAACCTTCGGTGCAGCCCATGCGCACATGGCCGGACAACGCCACCCCGGACCCCGAGACCTGCTCGCAGGCCATGTGCAGCGTGCTTTCGATCGACTCGGCATAGCCCATCAGGCGCTGGCCTTCGGCGGTCAGGACAAAGCCGCTGGTCCGCGATTTCTCGAACAGCAAGGTGCCCAGCGAAGCTTCCAGTGAACTGATGCGTCGCGACACGGTGGTGTAGTCGACGGCCAGGCGCTTGGCCGCGGTGCTGGCCTTGCGGGTACGGGAGACCTCAAGGAAAAACTTGAGGTCATCCCAGTTCAGCGAACCTAGAGACGTGATGTTTTTTTGCATGATGGACCGGCTTTTATGTGCGTTCTTATTAGAAGTTTGCACATCTATACTCCAAAAACAGCCCGATCACCAATTCGCGGCACACGTCTTATCACAGGGTGACTTTTCGCCCTGGCTCCTGGAATAAAAACAAAGATTCGGAGACCCACATGAACGCTTCGCTTACGCCTAACGAAACTACCGTGCAAAAGGTCAAGCTGTTGATCGATGGCCAGTGGGTCGAATCCCAGACCACTGAATGGCACGACATCATCAACCCGGCAACCCAGCAAGTGCTGGCCAAGGTGCCGTTTGCCACCGCTGAAGAAGTCGACGCCGCCATCAGTGCTGCCCATCGCGCCTTCCAGACCTGGAAGCTGACGCCGATCGGCGCGCGCATGCGCATCATGCTCAAGCTCCAGGCGTTGATCCGTGAACATTCCAAGCGCATCGCTGCAGTCCTGAGCGCCGAGCAGGGCAAAACCATTGCCGACGCAGAAGGCGATATTTTCCGTGGCCTGGAAGTGGTCGAACACGCGTGCTCCATCGGCAGCCTGCAAATGGGCGAGTTCGCTGAAAACGTGGCGGGCGGCGTGGATACCTACACCCTGCGTCAGCCCATTGGCGTTTGCGCTGGCATCACTCCGTTCAATTTCCCGGCGATGATTCCGCTGTGGATGTTCCCGATGGCCATCGCCTGCGGCAACACCTTCGTGCTCAAGCCGTCCGAACAGGACCCGATGTCGACCATGCTGCTGGTGGAACTGGCCATCGAGGCCGGCGTTCCGGCTGGCGTGCTCAACGTGGTGCACGGTGGCAAGGATGTGGTGGATGCGCTCTGCACCCACAAGGATATCAAGGCGGTTTCCTTCGTCGGCTCGACCGCGGTCGGAACCCACGTCTATGACCTGGCCGGCAAGCACGGCAAACGCGTGCAATCGATGATGGGCGCGAAGAACCACGCCGTGGTGCTTCCCGATGCCAATCGCGAACAGGCGCTGAATGCGCTGGTAGGCGCCGGTTTTGGCGCGGCCGGTCAACGCTGCATGGCCACGTCTGTGGTGGTGCTGGTCGGCGCGGCCAAGCAATGGCTGCCAGACTTGAAAGCGCTGGCGCAGAAACTCAAGGTGAATGCTGGCAGCGAGCCGGGCACCGATGTGGGTCCGGTCATCTCGAAAAAGGCCAAGGCGCGAATTCTCGACCTGATCGAAAGCGGCATCAAGGAAGGCGCGAAACTCGAGCTCGATGGTCGCGAAATCACCGTTCCCGGTTACGAGAAGGGCAACTTCGTCGGCCCGACCCTGTTCTCCGGTGTGACCACTGACATGCAGATCTACACCCAGGAAATCTTCGGTCCGGTGCTGGTCGTGCTGGAAGTGAATACGCTCGACGAGGCCATTGCCCTGGTCAACGCCAACCCGTTCGGTAACGGCACTGGCCTGTTCACCCAATCCGGTGCGGCGGCGCGCAAGTTCCAGAACGAAATCGACGTCGGCCAGGTCGGCATCAACATCCCGATTCCGGTGCCGGTCCCGTTCTTCAGCTTCACCGGTTCCCGTGGCTCCAAGCTCGGCGACCTCGGCCCATATGGCAAGCAAGTGGTGCAGTTCTACACTCAGACCAAGACCGTCACCAGCCGCTGGTTCGATGACGACAGCGTCAACGACGGTGTGAACACCACGATCAACCTGCGTTAATAAGGAGCCGGACATGAACATCGCTTTTATCGGTCTCGGCAACATGGGCGCGCCAATGGCGCGCAACCTGATCAAGGCCGGCCATTCGCTGCGCCTGGTCGACCTGAACAAGACCGTGCTGGCGGAGCTTGAGCAACTGGGCGGCAGCATCAGCGCTTCGGCCCGTGAGGCGGCGCAAGGTGCGGAAATGGTCATCACCATGCTGCCCGCTGCCGTGCATGTACGTAGCGTCTGGCTGGGTGAAGACGGTGTGCTCGCCGGAATCGGCAAGGGTGTGCCAGCCGTGGATTGCAGCACCATCGATCCGCAGACCGCCCGTGACGTGGCGGCCGCCGCTGCCAAACAGGGCGTGGCCATGGCCGATGCGCCAGTCTCCGGTGGCACCGGTGGCGCCGCGGCGGGGACCTTGACGTTCATGGTGGGTGCGACCCCGGAACTGTTCGCGACCTTGCAACCGGTATTGGCGCAAATGGGCCGCAACATCGTCCATTGCGGCGAAGTCGGCACGGGACAGATCGCCAAGATTTGCAACAACCTGCTGCTGGGGATCTCCATGGTCGGCGTCAGCGAAGCCATGGCCCTGGGCGATGCCTTGGGTATCGACACCAAGGTGCTGGCGGGCATCATCAACAGCTCCACCGGACGTTGCTGGAGTTCGGAGATGTACAACCCGTGGCCGGGCATCGTCGAAACGGCACCAGCCTCGCGTGGCTATACCGGTGGCTTCGGCGCCGAGCTGATGCTCAAGGATCTGGGGCTGGCCACGGAAGCGGCCCGTCAGGCGCACCAGCCGGTGGTGCTTGGCGCGGTGGCGCAACAGTTGTATCAGGCGATGAGCCTGCGTGGGGAAGGCGGCAGTGACTTCTCGGCGATCATCAACAGCTATCGCAAGCCGCAATAAAACGATTCGATACATTGACCGGGAAATCACGTCGGGTGATTTCCCGTTTTTTTTGCATCAGGCAAACACGAAATACTTGCGCACGGTTTCCACCACTTCCCAGGTGCCTTTCATCCCCGGCTCAATGACGAAAATGTCACCGGCACGCAGGTGGATCGGCTCTTTTCCTTCCGGGGTGATGATGCAGTAGCCCTCGCGGAAGTCGCAGTATTCCCACTTCACGTATTCCACGTACCACTTGCCCGGCGTGCAGATCCAGGTGCCCATGATCTTGCTGCCATCTTCGCTGGTGTAGGCGTTGAGGTTGACGGTGTGCGGGTCGCCTTCGAGTTTTTCCCATTTGCAGGCGTCGAGTACGGGCAGCGGATGGGTGTCGCGAAGAACGGTAATCGGTGCGGTCATGATGACTCCGGCGTTGGGGGAGAGCTGAAGTCGAACCCTATAGGGCCTGCCGGGGTGTCAGTTGTCTGTGCTCGACATCGAGGTGTCCAGAAACGCTCGGGCATCTGGCCCACCCAATAAAAAACGCCCCGGTACTCATCGTACAGGGGCGTTATTTGGCGGTTATTGGGCCACTGGCAAGTTCCGATGCCTGGCCATACGCACCCGATAGAACAGGTAGATGATCAGCACCCAGACCGGGATGGCGAAGACCGAGGCGCGAATCCCCGGAATCATCCACATCACGTAGATGATCACGGCCATGAACGCCAGGCACAGGTAGTTGCTGAAGGGAAACCAGAACGACTTGAAGCTCGGCACGATGCCGCGTTGGCCCATGGCCTTGCGAAACTTCAGGTGCGTCAGGCTGATCAGCGCCCAGTTGATCATCAGCGAAGCGACCACCAGGGCGAACAACAGCTCAAGCGCTTCATGCGGGGCGACATAGTTGACCAGCACCGACAACATGGTGATCAGTGCCGATACGCCCAGCGCCCGCAACGGCACGCCCTGTTTGTTCAGCTTCATCAGCGCCTTCGGTGCGTCGCCCTGCTCGGCCAGGCCGTAGAGCATGCGGCTGTTGCAGTACACGCCGCTGTTGTAGACCGACAGCGCGGCGGTGAGCACCACGAAATTGAGAATCTGCGCGGCAGTGTCGCTGCCGATCAACGCGAAGATCTGCACAAACGGACTGCCGCTGTAGGCATCGCCCGATGCGCCCAGTGTTTGCAGCAGTTGATCCCACGGATACAACGATAGCAGCACGGTGAGGGCGCCAACGTAGAAGATCAACACGCGGTACACCACCTGATTGATCGCCTTGGGGATGACCTTTCTCGGTTCGCTGGCTTCAGCGGCGGTGATGCCGACCAGCTCCAGGCCGCCGAAGGAAAACATGATGAATGCCATCGCCATCAGCAAACCGCTGTAGCCGTTGGGGAAGAAACCGCCGTGGCTCCACAGGTTGCTCACCGCCGCTTGCGGGCCGCCGGTGCCGCTGAACAGCATATAGCAGCCCAGGGCAATCATGCCGATGATGGCCACGACCTTGATGATCGCGAACCAGAACTCCATCTCGCCGAAGATCTTCACGTTCAGCGTGTTGATCAGGTTGACCAGTACAAAGAACACCGCCGCACTGACCCAGGTCGGCACCTCGGGCCACCAGAACTGGATGTATTTGCCGACGGCCGTCAACTCGGCCATGCCCACCAGCACATAGAGCACCCAGTAGTTCCAGCCGGACAGGAAGCCAGCAAAGCTACCCCAGTAGTTGTGGGCAAAATGACTGAAGGAGCCGGCCACCGGTTCTTCGACGATCATCTCGCCCAGCTGGCGCATGATCAGGAAGGCGATAAACCCGGCAATCGCATAGCCGAGGATCATCGACGGCCCGGCGGATTTGAGCACCCCGGCAGAGCCCAGGAACAGCCCGGTGCCAATGGCGCCACCCAATGCGATCAGTTGAATATGACGATTTTTCAACCCCCGCTTGAGTGTGCCCTGTTGCAAGATTTCATCCGCCATCGCGTTCCCTTCTAGTCATTGTTGTTCAGGCATGATTTGAAGGATCAGATATTACTCTCAGTGAACTTTTGGTAATACGGGTACACATTGGGTTGAGCGCTGGTTTTCAAGGACTGCCTGTACGGTTTGCCGGGCGCAACGCCTCGAGCAACGCCCTGGCATAACCGGGCAGGCCAGTGAATGAGCGCGCGCACAGCAGCAGTTTTCGCTGAGCCCAGTCTTCCTTCAAGGCGAAGCTTTTGAGCGGTTGATCCAGTGCCCGGCGCTGGATCGCCGCCAGCGGCACGATCGCCAGCCCGGCGCCGCGAGCCACCATGCGAATCATCCCGTCGAAGCCTTCGGCGCGGATGCGGATCTGCATGCGCATACCCGCGTGTAGCGCCTGCTCTTCGAGGTACACCGCGAGTGCGCTATTGGCGGCCAGGCCCACATAGTCGTGCTGCAAGGTATCGCTGAAACCGGGTGGTTCGCCGTCGGCCAGCGGATGCCCGGGCGGCATGATCAGCACCAGCGGGTCGTCGCGAAAGGGCAGGGTTTCGAGGGCGTGGGTGTCTACCGCGTCGGAGACGATGCCCAGGTCGGCGGCACCCTGGCGCAAGGCGTGGGTGATGCGTGCGCTGGGTCGTTCCTGCAGGTCGATGTCGAGGTTGGGGTGCTCGCGCAGGAAGTCGGCGAGCAACTCCGGCAGGTATTCAGTGATCGCCGTGGTGTTGCACAACAACCGCACCTGGCCTTTGACGCCCTTGGCATATTCGGCCAGGTCCTGCTGCATGCGTTCGGCCTGTTGCAGCAGGACCCTGGCGTGTTGCGCGAGGGCTTTACCGGCAGGCGTGGGGGTGACGCCGCGCCGGCCGCGCTCCAGAAAATCGGTGCCGAGCGAAGATTCCATCGCGCGAATTCGTGCGCTCGCGGCGGCCAGGGACAGATGGCTGCGCGCGGCACCGGCGGTGATGTTGCCGGTGTCGAGAATGTTCAGGTAGAGCCGCAGGTCGGTCAGGTCGAAGTGCATCGTTACGGCCTCAGGAGGTGTGTCGCTTGGGCGGGCCTCTTCGCGGGCAAGCCCGCCCCCACAGGTGACCGAGTTCCCATTGGCGAAATGCAATCCACTGTGGGAGCGGGCTTGCCCGCGAAGGCGTCAGCAGCCACGGCGATTACGTCAGCCTCTTGCTAATCAAGAGGCACCCTCAGTATATGGCAGATTTCCATCCGGCCCACCCAGCCTCACCATAGCCCCATGAATACACTCGCATCGTTCTACCAGAATCTCGGCTTGACCCTGTCATTGCTGGTCATTGCCACCTTCCTGCTGGCCGGCATGATCAAGGGCGTCATCGGTCTCGGCCTGCCGACCATCGCCATGGGGCTGCTCGGTCTGGCTATGGCCCCATCACAGGCTGCCGCGCTGTTGATCATTCCCGCGACCCTGACCAACGTCTGGCAATTGGCTTTCGGCGGGCATCTGCGCGGGTTGATCAAACGGCTGTGGCCGATGCTGCTGGCGATTTTCATCGGCACCGGCGCGGGTACGCTGTGGATCGGCATGGTCGGTGGGCATTGGGTGGTGCGCGGATTGGGCGCGGCGTTGTTGCTCTATGCGCTGAGTGGCTTGTTCCTGCCGACCTTGCGTGTAGGCGCGGGTCATGAGCGCTGGCTAGGTCCGTTGTGCGGCGTGCTGACAGGTGTGATCACGTCGGCCACGGGCGTGTTCGTGATTCCGGCAGTGCCCTACATACAGGCCCTGGGCTTGAGCAGGGACGAACTGGTGCAGGCGTTGGGCCTGTCGTTCACCGTGTCGACCCTCGCCCTCGCGAGTGGACTGCTATGGCGCGGCGCCCTCGGCGGTGGCGAGTTGAGTGCATCGCTGTTGGCGCTGATCCCGGCGGTGCTCGGCATGTGGCTGGGGCAGTGGCTGCGCCAGCGGATCAGCGCCCTGTTGTTCAAGCGCGTATTTTTCATTGGCCTCGGGTTGCTCGGCGGCCATTTGTTGATCAGCGGCTAGCGGACGACGGGCTGATCATTTCGATGGCGCGGATCTCGAAATCCCGTTCCAGGTACTCGTCGCGTTGATCGAGGAACTGCTTCATGTGCGGCAGGTTCGAGTGCACGTCGAGGTGGGCCTGGGACTGCCAGATCTCGTAGAAGATAAACAGGGTCGGGTCTTGCTTGTCGCGCAGCATGTGGTACTCGATGCAGCCGGGTTCGGCACGACTCGCTTCTACATAACCGCTGAAAAACGCTTCGAAGGCGTCGGATTTTTCCGGGCGGGTCTTGGCGTGCAGGATGAAGCCTTGCATTTCACTCATTGGAAAACACTCCTCAAGTCAGAATCGGCGCCAGTCTAAGGCAACAATTGCCTATTGATTCGTGCGTGTGGGTCAAATGAATTTTGCGAAATCGGCGCTTATTCCGCGCGAGGCAGATCGTTACTCTGCCGCCATCCGATTCCTGACCCTTCCCGAGATCTCCCATGAAAAAAGTCCTGTTACTCAATGGCGGTAAAAAATTCGCCCACTCCGATGGCCGCTACAACACCACCTTGCATGAAGCCGCGCTGAGCGTGCTGGATCGCGGCGGTGTGGATGTCAAAGCCACCTTCATCGACGAGGGTTACGACGTCGCCGAAGAAGTCGCCAAATTCCTCTGGGCCGACGTGATCATCTATCAGATGCCCGGCTGGTGGATGGGCGCGCCATGGACCGTCAAGAAGTACATCGACGAAGTCTTCACCGAAGGTCACGGCAGCCTCTACGCCAGCGACGGCCGCACCCGTTCCGACGCCTCGCAGAAGTACGGCAGTGGCGGCCTGATCCAAGGCAAGCAATACATGCTGTCGCTGACCTGGAACGCGCCGCAGCAAGCCTTCGACGACCCAACCGACTTCTTCGAGGCCAAAGGCGTGGACGCGGTGTACTTCCCGTTCCACAAGGCCAACGAGTTCCTCGGCATGACCGCCTTGCCAACCTTCCTCTGCGTGGACGTGATGAAGCGCCCGAACATCGAGGCCGATGTGGTGCGTTATGAGCAGCATCTGAATGAAGTGTTTGGCCTGAAGGCTTGAGGCTCCGCTACTATCGATAGCTGGAACCAGAACCTGTAGGAGCCGGCTTGCCGGCGATGCGGCCTTGAGGGCGCTATCGCCGGCAAGCCGTGCTCCTACGAAAAAACGGCTCAGCTTTAAAAATGAGCGGGGCTATCGATAAGGAACACACGTGAAAGCCAGATCCGATGAATTGCAGATTTTCGTCTGCGTGATCGAATGCGGGTCGATTTCCGCGGCCGCCGAGCAGGTCGGTCAGACGCCGTCGGCGGTCAGCCGCACGCTGTCGCGGCTGGAGGCCAAGCTCGATACCACGTTGATCAACCGCACTACTCGGCGCATGGACCTGACCGAGGAGGGCAAGTATTTCTTCGAGCAGGCCAAGCTGATTCTCGATCAGATGGATCAACTCGAAGAGCGCTTGTCCTCGCGCCAGCAAACGCCGTCCGGGCGTTTGCGCATCAACGCCGCGTCACCGTTCATGCTGCACGCCATCGTGCCCTACATCGATGAGTTCCGAAGGCTGTATCCGGATATCCAGCTCGAACTCAACAGCAACGACCTGATCATCGACCTGCTTGAGCAAAGCACCGACATTGCCATCCGCATCGGCACACTCGCCGACTCGACCCTGCACGCCCGCTCCCTGGGTTGCAGCCCGCTGCACATCGTCGCAAGCCCCGCGTACCTGGAAAAACACGGCACACCGACCGCCGTGGCGGACCTGGCCGAGCACACCCTGCTGGGATTCACCCAGAACGAAGGCCTCAACCAATGGCCGCTGCGCTACGTGCATGGCGATCGCTGGCCGATTCAGGCGTCACTGAGCGCGTCCAGCGGTGAAACCATCCGTCATCTGGCGCTGGAAGGCCAGGGCATCGCCAGCCTGTCGCATTACATGACCATCGAAGACATTCGTGCTGGACGGTTGAAGGTGTTGCTGGGCGAGTTCAACAGCGGCTATCGCCAGCCGATCAACGCGGTGTACTACCGCAACTCGCAACTGGCCTTGCGCATCCAGTGCTTCCTCGACTTCATCCAGGGCAAGTTGGCGGTTTACGCTTCCACGGATTTCAGCGGCTGATTCGTGATTCCTGCGCAAGAGTGAATTGGGTCAGCAGGGATTTTTCGTCAGGGATCGCTGCTTGATACTCGTTGCATCACTTATCAACGCAGGGAGTTTCTCCATGAACGTATTCGTTACCGGTGCTGCCGGTTTCATCGGCGGCTCCATCGCCACCGGCCTGGTCAAGGCCGGCCACAAAGTGACCGGTCTGGTGCGCAACGCCGAACAGGCGGATGAGCTCAAGGCGCTAGGCATCACGCCAATCACCGGCACACTGGATGACAGCGCGCTATTGGCCGAACAGGCCCGGGCCGCCGACGCCGTGATCAACGCCGCCAGCAGCGACCATCGTGGCGCTGTCGAAGCCTTGCTCGATGCCCTGCGCGGCTCCAACAAAGTATTCCTGCACACCAGCGGTTCGAGCATCGTCGGCGATGCCTCGGGCGGTCAGTCCAGCGACGTCATCTACGTTGAGGACAACTTGCCGGAACCCACCGTGGACAAGGCCGCACGCGTGGCCATCGACAACCTGATCCTCGCCGCGGCCAAGGATGGCGTGAACTCGGCCGTCATCTGCAACACGCTGATCTACGGCCACAGCCTGGGCGTGAAGCGCGACAGCGTGCAGTTGCCGCGCTTGCTCAAACAAGCGCACAAAAGCGGCGTGGTCCGCCATGTCGGGACCGGGCAGAACATCTGGTCGAACGTGCACATCGAAGACGTGGTGTCGCTGTACCTGCTGGCGCTGACCAAAAATGTCCCAGGTACGTTCTACTTCGTCGAAAGCGGTGAAGCGTCTTTCATCGACATGACCACGGCAATCGCCGAGGCGCTGAATCTGGGCGAGCCGCAAGACTGGCCGTTGAAGGATGCCGAAGCCGAGTGGGGTTATGAAATGGCCAACTATGGCCTGGGCTCCAACAGCCGGGTTCGCGGTAAGCATGCGCGGGAATTGCTGGGCTGGGTGCCGAAGCGTACGTCGGTGCTGGAGTGGATTCGTAACGAGATGGTGTGAGTTCGCTCTAAACCGAGTTGTTGCAATCGCGAGCAGGCTCACTCCCACATTCGACCGCGTCCGTCTGGACAACGCGGTCCACTGTAGGAGTGAGCCTGCTCGCGATGGCGTTTTCAAAGTCTCTACAACTGGCCGGGCCGCCCCCGATTCCGTAACATCCGCACACTCCTTCTGCGACTCCCTGCATGCGGTCCCCCATGAAACCAAAACATCTACGCGCCGATGCCCTCGCTGGCCTCACGACGTCCTTCGCCCTGTTGCCCGAATGCATCGCCTTCGCGCT